>CAZYHC010000001.1:0-277709 GCA_964646625.1 uncultured Anaerolineales bacterium
GACGTGCCCATCCCCTTCGCGCCCGTGATGGAAGATTTCGTGGTGCCTGGTCAGGCACGCATCGCCCAGGCCATTCGAGATATCGTGGCCTGATTTATTTCCTTCGTGTCCTGGTGGTTATTTTGCTACCACCAAGACACCAAGACACCAAGATTCATTACCCAAATGATTTGTCAAAGACCATAAGTCGTTACTACAGGCTTACAACTTTGGATTAAGCAGGGAGGCACAGATTGGTTTATGCCTTTTGAGATTGTCATGCCCAGGCTGGGCCAGATCACTGACGAGATGGAGATCATCCGCTGGCTGAAAGCGGAGGGAGAGCCGATCCAGCGGGGCGAACCCCTGTTGGAAGTGTTGACCGACAAAGCCACCGTGGAGGTGGAAGCGTGGGCCAGTGGAGTGCTGCGCCGCATCTTATTCGAGGCGGGAGAGAAAGTGGCCTCCGGCACGATGATCGCCATCATCACCGCGCCGGACGAAGAATGGACCCCGCTGGAGATGGAGGAGAAGGTGGAGAGGAAGCCAGTACCGGCCTCCCCACCAGCCAAAAAGCCGCCCACCGGGAAACGGGTTAAAGCCTCGCCCCTGGCCAAAAAGCTGGCCGCCGAGAAAGGGGTCGATCTGACCACCCTGACGGGCAGCGGCCCCGGCGGAGCGATCACCAAAGAGGACGTGCTGAAAGCCGCGGTTGTGGCCGCAGAAGTCTCCGCAGAAGTCCCGCCCGGCCGCCTGCTGCCCCTCACCTCTATGAGACGGGCCATCGGGCACCGCATGGTGGAGAGCAAAACGACCATCCCCCACTTCTACCTCAGCCTGGAAGTGGACATGTCCGAAGCGGTTAAACTGCGCCAGGCCCTCAACGAGGCCCTGGAGAAAAGAGGCCAGCACACACGGATTCGGGTCACGGATGACACGGATTCACCGCTCACCGGAATGGGAACATCCGTGAAATCCGAGACCAAAATCTGTGTCAGCATCTCGCCCACCGATATCCTGATCGCCGCCGTGGCCGCCGCGCTGGTCGAGTTTCCGCAGGTCAACGCCAGGCTGGAAGAGGAGGGTCTCAGGCTGCTGGAAGAGGTCAACGTCGGCCTGGCCGTTTCCATTGGGCAAGGAATGGAAGCGGGCCTGATCGCGCCCGTCATCAAGGCGGCCCACACCAAATCTCTGCTCCAGATCGCCCGTGAGCGGCAGGAGGTGACGGCCAGGGCCAGGGCTGGCCGGCTGCGGGCCGACGAACTGGCGGAAGGCAGTTTCACCATTTCCAACATGGGCAGCTACGGCGTGGATAGCTTTGCGGCCATCATCAACCCGCCGCAGAGCGCCATCCTGGCTGTGGGGCGCATCGCCGACAGGCCGGTGGTGGTGGAAGGACAGGTCGCCGTCCGGCCCACGATGACCATGACCCTCTCCGTCGATCACCGTCTGCTGGACGGAGCGTTGGCGGCCACCTTCCTGCATCGGCTGAAAGAGATTATCGAACGACCGCAGGCTTTGCTGATACAATCTTAGCGTCTTCGTGTCCTGGTGGCTTGGTGTTAAGTTTACTACCACGAAGACACCAAGACACCAAGATATCACGAACCAAGAGCGTTCATACCCCGGATTACCCAAATAATTTGTCAAAGACCATAAGCGCATTTAAGCTATCAGCCTGGAAATTTGATTTCCAGGCCATATTCTGGCTATAAAACGACCAGTTGGAGGATGCAATATGCCTTTAGTTCCGATGAAAGAGATCCTTCAGGACGCCTTGCGCGGGGGATACGCCGTGGGCTATTTTGAGTCCTGGGATCAGTACTCTTTGGAAGCGGTCATCGAGGCCGCCGAAAATCGTAACTCGCCGGTCATCGTCGGCTTTGGGGGGATGATGATGGATCAGCCCTGGTTCGACGGCGGCGGGTTGGAGCGTCTGGGCGCTTTAGGCCGGGTGGCGGTTGAGCAGTCTAAAGTGCCGACCGCCTTCATCCTGAACGAGGTGCAAACTTTTGACCAGGTGCAGAGAGGGCTTCAATGCGGCTTCAACGTGGTGATGATGGGCTTTCCTCACCTGCCCTTTGAGGAAAACGTGCGGCTCACCCGTCAGGTGGTGGAGGTGGCCCACGCCGTCGGAGCCGAAGCCGAAGGAGAACTGGGGATGTTGCCGGAGGGCGAGAGACGTGAAGAGGGGGCTTCATCTCTAACCGATCCGCAAAAGGCCGCCGAGTTCGTGGAAAGAACAGGGGTGGACGCGTTGGCCGTCTCGGTGGGCAACGTTCACATTCTGGTGGAGGGCAAAGCAGACATCGACCTCGATCTTCTGGCCCGCATTCACCAGGCGGTTAACGTCCCGCTGGTGATCCACGGCGGCACCGGCTTCCCCGACGAGGCCGTTCAGCGCGCCATCCAGTTGGGGGTAGCCAAGTTCAACGTGGGCACGGTGTTCAAGGTGGCTTTCCTGGAAGGGGTGACCGAGGCTATAAACCGTACCTCGCCCCAGGCCAATCCTCAACTGGTGGTAGGCTCGCGCACGCAAGAGGACGTCCTGCTCCAGGGTAAAGAGCGGGTGAGGCGGGAAGTAGAGAGATTGATAGACCTTTATCGAGGGCCGGCTTAGCCCCAAAGTGGCCGATACCCGACTTTGAGGAACAGTGCCGAAAAGGTATTGACTTTGCCTCACTATTCTAGTATAATTGAGTCGGTTGGGACAGTCGCCTTAATGTAGGGCCTGCGAGTGAGGTTTGACTTTAACCGCATTTTGGCAGGCAGTTTGCCGACACGGACTTTGGTCACGGATTTCACTGATTTCGAATCATGCCGTTCCCCGTCAAATCCTGGTCTGTAATCCGTGTCAGTGGTACCCCCCTCCCTGAATAATTATAAAGGGGGCAAAGACGATGATAGTTCATAAAACGTTTACCGAATCGACAACCAGTTTGACAGGGAGAGCCACATTAGGCAATCGGGAAAAGCTCAGAGAAAAGGTCGAAGAGTTCATCAGAAGAAATGGGATCAATGATGAAGACGTCGTTAACATCACTGAGACTGCTATAACGGCCGGTGGCCTTTTCTCAATCACCGTTTGGTATAGGAAGAGTTAGCTTTCCCGATCCGTCACCTTGCCCCTTGCGCTTATCGCGGCCTCCACGTTGAGACATACCAGACTGGTAAGGGGGGATGAGGCCATGTCGTCAAACGTGGATAAAGAAAGAAAGGAGGTGGTGTGTACTACAGCTTTTGAGCGGTATTCGACCTGAGGCCCTCGGCGAAGAGATTTTCCAGAGGGCGTAGAGACTTTGTGTGTCTGAAAAAACAATTTTCCAAAGGAGGAAAGAACGATGAATAAGCGAATGCTTCTGAGTCTATTGGTGGTGCTTTCGGTGGTGGTGCTGCTCGTGCCCATGGCAGGGGCGATGCCGCTGCGTCAGGATACGCTGACCGTCGCCTGGATCCCCAAAGCCTTGAACAACCCCGTTTTTGCCCTGGGTCGTGACGGCGCTTTCACCAAGGCCAGGGAATTGACCAAAGCGGGTCCTGTTAACGTAGACGTGGTCTACACCGCCTCGCTGGCCTCCGTGGCCGCGGACCAGGTGCGGGTCATGGAGGACGTCATCGCCATGGGGGTGGACGCCATTGGCATCTCCTGCAACGACCCCACGGCCTTGATAGACGTCATCGACAAGGCGGTGGATGCCGGTATCCCGGTCATGACCTGGGACTCCGACGCCCCGGAGAGCAAGCGCTTCACCTACCTGGGGGTGAGCAACTACGACGGTGGGGTAGTGGCGGCCCAACTGCTGGCTACAGTCCTGGACGGCAAGGGCAAGGTAGCCATGCTGACCGGCGTGCCGGGCGCGGCCAACCTGGAGGCCCGCATGGAAGGCTTCCGCGATGAAGTGGCCGCGAACTACCCCGACATCGAGATCGTGTCCACAGTAGCCTGCGACGACGAGATTCTGAAGGGCGTGCAGGTGGTGGAGGAGACCATGGCCGCCAACCCTGACCTGAATGGCTGGTTCTTCGTGGGGCTGTGGCCGCTGTTCGCCGAGGAAGGCTCGATGCCTCTCTGGGAGGAGGCCGCCAAGGCAGGCACGGTCAAGACCGTAGCCTTCGACACCCTGCCGGTGGAGCTGGATTACATGAAGAAGGGTATGCTCAGCGGTCTGGTGGGCCAGAAGTACTGGGGTTGGGGCTACGACACCATCCAGATGATCTACGACTACATCATGGAGGGCAAGGAGTACGAGGACTGGACCGACTCCGGCATGGACATCGTGTGCCCCAACAACGTGGACGAAATGTGGGAGATGTGGGACACCAGCGATTTCACCAAGGCCCTGACTCCGTGCGATCTGCTGTAGTAGACGTAGTAATGATACCGACGCCCCTTAGCTGCCCAGGTGCCTGGCACTTCGGAAGTGCCAGGCACCTGAGAAGGGTGGAGGTATAAGAATAAACCCTCTTGGGGCTGGCTTCCGGCCCCAAGAGGGCTATCTTACTACAATATATCTTGCTAAGGGAATGGAGCGAAATATGAGCAACAAAGTTGCTGACTCCTTTGAGACTACAGACCGAACTGTAGCCGAGCGGCCCCACTCTCTCGGTACGGCACTGCTAAGCGTGATCCAAATCCGGGAGGTGGGGCTGATCGTTATTCTGATACTCATGTCCACGGTCCTGACTTTCCTGGCCCCCAAAAGTTTCCCCACCGCCTACAACATCTTCAACGTGCTAAGGTTTGTATCCTACATTACCATCAGCGCCTTCGGGGAGTGCATGGTCATCATCACCGCAGGCATCGATCTGTCGGTCGGTTCGGTGATGGGCCTTTCGGGCATAACCGGTGCTAAGGCCATGGTCCTCGGAGCGCCAACCTCGATAGGCGTCCTGGTCGGTCTGGCTACGGGAGCCTTCTGTGGATTGGTCAACGGCTTCCTGATCAGCAAGGTCAAGATGCAGCCTTTCATCGTCACCCTGGGCACGATGAGCATCGTGCGCGGTTTGTGCTACGGGATAACCGGGGGATGGCCGATACCCAGCAGAGGCTTTGCAGGGGTGCAGGACTTGCCCGATAGCTTCGTGACCCTGGGCCAGGGCATGGCGCTGGATACGGTCCCCTATCCGGTGATCTTTATGCTCATATTGGGCCTTATCGCTACCTTTTTCCTGACCCGCACCATCCGCGGCCGACACATTTACGCCACCGGCGGTAACATCGAAGCCGCCCGGCTGGCTGGTATCAGCACGGATAACATAAAGCTGCTGGTCTACGTCCTTTGTGGCTTGTTGGCGGGAGTGGCTGGCATACTGATGGCGGCCCGGCTGGGCACGGCCGATCCCAGGGGGGGCGAAACTTACGAGCTGGACGTCATCGCCGCCGTGGTGCTGGGCGGCACCAGCCTGATGGGGGGCGAAGGCTCTATCCCGGGGCTGATCCTGGCCGCCGCGTTTATGGGCCTGATCAGAAACGGCCTTACCCTGATACGCGTCGATCCCTATTGGCAACCGTTAGCCATTGGCTGTGTGATCATCCTGGGCGCCTGGATAGATCAGATCACGAAAGGCCGTCGGGAAGAATAAGGTGCACGGCACTTTGGAAGTGCCGCGCACCTGCGGGCGGCTGTCCTGGTCGAGCGGGCAATTCACGGATCAACAGAGGAGCGTAAAACTTGATATGGAAGAGAAACCCTTAGTGGAGATGAGAAGTATAGCCAAGAGCTTTGGAGCAGTCCAGGCTCTCCGACACGTGGACCTGGTGCTGGACCACGACGAGGTGCTGGGCCTTATCGGGGACAACGCCGCAGGCAAGTCCACCTTGATGAAGGTGTTAAGTGGGGCCTACATCCCCGATGCAGGGAATATTTTTCTCGAAGGCCAAAAGGTGCACATCACCAAGCCGGAGGATGCCAGGAATCTGGGCATCGAGATGGTCTACCAGGATTTCGCCCTGGCGGGCAACATCGACGTGGCCGGCAACATTTTCCTGGGCCGAGAGGTTCCTATGAGTGGCTTCCTGGGACGCTGGCTGAACATGTACGACCGGAAAAAGATGGACCAAGAAGCCCGCCAACTGCTGGACAACCTGAAAATCGAGGTCAAATCCCCGCGGCTTAAAGTCGAGAGATTGTCCGGTGGACAGCGGCAGTCGGTAGCCATTGGGCGGTCCATAGCTTTCAACGCCAGGGTGGTCATCATGGACGAGCCTACAGCCAGCCTGTCGGTGGCCGTCGTCGATGAGGTGCTGGAACTGATCAAGGGCCTGAAAGAACACGGCGTTTCGGTCATCATCATCAGCCACAGGCTGGAGGACATCCTGGAGGTCAGCGACCGGATCATGGTTTTGAGACAGGGACGGCAGGTCGGTGATATGAAGAACGAGAACCTGGAGATAGAGGACCTGGTGGCCTACATGATCGGGGCGCGCGACGATTTCGCCGAAAATTGATCCCCGTCTTTTTTCGGCGACGGCGAGATAAAAAAATAATGGAGTGAAGGATAAGGATAATGATACACAACGAGGAGAAAAGCATCATAGACCTCACCCAACCCAATGCTGGTCGTATTTACGATTATTTTATAGGGGGGCACCACAACTTCGAGGTGGACCGTCAGGCGGCGAAACACCTCTTGAAAATTTTGCCCTCTATGCCCAAGTTCCTGCAACTGGGGCGCTGGTTTCTGCAAGAGGCCACCAGAAGGCTGCTGGACATGGGCTACGATAAGTTCCTGGACTTCGCCTCCGGTCTGCCCACCGTCAAATACGTCCACGAGCTTGCGCCCCAGGCTAAGGTCATCTACTCGGACATCGATCCGGTGGTGGTGACCTACGGGCGGGAGATTATCGGCGACAACCCCAACGTGCGCTACGAGCATTGCGATGCAGGCACACCGGAACGGCTTCTCAGGTCGCCTGTGGTGTCAGAAATGTTCGGGGAAGACCGGCGGGTGGCGATCATCCTGAACGGCATCCTTATGTTCCTCGCCGAGGACGAAATAACGCACGCGGCGCGTGTTCTTTACGACTGGGCCGCCGAGGGCAGTTGTCTGGCTACGTCCACTGAGACGATACCGACTGAGAAGCTGCCTAAGTTCCAGAAAATATTGGATATTTATCAACAGATGGGAGAGGACCTTTACGCCCGGCCACTGGAGGCATACCAGGAGCTATTGCAGCCCTGGCAACCAGACGAGCACGGCTTTCGGCTCGCTGAAGACTGGTTAGGGATCGAGAAGGCCATGAGCGAAGAGGAATCAATGGGCGCCGCCCGTCACGGTGCTTTTTTGTTCAAGTAGTTAACCCGGGGGCCCGGCACTTCCAAAGTGTCAGGCCCCCGATACGCGGGAGGAGAAAACCCCCATGATTCTTCCCTGCCTGAAGCTTTCCAACGAAGAAAAGACCGTTCTGGTCACAGTTGGCGAGAAATTGGAGGCCGGCCGTGAGGTGCTGGTAGCCCGTTTACAAGAGATACTGCGAACCACTGTTTTCTCCAACCGGGGCTTCCTCCTTCCACGCTATCTGGACGGGATGGGCCAGGCCGAAATAGAAGTTTTTCTGCGCTTTCTAAAAACAACGGACGCAGCCGAGAGCGCAACCTGGGGAGCGAAGCTGGCCGACGAGGGGCTGGGAGTACAGTCGTTCATAGCCCTGGCTATAACTCTGCACCGGAGTTGTTTTGACCTCTTAGAAGCCGAGGACCGAGAGACGCTCAAGGTGGGCCTCAAAGCTGCAAGCATCCATCTGGTCTCCCTGACCATTGGCTTTCACGTTGCCATAGAGGATATCATCCGCAAGGAGCAGGCCGGCATCAGCCAGGCTTTGTATCAGACCCTCCTGGAAGAACGGCGACAGGCCCAGAACAGGCTTATTCACTCCGAAAAGCTGACTTCCCTGGGCCGCTTGACGGCCTCCATAGCCCACGAACTCAGCAACCCCATCACCGGCCTCAAAATCTATTTTCAACATGCCCTCTCCCAATCGTCTGCCACCGACCCCAACCGGGAGTACCTGGAAGTCGGGGCAGACTACGTAGATCGGATGGCTAACTTGCTGAGGTACCTGCAAGATTTCTCCAGCCCCCCCCAGGACGAAAGAACCTCCATAGAGATCAACCAGGTGCTGGAAAGAGTGCTGACCTTCACCTACAAGCAATTAGAAGGGCTCGGGGTGGAAGTCATCAGGAGCTTGACCCCGCACCTGCCGCCGATCAGGGCTTCGGCCAGCCAGTTGGAACAGGTTTTTATGAACCTGATTATCAACGCCGCGGAATCTATGCCGGAGGGCGGCGAGTTGCGAGTTTCGACCAAACAAAACAGGCACGAAGAAGTTATAATCGAGTTTGCCGACACGGGGACGGGCATTTCGCCGGAGAACATGGGCAAGATTTTCGAGCCGTTCTTCACCACCAAGAAGGAGAGTGGAATCGGTCTGGGGCTGTCCATCAGCTACAGGATCGTGGAAGAACATGAAGGGAGCATGGAGGTGGAAAGCGAGGTAGGCAAAGGCAGTATTTTTCAGGTAAAGTTGCCCGTCCAGGCTGAACGTTGATAACGTTACCAGGTGCCTGGCACTTTAGAAGTGCCAGGCACCTAACACGAAGGAGGCGCTACAAGATGGCACATCTGCTGGGTATTGACATCGGGACAACAGGGAGCAAGGCGCTGCTCATCGACGAAAATGGAAAAGTGGTGGCCAGCGCCACCACGGAATATCCCATGTACACCCCCCAACCTCTCTGGGCCGAGCAGAACCCGGAGGACTGGTGGCAGGCCACGATAACCAGCCTCAAACAGGTGTTGAAGGGACGTGACGCGGCCGAGGTCAAGGGCCTGGGCCTCACCGGCCAGATGCACGGCCTGGTGCTCCTGGACCAAGCGGGCCGGGTGCTCCGCCCCTGCATCATGTGGAACGACCAGCGCACCGGCCAACAGTGCGCGGACATCACCGCCAGGATCGGGGCCAAACGATTGTTGGAGCTGACGGGCAACCCCGTTCTGCCCGGCTTCACTGCTCCCAAAATCGTCTGGGTGCGCGAACACGAACCCCAGGTCTACCACAAAGCGGCCAGGGTGCTCTTGCCCAAAGATTACATCCGTTACCGGCTGACCGGCGAATTTGCCACCGAAGTATCCGGGGCCTCGGGCACCTCCCTGCTGGACGTGCGGAAGCGCGACTGGTCCCAGGAAGTGCTGAACGCCCTGGACATCCCGGCCGCGTGGCTGCCGAAGTGCTACGAGTCCCCGCTGGTGAGCGGCCAGATCAGCAGCCCGGCCATGGAGGCCACCGGGCTGAAGGCCGGTACGCCGGTGGTGGGTGGGGGCGGCGACCAGGCGGCCCAGGCCGTGGGCAGTGGCATTATCGAGGCGGGGCTGGTGTCTGTCACCTCCGGCACTTCGGGAGTGGTGTTTGCCTCCACCGACGAGCTCCTGGTGGAGCCTGAGGGGCGATTGCACGCTTTCTGTCACGCCGTGCCGGGCAAGTGGCACCTGATGGGAGTGATGCTCTCGGCCGGAGGGTCGCTGCGCTGGCTAAGAGATACCATCGGGCAACCGGAAAAAGACGTGGCGGCCCTGATTGGCAGGGACCCCTACGAATTACTGACCGCCGAGGCGGCCCAGGCCCCGGTGGGGAGCGAGGGACTGTTTTTCCTGCCCTACCTGACCGGCGAGCGCACCCCCTACCCCGACCCTTACGCCCGCGGGGTGTTCATGGGCCTGACCCTGCGTCATGGCAAGGCTCATCTGGTGCGGGCCGTGCTGGAAGGGGTAGCCTACGGCCTGCGCGACTCCCTGGAACTGATGAGAAACCTGGGCCTGGAGCTCAGGCAGGTGCGGGCCTCCGGGGGAGGGGCCCGCAGCGAACTGTGGCGGCAGATTCAAACCGACATCTTCGGGGTGGAGATGGTGACCATCAACGTCACCGAGGGCGCGGCTTATGGGGCGGCCCTCCTGGCCGGGGTGGGAGCCGGCCTTTACGCCAGCGTGGAGGAAGCCTGTAGCCGCACCATCCGCGTCGTGGAACGCACCGAGCCTGTGGCCCAGAACGTGACTGTATACGGCCAGTATTATCCCGTTTATGGCGCTCTGTACCTGGCTCTGAAACCCCACTTCGACCGGGTGGCGGAGATCGTGGCCAAACATTAAGGGAACAGGGAGAGGAGAACATGGTTGACGTTTTATGCCTGGGCATCATGGTGGCCGACGTGGTGGCCCGACCGCTGACAGAATTGCCCGCAAGAGGCCGGCTGATTCTGGTCGATCAGATGGAACTGCATACCGGCGGGTGCGCCGTCAACTCCGGCATCGCCCTGGCCAAGATGGGGATCAAAACGGGGGTGATGGGCAAGGTCGGCCAGGATGGCTTTGGCGACTTCGTCATCAGCGAGCTGAAGAAGTACGGTCTGGAAACGGCCGGCGTGCGGCGCGACCCGGTGACCAACACCTCGGCCACGATGGTTATGGT
This sequence comes from uncultured Anaerolineales bacterium, assembly GCA_964646625.1. GTDB lineage: Bacteria > Chloroflexota > Anaerolineae > CAZYHC01 > CAZYHC01 > DAOULT01. The sequence goes on from CAZYHC010000001.1 coordinate 10,442, forward strand.
CGATCCCGATGGCGAACGGCGTTTTGTCCACTACCTGGGGGCCAACGCCGAACTGGTGGAAGAGGACATCGACCTGGCACTGATAGGCCAGGCTAAAATCTTACACGTGGCCGGGTCCCTGGTGATGCCCAGGATCGACGGCCAGCCTACCGCCAACGTCCTGCGCCAGGCCCAGGAGATGGGGGTCACCACCGGCCTGGATACCGTCTGGGACGCCAGGGGACGCTGGATGGAACTCATCGGCCCCTGCTTGCCCTACACCGATTATTTCCTGCCCAGCCTGGAAGAGGCCCGCCAACTGACCGGGCAGCAAGAACCATCCGCCATCGCCGATGAATTCCTGGAGCGGGGCGTCAAAGTGGTGGGCCTGAAGATGGGCGAGGCCGGTTGTTACCTCAAGACCGCCGACCAGGAACTATACCTGCCTGCCTACCAGGTGGAGGCCGTGGATGCCACCGGCGCCGGCGATGCCTTTGTGGCCGGTTTCTTCGCCGGAGTGATCCAGGGCTGGGACCTGGAACGGATAGGACGCCTGGCTAATGCCGCAGGTGCGTTGTGCGTGACCGCGGTGGGCGCCACTACGGGCGTGAAGTCCCTGGAAGAAACGCTGGCCTTCATGAAAAAGGCCAGGTTAAAGGAGGGGAGCAGGGAATAGGGACTGGGGAGTAGGGATTTCGAGGCACAAAAAGCCCCCTGTCTCTTTCTGGGGCAGGGGGCTTTCGCATTTTTAAGAGAAGGGTTCAGTCTGTCTTACCTTTTTCCTCCACCAACTGGTCCAGATACCACCACCAATGCTCTTTCGGATCGTCGCGGTAAATGTGCTTAAAAAGTTGCAACTCATTGGTGAGGTAGTCGGCGTAATCCTTCAGCTTTTCGTCCAGGTCTTCTATTTCCTTCAAGATAGCCTCGTCCACGTTTCCGTCAAGCTGTTCCAGCGCCCATTGGATGTCATCGCGGCAAGATATATAAGCCCCGGCCTCGAAAGCATCCCATATCTCCATACGATTGATAAAGCGACGATAGAAATTTAAATCAACTTGTAGCTCGTGAAGAGGATCCTTCTCGTGTTCTTCATGGAATTCAGACATGGTTACCACCTCACTCCAACAAAGAATTTCCCCTGGCGTCCCCAGCGCTCACAATACTTTTTACCCTTCTTCATCCGCATACAGGCGAATATCCACATTTTTATTATATACCGCTTTCGGCTGCCTGTCAACGTTGACAGCCAGCCTGGAGTTGTGATATTATAAGACCAACTTCGGCAAAGGACAGGGACCGTGCGCAACATCGGAGGAAGCACCCTAAAGCGTCTACCGGCCGTCTGGCTCGTTGCTCTGGCAGCCCTTTTCGTGATGGGCGTAACAGTTTTTGGGGCGGTGGGTTGGGCGGCATGGACGGAGAACGGCCTGGCCGTCTGCGACGAGCAGGGCACTCAAAAGGCGGCCCGGTTGATGAGCGACGGGGTGAGCGGAGCGATCTTCGTCTGGCAGGATTATCGGGGGGTCAGCTACGACATCTATGCCCAATGGCTGCTGGCAGATGGGCACACCGCCTCGGGCTGGACGGCGGGGGGCGTGCCCATTTGCACCGCCGCCGGACACCAACATATGCCCCAGGTGGCGCCCGACGGAGCAGGCGGGGCGTTCATCGCCTGGTGGGACACCCGGGGCCTCAGCTACGACATCTATGCTCAACGCCTGCTCTCCAACGGGAGTATCGCCCCAGGCTGGCCGGCCACCGGCGCGGCCCTCTGCACCGCGCCAGGACATCAATTCAAACCCCAACTGACGGACGACGGAGCAGGGGGAGCTATTGTCGCCTGGTACGACTACCGCCGCGGTGGTGCGCCCGACATCTACGCCCAACGGATAACCGGCGGTGGCGCCCCGGCCTGGAGCACGAATGGCATCACCGTCTGCGCCGCACTGGGTGGACAATACGACCCCCAGATCGTTGGCGATGGGGCGGGCGGCGCCATTGTTATCTGGGAGGATGTCCGCAGCACCGCTTACAATATCTACGCCCAGCGGGTGCTTGCCGATGGCCGCACCGCCTGGCTCACGGATGGCATTCCCATCAGCCTTACGACCAGCATCCAGTACGCTCCCCGGTTGGTAAGCGATGGGACAGGGGGAGCCATCGTCGCCTGGGAGGAGCATCTCGGCGGCGGCGCGGCGGACATCTACGCCCAGCGAGTGCTTTCCGACGGCACCCCCGCGCCGGGCTGGCCGCCCAATGGGCTGGCCGTCTGCTCTGCGCTACATGCCCAGTGGGCCCCCCAACTGATAAGCGACGGGCGGGGCGGGGCCATCGTCGCCTGGGAGGATTACCGTAGCCCCCTCCCCGACACCCGTATTTATGCCCAGCGGGTGCTCTCGGATAGCAGCCTCGCTCCGGGCTGGCCCACCGATGGCCTGCCCGTCTGTCCCGCGCCGGGCGGTCAATACACCCCCCAATTAGTCGAGGATGGGGCCGGCGGGGCCATCATCGCCTGGAAAGACGCCCGCCGCGGCAATTATGACATCCTGGCCCAGCGGGTGCTGACCGATGGCACCCTGGCCTGGATGCGTCCTGCCCTGTCCCCCACCAACACTCATGGGATCACCATCTGCGCCGCCACAGGAGATCAGGACAACCCCCAACTGGTGACCAGCTTCCAGGGCCAGTCGGCGGCTATCGTCGCCTGGCGCGACTCCCGCACCAGCGACCCCGACCTCTACGCCCAACGGATCGTGAGCCTCGACCGGGGGGCGCTCATGCCCCTCCTGGTGCACAATGCGCCATTCACTACCACCGTCTCCAGTCCACAACCCTGAAGGCGGCGCATGATCACAGGGGCCTGGCACTTTGGAAGTGCCAGGCCCCTGATGACCGCCCAGCCGCCGCTTTACTTGACTATTACGGAGGAGACCGGTATAATTGGAGTATCATGGAGTACCATTCTGGAGGCTGATAATGACCCCTGAAGATGAACTTGAATCCCGCAAGCACCTGGCGGCGGAAATGATCCTGGACCACGAAGGGTTGACCGACGACCTGGTGGATGAAGAGGCCCAGGCCCTCATCAATTGGGCCATTGGCCGGATGGAGACTTTCGTCCCGAATACCGCCGGCCTCGGCGACGAGGAAGCCCGGGCGACCATCGAGCAGGAGGCCAGCCGGGTGCGGCGCACCATGCGAGACATCAACCGCCGCGTTGGGCGGGGGGATATCGCCTCGGCCACCACCTTAGACGAGGTGCGCCGCCTGACCGCCCTGGCCGATGAAGAATGGCAGGCAAACCAGGTCACCTCCTCGTCCCCCGAACCGGAAAAACCGCCTGCCGAGGTCCCTGGCTTGAAGCGATTGCTGAACCAACTCTTTGGAAAGAAAGGAGAACCCTCGTGACCAAAAAGCGTTCGACCAAGAAAAAAAGCTCCCAAAAGAAAAGCTCAGGGGAAAGCTCAAAGAAGCAGACCATGCCCCTGGGTACGTTTATCCTGTTCGTCATCCTGGTGGCGGCCCTCTATCTCCTCCAGCAGTTTGGAATCATCGACCTGGGCCTCTTTCCGACTCCCACGCCGACCGGAATGCCGCCCACCACGATCACAAGAGGAGAACCCTCTGCGGGGTGGTACCAGGTCTATTTCACCACCCCCAAATATCCCGACGAGGAGAAAGACCACGTCGGCGGGCTGGATGAGAAACTGGCGGAGGCTGTCAGCAAAGCGGAGAGCAGCATCGACATTGCCGCCTACGAGTTCAACCTGGAAAACGTGGCCCAGGCTCTCGTCAAAGCCCACGAAAACGGCGTCCGCGTGCGCTTTGTGACCGACACCGACAACGTAGAAGAGGAAGCGATCAAGATGTTGGAGAAGGCCGGTATCCCCGTCGCCCAGGACGACCGTGGGGCCATCATGCACAACAAATTCGTGGTCATCGACAAAAAGGTAGTCTGGACCGGCTCCTGGAATCTGACCGTCAACGGCACCTATCGTAATAACAACAACATGATGGTCATCAACTCGCCCGAACTGGCCGAAAACTACACCGAAGAGTTTGAGGAGATGTTTGCCGACGAAGCCTTTGGCCCTACATCACCGTCCAACACCCCTCATCCTCAATTGACCATCAACGGGGTGCAGGTGGAGAACTACTTCGCTCCCGAGGACAAGGTGATGGATAAAATAGTGGCCCAACTGGAGAAGGCTCAGAAGAGCGTCCAGTTCATGGCCTTTTCCTTCACCGACGACCGCATGGGCCAGGTGTTGCGTGACAAGGCCAAAGCCAACCTGAAGGTACAGGGCCTCTTCGAAAAGCGAGGTTCAGATACCCAATACAGCGAGTACGGTATCCTGAAGGAACAGAAGATAGACGTGCTGACCGACGCCAACAAGTATGTTTTGCATCACAAGGTCATCATTATAGATGAGGCGACCGTCATCCTGGGTTCGTTCAATTTCAGCAAAAACGCCGACGAGTCCAACGACGAGAACATCCTCATCGTCCACGATGCGGGCGTAGCCAGCGAATATCTGGCTGAGTTTGATCGTCTTTACCAGCAGGCCGCCGCAATCGCCGAGTAGCTCGTTTCAGAGAGGCGGGGGTCTAACTTCTCGCCAATATACGCGCTGGCGGGGCGCTTGTAGTAACGACTCAAGTCGTTACTACTTTTTTTAAGTCTTGAGGGCGGCGGCTATGGCGGCGATGTGCTGCGGCGTGCTCCCGCAACAGCCGCCCACAATTTTGACCCCCAACTCCACGAAGCGCCGCGCAAATTCGGCCATCTCGGCCGGGGTGACGTCGTACACCGTCCGCTCCCCTTCCATACGAGGCAAGCCGGCGTTAGGCTTAGCCATCAAAACGGCCTGGGGGTTGGCCTCTTTCATCTGGATAATGACCTGCACGGCATCCTCCAGGGTGCTGCCGCAATTAGCGCCGATAGCGGCCAGTCCCAGCGGGTATAAACCCTCCATCGCCTGACGAGGACTGACCCCCATCATGGTGTGCAGATGGGTATCGAAGCTCATGGTGCACACCACCGGCAGAGCGGTGGCGCTTTTGGCCCCTTCGATGGCGGCTTTGGCCTCGTCCAGGTCGCTCATGGTTTCCACCAGGATGGCGTCCACGCCGCCTTCGGCCAGGGCCGCGGCCTGTTCGGCGTAGGCTTTGAGTGCTTTTTCATACGTAAGGGGGCCCATAGGCTCCATGAGCTCTCCCGTCGGGCCCAGGTCGCCCATGACCAGTCGTTCGTTGTCTGCCTCCTGAGCGGCCTCTCTGGCCAGGGCCGCGGCTGCCTGATTAAACTCTTTCACCCTATCCGCCAGACCGAACTTGCCTAACTTGATGGAGGTGCCCCCAAAGGTATTGGTCAGGATAATATCCGACCCGGCCTGCAAATAGGCCCGATATATAGCCTGCACCTGGTCGGGGTTGGTGACGTTCCACTCCTCTGGAGCGGTCCCGCTTTTCAACCCGGCGGCCTGGTACATCGTACCTGTCGCTCCGTCGGCGATCAGCACTTTTTCGGTTGACATTCGTTCGAGAAACCTGGACATCCTATCCCCCTCTCCAGGGGCCTGGCACTTTGGAAGTGCCGGGCACCCGATACTTTTTTAATGTCGGAAATGTCTCATCCCGGTGAATAACATAGCCATCCCCGCCTGGTCTGCGGCGGCGATCACTTCCTCGTCTCGCATCGAGCCGCCGGGCTGCACCACGGCCCTCACCCCGGCCCTGGCCGCGGCCAACACCCCGTCGGGGAAGGGGAAAAAGGCATCTGAGGCCAACACTGCTCCCTGGCAACGTTCCGGGCCGGCCTTCTTGATAGCCAACTCCACCGCATCCACGCGGCTCATCTGGCCCGCTCCCACCCCTGCCAGGTAGGGCTGTCCATCTGCGCCCTGCACCACCACGATGGCGTTAGACTTGACGTGTTTGACGGCCCGCCAGCCGAAGGCCAGCCAGTTTCTTTCCTCCTCGCTCGGCTCCCGGCGGGTGACCACCTCCCAGTCCGCTTCATCCCCGAGGGCCACATCCTGCTCCTGCACGAGCAGGCCCCCGCGCACACTTCTTATCTCCCAGGGCGGGGCCTGGTCCTCTCCCGCTTCCATCTCCAACTCCAGCAGACGGCAGTCTTTGCGCTGAGCCAGAAGCTCCCTGGCCTCCTCCGTGAAGGCAGGAGCCACCACCGCTTCCACAAAAAGGTCGCCCATAGCCTGCGCCGTAGCTCCGTCGAAAGGGCGGTTTGCGGCCACGATGCTCCCAAAGGCCGAAACCGGATCGCCCTCCAGGGCCAACTGGAAAGCCCGGGCCAGGGCCGGGGCGCTGGACAGGCCACACGGGTTGCCGTGTTTGATGATGACCACCGTGGGGGCCGTGAAATCCTGCACCACCCGCCAGGCGTTATCCATGTCCAGGATATTGTTGTAGGATAGGGCCTTGCCGCTCAGCAGAACGCCGCTCAGGGGGCCACTCCCCTTCTGCACAACGTACAGGGCGGCCTTCTGGTGCGGATTTTCTCCGTAACGCAGCTCTTCTTTTTTCGTCACGCCCACCGGCAGGAGGTCTGGGAATCTCCCCCCTTCGAAGAGCTCCGCCAGATAGCGGCTAATAGTCGCATCGTAGAGGGCCGTTTGTTGAAAAGCCTTCAAAGCCAGCGCCTGCCGCCTCTCCAGAGCAACGTCGCCCTCCCTCTGCAACTCCTCTACAATGGCCGGATAGTCGTCCGGGTCAGACAGGACGACCACCGCTCTGAAATTCTTGGCCGCAGCCCGCAGCAAAGCTACCCCTCCGATATCGATCTGTTCCAGGGCCTCCTCCAGGGTTACTCCCGGCCGGGCTATGGTTTGCTGGAAGGGATAAAGGTTGACGGCCACCAGCCCGAGGGGCGCAAGCCCGTGCGCGGCCAACTCTTCTACGTCTGCGCTGGTCTGCCTGGCCAAAATGCCGCCGTGAATGGCCGGATGGAGGGTTTTTACCCGACCGCCCAGCATCTCCGGGAACCCGGTCACCTCTTCCACGGGGCGCACCCTCAAACCGGCCTCTTTCAAAACGCGAGCCGTACCACCAGTCGAAATTAACTCTACCTCCATGCTCTCCAACTGGCGGGCCAGGTCTACCACGCCCCGCTTATCCCAAACGCTGAGCAGCGCTCGCCCGATCATGTCAGCTTCCTCCTTATGTCTTCTACGCTCTGTGTTACGTCCTGAGTTTGATCCTTCAGCGGTAGAACGAAACCAAAAGTGCTGCCCACTCCCCACTCGCTCTCCACCCACACGACCCCACCGTGTTGCTCCACGATAGACTTCACGATAGCCAGGCCCAGACCGGTGCCCCCAATATCCTTGGTAATCTCGTTATTTACCCGGTAGAATTTCTCAAAGAGATGCTCCTGGTCCTCAGGCGGGATCCCAATACCTGTATCGCTCACGCTCACGGCCAGCCAGTTCGTACCGTCGTCCAATCCCTCGATAAGGGACCGAAAATAGGGAATGGTGGCCCTGCCAGCTTTCCAGGATTCCAACTCCTCCCCGCCAAGGCGTTCCAGCCTCACCGTCACCGCTCCGCCTTCCAGGGTGTATTTAAGGGCATTGCCTACCAGGTTATTCAATACCTGTCGCACCCGATTAAGATCGCAGTAGACAAAGGGCAGATCGTCGGGCCAATGGACATCCAGGGCGATGTCTTTAGCCTGGGCCTGTGCTGTAAGATCATCGGCCACTTCCTGCACTACGCCGCTTAATTGACAAAGCCTCAACTCCAATTCTACCCCGGCCTCGATCTTGGCTATGTCCAGCAAATCCTCAATAAGAGCTAACATACTCTCGGCCGAGCGTTTGAGGTTACCCAGACAGGTGTGCTGCTTATCATTGAGCTCGCCCAACATATTCAGCAGATCGGCGAAGCCGAGAATAGCACTAAGCGGGTTCTTCAAATCGTGGGAAGCGGTGGCTACCAGTTCAGACTTCAGGCGGTCCAGTTCCTTAAGCCGGGTGATGTCCTGCATGACCGCCACCCAGCCCACTCCCATCACTGCCGAAACACTGGCGTGAAAGGTGCGGCCATTGGGGGTCTCGATTTCTTTCATCAACTGCTCTCCGCCTTCCATGGCCTGGTTGAACAGTTCGATCAAAGGCTGGCTGGGGATGGCCTGTTCCAGAGGCAGCCCCAGGGCCTTAGCGACCGGCACCGCGAAGGCCCGTTCGGCGGGAGGGTTCATAATCAGCACCCGGTTCTCCTCGTCGGTGGCCAGAACGACGTCGGCGGTGTCTTCCAGAATAGCTGCCAGCTTGCCCCGCTCTCGGTCGGCCTCAGCGTAGAGACGGGCATTCTCAATGGCAGCCACCGCCTGATTGGCGAAGACCTGGGCTATTTCTATCTCCTCGTCGAGGTAACTACCGGGTTGGTCGTAGTAGAGAGCCAGCAGGCCGACCACCGTCCCGCCCCGCCGTAAAGGAAGCAGCGCCAGAGAGGAGTAGCCTTCGCGCTGGATCAAATCTCGTCCCTCCGCTAAGCGGGGATGCTCCAGCGCATCGGCGATGATAAACGGCCGGGGGGAAGTCAAAATTGACGCGCTCAGCTCCTGCAACAGTTGGCGATAACGGTGGCTGATGCCCCATACGTATTCAGACGACAGGTGGCGGGCCAGCACACAGCGCATCTCCGGCATTTCTCCCATGAAGATCGCGCAGCGGTTGGCCCCCAAGACGTTCAGGCTCTCGTCGGCGATCGCGGCCAACACCCGAGACAACCCCAGGTGGGCACTGATGGTCGTGGAGGCCTGAGTCAGGCTCCCCATGCGCGCCAGTTGTCGCACGGTGGCCTCGTAAAGCCTGGCATTCTCGACGGCCAGCGCCGCCGAGCGGGCCAGCGATTCCAGCAACCAGAGATCATTGTGGTCAAAGCGGCCCTCGGCCTTGTTTACGGCCTCGATCACGCCGATGACTTTATCCTTCACTTTCAGCGGGACCCCGAGCAGCGAATGGGTGGCTATCCCGACTATATCATCAACCCTGGAGTAGAAACGGGGGTCTTCATCTGCTCTGGACACCAGTACCGGTTGACCCTGCTGGGCCACCCACCCGGCTATGCCCGCTCCAGGCGGCAAACGATGGCCCTTCAATCGTTCGGCCCCGCTCCCCACGCTAACCTCGAAAACCAACTCCCCTGTCTCCTCGTCGAGGAGCAGCACAGAGATGGCCCTTGATCCTAACGCGCTGCTGGCTTCGCTTATCATCACATCCAGCACTTGCTCCAAATCCAGGCTGGAGGACAGGGCCACACTGGCGGTATAAAGGGTAGCCTGCTCCCGTAACCTTTGCTGAGTCTCTTCGTACAAGCGGGCGTTCTCAATGACCACCGCCGCCTGGCCGGCCAGGGCCTGGGCCAATTGAAGCTCTTCCGGGGTGAATTGTCTTTCCTCATGATCCTGCAACTCCACTAACCCGATAGAGCGGCCTTTGATCACCAGGGGCACCATCAACAGCGATTGCAAATTGAATTGCTCCAGGAGGGCCCGTTCCTGAGCATCGTGCGACTCGTCGCCGACCAGGATGCTCATTGGTTGTCCCGTGCGCAACACCTTCAGGGTGGCCGGATAATCGTTCAGATCGTAGGTGGTGCCTGTAGGCTCATGGTCGGGCCGGGGTGCCACGTAGTACTCCATCCGGGTGACGACCACGTGGGCCTCTTCATCCCAGTCGGAGATGGTGCAGCCCCCCACCCCGAGCGCGATGGTCATCTGTTTGGCCACGTTGTGCAGCACCTCGTCGATGTCCAGGCTGGAGGAGAGAGCGGTGCTGGCTTCGTAGAGGGTAGACTGCTCCCTCAGACGTCGTTGCGTCTCCTCGTAGAGCTGGGTGTTTCTCACCGTCACGGCTATCTGGTTGGCGATGGTCTGGGCCAGGGCCACCTCCTCGGGAGCCCAGCGTTTTCGCTTCCCCAGGCTGTTCAGGCTAATGGCGCCCAGCACTTCATTCTTGATGACCAGAGGAACGATGAGGATAGACTTTATACCACTCTCCCTCAACGGGTGGCGGATGCTCTCCAGCAAAGGCTCGTTCTCCGCATCGTCAATGGCCAGCGGCTCTTTGGCCCGCAGCACGTATTCGGCCAGGGCGTTGCCACGGATCGGTATTGTCAGTCCCGTCCTGGACCAGTCCTCTTGCAGTCGGTACCCGCTCACCAACTGTGCATACTCTTTTTGCTCGTCGAGGAGTACAATGCCACTCTGCTTCACTCCAAAGACGCGGGTCATGGCCTGGGCCGTGAGATACAGAATGCTGTCCATGTCCAGATAAGAGTTCAGCAGAGTGGACATGTTATAGAGTAACTCCAGGCGGTCAGCCCGCTGTTTGACCAGTTTGTTTTGCTGGGAGATCATCTGGAAGAGGCGGGCGTTCTCGATGGCTACTGCCGCCTGATTGGCAAACGCCTGCACCACGGCCATAGTCTCATAGTCGTAGGAGCGAGGAGCAGAACTGCACACTGTGAGCACCCCGATAGGCTCTTCCATGCTCAGGAGGGGAACGAGCAGGTAAGAAAGGATGTTCTGCGCGGTCAGCATTTCGTCGAAAGGAACTCCCTCTTTCAGGTCGCCTACAGGGGTGGCATTTCTGACCCGGATGGAATGATTCAAGATGGGATTGTCTGCCAGCTCAAAGGTCAGGTTTGAGGTCTTCTCGCTGTCGAGAAGCCCGGCCGCGGCTGCCACTCGCAGGGTCTTGCCCTCCAGCAGCATGATCAGGCTGGCCTCGTGCTCGATCACGCCGGCCAGATGGCTCAGCACCTTGGAGAGCACGTCACCAAGCTCGATGGTCGAACCCAGGATGCGCGTTGTCTCCTGCAAGGCATTAGCCAATTTCTGATGGTGCTGTTCTGACTCCTGGAGAGCGAGATTGATGAGCTCCAGTTCCGCGCCGCGTTTCTCAAGCTGTTCCAGGCGTTGGCGTAAAGCCTGTCTTTCTCTTTGCCAGACCTTGGTATTCCTCTCCATCAGTAACTTCTTTCTTCACCGCAGACTTGCTTTTGAATTACGAAACGAAGATGCGCCAAGTCTGACAGAGGCGATGGGGAAAGAGGGATAGATCACTTCCCGACATCTGGGCTGGACTTCCACAGGATACGGTAGAAGCAACTGCGCTGCCCGGTGTGACAGGCCGGGCCACGCGGCCTGACCAGCACCAACAGGGTATCAGCATCACAGTCGTAACGTATCTCCAGGATGCGCTGAGTGTTGCCGGAGGTGTCCCCCTTGTGCCACAGTTCTTGGCGGCTACGACTCCAGAAATGAGTCTCCCCTGTACTTATGCTCAGGTCCAGCGCTGGGCGATTCATGTAGGCCATCATCAGCACTTCCCCGCTCTGCTGATCCTGCACGATGGCCGGTACCAGACCTCTTTCATCCCATTTAATGATTTCCTTATCCGCTTCCACTTTCAAGCCCCTAATTTTACATCCTGACCAGCACACCCCGTTCTTCCAGGTACTCTTTCACCTGGCGGATGCTCAACTCCCTATAGTGGAACAGGGAGGCGGCCAGAGCCGCGTCGGCCCCGCCCTCGGTCAGAATTTCGTAGAAATGCTCCAAAGACCCCGCTCCGCCCGAAGCGACCACCGGGATGGACACCCTATCGGCCACGGCGCGGGTAAGCTCCACGTTGTAACCATCCTGGGTGCCGTCGTGGTCCATGCTGGTCAGCAGGATTTCGCCTGCCCCCCGCTTTTCCACCTCTTTGGCCCAGGCCAGGGCCTCCAGGCCAGTTGGCACCCGTCCCCCGTCGATGTAGACCTGCCACCAGTCGCCTTCCCACTTGGGGTCGATGGCTACCACCATGCACTGGCTGCCGAAGCGTTTGGCCCCTTCGGTGATGAGTTCTGGGGTGCGCACGGCGGCGCTGTTAATGGATATTTTATCCGCCCCGGCCTTGAGGGTGGCCCGGATGTCCTCCACCGTGCGGAGGCCCCCCCCGACGGTGAAAGGGATGAAAACAGAGTCCGCCACCCGCCGCACCATGTCAATCACGATGTCCCGTCGCTCGTGAGAGGCGGTGATGTCCAGGAAAACCAGTTCGTCGGCCCGTTCGGCGTCGTAGACCTGGGCCTGCTCCACCGGATCGCCCGCATCCCGCAGATTCACGAAATTCACCCCTTTGACCACCCGGCCGTCCTTGATATCCAGACAGGGGATAATGCGTTTGGCTAACATTTCTTGCGCTCCTTCCTCCAATCTTCCTCCAACTCTATGAAATCCGCTCCCAGGGGCCTGGCACTTCCAAAGTGTCAGCCCCCCCTACTCTCGTCCTACTTTTATGGCCTGGGGCAGGGCCACTGCGCCGGTGTATAGCGCCTGCCCGATGATGACCCCTTCCAGATGGGCCTCTTTGACCCGGCGCACGTCCTCCAGGGAGGAGATGCCCCCGGAAGCGATGACCATGAGCCCTGTGCGTCGGGCCAGCTCGGCGCTGGCCTCGACGTTCACCCCGCATAGCATCCCGTCGCGGGCGATGTCGGTATGCACCACGCGGCTCAGACCCAACTCCTTCATCTTGAGGGCCAGCTCGAGGGCCGTTACGCTGGAAACGTTCTGCCACCCGTTAGTAGCTACCTGTCCCTCTCTGGCGTCAATGCCGACGGCCACCTTTTGCGGGCCAAAGCGTTCCAGGGCGCAGGCTACCAAAGCCGGGTGGCGCACGGCCACCGTGCCCAGGATAATCCGCTGCACGCCCAGGCTCAGCGCTTCCTCGATGCCGGTTATATCCCGCAGACCGCCCCCGAATTGAACGGGGATATCCACCGCCGCCACGATGTCTCCCAGGATACGCACGTTGGGCGATTTCTGTCCGAAAGCGCCGTCCAGGTTGACCACGTGCAGCCACTCCGCGCCCTCGTCGGCCCAACGCCGGGCCACGACCAGGGGGTCGTCTCCGAAAACCGTCTCTTCCTGCGGGCGGCCCTGGCGCAGACGAACGCAGCGCCCCTGACGCAAATCTATGGCCGGATAGATGGTTACCTTACCGCTCATCTCCAGTGGCTACATCCACAAAATTACTGAGAATTCTCAACCCTACGTCCTGGCTCTTTTCGGGGTGAAATTGAATGCCAAAGACATTATCCCGCCCCACGATGGAAGCGTAATCGATTTCATAATCGGTGCTGGCCAGCACGAGGTCAGGGTCGGTCGGTTGCACGTAATACGAGTGAACGAAGTAGGCAAAAGCGGAGTCGGCGATGCCGGCCAGCAGGGGACTTTCCCGGCGGATGTGTATCTGGTTCCAACCGATGTGCGGCACCTTGAGACCCACCTTGAAGCGCAACACCCGACCTTCAAAAACACCCAGGCCCCGATGCAGTCCCATCTCCTCACTTTCCTCGAAGAGAAGTTGCAGCCCCAGACAGATGCCCAGCAGAGGCCGCCCCTCTGCGATGGCCCCTCGGATGGTTGCGTCCAGCCCTTTATCACGGAGGTTGGTCATGGCGTCGCCAAAGGCCCCCACGCCGGGCAGAACGACGGCCGGGGCGCGGGCGATGGCCTGGGGGTGGTCGGTCACTATGGCCTCGGCCCCTACCCGCTCGAAAGCCTTTTGCACGCTTCTCAGATTACCCATGCCATAATCGACGATGGCGATCATCGTTTCCCCTCGTCTGCAAAAAGTCCGCTTCCAGGTGCCTGGCACTTTGGAAGTGCCAGGCACCTAGGCCAATGTCCCCTTTGTGGAGGGCACTTCTCCTGCCCGTCGGGGGTCGAGGGCCACCGCCTGGCCCAGGGTGCGACCCAAAGCCTTGAAAATAGCCTCCGCGATGTGATGAGCGTTCCTGCCCTGCAAAAGTTTGACGTGCAGGGTCAGGGCCGCGTGGTGGGCCAGAGCACGCAAAAATTCCTCGACCAGCTCGGTCTCAAAGCGGCCGATCCTGGTCTGAGGAAAGTCAACGTCATAGACCAGCAGGCCCCGGCCCGAAATATCGACCGCCACCAGCACCAGGGCTTCGTCCATAGGGACAGCCTGGCTGGCGTAGCGGACGATGCCCGCCTTGTCCTCCAGCGCCCGGTGCAGGGCCTGGCCGAAAACGATGCCGATGTCCTCCACGCTGTGATGGTCATCGACCTCCACGTCGCCGCTGGCGGTGACGGTCAGGTCGAAGTGACCATGCACGGCCACGTGGGTCAGCATGTGATTGAGGAAGGGCACCGGGGTCTCGATGTGGTGTGCTCCCCGGCCTTCCAGGGTCAACGATAGCTTGATGTCAGTCTCCTGGGTCTGACGGTGAATCTGGGCCGTCCGCATTCAGTCTTCTCCGGAATTATGGTCCTTTCAGTATCTCCACGGCCTGTTGCCTGATATCCGTCAGACGTTGCGCAACTTCGAGCTGTCCGTTGGCTTTCAAGTCCTCGGCGATGAAGGCCATGACCTGGGTCAATTCTTCTTTCAGCAAGGCGGTGTTCTCTTGAAGGATGCTGCGCGTCTCCTCTGGATAATCGGCTTCCATCAACTGATTAATAAGCTTGATCTCCGGGGGAGCGTTCTCCTGAAGCAAACGTACCGTCATGTCGTTCACTTCTTTAAGGCGTTCGACTACATCCACCAGTTCTTTTTCCTGAGCGTATTGGATGTTGACGGCCAGTAAAGCGAAAAATGCCTGGTCGATCTCGGACAGATGCTCTTTTATCACCTCCTCCGGGTATTCGCTTTCCAGGACACTTTTTAATACATTGGCTGCTTTTTGCAAGGCTGCTTTTGCCGCTTCATCCTGCCGGTCCACGATGTCCGTAATCCTGGCGCGCAGCCGGATCAGACGTTGGGCCTCTTCCTGGCTCGCGGCGGCCTCGATGCGATTGGTCAAATCCTGGTAAAAGCTGTAGTCCATCACCGGGCGACCGAGGGCCACCAGCGCTTCTAATTCTCTGTCGTCCTGGTAGGCCGCGAGCATTCTCTGCAACAATTCTTCTCGGACCCTGGCCCGGTCCTGCTCACTGGCCGCCTGGGCCGCGGCCGTGGTCTTACCTACCGTGCTCCATTCCAGGACTTTGTTCCGCAATTCCAGCAAGCGGTCGCTCAGTTCTTCCCGCCCGTTGGCTCTGGACGTCCCAGCCGAGACGGTCAAGGTCTGAAGAAATTCGTAATCGATTCGCTTATCTTCCCGCTGAATCACCCGCTTCAATTGTTCATCGTCCTGGCAAGCCAACATCTCTTCGATCAGGGCCGCCCTGGCTTTTTGCGCTTCCCACATCTCTTTGGTAATGCCGTCGGCCAGCATGATCTCCTCGATCATGTTCGGGAGGCTGAGAAAGATTTTAGGCTGGAAAAGGTAAGCCTTACGCTGCTCCGGTGGCAGGGCACTCATCAACACGTTGGTCAGATCGCCGATGACCTTCTGTTGATCGAGGCCCGTCAGCCCCGCTTCAGGGGGCATGAAGCAGAAGAGTAGCTCTTTAGTGGGGTCATGGTACAGGAAAGGCATACTGAGAATCCCCTCATTGCCGCAATGGGGACAACTGTAGGCATTAAACCGTCCCCCCACCAGAAGAGTTTTAAGCTCAGGATGTTGTTGAACGTCGATGATGCTCGTCACCTCGGCGGCGAATTGGTTCCTACACACGGAACAGGTGACAGGCACAACCTGCGGTGCATGTAGCATATTTTTTAATTCCTTTCCACTTCGTTTAGGGCCTCTATTAAAGCATCGGTCTGTTCGGGCTGGCCCACGCTGATCCGGATGCAATCGGTCAGGCCCGGCTTGGAGAAGTAGCGCACCAGAATGCCTTTCTTTTCCAAAGCCAGCTTCAGGGCCCGGGCAGCCCGCCCCAGGACGCGACAGAGAATGAAATTAGCCCGACTGGGATAGGGGTGCAGAAACTCGATTCCCTGTAAGGCTCGATAGAGCCTTTGGCGTTCCTCGATAATGCGTTGCACGTTGCCTCGCAGATAGTCAATGTCCTCCAGCGAGGCCAGGACAGCTCTCTGGGCCGCCACGTTGACGTTATAAGGCTGCTTGAGCTTCCACAGGTGCCTGATAATATTTTCAGGGAAAAGGCCGTAGCCCACCCGCAGGCCGGCCAGCGCGGCCCATTTGCTGAAGGTGCGCAGCACGATCAGATTGGGATAGCGAGGCACCCAGACAGCCAGGCTACGACCGCTAAACTCGACGTAAGCCTCGTCCAGCACCACCACCAGGGGCAGGGCCAGCAGGCGTTGGAGGTCGTCCTCGGCCACAAGGCCGCCGTCGGGATTATTGGGCGAGGTGACGAAGATCAATTTGAGGCCGCCTTTCGGCTCCGAGTGCACCGTCCTTTCCACCGCTTCCACGTCGAGAGAGAAATCTTCGTGGCGGGGCACACTGACCACCCGTCCCCCACACACCCCCGTAACGAAGCTATACATCCCAAAGGTGGGCGGACAATCGATAACCCCCTCGCCAGGGAACAGGAAGAGGCGCATGATCAGATCGATCAGCTCGTCGGCTCCGTTGCCGCACAGGATGTGGCTTCGATCTATCCCCACGTAGGCTTCCAGGGCCTCTCGCAGCAGGGTATGATCGGGATCGGGGTAGATGTGATAGCCGTCGTGTTCGGCCAACGCCGCCAGAGCCCTGGGAGAAGGGCCATAGAGATTCTCGTTGGCGTCCAGCTTGATAATGCGTTCCGGCGGCAGACCCAGGCGAGCGCTGAGCACCTCGAAGGGCACGATAGGGACGTACTCTTCCATATCACTTATATCAGGGCGTAGCAGTTCATCAACGTTAAGGCTCATTTTTGTTCGCTATCCTTGTTCGCTGTTTTCGTTGTCCTTGTTCGGGTTGGTGTTTCGGATGCGCACCGCCGCGGCGTGGGCGGTCAGGCCCTCGCTCTCGGCCAGGGCCATGGCCGCCGGGGCGAGCTCCCTGGCTTCTTCCTGGCCCAGGGCGAAAACGCTGATAACCTTCAGAAAATCGTTCAGGTTCAGGGGCGAAGCGAAGCGGGCCGTGCCCCCGGTGGGCATGATGTGGCTGGGGCCGGCCACGTAATCGCCCAGCGCCTCGGAGGAGATTTCGCCCAGGAAGATACCCCCTGCGTTCCTGATTTTGCCCACCAGCGACCAGGGATCGGCCACCAGCAGACAGAGGTGCTCCGGGGCATACTCGTTAGCCAGGTCAAGGGCCTGGTCCAGACTTTCGGTTACGACGATCGCGCCGCGTTCCTCCAGCGAGCGGGCGGCGATTTCCTTTCTGGATAGAACCTCCAGTTGTTTTTCCAATTCGCGCTGCACCGCCAGAGCCAGCTTCAGAGAGGGGGTGAGGAGCAGGGCGGTAGCCAGCACGTCGTGTTCGGCCTGGGCCAGAAGGTCGGCGGCCAGGTAATGCGGTCGAGCGGTGTCGTCGGCTATCAGCAGAGTCTCGGTAGGCCCCGGCAGGCTCTCGATGGCTACCTGACCAAAGACCTGCCGTTTGGCCAGCACCACGAACAGATTGCCCGGCCCCACGATCTTATCCACCCTGGGCACGCTTTCGGTGCCGCAGGCCAGGGCGGCGATAGCCTGGGCGCCACCCAGTTTGAAAACAGCGTCCACCCCGGCGATCCTGGCGGCGGCCAACACTACGGAGGCCAGGCGCCCATCCTGGGCGGGCGGACTGGCAACCACTACCTCCGACACCCCGGCCACCCTGGCCGGAATGGCAGCCATGAGCAGCGAGGAGGGATAGGCCGCCGTGCCGCCGGGTACGTAGATGCCCACCCGTTCCAGGGGACGGATGATCTGGCCCAGCGCCCCATCCTGACGCCAGGCCAGCCAGGAGTTGGCCCGTTGGTGTTCGTGGAAGGCCCGGAGGCGCTCAGCCGCCAGGGTCAGCGCACGGCGCAGCGTTTCGGAGGTCTGGTGCCAACCTTCTTCCAGCTCCTCCGGGCTGACTCTCAGGCCATCCAAGGCCACGCCGTCGATACGTCGCATGTAGTCCAGGGCGGCCTGGTCGCCTGCCTGACGTACATCGGCGATGATGCGGGCTACTGCCTCCCTGGGGGTCAAGGTCTGACCGAATATCCGCTCGATGCCGGCTGTCACTTCGGGAGCGGTAGCTACCTCCTCCAACGGCACACGCTTCAGCACGGTGGTCCTGGCTTCGTGAACGTCTCTGATCACCCTGATGGTCATATACTACAACCTCGATTCAAACCGCACCTCACCGCCAAAGCCGATGCCTGGCTAAAAAAGAATATACCAGAATAAGGATGAAAAGTCAACTGTCTATCCTTTTCAGTAACACCACCGCCTCCTCGCCGGTTGGGCAGAAACCAAACCAGCGATAGAGACGTTGAGAGACAAGATTACCTTTCTGGGTGTTCAGAGTGATAATTTTCATCCTTTCTCTTCTAAAGAAATCGATGGCCTCGGCCACGAGCCGCACCCCGATGCCTCGCCCCTGATAGGCGGGATGCACGGCCAGGCGTGATAGATGTCCTTTCTCGCCCAGGCGATGGTTGAACTGATAACCGATCACCCTTTCTCCCAGGGTGGCTACCGCGAAATAAGGGGCGCCGTCCATAATCCTGGCAAAAGCTTCCCCGTCATGACACAATAACGGTTCGAAAGTCTGCCGCTCCAATTCTACCAGGGCGGGAATGTCGGCCACCCGCGCGGGGCGAACACGAACCTCTGCATTGCCCCTGGATGGTATGCGCCAATCTCGCTTGACAAAGGTTATAATCCGCTCGTAGACCACGAAGCCCCAGTCTGCCTGTAGAGGCTCGATCAACCACTCGTCACTTCCCATGTACATCAGCCAGGTGACCCCTCGACTTTGCAACAGGTCTATAGCTGAAGGTAACAGGGTTTTAAGGCCCGCTTCCAGGGGCCAGTTGTCGCTCACCCCCAGCCCGTGCAGCCAGGCCCGGGAAGTTGAGCTTATAGGGCAAAATACGAAGCCCAACAACTTCTCGTCGGAGAGGGCCACCAGAAAGGTGTCAGCCATCGCTTCTACGTCGCTGTTCATCTCAAAGTCGCTGCATACATTCTCGGCCTGCCTGATAAGACGTGCCACCTGAGACTGCTCAGCCTTTGTGACCGGCCTGACTGTGATCTCTCCCACCTGCACCTCCCGCTCAGGTTAATTATGACACGATTATGGCCAAACGTCAAGATGCCGTATTCACTGGGCAGGGTCCTGTCAAAGTCGGACCGGGGTCAACTGCTCTAGCCCCCGTCCCGGGGGCGGTGACCGTGGAGTATCGTAATTCTATTTAAGTCGTCCCCGAGACGGGGACTGGGAGCGGGCGAAGCGGGATTATACCCGATGAACCGCGACTTTGACAGGCCCCTAGCTGAAAAAATGCTCCATTTGACAAGAGCGACCAAAGGTGTTATAATAAGCCAACATGAGTTCTGGAGTGTGACCAGCGTGAAAGCACAATCCCACACCGCTACTGTTGTACTTATCATTATCGTAGTGCTCCTTGGTCTCAAGGAGCTAATGGCGGTTGGGATGGTGCCGGATTAGGCAGTCACACAAGCAATCACTTTAAAGAGCCTCCCAACCGGGAGGCTCTTTTTTGTTGGGAAGGGGTTTTGGGGGCAAGGGTGCCTTCAAACAGGCGAGGGGGGGGGCCTGTCTGGAGGCATCAGTTTTCTCGCTGCCCGTTAATTATCCAAGAGAGGAGAGGTCTTATGAAGCTGAACGGAGCACGCATTTTATGGGAGAGCATGGTCAAAGAAGGGGTGGACGTTATCTTTGGCTTTCCCGGCGGAGCAGTCATCCACCTCTACCACGCTCTGCCCGACTATCCTATCCGTCACGTTCTGGTCCGTCACGAACAGGCCGCCGCCCACGCCGCCGATGGCTACGCTCGCTCCACCGGTCGGGTGGGGGTCTGTATCGCCACCTCTGGCCCTGGAGCCACCAACCTGGTGACGGGCCTGGCTACCGCCTCGATGGACTCCTCGTCCATCGTAGCCATCACCGGCCAGGTGCCCACCAACCTTATCGGCAAGGATGCCTTCCAGGAGACGGATATCACCGGCATCACCCTGCCCATCACCAAGCATAACTACCTGGTAACCGACGTGCGCGACCTGGCGCAGGTGGTCAAGGAGGCTTTCTACATCGCCCGCACCGGGCGGCCGGGACCGGTCCTGATCGACATTGCCAAAGACGCCCAGGCCGCCGAAACGGAGTACGAGTACCCGCAGGAAGTCAATCTACCAGGCTACAATCCCCAGTACGAGGGCGAGATGTCCAGGGTCAGAAAGGCGGCCCAACTCATCAACCAGGCCGAAAAACCCCTGATCATCGCCGGGCAGGGCATCACGGTGGCCGGAGCGCACCTCGAGCTACGAGAACTGGTGGAGAAAGCCCAGATCCCGGTGGTCACCACCCTGTTGGGCATCAGCACCATCCCCGAGACTCATCCGCTGTGCCTGGGGATGGGCGGTATGCACGGTGAGGCCTGCACTAACAAAGCCTTGCAGGAGACCGATCTGATCATCGCCCTGGGCACCCGCTTCGACGACCGCCTGACGGGCAAGGCGTCCACTTTTGCTCCCCACGCCAGGATCATCCACGTGGACATCGACCCGGCCGAGATCAACAAGAACGTGCAGGCCGATCTACCCGTCATCGGCGACGCCAGGAAGGTGCTACAGGCCCTCAATCCTATGGTTGAACCCAGCTCCCATCCGGCCTGGATAGAGCAGATCGACTGCTGGCGGGCCGAAACCGCCCGACGGGACATCCTCAGTCATGAAACCGAGGCCCTTATCCCCCAGTACGTGGTACGGCAAATCTGGCACGCCACCAAAGGCGAGGCCATCATGGTCAGCGACGTGGGCCAGAACCAGATGTGGGAGGCCCAATACTTCCTGCACCACCGGCCACGGGGTTTGGTCTCTTCGGGCGGGTTGGGCACGATGGGTTTTGCTCTACCGGCGGCCATTGGCGCCCAGATGGGCAACCCCGACGAGTGCGTATGGGTGGTATGCGGCGACGGCGGGTTTCAGATGACCATGCAAGAGTTGGGCACGATCGTCCAGGAAAAGTTGCCCCTCAAGGTGGCCATCCTGAACAACAATTATCTGGGCATGGTGCGCCAATGGCAGGAGCTTTTCTTCGAGAAGCGGTACTCCGCTACTCCTCTCCTCAACCCGGACTTTGCCCGAATCGCCGAAGTATATGGCATCCCTGGTTTGGTGGTGGAGAATAAGGATGACGTGGTGTCGGCCATCGAACGAGCTATGGAAATAGATGGGCCGGTGGTGGTTGAGTTTCGCGTCGAGCAGGAGGAGAAAGTCTTTCCTATGGTCGAGCCTGGTGCGTCCATCGGCGATATGATCCGCCGCCCGGAATAGACCCACAACGTAAGACGGGTTGACAACCCGTCCCACCCCAAAATCTGGGACGCACCCCGTTACTACCGCAAAGAAAGGAGCAGTAAATTATGAGAGCTCTGACTAAGCACACTCTGATAGCCTGGATGGAAGACAAACCTGGCGTTTTGGCCCGGGTAGCCAGTCTCATCCGCCGCCGCAATTTCAACATCGAGAGTCTGGCCGTGGGGCATAGCGAGACCCCCGCTATTTCCCGCATGACCCTGGTGGTCGATGGCACACGCACCGCTATTGACCAGGTGGTAGGGCAGCTTCAGAAGCAGATCAACGTCACCGAGGTGGTCGATGTCACCGAGCAGCCGATGGTTATTCGCGAGATGGCCCTCATCCGGGTGAAGGCCGATGCCTCCACCCGCCCCCAGATCGTGCAGTTAGTGGATATCTATCGGGCCAAAATCGTGGACGTGGCCCGCGCATCCATCATGATCGAGCTCACCGGCCCGGAGACCAGGGTCGATTCCCTGATTCGCCTCCTGGAAGATTTCGGCATCATGGAGATGACGCGCACCGGACGGATAGTGATGGTGCGCGGGGAAAATGGGAAATCCGACTACACGGCTAACGAAGCCTTTGACGGGAAGTAGGGGAGAGATTTTACAATGACTATAACACTTTACGACACCACTCTGCGCGACGGTACTCAGCGGGAGGGCCTTTCCCTCTCGGCTGATGACAAGCTTAAGATCGCCCACAAGCTGGACGCCCTGGGCATCCATTATATCGAAGGGGGCTGGCCTGGCTCCAATCCTAAAGATGTGGAGTTTTTCACCGGGGCGAAGGACCTCTCTCTGGAGCAGGCGGTGATCACTGCCTTTGGCAGCACGCGGCGGGCCAATCTCCGGGTGGAAGACGATCCCAACATCCAGGCCCTTCTGGCCGCCCAGACCAGGGCGGTGGCCCTCTTCGGCAAGAGTTGGGACCTGCACGTCTATGAAGTGCTGGGCACCACCCTGGAAGAGAATTTACGCATGATTGCCGACAGCGTGAGCTACATGATATCCAGGGGGCGGGAGGTTATCTACGATGCCGAACACTTTTACGACGGCTACAAAGCCAACCCCGATTACGCCCTCCAGACCCTGCGCGCTGCCCAGGAAGCCGGCGCCAGCGTACTGGTGCTGTGTGATACCAACGGCGGCTGCCTGCCCTCTGAGATTCGGACCATCACCGCCGAGGTCAAAGTGGCTACCACCCTGCCCCTGGGCATCCACGCTCACGACGACGGGGAGATGGCGGTAGCCAACTCGCTGGTCGCGGTGGAGGCCGGGGCGGTACACGTGCAGGGCACGATCAACGGCTACGGTGAGCGTTGCGGCAACGCCAATCTCTGCTCTGTTGTTCCTGCTCTGAAGCTGAAAATGGGGCTGCCCTGCATCAGCGACGAACAGCTTCGCACCCTGTCCGAAGTCTCCCATTACGTCAGCGAGCGCGCCAACCTGAGCCACTACGATCAGCAGCCCTATGTAGGCTACAGTGCCTTTGCCCACAAAGGCGGGACCCACGTCAACGCGTTGATGAAAAGCGAGGCAAGTTATCAGCACATCGACCCCGCTCTGGTGGGCAACCGTAAGCGGGTGGTCGTCTCTGAACTTTCGGGCAAGAGCAACATCGCCTATAAAGTCGAGGAGTATGGTTTAGAGGTGTCTGAGGAACAGCGTAAGCGCGTCCTGCACCGGATTAAAACGCTGGAAAACCAGGGGTTCCAGTTCGAGGGCGCGGAAGGCTCGATCGAGCTTCTTTTCCAGCGCACCCGCCCGGATTATGAACCGCCCTTCGAGTTGATCGACTTCCTCGTCTTGGTGGAAAACCGGCGAGGCCGGGGTATGCTGGCCGAGGCTACGGTCAAGGTGCGAGTCGGGGACGAAATCATGCATACCGCCGCCGAGGGTAACGGCCCCGTCAACGCCCTGGACGCCGCCATCCGCAAGGCCCTGCTCCCCTTCTATCCCCAGTTGGCCCACATCCATTTGACTGACTACAAAGTGCGTATCCTGGACGGCGAAGCAGGCACGGCCGCCCAGACCCGCGTCCTCATCGACACCGCCGGCAACGGACGGACCTGGAGCACGGTGGGCAGTTCCACCAACATCATCGAGGCCAGTTGGCTGGCCCTGGCCGATAGTCTGGAGTATGGATTGCTGACCAGTCAAAGCGAGTGAGTTGGCTGGCATTAATGCGAGAAAGCCCTGCTCTCTTCCCCGGAGAGCAGGGCTTTTAACTATGCCGTCCCTGGCCTTAAAACCGAAATGCGCACCCGGCTGGACCTTGACAAAATAAATCATCTACTATACATTATATTGGCCTTATCTCGTCAAAAGCATCAAGTTACCAAAGGAGGTAAACGCGATGGAGATCAAAAAAGTAGGCGTCGTAGGCTGTGGGCTGATGGGTTCGGGGATCGCCGAAGTGTGTGCCAGAGCAGGCTACGAGGTCACCGTGAGAGAGATCAGCGATGAACTGGTGGAAAAAGGGCTGGGTCGCCTCCGTCGATCTCTGAGCAAAGCGGTGAGCAGGGGCAAAGCTACTCAGGAAGAGATGGACGCCGCGCTGGACAGGATCACGGCCACCACCGACCTGAGCGAGTTGGCCGGGTGTGACCTGATCGTCGAGGCTGTCGTCGAGAACATGGAGGAAAAAAAGAGGGTTTTCGCCGAGCTGGATGAGCGGTGTGCCCCGCACGCTATCATCGCCAGCAACACCTCGTCTCTGTGCATCACCGAGATGGCCGCCGTCACCGGTCGAGGTGACAGGGTGCTGGGTATGCACTTCTTCAATCCGGTGCCGGTCATGCCTTTGCTGGAACTGGTGCGCACCATTCTGACCAGCGGGGAGACCCTGAATGCGGCCCAGGAGTTCGGAGCCAGCGTGGGCAAAACGACCATCGTAGCCAAAGATACCCCAGGCTTCATCGTCAATCTGCTGCTGATACCCTACCTGCTGGACGCGGTGCGCGCCCTGGAAAACGGCGTAGCCAGCAGGGAGGACATCGACACCGGCATGAAACTGGGCTGTAACCATCCCATGGGCCCCCTGGCCCTGCTCGATTTCATTGGCCTGGACACCGCTTACTACATCGCCAACGTCATGTTCGAGGAGTTCAAGGCCCCTCGCTATGCGTCACCGCCCCTGCTCAAGAGGATGGTCCTGGCCGGACACCTGGGCCGCAAATCGGGCCGGGGGTTTTACGACTATCAATAACGAGGAAACAATAGCTTACAGGAAGCGCAGATTAAGGAGTGTAAAATATGGCCGAGAGACCACATGCCACCACTTTCATGGGAAGACAGCAGTGGGAATACAGAATCGTCCATGCCAAAAGACGCCTTAGCTCCGCCGGGGTGGTGGATGGGCTGAGGTCAGAGCTACATGACCTGGGGCAGGAAAGTTGGGAACTGGTCAACGTCGTGGAATCCGGCGGCGAAACCTTTCTCTTCTTCAAGAGAGCAATCGAATGACCAGCTAGCTCACCCGCTCCCAGTCCCCGTCTCGGGGACGTTCACGATCATCGCCCCCGGGACGGGGGCTAGAGCGATTGGCCACCTGACTACAGTTGGCGGATGACGACCATCACCTTACCCTGAATTTCTACCTCGGCCGCAGGGAAGCTCTTTGACGGATAATTGGGGTTAGCAGGCTTGAGATAGACCTGATCCCCTTCCAGGTAGAAATGTTTCAGGGTGGTTTCGTCGTTTTCTTTCAGGCGGACGGCTACCATATCGCCGTTATTGGCTTCTACCTGGTGCTTCATGATCACGATGTCTCCGTCGTTGACCAGAGCATCGATCATGGAATCGCCCTTGACCTCCAGGGCATAGACGCCTTCCTGGCCTCCCACGATATCGCGAGTGAGCTTGATGGTTTCGTAATCGAAAGGCGAAAAATCGCTGTCTGGAACGGGGATCGGCTCGCCGGCGGCGATGTATCCCAGCAGGGGCACGTCGAGCAGTTTGGGCTTTGGGGCTGGGCCTTTTACCAGCCTTATACCTCGCGAGACTTCCGGGTCACGCTCAATAAACCCTTCTTGCTTCAGGATGTTGAGGTTGTAATTGACCACCGAGGTAGAGGAGATGCTAGTGGCCGCTCCAATCTGTCTGATGCTGGGCGGATAGTTGTTCTCCTCGATGAAGACACCAATGAAATCGAGTATTTTCTGTTGACGTTCGGACAGGGACATCGCGCTCTCCTTTCTAGCGGACCGGTGCTGAAAAACCACCAGAACATAAATTCTAATCCCATTATACCACAAACATGTGTTCTATGTCAACTCCATTCAAAAGCGTGAGCAAGAGAGGAGCAAACCATGACTTATCTATTGGGCATAGACTTTGGCACGACCAACATCAAGGCTGTGGCCTACGACCTTCAGGGCCAGGCTGTAGCCAGTGCCGCCACCAGGACAGAGATAGAGGAACAGGGCCCGCGACAGGCCGTCTACCCGCCCGATAAGGTCTGGGAAGGCGTGACCACCGTCATCAAGCGGGTCGTGAATGAGTTGGGAGGGGCGACCGGCATCGAGGGGCTGGCTGTAGCCAGCGTGGGCGAGGCGGGGCTGCCCCTGGACGGGAAGGGCCAGTGGCTCTATCCTGCCATCGTCTGGTTCGACAGCCGCACTATCGAGCAGCATCGCTGGTGGGAAAGGGAGGGTCTGGGGGAGACTGCCTTCGATATCTGCGGCCTGCCGCTCGATCCGATCTGGTCCATCAACAAGATAATGTGGCTCAAGGCACACGAACCCGCAGTGTACCGCCGCACCGCTCACTGGATGTGCATGGCCGACTACATCACTTACAGGTTGACGGGGGTGTACTCTGCCAGCTACTCTCTGGCCTCACGCACTATGGCTTTCGATCTGCGCAGGCGTGACTGGTCGTCTACCTTGTTGGAGGCTGCGGGCATCGAGCCGGGCCTCATGCCTCCGGCCTATCCCAGCGGGGAGGTGGTGGGAGGGGTCAGTGAGGAAGCCGCCGCCGTCACCGGGCTGCGGTCAGGCACGCCGGTGGTCACCGGGGGACACGATCACATCTGCGGGGCGCTGGCTACCGACGTCATTGAAGAGGGGCCGGTCCTGAACTCCATAGGCACCGCTGAAGCGGTGCTGGTCACTGTTGACCGTTTCCCGCCGCCGGGAGCTTCCTATCGAGCCAATCTCTCCCACGGCTGTCACGTAGCCAGGGACCGCTATTACCTGGTAGGGGGCATCAGCAGCTCCGGCGGGACGGTGGAGTGGCTGCGCAGGCTTTTCTGGCCGGAAAGGACTGACGACGAGGAGCTATACCAGCTCATGATCGAGGAAGCGCGTCGTGGCCGGAGCGAGGGCCTGTTCGTCTTGCCCCACATCACGGGCAGCGGCGCGCCCCACCGCGACCCCAACGCCCGAGGCACTTTCTTCGGGATGCGCCCTTTCCACCGCCGCGCCGACCTGCTGCGGGCTGCTTTCGAGGGGCTCAGTTTCGAGTTTCGGGCCCTGGTCGGGGCGGTGGAAAACGCGGCCAACATACAGGCTACTTCTTTCCGGGCCGTAGGGGGAGGGGCCAAAAACGAGCTATGGCTCCAACTCAAGGCCGACGTCACGGGTAAGCCGGTCGAAGTGCCCGCCCTGGCGGAAAGCACCGCCCTGGGAGCGGCCCTCCTGGCGGGCCTGGGCGTGGGCCTTTACGCCGACGAGAAGGAAGCCGTGTCCCGGGTCTATCGCACCGAAAAGACCATCGAGCCGGACGCCGAGGCTTTTCAGGGATACAGCCGCCCTTACGAGATTTACCGCCAGCTCTATCCCGCGGTGCGAGATATTTACGCCCAACTATAGCCACTCGTGCCCCGGCCCCCGTCCCCGGGGGCGGAGACCGTAAGGTGTAACCGCCGATAAACGCAGATAAACACCGATGTTTTATCTATTTATCTGCACAACGACCGCTCCAGCCCCCGTCCCCGGGGGCGGAGACCGGGCGCGTTCGGTCAATTCCCTCGTTCGTTGTTGTCATTCGCCGATCAGTTGCAGAACGAGCTCGCGGGAGCGGGCACGGGTGTCAAAATCTATGAATATCAGGTTTTGCCACGTGCCCAGCAGCAGGCCCTGGTCCGCAAAGGGCACGGTCAGCGAAGGGCCGAGCAGCGAAGCCCGCACGTGGGAAGAGCCGTTGTCGTCGCCCCACCGCTGATGGTGGCGGTATTCCATGCCGTAGGGGGCGATGCGCTCGAAGGCCTGCTGGAAGTCGTGCACCAGGCCAGGCTCGTACTCGATGGTGGTGACCCCGCCGGTCGCGCCGGGCACGAAGATGGTCACGATGCCGTCTTTGAGGCCGGAGCCGCCCACCACCCCCGCCACCTGCTCGGTGATGTCGATGATATCCGTATGTCCCCTGGTATTCAGCTTGATCCGCCGGGTGATGACCATTCGTTTTTCCTCCTTACTTTTTACCACAAAGGACACAAGCAGACACGGATTTCCTTCACGGATATCACGGATTCCCGTGCAATCCGCGATTCATCCGTGTCATCCGTGACCAGAATCCGTGTCGGCCAGCAGCCTCTCCGCCTCCTCCAGCGCCGCCTTATAGCAATGCGGCGGGCCGTCGCACCGGGCGCGCTCCCTGGCGATTTCGGCCTGCCGCCGCGCCTCATCGACCTGGCCCGCCTCCCGCGCCAGTTGGGCCAGGAAGTTGTGGATCTCGGCCTGCTTCAGCCGGAACTCGCAGCGCTCGGCGATGGAGAGCGCTTCTGCGGCGTCCCGACGGGCTTCCTCTGCCTCCCCCCTGGCGCGGTGCCAGCGCGCCCAGGAAAGCAGGATGTCCGGCTCCAGTTCCACCAGGTTGATGCGGCGGCAGCGGGTGAGCGCTTCGCTCAGGTGCGCTTCGGCCTCGGCCAGGAGCTTATCTTGCCGCCTCCCTCCCTCCGAGGCCAGGGCCACCAGCGCCGCCCCCAGCAGCCATTCGGCCCGGATACGGTCGTTCTCGTTCTGACGGCTGGTGGCAATTTCGTGCGCCCGGCGGGCGGCCTCCAGCGCGGCCTGGGCCTGCCCCATCAGCAGGGCGCGCAGGGCGCGGTAGCTTTCATCAAGACAGATGCCCTGCTTGTCACCGGTTTGCTCCCAGTAGTGGGTGGATTCGTCCAGTTCCCGGTCGGCCTCCTCGAAAGCGCCCAGGTAGGCCAGCAGCCGGCCCAGTTCCTGGTGGCCGATGGCTTCAACGAACTCGTTTTCGATCTCGCGGCTCAACTCGATGCTGCGCCGCAGGTTGCGCTCCGCCGCCGCCAGTTCGCCGAGGATGATTTGGGCCATCCCGGCGACGTTCCCCAGGCCGACGGCGAGGTTTTTCTTGTTGCTCAGTTTCTCCTGAAGTGCATTGTGCATCTCGTACAGCGGCACGGCGCGGCGGGGCTGGCCGGAGAGGCCGTAGGAGTTCGCCAGTTCGTTCAGCGTCCAGGCCTTCTTGTCATCCGTGTCCAGCGGGGGGAGCTTGTCCTCGCCCTCGGGGAAGAGGGCGCGCAGGAGTTCGATGCAGACCTGGTAGGCGCCAAAGCGGTAGTAGAGCGGCTTGTTAAGCCGGTCACGGAACAACTTAACTGCCTTGTCGCATCGCCCGGCGTGGGCGGTGTGGTGGTAGAGTTCGATGACCGGGGCCAGGTCTTCGAATGGCACCACCTTCCCCGGCTCAGGAATGGCGCTGAAGTGCTCCATGAGTCTGCGATGGACCTCCTGCTTTTCCTCAAGCCTTTTATAGCAGTAGCGCCGGACTACGGGGTGAAAATCGTATCGATCCGCAGCGGGATGGCGCAGAAGGCCGTGCCGAACCAGTTCATTCAGGTCCCGGCCCAGGGTCTCAGGCCGGACACCTGCGATGTCTTCTGCAAGCAAGCGAACTACTTCCTTCGGAGTGGTCCCACGCATGGCGGCCAGACGGCTCAACAGTTCCTGACGATGTGGAGCCCTTCGCGCGTAGGCGCGTTCCAGAATGTGTCGGCGACGTGCTTTCAAAGTCTCGGTCTCGTCATACCTGGGCGCGGCCGAGATGTCCCCTTCCTGCTCAAAGTCTTCGAGCAGGTCAGCGGCCAGGTTGCTGAGGCTGAGTGGGTGGAAACCGTACTCCCTTGCCGCCGATACCAGTTCAGCCCGATGCCCACGGATCCCCCGCGCGCGCAGGTAAGCTATGGCGTGCTCTTCACTGAGTCCCTTCAGTTCCTGTTTCCTGGCCCCTGCCAGCCCCTCCAACACACGGGGATAGAGGCGGCTGGTGAGCAGCATCCGGGAGGAGGATTGCCCTGCCAACTCCCTCAAAAACCTGCCTACAGCCGGTTCAATGGTGTCGCGGCACTCCGGTCCCATGTCTTCGGGATCCCGTTCCTCGCGCAAACTGGCATCGAGTCCCCCATATTCCCGCAGCAGCCGTTCTGCGCCATCCCATATAAGTAAGAAGCGATGCTGCTGCAACAACTGGAGCAGTTCGGCCTGCATTGTAGCGTAATCCATCAAGGGCCCTTCTGGGCCGGGCACGGTCAGGTAGTCCTGAGCGATTCGCTCTCTACCGGAGCAGTAGGCGATGGCGGTCTCCAGAAAGCCACGGAAGGTACCACCGCCCTCGTAGAAGCTATAACAAAGGAGACCGCCGGGTTTGTGCTCTTCGGGCACCTGCACTTTCGATTGGACCTGCGGCGGATCCTCGGGCAGGCCCGGAACAGGAAGACCCGCTACATCCCTGCGCGTCCACACCCAGGCCAGTGAGCTTTTGCCCATCCCGCCGAGGGCGACCAGGGCCAGGACCGACCTGGAGCCTGCGATGAGCCACTTGGTGAGCATCTGCCGCTCGCCGACGCGGCCGGTGAAGTTCTCTTGCAGGGGATAGTAGTGGGCGAAGCAGGGTTGTGGGGGCAGGGGCAGTATGGCGACTCCCTCAGCGGCCTCAAGCCTCCTGATCTCCTCTCGGAGATCCTCGATCTCCATCTCAATCTCAGGCGGGCAATCTGGGCCATGGCGAGCCGCCTGTTTCTCCAGTTTCCAAAGGCGTCGCCGCTTGATTTCGAGGGTTCTTCTGGTGTGCTTTGAATCGTCGCTCACGTGCACCTCCTACCGGCCTGAGCACGCGCCCTGGAAATCAATTTCCAGGCTGATAGCTCAAGTGCGCTGAAGCGCACTGCAAGCTTTAGCTTGCTTCAGCTTTTAGCCTGGGAGTTTGACTCCCAGGCAGGTTGCTGGCATTAGCGTTATCCGATTAAGAAATCAAAAATCATTTCAGTTGGGCCTCCAGTTCTGCGATCTCGCGGCGCAGGTCCTCAATCTCGATGGTGACGTGCGGTGGCGCACTGATGCCGAATTGCGCTTCCTGGAGCTCAAGCGCTTGCAAACGGCGGCGCTTGGTGGCGAGGAGTTTCCGAAGATACTGCGGGTCCTCGCCAGTACCAGGGCTGGTCGCTGCCTGTTCCGTGGTATCGGACACCTCGACAGCCCGCGTCAGGGCGACCCCGTCGCCGATGGCGTCAAAAATGCGCTCAAGCTGCGATTCCCGCTGGTCAGGCCGCGTAAAATCAGCGTAGGTCAGCATGTCGATGCGTTTGGGGAGCTTGCACTTTTCCAGCATGAGGGGCAGGGTGCGGCGGCGCAGGCCGCTGGGGTCGTCGGTCTGCACCAGGAGGGCTTCGAAGGTGGTCCACTCGCTCTTAACCCAGTTCGGGGTCAGCACCAGCAACGTTTTGCGGCTCCGCTCCACGGCCCATTCCATGTTGACCAGGCTGGGCACGCCGACCTCAAAGTCGCGGAAGTCAATGCAGACCCGCAGGCCGGCCCTTTCCAGGCGCGGCAGCAGCCAGTTGCGCACCCACTCGCCATCGTGATGGCTGTAGCTGATGAACACGTCGTAGGTGTATTCCGTCTGTTCAACCATCGGTGTTCTCCTCCTTCTGGTCTCGGGTATCCTCCCGATGGATTGTTGCGTATGGGTAAAGTTAAGTTAATTTAGTATAACACGAAAAGCGCCCCAGGTCAATTGCTAATCTCTCTTTTTGTGGTATAATGAAAGCGCGAGACCGTGTTTTTTAGCTACAGGGGAGTTCACGGAGGCTTTATCTCCAGGCCAGGCGGGGGCAGCACAGAAGAGGTGAAGTATGGCTGATCTAAGCGGCGAGACTTTGGGCCAATATCTCTTGGTGGAGAAATTGGGCATGGGAGGGATGGCCACAGTCTACAAAGCTTATCAGACCTCTCTTGAGCGTTATGTGGCGGTCAAGGTTCTCCATCCGTCGGTGGCCGGCGACGAAAAATTTGTGAAACGTTTTCGCCAGGAAGCCAGAGCGGTAGCCAGTCTGCGCAACGTGCACATCGTCCAGGTGCACGATTTTGGGATAGAAAACAGGCTGTACTACATGGTTATGGAATACGTCGAGGGTATCACCCTCAAGGCCAGGCTGCAAGAGGTAAGGGAGGCCGGTCAGTTAATGTCCCTGGAGGAAGTCTCTGGCATCGTCAACCAGGTGAGCGGGGCTCTGGACTACGCTCACGAACGGGGCATGATCCACCGCGACGTCAAACCGTCCAACATCCTGCTCACTCCTGAGAACGATGCCATTCTGAGCGACTTTGGCCTGGCCAAGATGGTGGAGGGCACTTCCCTGACCAGGTCGGGCATCATGGGCACCCCGGAATACATGTCGCCCGAGCAGGCTGAGGGACGCCCGGTGGGTGCCGGCACCGATATCTACTCCCTGGGGATAGTGCTCTACGAGATGCTGACCGGACAGATACCTTTTGCCGCCGATACGCCTTTGGCCGTGCTGGTTAAGCACATCCAGGCTCCCTTGCCGCTGCCTCGCAGGCTCAATCCCCATATCCCGCCTACGGTGGAACGGGTGGTGCTCAAGGCGGTGGCTAAAGACTCCGCAAGTCGGTACGCACGGGCGGGACAGATGGCGCAGGCTTTGAGCTGGGCCCTGGAAGCGAGCCGGGCCGACCGCCTCTCTTCTGCCACTCCCAAACCGCGCCTGATTCCGAGACCAGGTAGAGCAAGCTCGTCTGCCTCACAGGCGGGGCCCTCGCGGGCGGTGCAGGAAAGGCCATGTTCACGCTGCGGTCACCTCAATGCTATAGAAAGGAAGTTCTGCACCAACTGCGGCATCCCCTTGGTAGCCGCCGCTGCAAACAGGTGCCCACGCTGTGGACACTTCAACCGGATAACCAGGAAATTCTGTACCAATTGTGGTCTGCCTTTGCTCAGCAGGCCCCGGCAGGTGACCTGTCCACGGTGTGGAGAGACCAACGCCTCCGGTTACAGGTTTTGTAAACGGTGTGGAACGGGCTTACGTTAGAACCCGCAGAAGGGTTTGTATATTTTTTAAGGAGATGGAGATTTGAGCAAACTGTGGGGTGGACGTTTCGAGAAGGTGACCGACGATTTGATGGAACGCTTCAACGCTTCTATTGGCTTCGATTGGCGGCTGTACGAGGCCGACATCCGGGGTAGCATGGCCTACGCCAGAGCTCTGGAACGGGCCGGACTGATCACCGGTGAAGAGGGTGCAGAGCTGAGGCGGGGCCTGGAAGCAGTGCGACAGGAATTTGCCGCCGGCACTTTTGAGCTGCATCCCTCCGACGAGGATATCCACACCGCCGTCGAGCGGCGCTTGACAGAACTGGTCGGGGCGGTGGGGGGCAAGCTCCATACCGGGCGCAGTCGCAACGACCAGGCCGCCACCGACGTCCGCCTGTACGTGCTGGATAAGATCGAGCCCTTACGCCGGGCTCTCACCGATCTGCAAAAGGCCATTGTCGAGCAGGCCGAAAAGCACCTGGCAGTCATCATGCCCGGTTACACCCATCTTCGGCAGGCTCAACCGGTGCTCTTCAGCCATTGGCTGATGTCTTACTTCTGGATGCTGCAACGTGACCGGGAACGGCTGGACGATTTGAGAAAGCGGGTCGCGGTGCTGCCTCTGGGGGCAGGGGCTCTGGCCGGCCACTCGCTGGGCATCGACCGCGTGTACCTGGCCCGGGAGCTGGGGTTTCACCATCTGGCCGAGAACAGCATGGACGCCGTAGGGGACCGTGATTACATCGTTGAGTTTCTGGCCTGGGCGGCGCTGCTTCAGGTGCACCTCAGCCGTCTGGCCGAGGACTTGATCATCTGGTCCAGCCGGGAATTCGGTTTTGTCCAGATCGACCAGGCTTATGCCACCGGCTCCAGCATCATGCCCCAAAAGGTGAACCCCGATTCGCTGGAGCTATTGCGGGGCAAGGCCGGGCGGACAATCGGCCACCTGGTGACCCTGCTGACCGTAATGAAGGGTCTGCCTTCCACGTATAATAAGGATATGCAGGAAGACAAGGAACCTCTTTTTGACGCCATCGATACCCTGGAGATGGCGCTGCCCATCGCCGCCGGGGTTATCTCCACCGTGAAGGTCCAGGCGGAGAGGATGGCTGAAACGCTGGAGGATGAGATCCTGGCCACTGAGCTGGCCGACTATCTGGTGAGAAAAGGGGTGCCTTTTCGGGAGAGCCATCATCTCGTCGGCCAGGTGGTGAGCAGGGCCTCAGAGTTGGGCTTACCCCTGCGCCAGCTATCCCTGGATGAATACCGGGCCATCTCCGAGCAGTTCGAGGCTGAGGTTTACCAGGTCTTCGATTGCCGGCGGGCGGTGGATAAGAAAAACTCGCCGGGGGGGACGGCTACCCAGGCCGTGCAGGAGCAGATAAGCCGGGCGAAGGCCCTGATGCAATCCTGAAAAAGAACCTCGCCCCTCTCTGAGAGAGGCGAGGTTCCACGTAAAAGTCTATGTGCCAGCGGCCTAACCTTTTTGCAGGTCGATGGTTAGCTCCAGCCGGCTAGAGGCGTCCTGCGGCACCTGGGCATTGTCCTCCAGGATGGGCTGATAGCCTTTGGCCCCGATGATCAGGCTATAAGTCTCCCCGCGGGTCAGTTTGCGGGTAAGCTCGAAGTATCCTCGCTGATCGGTTTTAGCGTAATTAAAGACCAGCGATTCGTCTTCTGTGTCGAGGAACTGCTTGACAGTTACGCCGGGGTTGAGTACGACAAAAAGGGCACCCGGGAGGCCCCGCTGGGTATCGGCGTCGCGGATGATGCCCGTTACCAGCACGTCGCCCTCGGTGATCGGCAGGCCCTTTGCCCCTTCGACGATGGCGAAGGAGCCTTCTTGAGCGACGCTGCCCTCCAGGTATAACTCCAGGCCATATGTGCCTTCAGGCAGGCCATTCTCGTTTTTGATCCAGACGTAGTCCGTACCCGAGGCTCCGCCCTTCCACTCGTAGGTGCCCCCCACGTCCTTCTGGTCGTTGTAGTAGTATTGGATCCCCAACTCCATGCCGTTCTGCATGTTTTCGTAGTCGAAGACGCCTAACACCTTCGTGGTCCCGGACGGGAACTCCGTGCCGGAGTCGATGGGCTGCCTGGTAGCCTCGTCGTAGCCCAGGGCAAAGGTGATCGGCCCTAAGTTGCCTGTGGGTTTGCCTTTGATAGGAGGAAACCCAGGTCCTGTGTCTGGCTTCTCCGGTTGCCCTTTACCCGCGATCAGGTCCTTGGCTTCGTTTATAGGACGGATGAGGCTGAGCTTGCCCGCCGTCTCGGGATCGGAGACGCCCAGGGTTGGCACCCCGATCAAGGTGCCTCCCTGGCTGATGGCAGCCCCACCGCTGTTGCCTTTATTCACCTCGGCATCGGTCTTGATCCAGGTCCAGTCATCGACGACCCCCGCCTCCAGGAAACCGGCCACCACTCCCTCGGTGAAAGTCACCGAGCCTCCGCCCAGGCCGGGGAAACCGATGACGTATATCGGCAGGCCGATATCCACCTCGTTCACATCGTCCGAATCGCCCATAGGCATGACGGGCAAAGATAGGTCGGACGGCAGGGGGTCACCATCAACGTAGGCCACGATCTGGATCAGAGCCAGGTCCAGATCAAAATCGCCCCTGACAAACTGGGCCAGGAAGGTCATCTGGGGCATGGCCCGCAGATCGGTGGTGATGGCGATGCCCGCCGCCTTCTCGCTGTTATAGAACTCCTTGGTATCCGTGTCGGCCACGACGTGCATGTTAGTCAGGATGAGGCCATCTTTCGTCAGAATTGAGCCTGATCCTGTTGAGGCCATGTCGGTGCCTTCCACAGGCGATACGATGCGCACGGTGGCAAACAGGGCCTGGCGCAAGGCATCCTGGGCCAAAGCCTGGCTGGGGGCGTTGTACTGGGGCAAGAGGACCAGCGAGAGCAGGACCACGACCATCAGGATTGTTAGATATTTTCTCATCGTTACATACCTCCTACTTGAAGCTGAGGCTATTCAGCAAGCGTTCCAGCGTCTTGCTCGCCTCGTCGAAGACCAACTGATCGGCGGCGAAGGTCAGGACATAGACCTGGTTGTCGCGGACAAGCACGACATCGACCGCCCGGACGACCACGGGCAAAGAGACGCTCATCGCCGACGAACGCAGAGGGTCCTCCACGTAGCCATAGTCGATAGTTACGGCCTCCTGTCCCGCCACCTGGCTCAGTTCTTTGGACAGGACGCGATACTTGGTCAACCCCTCTCCACGCTGAAGGATCCATAGCTCGGCCTGATCGACGGCAGTGGTTTCTTCTTCCACCTTCTTGATCCTGACCGAAAAAGTGGTATTGAAAGCCGACTCGGAATGAGCGTCGGAAACGGTCAGGATGACCCCCTCATCGCCGATCTGAGCCTGATTGCTCTCCAAAAACCAACTGGCCGGATACCGGAACGTCAGGCCGCTATCCGGATCGGTGAAAACTTCCGTCTGGTATTGAAAGGCTCCCTTCAGGAACCAACCCACCACCAAAGCCACGATGACCAGAACCCACACCACCCATTCAGGCTCTTCTCTGGTCCAAAGAAGCGGGCGGGCTTTCGCCGTTGTCTCGGTTTGCATAATCTACCTCCTCATTTTCTCTGCCTCGATGACCTTATCCCTAGGCCCCTCTGGTCAAGGTGGCCTTGTTGGCCTGGTGTATCAGGTAGAAGACCACCGCAAAGGCCACGATAGCAATCACCGCGGCCGCCACCAGACCGTAGATAGGCTGGAACTGGAACCCCTGAGCACCTAACGTAGCCTGCGTGGCGGTAGCCACATCCTCCACGTAGAAGAACAGACCGTTGAGGGTGGCCGCAATGCACAGGCCCAGCGGCAACCACAGCGGCCCCTTGGACTCGAATTTGGCCTGACCCAGGAAATAACCCATCACCCCGGCAAAACTGGCATGGGCTAGGGCGTTGACCACCATGCGGATGGCTCCCACCGTCAGATCGACGCCGCCGTTTTCCAGCACGTACACGAAGTTCAACATGGTGGCGAAGCCCAGACCGGCCGCCGTGGCGTAGATCACCCCGTCCACCCGTTCGTCATATTCGACCGAGGAGTAGACGGTATAGCGCACCGCACCGTATTTGAGAAACTCCTGCACGAAGCCCACCACCAGGATGGAGCCCAGGATGCGAGACAGGGTAGTGGTATAAACCCAGTCCTGCACCTGGAACAGGTCGCGGATGACGGGTATGGATACGGCGTTAGCCAGAATGGCCCCCAGGATGAAGACGCCCAGAACGTAGCCTTTGGGCTCAGGCTCCAGGCGATCCTGCTGGTAGAATAACACCAGCCAGATCAGAGCCGGGATCAGGGCCATCAGGACGCCGGCCAGGATCAGGGAGGTGCCCTCCAGGGTAGGCGCGGCTCTCGCTATCGCCGCCACTATACCCACGAATATCAGGAGGGCCACGATCTCCACCACCACAGTCCACCACAGGCTGCGCCGATCCCTGGTTACCTTACCGTGACAAATGCCACAGTAAATTCGTCCACCCAACTCTGGCCGTGCTTCTCCGGCCCGGATGTGACAGACACAGCAAACTTTCTCTTCCACTCAAAGCCTCCTTTCCTTACTCTGCATAAATTATACAAAATTCCCCACTTCCCAGAAAGCGGGTTGACCACGCACTGTAGTCTGGTACTATTATGCTGGATTTTGGGCTAAAAGTCAAATCTGAAATGGGCCTATCTTATCATCGGTCAAGCACCGGCCAGAGTATGATTGAACTCGCGCAGCAGGGGGTAAATCTCCACGAAGCGCCGGTATCGCTCCTCGTATTTGGCCTGTTCGGTCCTGTCCGGCTCGTAGACCTCTCCGATCTGGACGGCGGCCTCCACCCCTTGACGCGCGTTATCGAATTCACCGATAGCCGCCCCGGCCAGGATAGCGGTGCCCAGCCCGGCCGCCTCAGAGACCCGCAGGGATACCACGCGCACCCCAAAGGTGTCGGCCTTGAGTTGAAGCCAGCGCTTCGACTTGGCCCCGCCGCCGACGGCCCGCAGCTCCTCGATGTGGATGCCAATGTCTCTCATCGTTTCCAGGTTGAGTTTCATCTCGTAGTCGGTGCTGTCCAGGACGGCGCGCGAGAGGTCGGCTTTGTCGGTGTCCAGAGTCAGACCCAGGATGGCCCCGCGCGAGGCGGGGTCGAGGGTGGGGGTGCCGCTGCCCACGAAGTGCGGCAGGATGAAGATATCGACCGGCTCGGCGGCGGCCTGTTCCACGATGATATCGTAAACGTCGCGCCCGGTGCGTTCGGCCTCCAACTGTTCGGCCTGGCACAGCGTATCCCGATACCAGCGCAGCAGCAGCCCGCCCGTCAGATTGAAGGCGATGGTTAAATACATATCTTCATAAACGTGGGAGTAGCAGGGATAGTTGGCCTCCAGCATGGCCTGGCTCAAGATAGGCTTCTCGAAGGCCGGACAGACCACGTCGGAGGTGCCGGTGGCGTTTATGGCGATGCCCTCCTCGATGATGCCTGCGCCTAAGGCGCCACAGGGCTGGTCGTGCCCGCCGGTGACGATGGCTACCTTTCCCTTGAAACCCAGTTCCCCGGCCACCGCCTGCGACACGTGGCCCACCACCGTCCCCGAAGGCTCAGGCCGGGACAGGAGACCGGCATCCAGGCCGGCCAGGGACAGCATCTCCTCCGACCAGACGTGTTTGGTCACGTCGAAGGCCATGGTGCGGGCCGCCAGCGAGTAGTCGATGGCGGGCTCCGCCCCCAGCTTGTAGTTAAAGAAGTCCTCCACCAACAGGAACTTCCAGGTCCGTTCAAAGATATCGGGACGATTTTCCCTGAACCACATGATCTTGTTGATGGAATACATGGGGTGCAGGGGCATGCCTGTGATCTTGAAAATTCTCTCTGCGCCCACTTCTTCCTTCCACCAGCGGTACTGGGGCCGGGTGCGGTCGTCGAAGGTGATGACGAAGTTGTAGAGAGGCGTGCCGTCTTTGGCTACGGGCGTCACCGCTTCTCCGTGACAGGAGATGCTCAAAGCCTTGACCGGGTCGTGTTTTACCTGGGCGTTCACTTCCTTCAGCACGGTTTGTACCTCATCCCACACCAAATCGACGTCGTGCTCCGACCAGCCCGGCTGGGGATGGAGCAGGGGGTGCTCGCGGTAGGCCAGGGCCAGAAGCTCCCCTTCCAGGTTAAAGGCCACCGCTTTGCAGCCGGTGGTGCCGATGTCCAGACCAACGAGACTCATTTTCTACCTCCATGTGGTGTTTTTTGTTGTATTTCTTAACCACAGAGAACACAGAGGGCACAGAGTTTTCTCTGTGCTCTCTGTGGCTTGAATCAGGGCCTTTGGGCCGAATGTGCTGACCTGGTTGTTACGTCAGGCTGGGGGCTTGCCCTGGGCCACAATCACCACCCAGGCCGACAAAGTGTCATCCTGGGCTGGATGCCCCACGACCATGACCCTGTTCCCAACCTGCACCTGGCCGATGGTTATCTCCTCGCCCCCCAAGGCCCGGACGTAAGTCTGGGCATCGGTGGTCACCCGGCGCTCTCCCCGGCCCTGGGGCGTTGAGACCACCAGCGTCCCGTCCTCGGTGGCCGTCACCTGGCCGCGTAGCACGTAGCGGCGCAGGTTCTCCCCCTCAGGGACGACGGCCAGCACTTTGGCTACCAGGTTGCCTGCCTGGTCAGGATCGCCCAGGGCCAGGATTGTGTCGCCCACCTGGATGTCGGCCAGGCGGGCCTCCTCGACGTTGGCGATTCGGAAACGGGTCTCCCCGTCGGTGAGCACCGTCCTCTCCTGGCCTTTGGGCGCTCCCACCGTCAGGGTGGTGCCCTCGATGGCTTTCACCTCGCCCCGCGCCATCTGTTGTTGCAGGCGGTCGGCGGGGATTACCACCACGGCCTGGGCCCGAAGCGTTCCCTCCTCATCCCGACCTCCGTAGACCATGAGCTGGCTCCCGACTGCGACGTCGGCGATGGTGGGGTTTTCGACCCCGGGCACCCGGAAGCGGGTCTGGTCGTCGGTTACGATCCTCACTTCCTGGCCGTTGGGCGTGTTGACTACCAGCGTGGTATCCTCGATGGCCGTCACCTGGCCGCGCATTCCGCGCCTCACCGGTTGTTTGCCCGGCTGCTTGCCCGGCGCCTGGGCCACCACTGCGGCCTTCAGACCATCTTCCGCTTCTTCAGGGCTGGCCAGCACCAGCACGATCTGGCCCTCTTCAAAGTCGGCCAGGGTTGGGTTCTCCACCTGGGGCTGCCAGAAGCAGGTGTTGCCGTCGGTTAAGACCGTCAACTCTCCCTGGCGCGTCTCGAGCTTCAGGCTCGTGCCCTCGATAGCCGCTATCCGACCGAGCACGAAGCCCCGCTCCGGTGCTTCCGGCGGTTCGGCGGCCCAGGCTGTTCCCCCTACACCGATGCCGAGCAGCAGAGCGGCCAGCAAAAGACCCCATAGTAACTGTGATTTGAACTTCATCTGACTGTACCTCCTTAACTTATATTGTGGATTCTGTGGTCATACACCTGTCGCCCTGTGGCGCTTGTAGCCGTTTGAACAACCCCTTAGCCATGCACACTATCCACTTCCAGTGGAGAGCGAGATGGATAACGATACCCACCACCAGCAGGACGGCTAACCAATCGTGTACAGCCAGCCAGGTGTGGCGGGTGAAGATAAAGCTCCGGATCGTATCTAGCCCCCGCCCGCCGCGGAACCCTCCCCCGGCAGGCAGCACCAACCATAAGACGAAGCCGGAAACCGCCTCACCCAACAGGGCCAGCAGGAGCAGAGTATCGATCCAGAAATTGAGTCTAGCTTTTGACATGGGTATTACCTCCTTAAATTCTTGAGCGTTTTTCTACTCATTTTCTGACCCTATTATCACCCCTGGGTGTTAAGTCCATGTTATCCAATTGTAAAATATCTGTTAAAAATAGAAAATCCCTCCGGCGGCTGAACACCAAAGGGACTGGCGGCGTTGACCATGCATTGATCACCCCCATTGCCTGGCTATTCTCACACTTCGACGTCTCCCAGTTCCACGCTGCGGTGTTGGGTGGGCAGGCTGGCAAACCCGCCGCTGGAATCGATGCGCCCGCTGCTCCCCAGGAGGCGAATTTTCTCCCGCACCCTCTCCTTAACCTGTTCTCTGGACATGGATATAATTTTGCGCATATCGAGCTCGTCCGGCATCCTGGCCAGCCCTTCTTTCAGGCCGGCCATGAAGCCCTGTCGCAGATAGGTGTCTATGTTGACCTTGCATATTCCGTGTTCGATGGACTCCACCACGCTCTCGTGTTTCACCCCTGAAGAGCCGTGCAACACCAGGGGGATGTTTACTTTCTGGTGGATGGCTTCCAGACGGTCGATGTCCAGGCTGGCCTCCCGGCCGGTCATGGCGTGTATCGAGCCTACGGCCGCCGCCAGGGAATCGGCTCCTGTCAGGTCGATGAAGGTTTTGGCCTGATCAGGGTCGGTCATGGCCGCTTCAACGTCTTCGGCCGTGACCCCATCGGTGATCTTGAGCACCTGTCCCAGTTCGGCCTCGACCGGGATCCCGCAGGCGTGAGCGATCTGGCACACCCTTTTGGTGATCTCCACGTTTTCCTCGAAGGGGCGTTTGGAGCCATCGTACATCAGCGAGGTAAAACCGGCTCTCAGACAGCGCACGTTCTGGTCAAAGTCGGTGCCGTGATCGAGGTGGAGGACCACGGGGACGTCGGCCAGGGCGGCGGCGATCTTGACCAGGCCGGCGGCGTAATCCAGGCCGGCATAGCGGATGGCTCCCTGGCTGACCTGCAAAATAACCGGCGCTCTCTCCTCCTGGGCGGCCTCCACGATGCCCTGCACCATTTCCATGTTGTTGGCATTGAAAGCGCCTATGGCATAATGGCCCATCATGGCCTGATTTAATATTTCTTTGCTGGTTACCAGTGGCATGGTTGATTTTTCCTCTTTTTTCTCTCAGGTTTATATTAGATTTCTACCACGTCCTTTGGAAGACCACTTCGAAGGAATAGTGATAGAGGGTATTACCAGCGGTCACCCCTGCCTCGCTACAGGGTTCGTCTATGGGGATATCGGGCGAAATGCCTGTCGCTACCTCGCTGCGATAGTCCATGATCTCTACGGAGTGGGTGCCCTTGAACATAGGGAAGTCCACGAAGCCCAGCGAGATCTCGGGCTTTTTACCTGTGATCAGTTCGGCGCCGTCAGGCCCCCACGAAACCCGCACCCTGGTGTTGGGGATACCGTTGCCCTCTTTATCGAGAACGGTGATGTAGATATTATGTCCGCCCTTGTTCTCGCAGGGGGTCAGTTTTCGCACTTTCACCAGCCTGAAGTCCACGTCCGGGGTAGGAGTGGCGGTGGGCTCTTCCGGCACAGGGGTATCGGTTGGTATCACTGGCCGGGGTGTCGGCCGCCGGGTAGGGGTATCGGTGGGCAGGGGGGTGGCAGTGGGCGGCGGCGTAGGCGTGAAGGTCGGCGTCCAGGTAGGGATGGGGGTATTGGTGGGGGTAGGGGTGACGGTGGGCGTATCGGTGGGAGTAGCTGTGTTAGTAGGGGTGGGGGTCACCGTCTGCAAGAAGGCCATTGACCGCACGTTCACGTTTTCCATGGAGAAAGCTGAAATGACCGTCACCGGGGCGCTGATACCACACAGCCAGATGAAAAGCAAGAAGATGCCCACCACGCGCAATTGCCCCCCTGTGCTGCGGGAAGCAAACCAACTGGCCGCTTCGCCGATAACTTCGTCTACGTTCTGGAATAATCCTTTAGAGGTAGAGGCTCGCGGCTTAGGCATTCTGTCGGGTGCTGGTTCGGTCCGACGTTCGCGCCCTCTGGAATCTATGGCCCTGATGCGAGTCGTTTCCTCCCTGGACTTTCGGGCCATTATTGGCAGTCTGATCCGCGTTGTCTCGGCGGTCGCTCTCCTGGCACTGAAATAGGAGGTTCTGCGTCTCACGATGGTGGTGTCGGTTGCCCCTCGTCTGGTCGGGGCCGCCTGGCGTCTGGCGGTGGTTTTATCGGCGGCCCTTCGTTTGGTCGGAGCCGTCTCACGTTTCACCATGGCCGTCCCCGTGGGCCTGCGTTCTTGCGGCCGAGGCTTAGAAGGAGATTTCAAAACGGGCCGGATTTCTGGGGGTTTGGCTGCTGATGAGGGTGGTGCGTCGGTCGCTCCAGTGGCGGGCTCCGCGCTCATCTCCAGCGCCAGCCGTTCGTAAGCTCGTTTTAGCCGTTGGCTGAGCACGCGGCTGATCTTCACCGCCAGGTGGGGGTATCTGGTCAATAATTCATCCAGGTGGGTTTTGGTCAGCGCCCAAAGCTCCACGTCGCTGATGGCCTGCACCATGGTGGAGGGAGAACCTTCGGCCAGAAGCGAGGTTTCGCCAAAAAAGTCTCCCTTGCCCAGCGTGTAAAGGGCGGTAACCTTCTGGCCCGCCGAGGATAGCACCCTGACCTCACCCGATTCGATGAGGTACATCACGTCTACGGGTTGATCTTCGGACAGGATCAGGTCTCCGGCTCTATGCTTGACGGGGCGTAATCTCTCCCCGATATCTTTCAGTTGTGTTTTCGGGAGGTCGCTGAACAGCGACATCTCGCTCAGGTGTTGAGTGGTAAAATACTGGTCGGCCTCGGCCAGGCGGGCGCTTAGCGTTTCGGTCAAAGCCAGGTTAAGGGCGGGATATTGAATCGTCAGATCGCTGAAATCCGCACGGTACAGGGTCCAGAGGTTAACGTCGGTTAGGGCTTTGGCCGCCATCGAGCGGGTTTTGCCCGTCAGCAGGGCCATCTCTCCGAAGAAGTCCCCTTCTTTCAGGTAGGCCAGGACTTCTTTTTCGGAAGCAGCGTCGGAGACGAGTGTAACCTCCCCGGACTCGATGATGTACAGGGCATCGCCCGGCGAACACTCGGCGAAAACCAGTTCGCCCTGCGGGACGCAGCGCAAAAGCAGATACCTGGACACCTCTTGCAAAACGTCAGCGGGCAGGGAGGAGAAGAGCGGAATCTTTCTTAAATATGCTACCGCCTGGGCCTGGTCTTCGGGGCCGAGGTGAGAGCGGAGCACCCGACTGAGGGTCAATCTGATGGAGGGATATTGGGCCGTCAGTTGTTCGAAATCTTCCAGAGGCAGCGCCCACAAAGTAGTGGTGGTCAGGGCTTGAGCGTTGGCGGTGTAGGGCCTGGCCGTGAGCAGAGCCATCTCGGCGAAGGCTTCGCCTCTTGCCAGCTCGACGAAATCCTGAGCCTCTTTCCCCTCGCTGGCTGGCGATAGCCTGACCCGTCCCCTCTCGATGATGAACATGGCTTCTGCCGCCTGACCGTTTTCGAAAATGAAGTCCCCTTGTTCGTACTCTCTGAGCGTCAGTTTATCGGCCACGGCGGCCAACTCTTCGGCAGAGAGGTCGGCCAGAAATGGCAGCGGTTTGAGGCGCTGTTCGATCAGGTAGTCCTTGAGTTGGGCGATGCGCACGCCAAAGGTCCGACTCAGCTTCAGACCGAGGGAGGGATGTTCGAAGATCAAATCACGCAGATCCCGGCCCAGCAGGGTCCATAAATGAACGTCGGCGGCTACTTGACCATCCACCGAGCGAGCCTGGCCCAGAAGCAGGTCGGCTTCTCCCACCAGACTGCCCGGCCCCAGATTGGCGATGATGACCTCGCCATCGGCTACGAGCTTGATCCAACCGGAGTCAATGAGATACAGGGCACGACTGGGATCGCCTCTGGCGAAGAGGGTTTCACCTTTCCTATATTGCTC
Organism: uncultured Anaerolineales bacterium; assembly: GCA_964646625.1. Taxonomy (GTDB): domain Bacteria; phylum Chloroflexota; class Anaerolineae; order CAZYHC01; family CAZYHC01; genus DAOULT01. Next base: position 54,822 of record CAZYHC010000001.1, read on the forward strand.
AAGACGCATCCTTTCGGCCACACTGCGCTGTTCTTCTGCGGAGCAGTGGGCGAAAAGAGGCACGTCTTTGATAAGCTGTAATTTCATATTAACTAACCTTACAGAAACCTCTGACTTCCAATAGAGGGAGGAAGCTGCTTGCCTCCTTTCCCCTGAAGATGTATTGCTCCCAACTCGTTTGAAATGAGAGAAGAGGTCGATTCTTTTGTTGCGGTAAACCGAGAAACCGGCAAAACTCGTTTGGTGGTTACCCGCCAGTTCTCGGCATTAGGTCACTTTCGACACGTGATTCTCTTAACGTTCTTTCTCGTTCCCACGCCCTAATAATTGGGACTACCTCTTCTAGCGATGTAATCTCATGAACCTTTGAGGCATCTATGTCAGCGTCATCGAAAAGCCAATGTTCGGTGTGAACCCAGATGCAATTTAAGCCCAGCTTTAGCGCAGGCTTAATGTCAGAGCCTGCACTGTTGCCAATCATCCAAGTTAATGCAGGATTCAGGTTGAGATCAGACAATATTCGTCGCAAAACAGGTTCGCCTTTGTGGAGAAAAGTGAAAACATGCTTAAAATAAGAAGCAAGAGAGACTGAATTGAGACGGTAGAGTTGCTGTTCTCTCTCCCCTAATGTATAAAGGATGCAGTCATACTCTGTCGACAAAACCTCCAATATTTCGCGGGCATGGGGCATTAATTTGGATGGCTTTGTCGCGACAGAAGCTCCTAGTTTCCAAAGCTGTTCCAAAGTCTTTTCATCGAGGTCCACTAGTTGCTGTTCGGAGAAGTGCCTGTAGGCTTCGGTTAGTGCTCTTGGAAAGCGAGTGTTGGTGAATCCTTGGCTTTTGCCAATGGCAACACTGAACTCGTTGACTTTCTGTGCGAATGTGTCCCTGTCAACCTCAACACCCGCATCATTTAGTAGAATAGCTGCCTGGGTCTTGACTTTCTCATACAAGTAATGGGTTTTCCAAAGTGTATCGTCACCGTCGAAGATGAGAGCTACTTGTTCAGCCATGTAACACCTCACTCTTGGCATGTCGGCTGGGTCTTTGAGGGAATTATGCATAATTTTAAGTAATGATAACTGCTTCTGAACAGGCTCGCAGTGGCTTGGGAAAATTGCCAAAGTCCAGACATGTCTATGAAAGAACTGCGTGCGTTCTCACGGAGGCTGCTGCTCAAGTTCCCCGTGCAAATAGAGTGCGTCTCCAATTCTATCTGCAATAACTTGTAAGAGTGCTACCATCTCATCCGAAAAGAAATTCCTTTGTTTACTATCTATACAAAGCACCCCGACAACCTTTTTATTCCAGTGTATTGGTAAGCTCACAGATGATAGATAGTCTGGGCCACCTATTCTCTTTTCATAATCTTCAAATATTTTTTTACGTGGATGATCACCTCTTCCAGTCTTTTCATCAATGATATTGTATTTTATTGACTCGTTCTCAATAAACGCCTCTCCCGCACACCCGCGATCCTTAAATCTGTTCTCATCTTTGCCTATATAGAAAGTTTTCTTGGTTTCGATATGTCCTGGATTAGCTTGCCATGCCGCTAGCCATTCAGGATCATCTTTGTTTGGCCGAAAAATTACACCGGTTCTAACTTCGGGACCTAAGAAGTTAAGGGTTTGTATGAAGAAACTCTCAATAAAGTCCTTCAGACTACTTGCGCGGTTTCTGTCCTCCACCGACTGTCGTAAGTCATCGTCTATACTTGCCAGGAGTTCAAGGAAACTTCTGGTGTACAGATATGCTGCCGCATATTTCAGAGTTTCGGCATCCCTTAGATCGAGCCAAACGGCTGCCTGGGTGGTCCGTCGCTGCATGGCAACTATTGCCACTATAAGACCTATCAGCAGTCCAGAACCTATCGGCAGTACGAGCAGAAGCCAGTGAGAGACAGGGCGGGATCGTGGGAGCCACGGAATTAGCCGCTCTATTATCCACTTGGATAGGGTGCCTTCGATTAGCCCCGAAGCAGTTTCACGTACAAGGAAGGCCAGCACACTGCCAATAACCACCCCGATAATCGTTTGCTTCCAAGTTCGCCAGATTTGACTGAGCCGGGCGCCCATTGTGTCACCTATCCCCCTTGAGTTATTTATAACCCAGAAGTATCAACACGAAATGGGTTGCCGTTTCAAGAACCCTCCTGAAAAACGAGCTGCCACGAAGGAGCGCCTTGTTCGGAGCAATCCTCGGTGAAAGCTATTTCCCTGGCTACGTCGTTGCTGCCCATAACACTGATATCATACACCATTCCTGCTTTCATGTCAAAGTCGGCATAACCAGGGTCTACGTCGGGTTTCAGGCCGGTGAAAAAAACCTCTTCTCCTTCCGATTCTTCTCCTGACCACGAGACTTTGAGCCCCACCCTGGCGACACCCTGCCCCTTCTCATCCCTGACGTAGATCAGGATACGTCTTGGAGCCGCCTCCTCGGCGCACAGGCGTTTTCTACTGAGCAGCCGGTAGGCCACCACAGGGGTGGGAGAGGCCGTTGGGGTGGCCGTGGCGGTGGGCGTCTCGGTCGGCGGCGGTGTCTCGGTCGGCAGCGGCAGTGTCGGCGACAAGGTGGGCGTAGGCGTCGCAGTGGGGCCGGCGGTAGGCGTAACGATAAAGACCAATATGGCGCTGCTGCTTGCTCCCAGCGCGTAGGCCAGCCTGGCCAGACTGCGCGTGATGGTGACCTCCCGTCCTTCCTGGATATATCTTTCGGCCAGCGCGGTCACCATTTGACCGTCATCTTGTTCCCCCAGGGCCCTTAACCGTCTTTTAGCCTTATCCAGATCTCCATCGAGAGAATAGGCGGCGCTTATCAAAACGATGTATTCTTCTTTAATTTCTGGCCGCAGATCGACCGGATCGGTATCGTAATATTGCACCGGCCAGAGCTGCCAGGTCAGGGTCAAGCCCAACCCCAAGCCGAGGGCCAGACCTGCCAGCAGAGCTATCCACAAAACCCTTTGTCCGCTCTCAAAGACCATCTACCATTGCCGCCTGAGAATGACATCATAACAATAGTGAGCATATTCCCCTCCGCCCCGCGATTCTAACCCCTGCTTTCGTAGCTCACCACTGTCGTTGGAAAACAACTTCGTAGGAATAATGTCCCGGACAAAGCAGGTTTTGTTGTCGTTTCTGGGCGCAATCCCGTTCATCGAGGCAGTATTCACCGGCGATCAAATCTTGGGTCGATGGCTCTTGAGAATCGAGCCAGCGAGTAGCCTGGCCGCTGTACGTGCGGCCTGAGATATCGCCTACCACCTGAATCTGATAAGCGCCATGCATCTCAAACTCGACCAACCCCGGTTCCTTGGCCCCCGAAATGATCTGGTTCGACCCTCCTGACCATGCCACGTCCATCACCACGCCGTCCAAAGGGTGAGCGTCTTTATCCACCACCAGCACCGTCAGAAGGCGATTGCCCTCGCAACCCCCGTTTTCGTAGACAGTCAGGATCCGCTGGTTGGCTATCCTGAAATCGATGGGGGGGGTGGGGGTCTCGGTTGGTGGTACAGGGCTGGGGGTAGGGGAGGGCGGCTCAGGCGTGGCGCTGGGCGGTACGAGGGTAGGAGTCGGCGGAGCAGGTGTAGAGGTGGCGGTGGGCGTCAAGGTAACGGTGGGCGTCGAGGTCGGGCTGGGCGTTGAGCTGGGCGTGGGCGTCGGCGTGGGCGTGACCGTGGGTGTCGGGGTAGCAATGTAGGCCAACATGTCCTGGTTGCTCACCCCTAAAGCCTGGGCCAGGGCTACCAGGGGAGATACATCAGCGACATCTGCGCCATTTGCCATATATCTTTCGGTCAGATCGGCCACGAACCGGGCTACATCGGACACCTCCAATCTATCCAGACGCACCTGGGCCTGCTCCAGATCACGATCAAGAACGTAAGCAGCGCCCACCATAACCACGTAGTCATCTTTGTGCTCCGATCTCAAATCAACGATGTCCGTGTCATAGTACTGAACCGGCCAGAGCACCCAGCCTATCAGCAGACCTAAAAGGAAGCCCGCCACGCTTCCTACCAATAATACAAGAACCAAAGCCTTTTTGCCTTTAATGATCATTGTCGAGTTAAAACCGGTTTTTTTGTTGCCGTAAGGCTGAGAAACCGGTAAAACTCACTCGGCCTGGCTGATGCCTGGGGCCTTTAATGATCGCGGCTGTTCCCCTACTAAAAGTAGTGAGCTTTTAAGGATTTGAACCTACAGACGATAGCCCTCGTCTGGGATGCTACTATTATACTCCAATTTTGGCCTGAGGGCAAATGAAGCACTTTGACGGGTGCGTCCGGAAATTTTGGCGACTGCTCATAGCCCTCGTCCCCGAGGGCGGTCTAAACAGGCTGTTTCGCCCCTGAGTCGCCCCCGAGACGGGGGCCGTCCGCGAGCTTCACCCTTTGACCATACGCCATTTAGTTTTTTTCAAAGCGTACTCGATCCCGCTTTGCAGGTTGGCCTGGGTGATAATGCTCGATAGATCCACCCCCAGGGACACGATGGTCTGGGCCACCTCCGGCGAGATGCCCACCAGCACGCACTCCGAGCCCAACAGGGCGGAGGCCCGCGTCACCTGCAAAATATGATTGGCCACCTCGGTATCCACCATTGGCACGCCGGTGATGTCAATGATTACCACTGCGGCCTGGTAGTGGCCGATGGCTTCCAGCAGGGTCTCCATGATTTGTTGAGCGCGTCTGTTATCAATGCCGCCCACCAGGGGCAGCACTAACACCCCCTCCAGCACGGGCACGATGGGGGTGGACAATTCCCATAGCGCCCGGCGTTGGGCCTCGATGATCTCGCGTTGCATATGGGTGATCTCTTCTGCCTGCTTGCGCTCGGTGATGTCTCTGGAAATGCCTACCAGACCGACCACCTGCCCCGCTTCATCGAGCAGGGGCACTTTGGTTTCCGATACCCAGATTACATCGCCCTCTTTGGTGGGAATCTGCCACACCCTACTAATTACAGGCTGTCTGGATTGCATGATTTGTTGTTCTTCGTCGTAGAATCTTTGGGCATCCTCCTGGGGGAAAAGGTCAAAGTCGGTTTTGCCCACGACCTCTTGCGGGTCGGTCAGGCCCATGATCTGCGCGTGTGCCCTATTGGTTCTGATAAAACGCGATTGGGCATCTTTAAAGAAGATGAAATCGGGCATGTTATCCATAAGGGTATGCAACAGGTCGCGCTCCTGGGCCAGTGCCTCTTCCGCCTGCCTGCGCTCCGCGATCTGCTCTTTCAGTATGGCATTGGCTTTTGAAAGCTCGGCAGTCCGCTCCTCCACCCGTCGTTCTAACTCGTCGTACGCTTTGCGCAACTTGTCCTCTGCCTGCTTGTGCTGGGTGATGTCCCGGTTCATACCCACCAGCCCTATAATCTTACCCTGGCGATCCCGTAAAGGCACTTTGGTGCTTGAGAACCATCGCTGATCACCGGATGGGTCTACGGCTGGTTCTTCGTGGTCAGTGAGCTCTTGACCAGACTGGATGATAGCCTGTTCGTCGGCGTAATACTGCGCTGCCAGTTCCTGGGGGTGAAAGTCGAAGTCCGTCTTGCCCACGATTTCGTCCGGGGTGGTGGCTCCCACACTGCGCGCAGTGGCGATGTTGCCGATGACAAAGCGGCTCTCGGTGTCTTTGATATAGATATGATCTGGCAAGGTGTTTAGCAGAGTGCGCAACAGGTAGTGTTCTTCGGCCAGCGCCTCCTCTGCTCGCTTGCGTTCGGCGACGGCTTCCTCAAGGGCGGTGATGTAAACTACGCTCAAGGCCATCCGGGCGCTGTCGTGGATGTCGTCAGCCAGGCGAATCACGGTGAGCATGGTTTCTGGATCGGCGGCGTAGTTCTCGGCGATAAACTCGGAGACTATGTGGCGGACAGCCGAGATCGCATCTTGCACGTCCTTAATCGCGTAGCCCTGTCTGACGCGGTCCTGGGCCAACTTTTCCCAGAAGGCGGCGTAACTGCTGGGGTCTTCGGCAAAGCTGCGATGAAATGCTTCGTACCCTACCGCAGTTCTGGGCCGGATTTCCTCGAAGGGGATGTGAGCATAGGTGCCCTCAGCCATCCCGATGATGTGTCGGGCGCAGCGGTCAATGAGCTCCTCGCGGTGTTCTTGCAGCAGGTGGGCAAACTCCAGGCTTTCGGGCGGCGGGTCAGAAAAATCTCCACTCATCTTAAAACTCTCCTTTCAAGTTTCTCGGACCTGGTTTTTCCGTCCTTTTGCCTGGGTCCGAAAAAGGGCCATTGAAACCGAGCTCCGTAGCCGGGGGATAAGCCTGTGACGCTTACGTGGAGTCCAGCCACCCACTCGGTCAGAGTAAAGCTCGTCGCCGTCAGAATACCTCTGGTATGGTCTAACCAAAGCCCTATCAATCAACATTATATACTTACTTTGTCCAAAAGGCAACAGGTGGAGGATATAGATAACAAGACAACAACGGATCGTGGCGCCACGAAGTTGGCTGCTTGCCTGCGAGCCGTGTTTGGAAAGCCAGGTCTGCCACCCTTCTGAAATGAGGTGTTGCCAAACAGCGTGAAAATTGATATAATTTTAAGTGGGAAAGATAATCCAGGCCAGAGAGGGAGAAAGAAATATGATGGGTCAGGCCAAGATATTGGTAGTAGATGATGAAGCAGCTATCCGCCTTTCTCTGAACAAGGCTCTGTCGCTGGAAGGATACCATGTGGTGGAGGCCGCCAGCGGCGAGGAGGCGCTGGCCAGACTGGAGGAGATGGTCTTTGATCTGGTGCTGGTCGATCTAAAGATGCCCGGCATAGACGGTCTGGAGGTCATGAGGGAGGCCAAAAGGCTTTTCCCTTCGGTGGTGGTCATCATGTTGACCGCCTACGGCACTATCGAGTCCGCCGTCAGTGCTTTGCGTCAGGGGGCGCACGATTACCTGCTGAAGCCTTGTTCCGTGGAGAAAGTGCTGGCCAGTGTGAACGAAGGGCTGACCAAACGTCAGCAACAGTTGTCGCGCAGCAAACTGGCGGCCCAGATAGAGGCCAGCGCCCGCGAACTGCTGGCCGAAGAAAGCCCTCTGAGCAGCACCTATCCCCTGCCGGGGGCAGGGCCAACCTGGCCCGATGGGGTGTTACAGGTGGGCCCTCTGGCTATCAACTGGCAAAAACACCTGGCTACTTTGCATGGGCAGATCTTGAACCTGACCCCGACCGAATTGCGGCTTTTGTCCTGTTTGATGAGCAACGCCGGCCGCTTGATGAGTGCGCGGGAACTGGTCAGGCGAGTTCAAAACTACGAATGCTCCGAGGCGGAGGCGCAGGCCATCGTCAGAGTACACGTCCATCGCCTCAGACAGAAGGTGGAGACTGACCCCTCCAAGCCCCGTTATATCCATAACGTGCGGGGCAAAGGGTATATGTTTGTGGCTGAGCCAGGGGACGAAGAACACAACGATGCACCCCGCTAGGCCCTGTGCCAGCAGTGGGTGAAGCAGTTCGTCTTTATTTCTGACAGCTAACAATCAGGGGGGCATTGGAAAAAACGGCTCCCTTTCGATATTGATTTTTATCTAAAATATGGTATAATAAGTATATAAAGAGCGTGCCTGTCCCATTGGGTTTCGTCCCCAGTCCCTATGCCTGTTTGCAGGTACACTATTATATTTAATAAAGGAGGTAGTACAATGCTGTTCGTAGCGATTATCGATTGGTATGAGGGCAAGGTGCTTGAGGCTCTCGAGCGTCGTCCTCACTGGACCCCTCCCGGAGAAGTAAAAATTTTGGGAGAGTACTGGTCGATAGGTACCGGCCGGGTGGTCATGATCGCCGAAGCTCCGAGCGCCATGACGGCCGCCCTGACCACGCTGCCCTGGGAGGATATTGGCTACATCACCGTTACTCCTGCTCTGACGCCTGAGGACGGTCTGAAAATGCTGGAACTCTGGGAAAAATAGCTCCTAATGTCGTTGCCTGACGGCTTTAGGGACTGCAAGGCAGCGAATACATCCGGCGCAAGCAAACGCAACCCATGTGCAGGGGTCATGGTCATTGCGTTGCTTGCGCTTGTTTGGAAACCCGAATTTGTGATCCTCACCCGCTTAAATTTTGCCACCCTATGGTAGCTACGATGCTGTGCTTGCCAGACGATTATGCTCACCAAAGACCTGAATGTCCTCAAAAGACAATTGATGATCTATCAGAGCAATCTGGCCGAATTGCAAGCTATGGCCGCTGACCAGACCTCTTCCCCGCCCCTCGACCTGTCCGCCGAGATAGAATATGCGAAGGGGCGGATTGACTATCTGGAGGAACGACAGGCCAGGCTGGAGATCGCTCACGATCCGGCCCTGCTGGCCGCCTATCTGGAGCGCGTCATCGAGGGCAATACTTACGTGGACCTGTGGGGAGTAATACGAGGACGGCATCCAGTCCAGATGAAGCTGGAAGAGGTCTACTTTCCCCTCCACGCCGAGCGCCCGCCGGAGCCTACCCCGGCCGATAGACGGTTGCTGGCGCGCGAGGTGGAAGAGGTAATGGCCCGGCCCGACCTGGCCCCCGACCGAAAAGAGGAACTACGGGAACAGCTCATGACTCGCTACCTCGGCAGGCCGGAGGTGCGTCCGACCGAGCGCCTTCCCTTGTGGGAAGCAGTGCGTGAGCACGAGCGGCTGGTCATTCTGGGCGATCCAGGCACAGGCAAAAGCACCCTGCTACGTTATCTGGCGCTGCGCTTCGCCAAAGCCATGCAAGAAGGTCTGACCGGGCTGGAAGACCTGGGGACGGTGCGGTTGCCTATCTACGTGCGGGTGGCCGAATTTGCCGCCGCCCGCCAGGAAAAGCCGGAGCTGAGCCTGGACGCCTACCTGTCCGACCATCTCAGCCTTGAAGAGAAAGACATCCCCAACCTGTATGAACTATGCCGTCGCTATCTGCTGGAGGGTCGGTGTCTGGTGCTCCTGGACGGCCTGGACGAGGTTATTGACCCTGGCAACCGTGTCCAGATTGGGCATTGCATCGAGCGTTTTGTGGAGACTTTTTCATCATCTCCCTCCAGCCTGTTGTCTGAGGAGGAGCGCACCAATCTGCACTCCAGGTCGAACGCGGCCCATACTTCGACCGAGGGACGGCCTATAATCGGGGCTAAATCCTCCTCAGGCCCCAGAGCCGAGGCGGTAACCGCGTCCGGCGGCAATCGTTTCATCATCACTTCGCGCCTGGCGGGCTATCATGTAGCGCCGCTAACCGACCAGTTTGTACATTGTACCTTACGGGGTTTGAAGGCCGACGAAATACGCGCCTTTCTGGAACACTGGTGTCTGGCCGCGGAACGGGCCAAGGCCCCCGGCCTTTCCAGGGAGGTGGTACGCGAGAGGATCGATTGGAAGATTGAGGGCCTTTTATGGGCTATGGAGGTCAACCCTGATCTGCGTCGTCTGGCCAGCCGCCCCTTGATGCTGGTCCTCCTGGCCCTCATCTATCGGCGAGGGATGCGTCTGCCTCAGCGCCGCATCGAGCTATACGAACTGGCGGTCAAAACCCTGTTACGCGATTGGCAGTTGGCACAGGACATCCCCTCGGTGGCTCTGGTCAAGGAAAGCGAAGCGGTGCGTCTGTTGGGGCCTCTGGCTTTCTGGTTGCGTGCCCACAGAGACACGGGCCTGGTGGCCGAGGAAGAGGTGGCGCGAATATTGAGGACCACCTTGAGCCAGGAACATAAGGGTGAAGGGGCCTGGCCCGTCGGAGGCGATGTGGAAGAGCTGATAGTGTGGGTATGCCAGCACAGTGGCTTTTTCATGGAGCACACCCCTGGGCATTATGGTTTTGTACATCCCACCTTTGAAGAATATTTCGCCGCCCGCGAGTTGGTAGCCAAACCTAACCTGGCTGCGGAACGTATCCGCGCCCATCTGCACCGTCCTCGCTGGGATGAGCCTATCCTGCTGGCTATCGCCTTCATCGACACCGACTACCCTGTTTTCGCCAGTGAACTGGTAGAACAGGCGGTGCTGGCCTGGGGAGAGAAGGCCGGCGATTTATCTCCCAGCCCTCACGAGGACATCCTGCATCGAGACCTCCTGTTCGCGGCGCGCTGCATTGTGGAAGGGATTGGCCTGGACGCGGCCCTCCGTCGGCGGGTGGTCCGCGAGCTCTTGCATATCTATTTCGACCACGAAGGGCAGGGCCGTTATCCTCTGCTGCGGGAGCAGATCATCTCGACCTTTATCCAGTTGCGCACAGGTGACGCCCAGCCCGATCTGACAGGCGTTCTGCTCCTGGCCCTTAAAGACCCTGATTGGACGGTGCGCGTCTCTGGCGCTCGCGCTTTAGGCAACCTGGAGCGGGTCAGCCCGGGAGTGATCCGGGGCCTGCTGACGGCCCTCAAGAGCGACCAGCAGTGGTACGTACGATATTATGCTGCCGAAGCGCTGGGCAACCTGGGCCCAGCCCCGTCTGAGACGGTGTGGGGACTGGTGGCTGCGCTCAAAGACGAAAGCGGAGGGGTGCGCGACGCGGCTGCCGAAGCCCTGGGCAAACTGGGTAAAGCCGTCCAGGAAGTGGTCTGGGGCCTGATGGCTATTCTTAAAGACGATGATCAACGGGTCCGCTCCTCGGTTTGTTGGGCCCTCAGCCGCCTGGGATGCACCACTCCCGGGGTGGTGCACATCCTCCTGACCGCGCTGGGCGTCGATGACTGGCTGGTCCGCGACTCCGTAACCCGTGCGCTGAGCGATCTGGGTCAGGTCAGACCAGAGGTGGTCGGGGTGTTGCTCAGCGCCCTGGACAAGGATAACTGGCGGGTGCGCCACCATGCTATTTGTGTCCTGGAAGACCTGGGACAGATGCCCTCACGAATGGGCGAGTGGGCGCAGGTAGTCCGCGCTCTGCTGGATGCTCTCGAAGACGAGAACACCACAGTCCGCGCTTCGGCGGCCGAAGCGCTGGGCAGCCTCTCGGTGGCTACCCCGGAGGCGATCGAGCGGCTTCTGGCCATGCTCAAGAGCGACGATTGGCGCACCAGTGCCGCGGCGGCGCGGGCATTGGGCGCCCTGGGCAGTCTCCCCACGTTGAGGGGCGGAGGGGCGCAAGGTGCGGCCTCCGCGGAAGGGGCTGAGATCGTCCAGGGGCTTCTGGCCGCCCTGGAAGACAGGCGCGAAGAGGTGCGGGCCGCGGCCGCTCGCGCCCTGGGCGATCTGGGGTCACGGACGCAACAGCGAAGGGGCGAAAGGGCCCATGGACGCAGTGAATGGACGGATGAAATCAGCCGCGTTTTGTTGGCTGCTCTCCAGGATGAAGGGCGATATGTGCGTTACCATGCCGCCCGGGCCCTGAATGCCCTGGAGCAGACCACGCCCCAGGTAGTGGAGGGGCTTCTGGCCGCCCTGGAAGATGAATACGAGATCGTACGGGATCTGGCCGTAGAAACTCTGAGCAGGCTGGGACGAACCTCTCCCCAGGTTACGCAGGCTCTCCTGAAAGCCCTCAGCAGTGAAGGGGACAACCGCACCGGCCTTTACATCCGGCACTACGCCGCGCGCGCCCTGGACGACCTGGGCCAGGTCGAGCCCCAGGTGGTGCAGGTGTTGCTGGTTGCCCTGGAGAATGAAGACTGGCGCGTGCGTAGCGTCGCCGCCAGGATGTTGGGGAGTCTCCCGCAGGCCGATTCAGAGGTGGTCAACGGCCTGCTGGCCCTGTTGGGGGATGATGATTGGCGCGTGCGTTCCGCGGCGGTGAGAGCTTTGGGCAACCCGCGCCAGCCCTCGCTCAACGTCATAAGCGAGCTCCTGCTGGCCCTCAAGGACGATAACTGGTGTGTGCGCTCCTCCGCGGTCCAGGCTTTGGATAATCTTAATGCCGGGCTGAAGCAGGGCCCTACCAGCGTTATAGAGGCCCTCTTGGAGGCGCTCAACGACGAACGCCACGCCGTGAGCGACTTCGCGGCCCGTGCCCTGGGCCATTTGGGAGCGCGCACGGGCGAATGGACGGATGAGCGGAGCGAAGAATATTTTAAGGAGATCGTCCACAGCCTTTTGATCGCTCTCAAGGGAGGAGACAGGTATGTGCGTTCCTCTGCCGCCCGTGCGCTGGGCGCTTTTCATTATCCTGCCGGGCGGCCCAGTCCCGAGGTCATCAGGGGGCTCTCCGCTGCCTTCAGGAGCACCGATAAGCAGGTGCGCTTCGCCGCGGTGGAAGCGCTGGGCAGTTTCCAGCAGATGACCCCGGAAGTGGTGAAAGCGCTGCTGGGCGCTTTGGCCGATAGAGACCGCTCTGTACGAGCCGCCACCGCCGGGATTTTAGGAACGCTGGAATGGACCACGCCGGAGATGGTTCAAGTGCTATTGGTGACCCTGAAAGACGAAGGCCGCTACGCCCGCTACCAGGCCGCCTGCGCCCTGGGCAACCTGGGGGTCATTCGAGGGGAGCGGGGAGCGGGCCGGGCCTGGCGACTGGCCATTGCCGAAGGTTTACGCCGCGCCCTGGACGACCCCAGAAACGCCGAGAAAGCGTATCTGAAGCGGGAGGGGTGCGTCTATGACTTCGTCTACGAGGCCCTGGCCAAGGTGGTGAACAGCTTTTCTGCCGACCCGGACTTGTCCCCTTAACTATCAAAATGTCTTCGCCAGTAATGCCAGGTTATCGGAAACCCAGCCATACAACTTTTCTATGCCCGTGCTGGTATCTATTTGGGGGCTCCAGCCCAGAAGCGATTTTGCTTTCTCGATGCCAGAGATAAATACCCGCTGGTCGCCCGGTCGCCAGTCCGCAAACGAGATCTGTGGGTACGAACCAGACCTTCTCTCTATGTGCTCCAGCAGTTGCAACAAAGACAACTGATTGTCAGGGCCGCCACCGATATTAAATACTTCACCGCTGACCTTATCGGCGTTTTCGATAGCCAGTTCGAAGATATCGACCAGATCGTCGATGAACAGGACATCTCGCACCTGCTTACCGTCGCCATAAATGGTAATCGGTTTGCCAAGCTGGGAAGCGATAATGAACCAGGCCACCCAGCCCTGATCCTCTACTCCAAACTGGCGATAGCCATAGACGCAGGATTGGCGTAGCACCACGGTCCGCAGCCCGTAAATGCGTCTATAATCGCGGACGTACTGATCGGCCGCGCCCTTGGAACACCCGTACGGTGAATGAAAGTCTAAGGGATACTTTTCGGTAATGCCCCGCGGATAGTCCCTGTACTGGTAACAGTCGTCCAACTCAACGACTTCCAGGTCTTCCATGCCCCCATAGACTTTGTTGGTGGAAGCGTAGAGTACGACGGGAGAAGTGGAGGAGAGACGAATCGCCTCCAGCAGATTCAAGGTCCCCAGGGCATTGATATCGAAATCTTCACGGGGATTTGCCACAGAGGTGGTGACGGCCACCTGGCCCGCCAGATGGATCACCACCTCAAAAGCTCTTCCCCCCGCCATGACCTCCGTTAACTGCGGGCTGCTTCTAACGTCGCCCTCCACAAAACCGAAGCTCCCCTGAGCACGAAGCCACTCCAGGTTCAGGCGGCAGCCCTTGCGAGACAGGTTGTCAAATATAACCACTTCGTGGCCTTTGTCCATAAAACGCCTGGCTGTGTTACAGCCAATAAATCCCGCGCCCCCTGTTATCAAAACTCTCACTGTTGCCTGGGCATCTCCTGGGCCAGCAGGGCGTCTATTTCCTGGTACAGTTTGTCGAAGGGCACGATTTTGGACTTCTCCTGCCAGCGCAACTTGGCCTCCACGCCGTTCTGCTCCAGGGTTTGGGTGCTGATGGTCAGGCGCAAAGGGATGCCGATGAGATCGGCGTCGTTGAATTTCACCCCGGCCGTTTCGTCCCGGTCGTCGTAGAGGACCTCGTATTTTTGGGCCTGGAGGTCGGCGTATAACTCCTCGGCCCGCTCGGCGACCTGGGGGGCGTCGGCGGCCAGGGAGACCAGGTAAATGTGGTGGGGCGCGACCGACACCGGCCAAACGATCCCTTTGTCGTCGTGGTGCTGTTCGATGATGGCCGCGGCCAGCCGACCGGTCCCGATCCCGTAGGAACCCATCACGATGGGTTTGGGCTGGCCGTCCTTATCGAGGAAGGTGGCGCCCACCCCGTCGCTGTATTTGGTGCCCAGGATGAAGAGGTGCCCGATCTCAATACCTCGGCTGGTGTGCAGCGTGCCCTCACAGTGGGGGCAACGGTCGCCGTCCTGCACCAGGGCGATGTTGGTCAGGAGGTCGGCCTGGAAATCGCGCGGATAGTTGACGTTTTTGAGGTGATGTTGGTCTTTATTGGCCCCGGCCACGAAGTTGGCGCCCATCTGGATGGAATCGTCGGCCACCACCTTGATCCCCGCCAGACCCACAGGCGAAGCGTAGCCAGCCACGATCCCTGCCGCTGCCAGTTCCTCTTCGGTAGCCAGGTGCAGGTCTGGCGGCCCCCCCAGGACGTTGAACAGCTTGGTCTCGTTGACCTCCAGGTCGCCCCGGATCATGGCGAACACGATCTGGCCTTTGGTGGCGTAGAACACGACCTTGAGGGTTTGCTTTATGGGCACGCCCACGTAATCGGCTACCGCCTCGATGGTCTTGCAATCTGGGGTGTATACTTCTTCGACTGCTTTTGGCTTCTCTGCCACTCCTTCGGGCTTGACGAAGATGGCCCGTTCGGCGTTGGCGGCGTACTCACAGCTCGAGCACTGGATAAATGTATCCTCGCCCATCTCGGAAGGAGCCATGAATTCGTGGGAGACGCTGCCGCCCATGATGCCCGAATCGGCCTCGATGGCGACGGTCTCCAGGCCACAACGGGTGAAGATGTTGACATAAGCCTGGTACATCGTGGGGTAGTAGGCTTCGATGTCCTCCAGGCTGGTGTGGCAGCTATAGGCATCCTTCATGGTAAACTCGCGCACCCGGATCAGGCCGCCCCGCGAGCGCGGTTCATCGCGGAATTTGGTCTGGATGTGGTAGACCATAACCGGCAATTGTCGGTAAGATTTGATCTCCCGTTTCAGCAGGTCAGCCACCACCTCTTCGTGGGTCATGGCTAATACCATGTCGTGGCCGGTGCGATCCTTGAAACGCGCCAACGGAGGGCCGATCTCGTACCAGCGGCCGGTGGCCTTCCAGATGTCGGCCGGGTGGACGACGGGCATCATCATGTCCTGTCCGCCGATGGCGTCCATCTCCTCGCGCATGACCTGCTCGATCTTTTTGAGCACCCGCCAACCCAGAGGCATATAGCTGTAGATGCCTGCCGCCAGTTGACGGATCATGGCGGCCCGTAACATGAGTTGATGGCTGACCATCTCGGCGTCGGCCGGGGTTTCCCTTAGAGTGCGTCCGAAAGCCTGTGATAAACGCATAAATAGTTCTCCTTCCTTATCTTACCTTGCGATAACCGTAGAGTATCGTGATGCTCCCTAAGACGGCCCCGAGACGGGGACGGGGAGCAGATGGGAATAAGTATACCCCGTTTTGCCAATAAAATCAACTCTGCTCATTTAAAACCTCTTCGTACAGGCGGAGCACCTTTTGGGCCACGATCTCTTTGGAGAAATGGGCTTTGACCCTTTGGCGGCCCTGTTCTCCCATCCTGCGCCGCAGCCCTTCGTCGGCCAGGAGGGTGCGGCAGGCCTCGACCAGCGCGGAGACATCGGCGGGGGGCACGACCAGGCCGGTCTGACCGTGCTGGTTGACGTACGAGGTGCCTGTGGAAAGCTCGGTGCAGATCACCGCTTTGGCGGCGGCCATCGCTTCCAGTTGTACCATGCCAAAGGCTTCGCTGCGTTCGCAGGAGGGCAGCACGAAGAGGTCGCAGGCGTGGTAATAGTTAGGCAACAGCGCGTCCTGTTCGCCCACGAAGATCACCCGTTCTTCCAGTCCCAGGCTCTCCGAGAGTTGTTGCCAGCTTTCCCGCAGGGGGCCGTCCCCTACGACCAGCAGGCGCGCCTCTATATCCTTCATGGCCTTGATGAGATATTGCAGCCCCTTGTAATAGCGCAAACACCCCACGAAGAGGATCAAAGGAGGACGGTAACGTTTTCTGAGCCTCTCGACCGTCTCCTGGTCCGCTCTCTCAAAGCGTTGTACCTCAATGCACAGGGGAATGGCCACACACTTTTCGGCCACCCGGCTGAGATATGGGGAACTACGAATGTACTGAGGGCTGGTGGCGATGATGCGCTGGGCCTGACCCAGGACCCGCCACAGGAGAGGTCTGTATAATTGGAGCCAACCTTGCTGGCGCACGATATCGCTCTGGTAGGTGATGACCGTAGCCCGCCCCCGCCCCAGCCACAGGTTGGCTACTTCCCCCGGCGGGTGGGGAAATTGCAGGTGGACGATGTCCGCCTCCAGACGGCGTATCCAGGCGAAGAGAGCCGGGCTGAGAGGCGTAGAGGCCGTTGTCGCCAGACGACCGGCCTTGATGACCTCGACGCCGTTTACCCTTTCCACGACAGTTTTGCGCCCCGGCGCAGTGACCAACACGGTGACTTCTAGCCCCTGGTGGGCCTGGTCTTCGGCCAGCATTCTGATGTGGTTCTCAATACCTCCCAGGACAGGGTAGTAATCTTTGTAGACGTGCAGGATTTTCATCTTTCGGCACTATTGGCTTGCTTTCTATTCGAGCTCAAAATAGTCGTCCGGTTCATATAGAGACGTTTCAAACGAGTCGCTGAGGAAATTTAACTCTTCCAGGGCTTCCTCGGCCGCCTCGCACAGCGCTTCGTCCCAGCTTTCCTCTACGATGGTTTGCAGAATGCGGCGCGCCTCTTCTCCCCCGATATTACCCAGCGCCCAGATGGCGGCTTCCTGTATCTCACGGTCGGGGTCTTGGGTCAGATGGGCCAGGGAGGGAATGGCCTCCACGTTCTCTAATTCTCCACAGGCTCGTGCTGCTTCGTAGCGTATTTCTGGATCGAGGTTATCCAACTCTTCCAGGATCAATGCTCGCCAGCGAGGATTGGCGCTGCGCCCCATAGCAAAGATGGCGCTGACCCGCATCTTTTCCTCGTCGTCATAGTAAGCGGCCTCGATGATATCATCCACCTCAGCGGCGCTGGAATAGGCGATAGACTCTACTGCCCGGCGTCGCACCTCTGGATTCTCGTGGTAGGCATGAATGGTGGTAAACAGGGCGTCCTGAACCGCGAGCGCGAGGGTAGCTTCTATGTCCTCCAATTCGCCTGATAATACAAAACGCCCCAGTGAAGTGGCTGCCGCAGCCCGCACCAGGGCCGCCGGATCGTCCTTGAGCAGGCGGATGAGGGGGCCGATGAGAGCCGTATCCTCATCTTCCCACAACCCTTCGATGGCCTGAGTGCGTACATATTCGTCTTCGTCGTGCAGGCAGAAGCGAAACACGAGGTTGAAATTTGTCTCGACGCTGAACTCCGCAATTTCCACCAGAGCCTGGATGATCTGGCGTCGCCTTTTATTGGAGATTAGCGGCCAGGCTTCCTGAAAGAGTTGAAGCTCATTTCCGCTCATCCTCGATAGAGCGTATAGATTGCCCATGGAGAGGGCCTTTTGATCATCGCCTATCTGCCGCAGCAGTTCTTCGAAATCCACTAACATAAGCCCCGACCGTCTCTTTTCACTGTCTTGTGTCGGCTGGTGCACAACCTTTTTGCTATTATCATTGTACCTCAACTTCTGCTTGAGGGCAAGTGCCAGGGCCAGGCCCCTGTGAGCCTGGGTATCTATTTTGCTACAATCAGGGAGAAATGATATAAGCGGCACCGGCTCAGCCCCCTCCACACTAATCCGTGACCGTAAGCTGTGTCAAAGCAGACTTCAGGCGTCCTTTTTTATGCTCTGTTTAGGTTTTATTTATGTTGGCTTTATAATACTCCCTTATACTTATAAGTGACGGACGTGCTCGGACCTTGGGATTTTGGGAGGGGGTAAGGCCCTTGTGTTCAACCCCTTGACCCTCAAGGTAAGGGCCTTGCCGGTTGTGCTTATTGTGTGAAGTAATTCTCTTGACTTTTGGTCCGATTATTAGTATAGTTGATGTAGGGCAAATTATAATTGGAGACCTGCTTATCGTTTATGGAAATGTTTCTGGGCCTGCTTCGGGCCCATTCGCTTTACGGGAAAGAGAAAAATGAAAGTTGGTATACTGCATCAATATGATCTGGCTGCTTCTGGCAGTTGTGTGTACGTGCGAAGGGCCGCTGAAGCGCTGCTGGCCCTGGGCCATGAAGTACACATCGTGTCTAAGGAGCTCTATCCACAGCGTTATGATTTTATTAAGGAGGCTTTGCTTTATCGGCAGAAGGCCGCCAGACTGCCCTCTCATCTGGCCCAGGCTGCCCGTGGGAGCACTCGACCTTATACTCTGTTCAGTCGAAACGGGAGAAAGGGCTGCGTTTCCCACACCCTGCTGAGTGATATTATCGCCGTCGCCTGCGAACGCACGGAGTTACCCGCCGGACGGTTGTTCACCGAGCTGTCCGCAGAAGAAATCGAACATTACATAAAGTATCACTTCGAGCGAGTGGTGGAGATCATCGAGCGCTACGGGCTGGACATCCTCCACACCAATCACGTGCTGTTGTGGCCCTACATTGCTCATCTGGTCAAGGCCAGATTGGGGATACCCTACGTGGTTACCGTTCACGGCAGCACCATCGAGTTTGTCCTCGACCGTGACGAACGATACAGACCCTATGCCATAACGGGTCTGAGCCAGGCTGATAGAATCATCGTCCTGAACAAAGATGTCAGGCGCAGGGTGTTATCTATCTGCCCCGACGTGGAACATAAGCTGGTTGAAATCCCGGTCGGGGTCGAAACGGGCGTCTTCAAACCCATTCCCCTGGCCGAAAGACCTGAGGCGATAGGCAAATTGGCTGAAGCCCTCAGAGCCGGGCAAGGGGCGGGCAAGAGAGCCCTGGCGCGACAAAGCACCCGCCGCCTTTTGTACGAAGAAAGCGATGAATCTGAGATCGCCCGTCAAATGATGGCTGTCAGAAATTCTTACGAGCATGGTCAGCCTGATGCCGATTTGGGAGAGAGGTTAGCCTCCATCGATTGGGGCGCAGATAGGATTATCATCTATGTGGGGCGCTTGCTTTTTGAGAAGGGCGTCCACTGCCTGATAGCGGCTATGCCCCTGATATTGGCGCGATTCCCCAGAACCAGGCTGTTCATTGTTGGAGATGGCGTTGACCGCGAATTTCTGGAGCTGCTGGTATATGCGCTTGATCAGGGCCGCCTGGAGTTGGTGCGCCGCGCCTTGTGGATAGCCAGGCCCTATCGCTACCAGGTTGATGGCGAGATCGCCGCTTACGTTGACTACCTGGAGAGTTTTCTGAAAATCATCGAAGGACGAGAGCCAGCGGGAGGCCATAATCTGTCCTTAGAGGCGTATATGGATGTGGCTCGGGGACGTATAGGTGACAGCGTCGTCTTTACCGGCCATCTGGACCAATCTGACCTGGCGCAACTCTTCCCTTGCGCCGATATCTGCGCTCTACCTTCTATCGTCAAGGAGGCTTTCCCCCTGGTGTCTGTCGAATCTCTGGCCTGTGGGGTCGTGCCTGTGGGGGCTTATTTCTCTGGACTGGTGCCTATTCTGGACGAAGTAGCCGCTCAGGTCAGCCCCGTCGCAGATTTGGTGAAGTTAGACCACCATCCTGCGCAATTGATAAACGATCTGGCCGCCAATATCCCGGCCTTGCTTGCCAGGTTGGAAGACAGGGAACTGGCAGATAGGGTCTCTCACATGTGCCGCAAAATTGTGGAGCCCGCTTATAGTTGGAGCAATGTAGGGGCCAGGCTGGAGAAGCTTTATGCTTCGAGCCTGAACATCTCTTAAACTATACTAATTGACGGAGTTGATTTTATCCCCTATCGCCGGGTAGAAGGTCCATAGATTTCTATCCCCGGTGGTGTTATGGTCCTTCTACTCGAATTCAGGAAAAGGTTAAGGAGGCGCTGTGAAGCTGTCAACAGAGCAGAAAGAGGGGGTCACTATTATCCGCTTTGAGGAAGAAAGCAACCTGGACGCCAGCAATTCGATGAGATTCAAGGAAGAGATAGCCGCCCCCCTGGAGCAGACCGACAAGGTCATAATCGATCTGGGAAACGTAGCTTTCATGGATAGTTCGGGCATCGGGGCTTTGGTGGCTATTACCCGGGAGTTTTCTAAAAAGGGGGGGGAGTCGAGGCTGATAGCCGTTACGCCCGCCGTACAGACGGTGTTCGAGGTCACGCGACTCTACCGCTTCTTCGAGATATACGATACCGAAGAAGAGGCTTTGGAGAGCTTTTGATAAGAGCGCCCGCTTTCTGAACGCCAGTCCGCCAGGACTCAAAACGACCATCCTGGAAGTTATACGCCCGGATTAATGAAGAAAATAGGATGTTCATTGCTATCCTGGAGTCTTATATAATGTATTGCGGTACATCTGTACTAAGGCCAGGAAATTGGTTTCCGGCCCGCAGACTGCGGTGATGATAGCAGGAAATTTTTAGTTTATGGATTTCAGATTCAGGGATCGGTTGGAACCTAAAGCCTTCGCTCGCCGACTGGGTGAAGTTGATCTGGCGGAGGCCGCTGACTTACTTAAAAAGCTGATCGAGATAGAGGGCTACCTGGCCAGAAATAACAGGCTGAAGGCCTACGAGGATAAACTGCCCTTAGTGTTGGGAGAGCTCGATTTGAGCCTGATGGCGGCCATTTTCAACCGCCTGGACACTATCTTGCTGAGACAGGCCCTATTTGGGAATTTTCGGGTGGTGGAATATCAGGTTAAGCTGGAGTTGCTGGACAGGTTGGCAGTCCATAAGGCCACGGGGTTGTTGGAGCAGTTGAGCCTGGGCCTCGATCTGCCCGGAGTGGCAGGCCGGTTATTGAGCGACATATCTCCGCCCCGAGCCACGGCCCTGGTGACCGGCATGGCACGGTTGAGCCTGCTGCGCATTTTCGAAAACGTGGAGGTCAGGGACAAGGCGCGGATTCTGGAGAGGTCGGGGTGGGCCAGGGCTGCCCAGATCGTGCGTTGGATGCTGGGCCGAGGGGGGTGCGTCCGGGTGGCCGCCACAGCCAACGTATTGAGAGAGGTTAACCAGGAAATAAGGGATGGCATCCTGCGCCGTTTGGGCGCTGCCGATAAAGATAAATTGCAAGTAGAAATCGACCGCCAATTCGCTGAGCCCTGGAAACTGCTGAGCGCTAGAGAAATCATCGTGCCCTTGCTGGATGTGTCTCCTTCTGTGGCCGCCTCCATCCTGCTAAAGATAGACGCCGAGAAAGCAGTGCAGGTGCTCAAGCACCTGGAGCCCTCGTTTGTCGCTCAGGTGGTGGCCGCTTTAGCCCCAGGTAACCCCCAGATCGCTGCTGACCTGCTGACGGCCATGCACGAGCGGGTTCTGGGGGCCTCCCCGGCAGGGATCAGGGCGCAAATATACTCCCTGCGGGCGGCCAGCGTTTTGGAAAAATTGGACCTGAATCAGGCCAGCAACGTCGAGGTCGTCCAGCGCATGGATAGCGCCATCCTGAAAGAAACCCTCCCCTGGCTGGACGAGACCAGAGGACGAACCATCAGGGGCCTGGCCCTTTGGAAGGGCCAGGCCCCTCTGGATCTCCGCTTTGCCTCTCTCCATCATCCCCCGCGGAGAGGACAGGGCCGCAGAAGGAGTCAACTGCTGGGCCCCGGCCTGAAATGGATCAGGATCGAGGAGACCCTCCAGACGCCGGTCGGGAGCAAGCCGATGCTCATCGATCTGCTGGAGCTCGATCCACAGCGGGTCAGGTTAAAGGTCTGTCGGGCCATTACCGAGGACAATCTGGTGCCGGTGGACCGGCTCCAGGAATTATTCGGAGGTATCACCACGCGCCACGTCCGTCCGCCCCGGCAGGCGCTGCATAGTTTGGGGGTTGTGCGTCTCCGGGAGACTGTGGAACGGACGGGCGCCCTGGCCGGTATCAACGGCAACTTCTACTTCGACTACGGCCACTACCTGGATTGCCACAACATGGGGATCGAACTCAGCCAGATCCCCGGCCTTTTCTTCGGCGATCTGGTCAGTTGGTTTGTGATCGATGGCCTGGAAACCGATCCGCCCGTTTTCAATCGCGCCTGTCTGATCGCCACCGAGGAGGGCAGCATCCACATCAGAAAAGTGTTTATGACCGACGTCACCCTGTCTAACGGGCGGCGCATCACCTGGCAGGGGATCAACAGCCAGAGAGGAAAAGGCCGCATAATCCTGTTTAACGCTCTGCACGGTTTCAGAACGGAGAAGGAGCGGACCTATACCGACGTAGTTATCGCCAAGTACCAGATATACGTGATAGAGAGAGGAGAGGGAGTGCCCATCCCCTTGCTCGGTTTCGTGCTCTCCATACCCAATGACCAGGCCGAGGAGTTGCTGGCCGGCGTCCAGGTCGGCGATGAAGTGGCTATGGGCAACGATTTCCCGCCGCACCTGGGACGGGTGGAGCAGGCCATGGCCTGTGGGCCGCAACTGGTCCGAGATGGTCAGCCGGACCTGGATTTCGAGTTTGAGGATTTTGGGGAGAAAGACACCTCGGTTTTGCCCCTGTCCCTGACCAGGGCGGCTGATATTTTCGAGGCTGCCCGCAGCTTCGTCATGCTGAAAGACGGCAGGCTGGTCCTGGGGGCCGTGTCCGGGACCGCGCTGGGGGATGGCCCCCCACGGGCCAGCGCCGGCATGACCTTCGGGGAACTGACCCAATTAGCTATGGACCTGGGCGCCGAACAAGCCATAGCTTTGGATGGGGGAGGGTCCAGCTCGCTGGTGGTCAGGGCCGAGGACGGGGCCAGGGTGCTGAACGTCCCTACCGGCGGGGCGGACGTACCTTATGGAGAAGAGCGTTTCATAAACACCTATTGGCTGGTTTTTGACAAAAAAAGGCAATCGAGTTAAGATAGAGAGAGGTGGGGTCTTCCCCGACCGGCCCCCTCAAATGCCGTCGAGCCGTGGGCTAGCGGTTCATAACAGGAGGAAGCAAAAATGGCGGATAATGTAGAATATCAGGGTACAGCTAAGTTGGAACCACCTGAGATCGTGGAAGCGATTAAGAGCATGAGCCAGGACGAAGCCACCCAGCTTTTACGGGAAATGGCTGACGTAGAAGAAGAGCTTGAGCGTCGGAATCTGCTAAAACCGCATAAGGCCAAGGGGCCTCAGGTGCTCCGCGCTCAGGATATGTCTGGGCTGGTATGGCTATTCAGTAACCTGGAGGGCGATTACATCAGAAAGATCCTCTTTGGCAACTTCAGGGCCATTCCAGATGCTACCAGACAGGAGCTTCTGGAGGCCCTGCCCAGCGAAACGACGGCCTCGTTATTCGAGAGCATGAGCCTGGGCGTGGACAACCCCAAGACCGCGGGCAAGGTGCTCAGAGCCATGGCCCCTTCCACCGCCGGCCCGGTGGTCGAGGAGATGGCCGCGGTCAGCATTGACCGCGTCTTCGAGGATATGGCCGTCAGGGATAAGGCCAGGATCATCGCCAGCCTGAGCGTGGAGAAGGCGGTGGAAATCATTGGCGCGTTGTGGAAAGGCCAGAACCTCGTCCGCACGGCGCGCGTGGCCAACATCCTCAGACAGATGAGCGCCGAGAAACGGGAGGAAATCCTGGGCAGGCTGGAAGCCACTCCCCAGAAGCTCTTGAGCGAGGAGGTGGGCCGCCAGTACCGCGGCAGACTGGGAAGGGTAGAGCTCAAGGAGGCCAAAGGGCTGGTCAGCGACATGGAGCCCGCCGAAGCAGTCAGGGCTTTGCAGGAAGTGGATGCGGCCCGAAGAACGGACACCTTGAGGCTGTGCGAGGCGGAGACGGCCGCGGCCATCCTGACGGTTCTGGCTCAGGAGGATCCTGACCAGGTAGCCGACATCCTGGGGGAAATCGATTCCAGGATTGCGGTAGGCTTCAAGACCAGGAAAGGGGTGCGCGAAGCCCTGGAAGAGATTTACATGTGCCCCTCGGCCAGCATTCTGGCTAAGATGGACCTCTCTCTGCACGGCAACCGGGCCGCGGTGGAAAAGATAGATAGGAAGTATCTGGAGCTGGTGCTGGATAGGATGGCCGAGGCCAAGAGGGAGGAAATCCGGCTCCTGCTGGGAATAGGCGCTGAATTGGCCTTCTCCGTGGAGATGTTTGCCGCTGGTAAGGGACGAAGGAGAAGCCGTCGGGTAGATTATGGCCTGAAGTGGACCAGGATCGAGGAACATCTGGACGTTGGAGAGAAGGTAAAGCCGGTGATCATCGATCTGGTGGATCTCGACCCCAAGAAGGTGAGGATTGAAGCCCGGCGGGCCATCACCGACGATAAACTCTTGCCCGTAGCCGAGTTGAAAAAGATCTTCGGCGCGGCCACGCGCGAGGGGAAAAAGCCTGATGAGGCCCTCTTCACCAGGTTGGGCATGGTGCGGCTGAGCGCCATGGTCGAAGAGTACGGAGCCATTGCGGGCCTCAACGGCAACTATTACTACGACTACGGACACTACACCGACCTCCTCAAGCTGGGCGTGGACCCCAGCGACGTGCCGGGCCTTTTCTTCGGCGACCCTAGCGGCTGGTTCGTCTACGACGGCATAGAGGTTACTCCTCCATCTTTCAACCGGACGGCCTTTGTGGTCACCGAAGATGGCGGGGCCTACATTGACCGGGTGTTCATGACCAGGGTACGGCTGCCCAATGGACAGGTGATCGAGTGGGATGAGATGAACGTCGATAAAGAGCCGGGTAAGACCATCCTCTACAACTCGGTGTACGGCTTCAAGACCGACGATAAGGAGTGGCACGTGGACCTGGCTATCACCAGAGGAAAGATCTGGGCCATCACCGAAGGCCGGGCCTCCGACATTCCTCTGACCGGTTACACCCTCTCCATTCCTGTAGAGAAGAAAGATACTCTGCTGAAAGGCATCGAGGTCGGCGATGCGGCCACGACGGACAACAACTTCCCGCCCTCCCGTGGGAAGGTAAGGCAGGCTATGGCCAGCGGGCCTTACCTGGTGCGCGATGGTCAACTGGCTATCAGCTTCGAGGCCGAGGACTTTGGGGAGAAAGATTCTACGGTGATGACCTTCTCTCTGACCCGTGCCGTCCAGTCCTTCGAGGCGGCGCGTAGCTTCATGATGCTCAGGGACGATAAACTGACCATCGGCACTGTTTCCGGCACCAGTTTGGGTTCTGGTGTGCCCTCGGACGATCCCAGCATGGGCATGACCTTCGGCGAGTTGGCCCAGTTGGCTATGGACCTGGGGGCGGATCAAGCTTACGCTCTGGATGGCGGGGGATCGAGCTCCATTGTGGTGTGGAGAAAAGGGACAGTAGACGTGCTCAACACTCCCACCGGCGGCTCGGACGTTCCCCGCGGCAAGGAGCGTTTCATTAACACTTACTGGCTTTTCTTCGAAAAATGAAGTAAACAATGAACAGGACGTGTGGGGGCTGTTCATCACAGCTAAAGGCCAAAGAGCCACAACGAGACAAGAGATACAAGAGATACATGGAGGTAGATCACCGTGAAAGAGACCAAAGTCGTCATTCTGGCGGCAGGGAAAGGCTCCAGGATGAAATCCGATCTGCCCAAGGTGTTGCACATGGTAAATGGCAGGACCATGATCGAGCACAGCATCGAGAAAGTCAGGAGTTTGGGCGTTGAGGATGTCATCGTGGTAGTGGGCTACAAGAGGGAGCAGGTACAGGGGCTGCTGGGCGACTCGGTGCACTATGCCGTTCAGGAGCGGCAATTAGGCACCGGCCACGCGGTGATGATGGCCCGCGAGCTGCTCGAAGGCTTCGATGGTAACGTGGTCGTTCTCTACGGGGACATGCCTATGATCAACCCCGACACCATTCAGCGGTTGATCGACACCCGTGAGCAGGACGACGTTAAAGCCTCCCTGCTGACCATCGTTCTGGACAACCCCCCACACTTTGGCCGCATTGTGCGCGACGAACGGGGACGCATCCAGCGCATCGTCGAGTTCAAGGATGCCTCGCCGGAGGAGGCAAAGATCAAAGAAGTCAACGTCGGCATGTACTGCTTCGATTGCCAGGAGCTACTGGCCGCCCTGGAAGCGCTGGACAACGACAACGCCCAAAACGAATATTACCTGACCGACGTGGTGGGCATCATGTGCGACAAGGGGCTGCGGGTGGAGACGGTGGTGACGGAGAACCTGGAGGAAACTCTGGGCATCAACGATCCCCGTCACCTGAAATTTGCCGAGAGCCTATCCGATATCAAATACGCCGAAAGCCTGTACGAGTTGATCGACGCCACCCTGGCCTTGCAGCGCAGCAAAGCCAAAGATTGAAAGAGCGAAACGAAAGAAGGGACGGGGCCACCTCTTGACCCCGTCCCTTCTTTGCGTTAAACCCGCATCAGGGTACGGTGCGGTTGTCCATGATGACGGGCAGGAAAGTGCTTGTCGGCCCGTCGAGCACCAGGACAGTCAGCGCCGTCTGGTCGAACCTGATCCAGGTAGCGTAGGTTGACCTTCTGCCCAGCAGATAGACCGTGCTCGTAGCCGTGGGAGTTATCCCTACCTGAGTGATATACATGTTACTCGTGGTGGTGATGTCTACTTCCTGGTCGGGGTTAGTGAAAGTACACCTGAGCGTGTCGGATGTCGCAGTGGAATCGTCGTTAACGCTCAGGCCGATGCAACCCCCGTAATGGATACCAAGACCCCAACGGTAGAGCATGGCATCGCCCATAATCAGCAGGGTGTAAGTGTAAGTGCCCGTGGACGGCCGGGGCAAATCAAGGGTGATGCTGATCACCTGGCCCCAGGCGGTGCTGTCGCTGTACCAATTCTCTTGCTCTGTCTTGTAATAGATTTTCCAGTTGGGGTTCAAGTCTATGTCGGCCACATCGATCTCTTGGTCCGTCACTCCGTCCATAGCCTCCTGCCAGGGCGGAGCAGCCCCCGCCGAGGTCATGAACAGGACCGCCAGAACGACCAGCAGAGCCAGGCTGGCCAGCAAAGCCACCGTGCCCCGCGTCACGTGGATTTCTACAGTCAGCTTGCGCGGTTCCATAGTCTGAGTTCCCTCCTTTCCCTTGTTATGGAAATAGCCTGGTGGCTACTCTCGTGGGGAAACGCACCTTGACAGGGATTTTGACCATAGATCACCCCCTTTAAGGAAATCGGCGGCTTTGATTCAAAATGACCGGCCAGTTGGGCTGTAGTAGACAGAGAGAGGGTAAAATGGCTCAGGGTAAGACGTAACCTGCGTCGGCAGCGGCGGCCCTGCGGCGCGGCCAGGAGTGCCACGACTGAGGCATCCTCCAGGGCACGATCATCTGGGAACTGGCCGGGAAATAACCGCTTCCAGTCCGGCCACGAACTCGTGAGCCAGGGCCCGAAAGGCGCCCCAGTCCCCCCAGGGGGCGGGCAGGGAGCGCAGGGCCTCGGCCACCATCGCCAACTCGTCTATCGATACTTCGCGGAAGGCGGTGATCTGTTCGCTCTCGTCCTGGGGAGCCAGGTGACCGCCTCTCTCCCGCATCAGGAAAACGTAGGAGACAAAAGGCAACTTCTCATCGCGGTGTTGGAGCTCGTATTCCAGCAGGCCCAGGAAACGCTCCAGCTCTACTTCCAGGCCAGTTTCTTCCTGCACCTCGCGCCACGTAGCGTCCAGGACGTTTTCACCCTGCCGGATGCCGCCGCTGGGCAGGCGATAGGTGTCCGCCGGGTAGAAGCTCTTGGTGTGGAGAATGAGCCGGCCATTGGGGCGGCGAATGACCAGCACTACCTCGCCGCGCCGTTGGGCCATTTTTTTATGCCAGTAGGTAGCCAGCCCCTCTCCCACCGCCAGGACGTGGTGTTGCCTCCTGGTGGGGCCGTATTGTTGTATCAGCTTTTCAACTTCTTGGGGATCGATTCGGCTCTTGGGGTCCAGGTGGTCTCCTCTCTCGTCAGGTGCAGACTATGCTCCCGCACGAAGCGGTAAGTCCGCTCGAACACCGCTAGCTTATCGTAGTCTTCGGTGATAACGTGGCCGCTGTTATCCAGCCAGACCATCTCCTTATCCGCTGAACCGATCCGTCTGTAGATATAGGGCATGTTGTTGGGCGGCGACATCGTATCTTGTTTGGAGTGCATGAGCAAGGCCGGAATCTGCACCTTGGGCAGGTCGTCGTTGAGGTGATGCAGAAATTGGAGCAGGCTTTCGGTGCACCGGCTGGGAACACGGCTATAGCCGATGTGTCGGCGCACGGCGGTCGGATCGTGGAAGTCGTCAGGCCCTTTGGAGGAAAAGCGGATCACGTATTTCAGGTAACGGATATATCTCAAGCGCCAATCGTCATTAAGGTTGGTGGGGACGGACATAGCCACCAGCCCGGCCAGGTGATAGCGGGCGGCCAGGTAGAGGGCCAGCCCTCCTCCCAGAGAAAGCCCCACGACGAAAACCTCATCGCACCTTTTGCTGAGGTTAAGCAACCCTTCCTGAGCTGAGGCGTACCAATCCTGCCAGGTCGTTTTCTCCATATCTTCCAGGGTGGTGCCGTGTCCGGCCAGACGCACCCCTAGCGCGGTCAGCCCCCGTCCGGCCAGGTACTCTCCCAGCTCCCGCATCTCGGCGGGGGTCCCGGCGAAACCGTGGAGAAGCAGGCACCCTGTGCTGTTTCCTTTAAAAAGAAATGGCTCTGCGCCAGCCATGAGGGCCGGCCCCGTTTTGGCCAGAGCGGGCGACGCGGCGGCCTCGGCGGTGGCTGCCGTGGGGGACACCCCCAGCTCCTCTGCCTGACGTTTCTTAAGCCTGTCTTGAAGGGAAAGGGCTATAGCGTAGAGCACGGCCGCGGCCGGGATACCGAACAGAAAGCCCCAGAAACCGAACAAAGCGAAACCCGCTAACATCGTGCCCAGGATGAGCAAAACCGGCAAGTCGGCCGCCTCGCTGATGATTTTGGGCAATAGAAAATGGAGAAGGACTTGCTGATAAAAGATCAAGAGCAGGAGTATCCACAACGTCCAGCCCGGTTTCTGCACCAGAGCGATGGTAACGGGCAGTATGATAGCCACCGGCGCCCCGATGATGGGAACGGGGGTCAGAAGACCGGAAATGATGCCGATCAGAAGGACGAAGTTCAAACCGGCTATCAGCATAATGAACATCGTGCCCAGGGCATAGAGCAGGGACACCACCAGGTAACCTCGAATCAGGCCGCCTAAAATGCGGCCCATGCGCCGTATTACGAAGACCGCGTCTTCGTAATAAGCGCTGGGGATCAGGTTGGGGCTCTGGCCCACGATTCTTTCCCCGTCCAGGGCCATGTAAAAACTGAGCGCCAGAATGAGGAGAACGTTCACCACCGTCGAGGCCACCCCCGTGGCGATCACCAACGCATTCTGGATAATAGTCCTGCCCAGGCTTTCCGCGCGGGTGGTCAATTCCTCGGGACGGTAGATGGTCGTCAGTTCAACATCCACGTTGTGTCTGGTCAGTTCCTTTTGCAGGGCCTCCACCAGGTCGGGAAGGCGGGCGATGTACTGGGGCAGGTTGGCTCCCAACTGAGACAACTGGGTCACGATCACAGGGATCAACAGGACGCCTATCAGGATGATTACCACCAGCAGCCCCAGGTACACGACGGTCACGGCCACTCCATGGGGCAGACGAATGCCTTCCAAAAGGTCAGCCACGTCCTCCCGCCACCGGTGTCGAATCAGGGCTATAAGCAGGTGAGGAATAGGATGCTCTCTGAGCCATTCGACCAGGGGATGCAAGATGAAAGTGACCAGTAAGGCCAGGGTGAAAAGCAAAATAATATCCTGGAGAGTGCCAATCAATTGCCAGGCTTTTTCCAGAAGATAAATAGAAGCGATGATTACCAGCAGGATAATCAACACTCTGGTCCAACGATCACGCTCCATAACAACTTACCTCCCACAAAAGTTCAGGTTTTGAGTCTTCAAGATATATTGTACCCTACATGGCTTGTTTTGGCAACCGCCGATATTGTGACTTTACCTGGCCCTCTACTTCGTCCGTGCCCCCCGCCGTTAGAAGGGCATAGATGATAAAGTCGAGTCGTAACTTAATTTGCCTCTACCGCAGAACTATGATATACTAAAGTTAATCAAGTCACAGAGAGAGGACAAACAATAGACAGAAAGGAGAATATCATGAAAAGGTTCACTATTTATCTATCCGTTCTTTCCGTCCTGGTTTTAGCTGGGTTTATGTCCTTCGTGGGCGGGGGAGGCCAGCCGACTTTAGAGGCCGCGCCCACGCTGAACGATCTGGAAGGGGTGATCGTCTTTCAAGGGGGCGTTCTGGGCAAACCCTACGAGATCTATCTCCTGGACCTGGTCACCTCCCAGATGGTCAATCTGACCGATGATCCGGCCAACGACATCTTTCCCAGTGTATCCCCGGACGGCAGCCAGATACTTTTTGCCTCCAACCGAGAAGGGGGCCAGACCGCTTTTGATGTTTACGTCATGGACGCCGACGGCGCTAACGTGGTGAACCTCACTCAAGATGGCGTGAGCGACGAGGGGGTCTGGGCCCCTGACGGCAGCCAGATCGCGGTCAGGAAGAGCCTCACCGAGCTTTGGATCATGGAGGCCGACGGCGGGAGCCCGACCCAGGTGCCTCTTCCGGAGGGGGCGATGGTGGGCGGGATGCTGAGCTGGTCGGCCGCAGGAGACCGCCTCGCTTTTAATTGCAATGTGGGGGAGGACAATGACCTGGAGGTCTGCGCCGTGAACACCGACGGCTCGGACTGGGCCAACCTGACCGATAATCCGGGCTTCGATTTCGGAGCGGTCTGGTCGCCCGCCGGCGATAAGATCGCCTTCATGTCTCAGCGGGACGGGGATAACGAGATCTACGTCATGGACGCCGACGGCTCTAATGCGCTGAACCTGACCAATAACCCGGCCGCAGACGGTGCTATCTCCTGGGCGCCGGACGGCAGCCAGATTTTCTTCGCCTCCGACCGGGACGAGGCAGTGGGCATCTACGTCATGGACGCCGACGGGAGCAACCCGGCCAGGCTGGCAGAGGTTTATCCCATCGTTATCCTGGCCCGGCCCATCTGCCTGATCCCCGGGATGACCGAGTTGCCGCCTGCGCCCACCGCCGTTCCGCCCTCCGAGTTGGCAGAAGAGGAGGCGCCCCCGCCGGCCGCAGGCGAAATCCCCGAGAACCTCCCCCTCATGGCCGATGCTCAGATCAGTGTCATTCAGGACAACCTGGTGGTATACAACACTTCCAGCAGCGTCGCCGACGCGGCCGACTTCTATCAGAGCGAGATGCCGAAGTTGGGTTGGAGCCAGATGGAGGGGGTGGGCATGATCACCGAGGACATGGCCATGATGCAATTTGAGAGAGAGGGCAAGATAGCTCAGGTGTTGGCTATGCCCGATCAGGCCACAGGCGAAGGCACTATGGTGTCGATCAGCCTCCAGTAGCTAAAAGCAAGCAGCAGCAAGAACATCAGTGCCGTGCACCTTCAAGGGTGCGCGGCACTTTCATATACAGGTTGCTCGAAAGCCCTGTCACTTGCTGCCCCCTACTGATCCTGGCGGCTCCAGTCGTAGGGTATCTCGTCGGTGTGGGCCGGCAGACGGTACTCGTCGGGGTCGTCGTAGTTGTACAATTCGGTGGGCACGTTGACTATCAGGGCGATGTCCGGGCCGATACCCTTGAACCCGTGCAGCACGCCGGGGGGAATCTTGAGCAGGATAGGGTTTTTCTCCCCCATAAAAAACTCGTTGACTTGGCCGTAAGTGGGTGAGCCCTCACGTCTATCGTAGAGCACCACCTTGGTCATACCGTGCACGCAGATGAAGTGATCGGTCTGGATTTTGTGGTAGTGCCAGCCCTTGACCACGCCAGGATAGGCGGCGGTGATGTAGACCTGGCCGAACTTGTCGAATTCCTCCCAATCCGAGCGCAGCATTTCCATCAGATAGCCTCGTTCGTCGGGGATGACTCGCAGTTTGCGCACTGTCACGCCTTCGATCATGCCGTGATGTCCTCCTTAAGCAATTTGGGGGTCCTTCAGCCTCGACCAGGCCACCAACCAGACAAACCTGGGCAGGGCCAACATTCGTCGCCAGCGCCAGGGCTGACACAGCAGACGGTGGAGCCACTCCAGGCCCCAAGCCCGCATCCAGCGAGGGGCGCGTTTGGCTACCCCGGAGATGAAATCGAAACTGCCGCCCACGCCCATCGCCACCGGCACCCCCAGCCGCTCCAGGTTGCGATCAATCCACCTGTCCTGATGGGGCGCACCATAGGCCACGAAGAGAACGTGGGGACGGGTGGCCTGGATGCGGGCTACAATTTCGTCTTCCTCTTCTAGGGCTGGTGAGCCAGCATGAGTGCCTGCCACCGCCAGGGCAGGGTAGTCGGCCCTCAGCCGGGCGGCGGTGCGCTCGGCCACGCCGGGAGCAGCGCCCAGCAGGAAGAGACGATAGCCGCGTTGGGCGGCTAAAACGGCGATACGCCGGGTGGTGTCCACCCCTGTCACCCGGCCCTTGAGAGGCCGCCCCAGAAAACGGGCCGCCCACAGCACACCTATGCCGTCGGGCAGGGCCAGCGAGGCGCCGTTGAGGATAGCCATGAAGTGCGCGTCTTGCTGGGCGGCGATGATGAATTCCGGATTGATCGTTACCACCTGGTGGGCGGTCCCGCTTTCGACGTAGCCCTCGATGAGCTGCAAAGCTTCGGCTTCGTCCACGTCATCGACGCGCACGCCCAGAATATGCAAATGCCCAACGCTTGATTCACGATCCATGGATAGCTAATTTCCAGGAAAAGTCGCCCATCATGATAGAGGTGCCTGGCACTTCCAAAGTGCCAGGCACCTGCTGGCTCCATCATCAGATATCTGGTTAGGCGTTCAATAAGCGTTCCTGTCGGAGAAAATGTGTAGTATTGTCCTCAACATGATCTTGAAATCCAGCCCCAGAGACCAATTTTCGATGTACCACAGGTCGTATTTGGTTCTCTCCACGATGGAAGTGTCCCCTCGGAGGCCGTTGACCTGCGCCCAGCCGGTGATACCGGCTTTTTCCAGGTGGCGGTCCATGTAACGTGGAATCTGGCGCTTGAACTGTTCCACGAAAATAGGACGTTCTGGACGGGGGCCTACCATGCTCATTTCTCCCAGCAGAACGTTGATAAGCTGCGGGAACTCGTCGATGGAATGACGCCGCATGAAAGTGCCTATCCTGGTGCAGCGCGGATCGTTTTCGGTGGCCCATATCGGGCCCGTTGCGGCTTCGGCATCCTCACGCATGGACCTGAATTTGATCGTCCAGAAGGGGTTGGCGTCCAGGCCCATACGTTCCTGGGCGTAAAGGACGGGCCCCGACGAATCCAGCTTGATCAACAGGGCGATGAGAAGCATGAAGGGGGAGAGCACCACCAACCCGATGGCGCTACAGACCAGATCGACCAGCCGTTTCAGGGTCAACCTCCAGCCCCGCAAGGCGATATCCCTGACGGTCAGAAGAGGCAACCCCCCCAGGTCGTCGATGCTGATCTCGGAAGCCATGATCTGGAAAACGTCAGGAAAAACTTTGATGCTGACCTTTTCCCGCTCGCACCTGGAGATGATGTTCAGAATTTCCTGGTGCGAGGCTTCCGGCAGGCCGATAATGACCTCATCGATCCCCTTGGTATCGATGATAGTAGCCAGGTCCTGGATATCGCCTACCACGGGGACGCCGCTGATCTCCTTCTCTCCATTGCTGCTGCCCCTACCGCTGCCCTCGATGAAGCCCACCACCTTGTAGCCCAGGCGTGGCGAGTGGCGGATTTTTTGTAAGATCATGCGCCCCACTTCGCCCGTGCCGATGATGAGCGCTTCATCCCTGCCCACTCCGCGCCCTTGCAGGGCTTGCTTGAGCCGGGCGTGAGCCAGCCGTCCTAAACAGATCAGGATCACGGTCAGAATCCAGGCGTAAAGCATCATCAGCCGGTGGTAGTCTATCTCGTTTTTGAAAAGAAAGGAGATCAGGGCGATAGCCACCACGCTGCCAACCGACACGGAGGTGAATATCGAAGAAAATTCGTCCACGTAAGAGGGAACCCGTTTACGGTGGTACATCTTGCTGAGAAAGAAAACCAGCAGGATACTGGCTATCTGCACCAACATCATGCCCAGGTATTGGACGAAAGGGCCGATGTTGACGTGTTCGGTCAGCAGGCGTAAACGATAGGCCAGGGAGAAAGCCAGGCTGGCCATCAGGGCATCGAGCAGGACCAACGACGCAGCAAACAGGGCGTTTATCTTGCGCTTCATCGCTAGACCTCCATTTACATTTACTTACATCTACTTACATCCCCGGCATCTCAGCTCTGGGATGGGCCTTTGACAGGCTCCCCAACATGGCCGCGCCCGCCCATAGAGCAATGCCTCCTAAGATCAACCAGTGTAGCCAAAAAGGAGTGCTGGCCGCGTAGTGCTTGCGGTAGAACAGGTACATGGCCCGGTAAAATTCGTAACGAGCTTTACGGCTGTGCTTGCTGGCAGCCTCTTTGTAATGCAGGACGGTAACGTCCGGATTATAAAGCACCGTCCAGCCCTTCTGCTTGATGCGGTAGCACCAGTCGAGATCTTCCCCGTACATGAAGAAGCTTTCGTCCAACAGCCCCACCTGTTCGATAGGTTCACGACGCAGCAGCATGAAGGCCCCCACCACCGAATCGACCTCGGCCATCTGAGCGGGGTCGAGATAGGTCAGGTTGTAGCGGCCAAACCGTTTGCTGCGAGGGAAAAGCTTGCTCAGGCCGATCATGCGATAAACGGATACTTCTGGGGTGGGAAAGCTGCGCCGACAGGCCAGGTCCAGGCTGCCGTCCTGCCTGACCAGACGAGGACCAGCCACCCCCGCTTGAGGATGGGCTTCCATGAAGGCCAGCATCTCTGCCAGGGCCGAGGGGGGCAACAGGGTATCGG
This sequence comes from uncultured Anaerolineales bacterium, assembly GCA_964646625.1. Taxonomy (GTDB): domain Bacteria; phylum Chloroflexota; class Anaerolineae; order CAZYHC01; family CAZYHC01; genus DAOULT01. Next base: position 89,696 of record CAZYHC010000001.1, read on the forward strand.
GGTTGAGCAGCAGGGCGTAGCGGGGGGCAGCACTGTCCCCTTCCCTTTGGGCGAAGCCGGCCGCCTTCAACCCCAGATTATTGGCATAAGCGTACCCGCCATTGATCTCGCTGACGATGAGTTGGGCCTGGGGAAACTGGCGGCGCACCATAGCCACGCTGTCGTCGGGGGAACAATTATCCACCACCCAGACCATGTAATCGAAATCACCCTGGCTATTATAGATAGAGCGCAGGCACTCCCTTAATAGATTACAGGTGTTGTAGTTGACGATGATGATGGCTAAGTCTTTGGCAGACAAGGCATCCTCCATCGTGACCCTCGGACCAGATTATATCACAATAACGATAATTCTACAAGATCATCGAGAGTCACCGGCAGGGTCAGGCTGTGTCTGCACCGTGATTGCAAAAGTGACCGTTCCTCCGCCGGTGATCTCTGCCGGATCGAGACATTGTAGGTAAGCCCGGCCATCCTCGCCGACCAGGCCCAGCGCGGCGGGGTCCACCCCCCGACTTAAAGCCACGTAATAGGGCATTAACGAGGCCAAAGAATGGAGACAGAGGGCCTCTGTCTCCCTCAGATTCAGGCGGTATCCATCGTCCACCACGATGCGATCGCCGACAGCATAAACAGGGCACTGCCCTTTGATACCTGTCACCTCGATGAGCAAATTCCCTGCCATTTCTCACCTCTTCACCTCAGGGGATTTCCAGGGGCGCCGCCCCTGCTTGCCAACCGGGCACGTATCAGTATATCATAATTCATATAGTCCGGCAACTGTAAGAAAACTGGACTTGGCCCACAGCTTTGGAAGCGCGGAGGTCACGGAAAAACGGAACACGCGGAGGACCACTCAGGAGAAGTGAACATTGACATCTTCTCAATAATGTTCTACAATTAGGGGTATAGACTTCTAATCTGAGTGGAGGGAATGGGTGGAGCGAGCAGGACCAGCGTTTCCCTTTTCCCCATTCTTGGTAATTGATGAGGAGGTATTGATGGTTGAATATAAAATCGAGCGTTTGAGAAACGTAGCCCTACTGGGTCACGGCAGCACAGGTAAGACCTCTCTGGCCGAAGCGATGCTTTTCGATACAGGAGCTATTAACCGTTTGGGTCGGGTGGAAGAGGGAACGACCGCTTCTGACTACGATGATGAAGAGATCAGACGTACCATCTCTCTCAACGTCTCTATTCTGCACTGTGAGTGGAACGATCACAAGCTCAACATCCTGGATACCCCCGGCTACACCGATTTTGTGGGTGAGGTCAAAGGGGCGATCCGGGTCGCCGACGGGGTTATCATCCTGGTAGATGCTGTAGCTGGTGTGGAGGTCGGTACGGAGTTGGTATGGAGCTTTGCCGAGGGAGGCCACCTGCCCCGTTTAATTTTCGTCAATAAGATGGATCGGGAAAATGCTGATTTTGGAAACGTTTTAGAGTCGCTTTCCGAGAAATTTGAGGCCAATTTCGTTCCTTTCCAGGTGCCTATCGGCAGCCAGAGCCAATTTCAGGGCGTGGTGGACCTGGTGAGCATGAAAGCCTGCCTGGGTGAGAAAGGGGAAGAGGGGAAGGTCCCGGCCGACCTGCAAGCCGAGGTGGAGAACGCCAGACTGCGGGTGGTCGAGGCGGCCGCCGAAAGTGAAGACGAGCTGATCATGAAGTACCTGGAGGGAGAGGAACTGACTCCAGAGGAGACAAAGCGAGGGCTCAGATTGGGGATCAGGAATGGAACGATTGTGCCGGTGCTGTGTGGCTCGGCTACCGCGAACGTAGGTATCCAGGCGCTTTTGCAGGCCATCGTCGAATATCTGCCTTCTCCGGCTGAGACGGAGGTAGTGGGCACCAACCTGGCTACCCGGGCCGAGGAAACCCTGGAAGCCAACGAACTGGCCCCCCTGACGGCTATGGTCTTCAAGACCATCGCTGACCCCTACGTGGGCAAGCTGACTTACTTCCGGGTTTACTCAGGGGCTATGGAATCTGATTCGCGGGTGTTCAACGTCAGGAGCGACGAAGAGGAACGCATCGGGCAACTGTACTTTCTGCGGGGTAAGGAGCAAGAGCCTACCAAAAAAGTAGGCACTGGCGACATCGGCGCGGTGACCAAACTGGCGGCTACCTCCACAGGCGATACCCTGTGTGATAAGGGCGCGCCTTTCATTTTGCCCCCTATAGCGTTTCCTACCCCCGTTTTCTCGGTGGCGGTTCATCCCAAAACCAAGGCCGATCTGGACAAGCTCAGCAACTCCCTGGCCCGTCTGGTAGAGGAGGATCCAACTTTCAAGGTGCGACGCGACTCCAGTACGCGGGAAACCATCCTGACCGGCATGGGGCCAGAGCACGTGGACATCGCCGCCCGTCGGTTGCAGCAGAAGTTTGGGGTGGAAATCGTCACCACCGTACCACGGGTACCCTACCGTGAGACGGTAACGCGGATAGCCAGCGCCGAATATCTGCACAAAAAGCAGACCGGAGGAGCCGGACAGTATGCTAAAGTATTTCTCCGGGTCGAGCCTTTGGAGCAGGGGAGCGGCTTTGAGTACGATAGTGAGGTTTTTGGAGGGCGCATCTCTCAGTCCTTCATCCCCTCTATTGAGAAAGGGATCAAGCAGGTGTTGGAGCAGGGCGTCATTGCTGGTTACCCGGTCGCGGATGTAAAGGCCGTGGTCTACGACGGTAAAGAACATCCTGTCGATTCCAAGGATATCGCGTTCCAGATCGCGGGCCGGGAATGTTTCAAGCTGGCGTTTCGTAACGCTTCCCCTGTGCTTTTAGAGCCTATCATGGATGTAGCCGTCACTGTCCCAGAACAATTTATGGGCGATGTGCTGGGCGATCTCAATACCAAACGAGCCAGGGTCCAGGGCATGGAGCAGCAACGAGGCGCCGGTACGATCACCGCTCAAGTGCCTCTGGCCGAAATGCAGCGTTATGCCATCGACCTGAGTTCACGCACCCAGGGCCGAGGTCTCTTTACTATGGAATTCTCCCATTACGAAGAGATGCCGGCTCACATCGCCCAGGGCATTATCGAGGAAGCCAGGCGGGAAGCGGAATAGAGGCCATACTTTTAGGTAAGGGGGGAGTGGCAAATGGAGAGGAAGGGCAAAATCCTCATCGTTGATGACGAAGAAGGGATGTGTGAATTCCTTGAGTATATGCTGACGGGCGAGGGCTACGAAGTAATCAGCGTCCATAATGGGCACGATGCTTTGGACAGAATAAAGGAGAACTCTTTCTCCCTGGTGCTGGCTGACATCAAGATGCCCGGTATGGACGGCCTGGAGATGCTGCGTCAGATACGGGAGTTGGATCAAAGGGTGGTGGTTATTATCATGACCGGTTACGCTTCCCTGGAGACAGCCGTAAAGGCTATCAAATACAATGCTTATGATTATCTGGTTAAGCCTTTTGACGATACCGATAAGATCATGACTATTATTGAGAGGGGGTTGCAGAAACACCAGGAGATAGTGGCGAAGTAAGAGGCTGCCGGATAGTCCACTACCCCCCGGCTTCTGGTTGGGGCCCTGCGCCAGTTTTCTGACAAACTACCCTCCGCCCAATAGACGCAGAAAGAGTCGAAATAGCCAATGCAATAAGCGTTGGGGCCAGGATAGTCTTTCCAGGCGGGTCAAAGCGGTATTGTAGGTGGCTATGGCCTCTATCCATTTGCCTTGACGCAGGCGCACCTGGCTGAGAGCGCGCAGGGTGGCGCTTTCTTTTTGAGTATCGTCCATTTGGCGGAAGATAGCGGCGGCTTTCTGAAAACAGGGGGCTGCCTGGTCTACCTGGCCCTGGGCGCTGTAGAGACTGCCCAGATTGCCTAACACCTGGGCTTCGCCTTCCTGTTCTCCCAGAGCGGTGAAAATAGTTTGGGCCTCGGTGAAAGCCGTTTCCGCCTCCAACCAATGCCCCAGACGGTGATAGATGACTCCTAGATTATTGGACATTTCGGCCGCTCCCTGGCGGTCTCCTGTCTCACGGTAGAGTTCCTGGCCTTGCTTGAAGCATTCCAGGGCCTCCTGGTAACGGCCCTCGCGGAAGTGGAGCATACCTTCTTCCTGGAGTTTCTGGGGCTCGGACATGGGTTAAGATTCCTCCTGATTGATGGGTAGGGGGCTGGCCCTTCCAAAGGGCCGGCTCCTCGGCGACCGGTGGGTAGCAAATGAGCGCCTCTTGGAGGGGGCGTTTTAGGAATTGTCGTTTAAGGGCATGCGTAGCGTCACTGTTGTGCCCTCTCCGGGGGTTTCCTGACCAGAGGCGATGGTCAAAGTGCCCTCCAACAGTTCGGCTCGTTCGCGCATGTTGAGCAACCCTAGACTGCCGCGACGATCGTAATCCTGTTGTACGGCCTCCAGGTCGAAGCCCCGGCCATCGTCCTTAATGCTGACCACTAAATCGTTGTTCTCCGCCTCAAGGGTGATCCACACATTCTGAGCCTGGGCGTGTTTTTTGGCGTTGCCGATGGCTTCCTGCACTATGGAGAAAATGGTGCTGCCTGCCCCGGAACGGACATGGTGGTCTTCTACCTCGGCCTGGAGGTGCATGGTCAAAGGTTCGTTGTCTCGCATCTGTTCGATGTAGGCTTCCAGGGTGGACACCAGGCCCTGGCTTTCCAGGATGACGGGGCGGAGCTCGAAGAGAACCTGCCGCGCCTCGCGTGTGGCCTGGCGCGTCATCCTGTGCAACTCCTGCAACTCGGCGGCCACCCCTTCGGGATTGAACTGCAACAAACGCTCCACGTACTCGATGTTCATGTCGATGGCGGCCAGGAGTTGGATTGCGCCGTCGTGCAGTTTGCGGGCCAGTTCGTGTCGCACCGTTTCCTGGGCCTCGATAATTTTGTCTCTCTCCTCCCGCAGACTTTGATACAACCTGGCATTCTCAATGGCGATAGCTGCCTGGGCGGCCAGGGTGAGCATCACCTCGAGGTCATCCTCGTTGAAACCTTCCGCCGACTTTTTATTCAACGCTTCCAGAACGCCGATAGTGCGGCCCTTGGTCTGCAAAGGCACACAGGCGATGGACCTGGTGACGAATCCGGTGCTAGCATCCACCTGCGGATTGAAACGTGGGTCCTGGTTCACGTCGTTGACGATCAGGGGCTGGTTGTGGGTAGCCACCCAACCGGCTATCCCTGTATCCATGCTGATGTGTTGTTGCTTCAGAAGTTCTGCTTGATCGCTGTGGGAGGAGGCAAAGATCAGTTCGCGGCGGTTCCTATCGATCAGCATCAGGCTGGCTGCTTCGGCGTCGGTCACGCTGCTGGCCACTTGCATCGCTCTTTCCAGCAGTTTTTTCAGTTCGAAAGTAGAGGACATGGTCTGGCCCATCTGGTAGATCATGCCCAGGTACCCTAACTTTTGCTGGGTGAAACTCAGGGCGGAGAGCAGTTGGGCCACGTTCCCGAAGGCCCGGCTGAAGCGGGCCAAAAGCTGAGTGTGCAGATCGGTCAGGGACTGCTCTGGCTGCATAACCAGACTGAGGGAGCCGATGACCCTGTTCTCGCTCAGGAGCAGGGTGTTGAGCAGCTTAAGGCCACTACGGGGCATAATCCGGGTGCTGACCGGGAAATAACGGGGGGGCAGGACGTTCCGTTGAGCCTTGGTGGCCCTATCCTCGACGCTTTTCTCCCATAGCTCGATCTGCTCCAGGACCTCTTCATCCAATTGGCCCTGTCTGAGGTGCCGTGACGGGCGGCCAATGAAAAGCAGACCTCCCCCCAGCGCCTCGAAGGTGTTGACGGCCTGGGTCAAAGCTTCGGACAGGAGTTCTTCCAGATCATTCAGGTTGGTCAGCTCTATGAACTGATCGAAGAGGCGCAGCTCTGACGCCTTTTGCTCAGAGTTTGCTTTTTGAATCATCTACCCGCTTACACAGGTTCGGACCTGAACCGGTTTCAATAGGTAATGTCCAACAGGCTGGCAGCAAATTCCCTGAGGGATTCCACCGACATGTTGCCCAGCCGCATGGCCGCTTTGATGTATAGGAGATTGAGTGGTTCCAGCACGAAGTCTTTTACGTCCGGCGGCATTTCAGCCAGCTTTTCCAGGTCAGCGGTCTGATCAGGGGGGAATAGCTGATCGGCCAGGAAGTAAGTGGTTGGCACCTGGCAGAGATCGGCCAGAACCTCCAGTTCAGGGAGAGGGATGGCGCGTTCTCCGCGTTCGTACTGGGATATCCTGCTGGGCGGACAGCCCAGGGCCTGGGCGCATGCTTTTTGGGTCAGTCCCTTTTCCAACCTGGCCTGGCGCAACATAACCCCAATTATGTTGCGCCGAGAGATCACCTTCTCTGGGGAGGGCATCTTTTTTTCTTCCTCTTCAAAGACTGCTTCCTCATCCCAGAAATCAGTGAGAGGCACGTCGAAGAGATAGGCCAGCACTTCCAGCTCGGGGAGGGAAATGCCTTTACGACCGTATTCGTATTGGGATATGGTATGCGGGGAACAGTTTAAGGCTTGCGCGCATTCCTTTTGACTTTTACCGGCCTTGGTACGCGCCTTGCGTAGCAGGATACCGAGTATCTTGCTGCGTAAAACCAACGCTTCTTTACCGTCTTTACGGGGCATTCCAGACCTCCTCGCGGCTCGCACTTACTCCTGTTTTGAAGTGCCCCCTGCGGGTTGTACCTGTTGTATCGTATCTCGGCTGCTGTTGCGAAACTGTAGGGGAGTGGGCTACTGGCATTGCCTTTCGACTTTTATTATAGCACATTTATCGACCATTGACAACATTTCCAACCAGGCAGGGCTTTACGTTTATAGTCCTTTGGGCATCTCCCCGCCCAGTTCCATTAGCAGGGCTTCCAGCCCCAGGAGGTAGCTTCGCCAGCCAAAACCCGAGATCTGACCGACGCAGACCGGCGCAATGACCGAAATGTGGCGAAAGTCCTCGCTGGCGTGGAGGTTGTGAAGATGGACCTCCACGGCGGGCAGGTTCACGCTGGCCAGGGCATCGCGGATGGCATAGCTGTAGTGGGTGTAAGCTCCGGCGTTGACGATCAGGCCGTCGGCCCAGTGCATCGCCTCCTGGATGGCATCGACGATGGCCCCTTCATGGTTGGACTGAAAAGAGCGTAGCTCCAGCCTTTTCCCCACGGCGTAAACCTGGAGCCGCTCGTCTATCTCCTCCAGGGTCAGCGAACCGGGGGGATCTGACGGTCCTGTGCCCAACAGGTTGAGATTCGGACCGTGAACGATCAGAATTTTGATGGCCACTGTAACCTCCTTCACTAAAAATATATTTGTCAACGGCCACTGTCTTCAGCGGCTCAGGATGGTTGGTTATCTCAGGGCGGAGGCTGAAACGTGTCCCGCCAGGTGAACTTTGACCAGCTTGTGGGTAGGGTGAAACGGTCCAAAAGGTGTTCGAGCCTGGTTTGGAGGTTTTATAAGGAGGGGAGGGATATTATCAGAAGAGCTCGCGGGGGTCCCGGGGCTCCTCGGCAACGGCAATCTTGGTGGCCCTGATCTTAGCTCTGATTTTCAGCTCAGGTTCAGGTGCGGCGGAGAAAGCCTGTTATGGCTCCCCTGAACTTCTCATACTAAGCCGTTATGGATAAACCAGCCGGGATGCCTCAGAGTGGTGCGCCTGTAAATATAGAGCGGAAGACGAGATTCGAACTCGCGACCCTCTCCTTGGCAAGGAGATGCTCTACCGCTGAGCCACTTCCGCCTGGATGTTTGGTGGGGAAGGAGAGATTTGAACTCTCACGGATTGCTCCACGTGATCCTAAATCACGCTCGTCTGCCAGTTCCGACACTCCCCCACTTAATATTAATTATACCACCCTCGGCTGGTTTTGGCAAACTCTACTGAACCTTAACCAAACCTCAACCAAATCGTTACCTGAAAGTTACCAAGAGGTGCTATAATGGGAGCAGTAGACTGGTAAAGTGGTTGGGAAATGAGGGCTCCCTAATTTAACCACTTCTCAACCGAATCTTAACCGAATCATTACCCAAAAATTACGCCGATAATATTATACTAATGTTGGAAGCCAGAGTCGGTTTCAGTCTGTGGCAAGTTGTTTAGTAGGAACTCAGAGAGAAGAATCAGAGGAAAGAATCAGAGGGAAGAGTGAGCTATGAGTAAGCGTATATTAATCATCGGGCCTGACCCTGGTTTGAACGCAGAAGGGGCTTTGTATCTGACCAGGGCTGGTTACATTGTCCGTACCGCGACCGGCAGGGGGGAAGGGTTACGCAAGCTGCATCTCGATCTGCCCGACCTGATGGTCATCGACGTCAGCTACAGCACGGCGGAGGTAGATGGCTGGAAGCTTGGCCGGGACATCCGGGCCGTTTCCGACAAGCCTCTTATCCTGGTTGTGGCGCGAGTGGAGGAGATCGAACGGGCCCGCAGCCTCGACGTGGACGACTTTCTGGTGCGTCCCGTTCAGGCCGGAGAGTGGACGGCCCTTGTTAAGAAAGCTCTAAGCGTCCATGCAGAGAAAACTACAAGTGATAAGGCCATAACTATTAACATCAACGGCGAGCTACGCCTGGACTTCAGTGTGCGCCGCCTGGAGGTGCGAGGTCAGATCATCGATCTGACCCCCAAAGAGTTCGAGCTTCTGGCCTGCTTTGTTAAAAGCCCGGGCCGCTTTATTCCTTACGATGAGCTTTTAGCGGCCCTGTGGGATGACAGGAAAGCCAGCCGCACCGCGCTGAAGGCTTACATATGGCGGCTACGCCAGAAGATCGAGAAAGACCCTCAAAATCCTCAGTACATTCTGACCCGTAGAGGTGTCGGTTATCTCTTCAACAGTCCTTCGTGACTGTGGCCCAGGGGTCTGGCGCTTCCCAAAGTGCCGGGCACCTGGTTCGGTGAAGCTCATCCTTAGAGCTTATCTGAAGATGAGCGAAGCAGCTACTCTGGCTAAGAGGGCAAGCTGCCTTACCTCCCCTTTAGGGCCTGGCAAAAACCTTCCCAGGACTCAGGCTGCGATTTCTCCCCAAATCTCAGATCGCTTCCCCCGACATTAGAGAAAAGAACAAACAGCTTTATGAAAGAGAGATTCAGGGAAATCATATCCTGCTTTGCCCAGAAGAACATCCTGGTCGTCGGGGATGTGATGCTCGATCAATATATGTGGGGGCGGGTATCCCGCATTTCGCCGGAGGCCCCTGTCCCGGTGGTGGAGGTGGACAAAGTATCCTTCACCCCAGGGGGAGCGGCCAACGTGGCCTGCAACGTCGCCAGTCTGGGGGGCAGGGCTTATCTGGTCGGCGTGGTCGGCGACGACGAGGAGGGGCGGCGCCTGAGACAGTTTTTCGCCGACAACGGCGTTCTGGCCGAGGGCTTGCTGACCGACCATGAACGACCTACCACCGTGAAAACCAGGATCATCGCCCATAGCCAGCAAATCGTGCGGGTGGACCGCGAGAGAAAAGAAGCGGTTGATGGCCCTCGCGCTCAACTGGTGCTGGAGCAGGTGCGCCGCGTCCTGGCCGACGTCGATATCCTGGTGGTATCCGACTACGCCAAAGGGCTGCTCACCCCTGCTCTGCTGCGCGCCATCATCGACTCTGCTCGCCAGGCAGGGAAAGCGGTGCTGGTCGATCCCAAAGGCCGGGATTATTCCAGGTATAAAGGGGCGACGTCGATCATGCCCAACAAACAGGAAGCAGCTCGGGCCGTGAACGGCGAGATCACGGACGAAAGCAGCCTGCTCTCCACCGGGCGGACGCTCCTGCACCAACTGGAATGTGAGGCCGTCATCATTACCAGGGGCGAAGAGGGGATGTCTATTTTCGAGAAAACGGGCCGCGTTACCCATCTCCCGGCCTTCAGCCGCACGGTATACGACGTTACCGGGGCCGGCGATACGGTGATCGCCACCCTGAGCCTGGCCCTGGCCGCCGGAGCCAGTTTCGTGGAAAGCGCCACCCTGGCCAACCACGCGGCCGGAATAGTGGTGGGCAAGGTCGGCACCGCCACCGTCACCTCCAGAGAACTGGAAAGGGGATTGAATGGACGCCTGGTTTATGGGCCTTAGAATGGCTAAAGTCGTTCTGGTCGGCATAATATTGTTCCTGGCCTTCCTCAATCTGATCGTGGGCCTGCCTTACCTGGTCGGCACGGTCTACGGCAATCTGGGAGCTATCGAGCTGGCAAAATGTCTGGCGCAGCCGGAGGATAAAAGTTGCCAGGCCGCCGAGGGCTATCTGGACGAAGCGCTGGCCTGCTCCCCCCAGGAAGCCCGACCCTACCGTCACCTGGGGCAACTGTACCTGGCCCGGGGCGATTATCGCCAGGCTGCCACCGTACTGACTCAGGCCACAGAGTTAGAACCCCAGGACGAACTGGCTCACTTCGCCCTGGGAAGAGCCTACCAGGGTTTGGGCCGGAGAGATGAAGCCCTGGCCGAGTGGAAACAGGCCGCCGCCCTGCGCCCCCTGATAGAACTGGGCCGCAGATTACAGGCCCAAAAAAGGTGGGACGAGGCCCTGAGGGTCTATCGCACGGCGGTGGGGATCGACCCCTCCCAGGCCTGGTTACACCGCACCCTGGGTTGGATACTGTACTGGGGCAAGAAGGACCTGGAGGCGGCTTTGGCAGAGTACGAGATCAGCCTGACCCTGGCCCCTCAGGAAGTGTCCTCTTACATCGACCTGGGCGATATCTACCGGCAGGAAAGGGATTTTCAGACGGCAGCTTACTGGTACGCCCGCGCCGAACAACTGGCACCCCATAACGAGGCTCTGCTTATCTCTTTGGGCATCAACGCTCTGCTTCAGGGCAGAGCCTCCCAGGCCGCGCAGTATTTCGAGCGGGCTTTGGCCGTCAATCCCTACAACGCCAGGATACGTCTCTATCTGGGGCAGGTATATCGGCAGCAGGGTTTGCCGGAGCGAGCCATTATCGAACTGGAAGCGGCCTGCCGCCTGACCCCTGATTCCGCCCTGGCCCATCAAATGCTGGCCGACGCCTACCGTGAGAGCGGGCAACTGGAGAAGGCCAGGGCCGAATACCAGAAAACATTGGCCCTCGATGCCCAGAACGCCCACGCCAGGCGGGAATTGGAAAAATTAAACGCCGCTCTTCCGAGGCAGATAGACAAATGAGCGAAGGGTTTGGAACCCTGCAAAGGGTCAGACCACGAGAGGAGCAGTAGAGGAGCAGAAGGTGAGAGAACAAACGGTCACGGGAAAAATCGCCCGCAACTCTATGTTCAGCGTGATCAGAGTGGTGGTAGTGACCCCTCTCGTCCTGCTGGTCACCCCTTACGTTTTACATAATCTGGGCGAGGTGCGGTTTGGGGTCTGGGCGCTGCTGGGGGTCTTGACCGCCTACGCCAAGTTAAGCGATTTCGGGATGGCCACGGGCATCATAAAGTTTGTGGCCGAGTACCAGGCCCGACAGGAATACGAGGCCAGGAACCAGCTTCTGAGCACGGCCCTGGTGCTGTACACCGTTTTCAGCGGGACGCTGCTGCTCATCACTTTTGGGCTGTTACCCTGGATCGTGGATGAGGTATTTCGTGTGCCGGCCGAGTGGCGTGAGGAGGCCATTTTCGTCTACGCCGGGGGGATAACCGTTTTCGCCCTCAGCCTGGCGCTCAACACTTTCTCCTCGGCTCTTCAGGGCTTACAGAGAATGGACATCACCAACGCCCTGGGGGTGGCGGGCAACGTGCTGCGGGCGGGGGGCACCTTCTTTTTCCTGGAGGCCGGTTACGGTTTAAGGGGGTTGGTTTTCAACGAAGGTCTTGTCGTTCTGGTGGTGGCTGGTTTGGGGTTCTACTTTCTCAGGAGGGCTTTGCCCGATCTGAGGCTCAGTCCTTTCCTCTTCCGCCGCCGCCTGGTGAAGACCATCCTGGGTTACAGCCTTAACGTTCAGATTTCGAACGTGGCCGGGCTGCTTATCTTTCAGATAAACAAGGTGGTGCTCAGCCATTTTCTATCTATGGCGGCGGTTTCATTTTTCGAGTTGGGCCTGAGTTTCGCCGACCGGGTGCGGGTGGTGGTTTTTACGGCCGTGCATCCCATTTTACCGGCTGTTTCGGAGGTGCAGGTCAGGCGGGGGATGGAGCGAGTCCACGAGATCTATTACCGCTCGCTCAGGTATGTGCTCTTGTTCGGCACTCCTTTGTTCCTCCTGACCGCTGTGCTGGCGCCACCTTTCACCAGGTTGTGGCTGGGGCCGGGCTTCGAGCAGACGAGCGTGACGTTGCAGGTGTTATCGGTGGCCTTTTTCGCCACCGCCCTGAGCTTTCCCGGCTCGTTCATCGTGCACGGCATAGGATTGCCCCGCTACAGCACCTACGCTTCCCTGGCTAACGGCCTGATGACGGTGGCCTTTTCCGTCGTCCTGGTGAGGGCCAGGGGCTATTATGGCATCTTGATCGGGGTGTTGTTGGCTCAGGTGTTGCAGACGATTTTCTTATATTACCTTTTCCACCGGGTGACCGGGGCTTCGCTCGGCCGGGCGCTGCGGGAGATCTTTTCCAGGACCTTGTTGATTAACGTGGTGCTGGCCGTGGCGGCTTCTGGGCTCGTCTCTCGCCTGGGAGCCATCGGTTTAGCCCAACTGGTCGCCTTGGCCGGGGGGTACGTGGCCGTCTATGGGTTGGTCGTCTTGAAGTGTGGCTGTCTGGCATCGGCTGACAGGGAGCTATTTAAACATCTGTTGCCGGCCAGGCTGGCGGGTTTGCTTTAGGGAGAGGGGGAAGATAAAGCCATGCGTATTGCCATCGATGCTACCGTAGCTTTGGAACCGGGAGCCGGCATAGCGCGGGCTACCAGGGAGCTTATCCAGGCCCTGGCCCGCGTCGACCGCAGCAACGAATATTGTCTGTATTACCAATACTTTTGGCGCAAGAGCCGGACGCTGCTGGCTATTGACCAGGACAATTTTACCAGGGTGGTTAACCGCCTCCCTGGGCCGCTGGTCGAGCGGCTGGCTATCCCGATGGAGGCTTTCACCGGCCAGACGGATGTCGTACATGGGCCGTCATTCTTCCTGCGTACTCGCAACGGAGCTAAAACGGTGCTGACCGTCTACGACCTGGCCTTCATGCTTTTTCCCGACTGCTACATGAAATCCAGCCTGGAGAAGCTGTTGCGGGAGGTCCCTCGCTGCGCCCGGCAGGCCACCCTTATCATAGCCATCTCCCAGAGCACCAAAGAGAGTCTGATAAACCTGCTGGGCATCGCTCCGCAGAAAATACGGGTGGTCCACCTGGCCGTAGCCTCCAGGTTCAGGGTGGTGGAAGACGAGGCCCTGAAAGAGGGTATTCGCCGTAAGTATGCTTTGCCGCCCCACTTTTTCCTGTTCGTCGGCCTGCTCAACCCCCGTAAGAACGGGGAGCGGCTGATCCGGGCCTATCATCGGCTCAAGGGCAAAACGGACCTGCCGCACAAGCTGGTCTTTGTGGGGGCCAAGGGCTGGTTGTACGAGGACGACCTGGCCCTGATCGAGCAACTGGGGTTAGAGAGGGATATCATTTTCACCGGCTACGTGGCCGACGAAGACCTGCCGCTCGTCTACAACCTGGCCGAGGCTCTGGTCTACCCCTCGGTGTACGAGGGTTTTGGGTTGCCCATCCTGGAGGCTATGGCCTGTGGCACCCCGGTGATAACCTCCGACGTCTCCTCCTCGCCGGAGGTGGCGGGAGGCGCGGCCCTGCTGGTCGATCCCTACAACGTGGATCAACTGGCCGAGGTGATGTACAAGGTAGCTTCTCAGGACGATCTGCGGGCCTATCTGACCAGGCGCAGCCTGAGAAGAGCCGAGGACTTCTCCTGGGAGAAAACGGCCCTGGAGACCCTGGCCGTTTACGAAGAGGCGTATAACAGTTAGAGGTTGGAAGTTAGAGATGATAAAATTATGGACAAATAACCGGACACTTTCCTACATACCACAGGGGTTATTGCTGTTTGGGCTTCTGGTATCCATTGGGGTAATCAGCGGGAGGATACTCTTCACAGACGTGACTGTCCTGGCCAAGATCATCGTGGGGCTTATCGTGGCGGCGCTGATCCTGGCCAATGAGGAGATAGGGCTTCACCTTTGTCTGTTGACCACCATCCTGATGGGCCACGGCGCTATCGCCCAACGTCTGAGCCTGGTCATTTCCGGCGTCGTATTATCGCCGCTGGACCTGATCGTTACGGTCACGATTATCTCGGGCCTGATGCGGATAGTGAGCCAAAGGCTGGAGGTGCCTGCCACGCCCATGAATATCCCCGTGCTGTTTACGTTCTTAATCTACGCTCTGGCGGCGCTGGTGGGTTTTGCCCTGGGCAATCACTGGGAGCACATCCTGCGCGACTCAAGCTACGTCTTCTACTACGGCTTGTACTTTGTGGTCATCACCCGGGTAAGGACGGAGGAACAGGTCACCCGCCTGTTGACAACCCTGCTGGTGACGGTCGGCCTGTTGACCCTGTACGCGTTCGGGGCGCATTTCCTCGACGCGAGATCGCCTGATGCGGTGGGGAACTACGCCACCTATGGCTGGGACGTGCTCTTAGCAAGCGGAAGCTTCCAACGAGCTTACGGTCTTATCTCGGCCTGGTCCTTTTACGTGCCGGTGGCCCTGATGGCTATCAGCCTCTACATCATTGGGGAGCGGGCGGGCAAAAGCAAATTCCTGCTGTTCGTGGTGGCCGCCGGTTGTATCATTTCTTCTTTGTTGACCCTGATCAGGGGGGCTTTCGCCGGCTTCCTGGGCGGGTTTATTTATCTGGTGTTCTGTCTCAATGTAAAAAACCGGGTGAAGCTGTTGAGCGGCCTGGCTATTATTCTGGTTGTGGTCTTGCTCATCGGCTGGCTCAACGCCCTCGATGTCCCTGGTCTGCCCAGGGTGCCTTTCGTAGACCTGATGATCGAGAGATACTGGTCCATCTTTAGCTTCTCAAGCTCGTCGAAACTGGCCGAGCTAAACGCCTGGGGACGAGTGCTGGAGTTAAGGTCGGCGGCCTATTATGTGCGGTCCAACCCCATTTTCGGCCTGGGGATTGGGGCCTCCAACATCTATTTGCGGCTTCCCGGCCAGGGCACCATCTCGGTCACCGGTTTTCACAACGGTTACGCGGCGCTTATTTACAAGATGGGTTATGGGGGGTTGCTCTCTTATCTGGGCCTCAACTTGTTTATCCTGGGTTATGGTTTATCGATGATCCCCAAAATCCACGATCTCTATCTGCGGGGATGTTGTGCCGGATTTATGGCCGGTTATGCAGCTTTGTTCGTGGAGCAATTTTCTTCGCCTGTGTCTCTGCTGACCAGCATGGCCCCCTATGGAGCGATGGCTTTGGGCCTGGCGGTGGTCGTGGAAAGGCTGGCAAGACAAACGGCAAGCAGCAAGCAACAAGCAGGGAGTGGAGAGTAGGTTGATGAGTTTGAAGCGGGGAAATGTAAGCAACAGGAAGAGGGTTTTGCTTCTGACCGAGTATCCGCTGGAGCCTGGGCACATCTGCTGTGGCCCGGAGGCGGTGGGCTATCGTCTGGCGAAGGGATTGAGCCACTACCGGGACCTGGAAGTCCACGTCCTGGACTGCCGTGACCTCGACCATGATCTGGAGTTCAGCGCCGACAACGAACGTGCGCCGTTGCAGGTGCACGTTCTGGCTTCGCCCAGGCCCAAACTATTCACCCGCACGGTGCGCGACCTGCCCAGGATAAGACAGCAGATCGAGGCCCTCCGCCCGGACGTGGTCCACGCTCTCCACCTGGCGTCAGCCTACGCCGCCCTGGGAACGAACTACCCCCTGGTCTGGACGCCTCATGGCGTGGAGCATCATCGTCAGCGCCAGGAATACTACCCCGGCCTCAGAGGTTACTTTCAGCGTAAGCTGGCCCTTTACATCCAGGCGCGTTGTCTGAGGAGAGTGAGGGATATCATAGCCGTAAGCGATTACGTGCGGGATTCTCTCGACGGGCAGACGGGGGCCCGCTTCCACCTGATCCGCAATCCCATCGGTGAGGAGTTTTTTGCCCTGCCTGACAGCGATGATGGGGAGGAAGAGGGACGCCTGTTATTCGTGGGCAGCATCTGGCCGCTTAAGGGGCTGCTCACCCTGGTGGAGGCCCTCAAAGAAGTCGTGCCGGCGATGCCAGCGGTCAGGTTGCGCGTGGTCGGCCGCATCCTCGACCGGGAATATTTCAACCGGGTGGTCTCCTACGTAGAGAGAGAAGGTCTGGGGGAGAGGGTGGTCTTCTGTGGCCTGTTGGGTGGAGAGGGCCTGCTACGGGAATACCGCCGGGCGGCGGCCCTTATCCTGCCCTCCAGGCGCGAGTCGGCCGGGCTGGTGGTTATGGAAGCGATGGCCGCCGGAAAACCCGTGGTGGCCTCCAGGGTGGCCGCCCTGCCCGAACTGGTCGAGGAGGGACGAAGCGGCTTCCTGGTTGAGCATGGAGACGCGAGCGGCCTGGCCGATAGAATAAAGGCTCTCCTCAGCGACAGGCAGTTGCGGAGAAGGATGGGCGAAGAAGGCAGAAAAAGGGCGAGCGCAGAATTCAGGCTGGAAAGTATCGTGGCCAGACATCGAGACCTTTATCTGGAGATGGGATGTTGATGTTATGGAAGGAGTGTCGGATGAAAGCCGCCGTATCGCCGGATAGGGAAATAGCCTCATTGTCTGATATCCTGTCTGGTAAGCTGGCTATCAGGGTGCCGAAGAAGGGCGAGCCTTTGGGCAAATTTTACATCCCTTACGACTTTGACTACCGCAAGGCGCGACACGATTTCGACCAGGAAGGGGTCTGCCTGTTCAACGCCGACAAACTGCCCATCAGGGGAGTGAAAGGCGTCTATTACGATCCACTGATGATCTCCCAGTACGCTCTGGCCTGCTTCGACAGGTATCTGGACACTGGAGACAAGAAGATTTTGCAGGAAGGTCTGGCTCAGGGGCGCTGGCTGGTCGAGAATCAGAGCCTGGTGGGGGTCTGGTATCAGCCTTTCGACCATACCCGTCACGGCCTGAAAGCGCCCTGGATAGACCCCATGACTCAGGGGGTGGCCACGTCTGCTCTTCTGCGCCTGTACCAGGAGACGGACGCCATTGCCTTTTTTGCCGCCGCGCAGCGCGCCGCTCTGCCTTTCACCCGTTCCGCCGATCAGGGTGGCGTGCGGGACACCTTTCGCCTGAATGGGACGGGCCTGGTCTTCTACGAGATGTTGCCCGGCGATAAGAAACTACGCATCCTCAACCATTTCATTTACAGCCTGTTCGGGCTATACGATCTGTACATTGCCACCGACTGGTGGCCGTGCTATAAACTGTTTACCGGAGGTCTGGACACCCTGGAGCGGGTGTTGCCCCTGTACGACACGGGCTTCTGGTCGCGATACGGCCTTTCCAGACCGACCATCGAGAATCATTTTGAGTGGGCCAGCCCGGCTTACCATCTGACCCATATCGCCATGCTGCACGTTCTGCACAGGATGAGCGGTCGAGAACTGTTCAAGACCTACGCGGAACGGTGGCAGGGCTACCTGAAGAGGCCCATGGCCTGGCTCATCAAGATCGTACACGGCGGCTATAGGCTGACCACGGCGATGAAATCACGATGGCAATCACGGCGGGAATCACGGCGGGAATGACGATGAAACGTATCCTTACCCTGCATCTGCACGGCCTGGGCAATGCGCTGATGTTCACCCCGGCCCTGCTGGAAATGCACCGGCACTTTCCCGCAGCGCGGTTTACGGTTATATCGGGGCCGGGCGCTGCAGTTCAGGTCTTTGAGCGTTATCCCTTCGTGGAAGAGATCATCCCGCTGCACTCGGCTGACGTAAGGCCCAGGCTGATAAGCCATCTCCGGGGCAGGGGGTTCGATCTGGCTTTCGCTTCGGCCCAGATCGGGGGGCTGATATCGCCGCTGCTGGCCTTCCTATCCGGGGCGCCGCTGCGAGTGGGGATGAGCAACGCCCGACTGGGCTTTTTATACAACCGGCGCAGGCCCATCGCCTTCGAGACCCACTTTGTCGAGCGCGAGTATGAGTTGTTATCCCTGTTGGGCATCGAGGCTCAGGCGCAGAAGCCCAGGGTCGCCGTCGAGGAACGGGACCGGCAGGCGGTAGAAAATTTCTTGAGGCGAGAGTCGAGGGGTGAAGATGTAGGTGTAAATGAACAACTGGTGGGCGTGCATACCGCAGCCCACTGGATACCTTCCAAGGGGTGGAGCGCCGAGAAGACGGTGGCGCTGTGTCACGCCTTATCCCGTTACTATGGTTTGCGGGTGGTCCTGTTGGGCGGCCCATCCGATGCCCAATATGTGCGGGAGATCGAGGCGCGGCTGGACGAGCGGGCCATCAACGTCGCCGCTCGGATCACCGACTTCTACCACCTGGCGGCCCTGATCGAAAGATGCAAGCTGGTGGTCAGCAACGACTCGGCTCCGGCCCACGTGGCGGCCGCCGTCGGCACGCCGGTGGTGGTGCTGTTTGGCCCTACCGCACCGGCTACCTGTCGCCCTTATACCGATCCCGATAAGTGTATCGTGGTCGGAACGGAGCTGGATTGCGCTCCCTGCTATCCCGGCAGGTTGACCTGTGCGAGCGGAGAGTGCATGGAAAGCATTACCCTTGAAGACGTGTTATCTGCGGTCGAGAGTTTCATTAACTGAAATTGATATGGGAGAGAATAACGTGGTCGATGTCCTGTTGATCTATCCGCCCTATCCCTGGCCGATGAAGAGCCCGCCCCTGGGGCTGGCTTACATTGCCTCCGTTCTGGAAGGGGATGGCCGCTCGGTAGCCATCTGCGATATGAATCCTTTGCACCTGGGATGGGACGCTCTGGCGGAAGAGATAGAGCGGCAAAGGCCGCGGGTGGTGGGGGTCTCCTTTATGACGCCCCAGGTGCGCCTGGCCGAACGGGTGGCCCGGATCGCCAAACAGGTAGATGAAAATATCTACGTGGTGGTGGGTGGCCCCCACGCTTCCGCTGTGCCCGAAGAGATGCTTGAACGACAGGCCATAGACTTCGTGGTGGTCGGTGAGGGCGAAATGGCCGTGAAGGAGCTGGTGGCGGCCCTTTTCAACGACGCCGATTTCCGTTCCATTGGCAGCCTGGCTTTCCGGGAGAACGGTCACGTGGTGGTCAACCCCAGGCAGCCGCCCATCATGGACCTGGACGCCCTGCCTTTTCCGGCCTGGCACCTGCTGCCTCTGGATAAATATTCCGTGCGAGGCTACGGGGGGGACATTACCAGGCCGACCTTCGCCATTTTGAGCAGCCGGGGGTGTCCTAATCAATGCATCTTCTGCGATTCGCACACCATTTTCTGTCGCCGTTTCAGGGGCAGAAGTGCCAGGCACATCTTCGCCGAGATGGTCTATTTACGGCGGGAGTATGGGGCCACGCAGTTCGATTTCGTGGACGACACCATCACTATTGACAAAAAGCGTCTGGCTGAGCTTTGCCGCCTGATCATCGACGGCGACGTGGAGGTCCGCTGGATGTGCAATGCCAGGGTCAACACCGTGGACTACCAGTTGCTAAAGCTGATGAAGGCCGCGGGATGCGTGAGAGTAGACTTTGGGGTAGAGTCGGGCGATCCTGAAGTCCTCAAGACCATTAAAAAGAAAATCACCCTGGAACAGGTCCGCAACGCTCATCGCTGGGCCAGGGAGCTTGATATCAGAACGAGCAGCTTTTTCATGGTCGGCAACCCGGGCGAGGATTGGGCCAGCGTCAGGAAAACGGTGGAGTTGGCGGCGGAGTTGAAAAGCGATTTCCCCAGCGTGGGCATCGCCACTCCCTATCCTGGGTCTGAGCTGTACCAGATAGCCAGGAAAAATGGCTGGCTATTGGTGGACGAGTGGTCCAAGTATACCCCCACCGCTTACCAGGACAAGGGTTACGTGCCTCCGATGAGAACGGATAAGATGGGCGCCGACGAGATCCTGAAGGCTTATTACTTCGTCAACTCCAGGTTTCTAAGACAGAAATATCAGGCCCGGTATGGCCGCTGGTTCTGGCTGAATCCCTTATTCTATCGTCATACGGTTTTGTCCGCCCATAGTGTTAGCGATCTATCTCGTATGGCGGGCGTGGCCTGGAGGCTGGCTCGCAGCCTTCTGTCTCGCGTTCCTGCCTGTCAAGAAGTGAGGTAAGGTTGAATGAGAATCTGGATCGACCTGGCTAACTCTCCCCAGGTGCTCTTCTTTCGGCCCATCATCGCCGAACTGGAGAGCAGGGGACATCAGGTCCTGATCACGGCCCGCGATTTTGCCCAGACCGTCCCCCTGGCCGCTCGTTATGGATTGCACTATACGGTGGTTGGTAATTGGACCACCCGCAAGAGCACCCTGGCTAAGCTGACCAAGATGCTGAGGCGCGTGGTTTGTCTGGCGGGTTTTGCCAGGGGAAAGGACCTTGGCCTGGCTGTCAGCCACAACTCCTACAGCCAGGCTTTAGCCGCCTTCTGGCTGGGCATTCCTGTGGTCACTTTGATGGATTACGAGCATCAGCCTGCCAATCACATCAATTTCCGTCTGGCGCGGCGGGTGCTGGTGCCCATGGTCTTTCCTGACGAGACCTTGAGGAAATGCGGAGCCGGGCCAGAGCGCGTGGAGAAATACAACGGGCTCAAGGAGGAGGTTTACCTGGCAGATTTCGAACCCCGGCCGGGGTTTCTCGAAGAGGCGGGTATTCCCCAGGAAAAAGTGATCGTCTGCCTGCGTCCACCGGGCACGGGGATATATCATCATTACGAAAATACTGTTTTCAGCGAACTGCTGACTTATCTGGGCCAACAGGAAGACGTTTTCATCGTCCTGCTGCCGCGTTTTCCCGAACAGGGCCGGAGGCTTCAAACCATGCTTTCCCGGGCCTGGATCCCGCCCCAGGTGGTGAATGGGCCAGATTTGATCTACCATTCGGACCTGGTGATAAGCGCCGTAGGAACGATGGGCCGCGAGGCAGCGATCCTGGGGACACCTGCCTACACGGTGTTTGCCGGAAAACCAGGGATGGTAGATGAGTATCTGATGAGGCAGGGCAAACTGACCCACATCAAAAGGCCAGCCGATTTCCCCCGGATAGTATTCCGTAAAAAGCAGCGGGCCGAGGGCAGGGTCAACAACGGCCTGGTTGGAGAGATCACAGACAAAATACTACAAGCAACTCATCCGCCGAGACAGAGAGAGGTGCAGCCATGAAATATATCGCCTGTAATCTGTGTGGAACTCGGAATTCTCGGTGGATCTGCAATTTGAACGGCTTCAGAATGGTGAAGTGTAATTCCTGTGGTCTACACTACATCACCCCCCAGCCAGGTGAGGAAGAACTCAAGCGACATTACAGCCACTATTACGAGGCTGAAGAGTTCGAAGGCGGGTCCTGTTACCGGGAGGGGTCCGATGGTTTGTTTGCAGATATACTTGCCAGGTGTGAAAAGTATAAGCCGCAGGGACGGGTGCTGGACATCGGCTGTGGTTACGGTTTCTTTCCGAAGCTGATGGAGGAGCGCGGCTACGTCGTACAGGGAGTGGAGCTTTCGCCCTCGGCTTGCGATTATGCTAATAATCGATTGGGGTTGAACGTCTTCCAGGGCTCGTTGGAGGAAGCCGGATTGCCGGAGGGGTGCTTCGACCTCGCCGTTATGAACAACGTCCTCGAACACCTGGCCGACCCTCTGGGCACACTGCGTGCCGTGCATCGCCTGCTCTCTCCCGAGGGACTGCTGATCGTGACCGTGCCTAACCTGGATTTCGGGCTGCCTTTTCTGTATCTGCAAAGGCTGATGGGGATCGGCGAGAGTGAGACCGACGCTCATCGTAGGGAGTGCTTTCGGCTGGGAGGGACTTCGCAGTTGGCCCTATTCGACGCCCCCAGCCACCTCTACTTTTTCTCCTCAGCCACCCTGAAGGCCATGCTGGAGCGAGCGGGATTCAGACTCCTCTCGATGTCTCCTGCCGCGCCCATCGAGAACCCACGTAACAGGCTGCGCAGTTGGTGCAAGCACCTGGTTTACAGGGTAGCTACTGGCTTCGGCGCTTTATCGAGAGGTTCGATCTCCATCGGGCATTCGTTAATAGCCTGCGCGCTAAAATAGCCAGGGAGGTTTACTGAAAAATGGGTATCATAAATACGGAGACCAAACGAACAACGCAGTGGCAGAAAGCGATGGCCGGGGAGCGGCAGAAGGTGAAGGTGGCGGTTATCGGGGCCGGATACTGGGGGCCCAACCTGGTACGTAATTTGGCCCGCACCCCTGGGGCCAGGCTGGTGGCCTGCGCCGACCTGCGCCCGGAACGGCTGGAGCGGCTGGCCCGGGATTATCCCCTCCGCATGACCACTGAGTACCGCGAGCTGCTGGAGGATCAGAGCATCGAGGCCGTAGCCATCGCTACTCCGGCCAGTACCCATTATCGGCTGGTCAAAGAGAGTCTGGAGTGCGGCAAACACGTGCTGGTAGAAAAGCCCCTGGCTACCAGCTTACGACAGGGAGAGGAACTGGTTGAGCTGGCCGACCACCAGGGCCGGGTGTTGATGGTCGATCACATTTTTCTCTACAATCCTGCCGTAGAAGCCATGAAAGAGATCATCTGTAAGGGCGAACTGGGCCAGGTGCGCTACCTGTACGCTCTTAGAACCAGCCTGGGCCCCCGTCTCTGCGAGGACACCAACGTGGTCTGGGATGCTCAGATTCACGAGGTTTACATCCTCGTGGACCTGTTCGGGGCGCTCCCCACCAGGGTAATAGCCAGTGGAGGGGCCTATCTTCGCCAGGGAATAGAGGACGTGGTTTTCACCACCCTTTTCTTTGGGGACAACGTCCTCGCTCACTGCCACAATACCTCCTACGCTCCGTTGAAGATACGGCGCATGGTCATCGTGGGCAGCGAGAAAATGCTGGTTTACGATGAATTGAATGTGGATGAAAGGATCGTGATCTATGAACGAGGCTATGCTCCCTTCCAGGGCGTAGACCTCCTGGGCAACCATAATCTGCGTCTCTACGACCAGGGGCATTACGCGCCGGCTATCGAGTGGTGTGAACCGTTGCGCGTCGAGTGTGAGCATTTCGTGGAATGCATCAGAAGCGGCTCGCAACCCAGAACCGACGGCCATTCGGCCCTGAAGGTTTTGGCGGTCCTGGAGGCCATAGACAAGTCTTTGAAAGGGGCCAGCCAGCCCATCGGGTTGACCGCAGAAACTCCGCCCCTCTCCCCAGGCTGAGCTCCCAGTTCTCCCCACAGGGTCCACCCAATCTCCACCAAATCTTAACTAAATCATTACTTATAAATTATCTCAATAAGGTATAATATAATTAAGTTGTCCAGTATGTATGTAGTCAAACCCTGATAGTCGAGAGGGGCTGCATGGTGAGGTATGCTTTAGCGTACCTGGGCTTTTAATAGAGCTTCCGCTGGCTCGATAGCAGGGCGGAAAGGGGCAAGAAAGCGATGGACGTGATAGATACCAGGACCGGACAGGGAGTGAGGCTGCGGAGGAGCCTGGGTGGGGATGGAGCGTATTTGTTCATCAAACGGGGTGTAGATGTTTGTCTGGCGCTGCTGGTCCTCACTCTCCTGTCCCCTTTGTGGTTGATTATCGCCGTAGCTATCAAGCTGACCTCTCCCGGCCCGGTACTGTACGTCGAAAAAAGAGAGGTGGGCAAAGACGGGAAAATGTTCACCCTCTACAAGTTCAGGACGATGGCTGACGGCAACGACAACAGCCAGCACAAACGGGTGGTGGAAGAATTGATTAAGAACGGGAACGCGCCCGCCGTCGTTGAGGACGAGAAGGGTCGGCAGAAGAAAATCTATAAGGTGGTCGATGACCCGCGAGTGACACCCCTGGGTAGAATCTTGCGCAAGCTGGGGCTGGATGAAGCGCCCCAGTTCATCAACGTCCTCAAGGGAGAGATGAGTGTGGTCGGGCCGCGCCCGGCGCTGTATTACGAGTACGAACTGTACGAAGATTGGCATAAGAAACGCCTGAGTGTCTTGCCGGGCATCACCGGCCTCTACCAGATCACGGTGCGCAGCGTCGTGGATTTTGACCAGATGGTACGCCTCGACCTGGCATACATCGAAAAACGTTCGTTGGGGCTCGATCTTAAGATCATGCTGTGTACCCCCTGGGTGATGATTACCGGGAAAGGAGCGCACTGATCATGAAAGTTTTGGTCACTGGAGGAGCCGGGTTCATCGGCTCACACACCGTCGATTTGCTGCTGGAAAAAGGCTACGAGGTCAGGATTTTAGACAGCTTGCAGAAGCGGGTCCATCCCAGGGGCAAGCCCTCTTATCTGCCCTCGGAAGCAGAATTCATCCAGGGAGACGTGACCCGGCGGGGAGATGTGGAACAGGCCCTGAAAGGCGTCGATTACGTCTTCCACCTGGCAGCCTATCAGGACTACATGACCGACTTCAGCACTTTCATCCACGTCAACACCGAGAGCACCGCCCTGCTGTTTGAACTTATCTTAGAAAAAGGCTTCCAGGTGGGAAAGGTTGTTTTTGCCTCCTCTCAGGCGGTGGCCGGGGAGGGCCGCTACCGGTGCGCAGAGCACGGGGTGGTGCTCCCCGGCCCCAGGCCCCTGGAGCAGCTTGAACGTGGGGAGTGGGAGATAAATTGTCCCGCCTGTGGAGCCAGGATGCGTCCTTTGTTCATCGAGGAGGGGACCGCCAATCCGCACACTACTTATGGCATCTCCAAGTACGCTATCGAGTTGCTGGCCGAGCGCCTGGGGCGTCGGTACGGGATACCCACCGTGTGTATGCGTTACACCTACGTCCAGGGGGCGCGCAACTCGTTTTACAACGCCTATTCGGGCATCTGTCGCATCTTCGCTCTGCGTCTGTGGCACGGCCTGCTGCCGGTGATTTACGAAGATGGCAGACAATTTCGAGATTACGTCAACGTTCGGGACGTGGCCCAGGCCAACGTGCTGGTCATGGAGCGGGAGGAAGCCAACCATCGGGTTTACAACGTGGGTGGAGGGCGGGCCGTGACCGTTCTGGAGTTTGCCCAGATCATGCTGGACGCCTTTGGCTGCGATCTGGAGCCCCTCATTCCTGATCAGTTCCGGCTGGGCGATACTCGCCACACCGTGTCCGATATCTCCGCCCTGCGCGCCCTGGGTTGGGAGCCGACCATCCCTGTGGAGCAGAACGTCCGGGAATACCTGGCCTGGTTCCGAGAGCAGGTCGAAACCGAGGAGTACCTGCGCGAGACGGAACGTCTTCTGGAGGCCGAAAGACGCATGAAAGAGCAAAATATTATTCGCCCCGTGAGGGTAGCAGCATGAGGGCCATGATTTTAGCCGCCGGTCTGGGCACCAGGCTCAGGCCACTGACCGAGGGTATTCCCAAGCAGATGCTACCGCTGGACGGTAAGCCGCTCCTGGAGTACACCATAAAGTTGCTGAGCAGGCATGGCATTACAGACATCATCATCAATCTTTATCACTGTCCCGAGGCCATTATCAACTACTTTGGCCTGGGGACGAGGTGGGGGGTCAAAATCACTTATGAGCTCGAAAGACAGCTCTGGGGTACGGCTGGCTCAGTCAAGAAAATGGTCTGGTATCTGAGGGACGAACCTTTTCTGGTTATGTACGGCGACAACCTCAACGCCTGCGATCTGACCCGTCTCTCCCAGTTCCATCAATCCCATTGTAGTAACGACTTAAGTCGTTCCTACGGGCCGGGGCTGGGGACCATCGCCCTGCACTACCGGGAGGACCCCACCACCAGCGGCATCGTCCAACTGGATGAGAACCAGCGTATCGTCAGGTTTGTGGAAAAGCCGCAGAAGGATCAGGTGTTCAGCCATCTGGTCAATGCCGGCATCTACATTTTAGAGCCGGAGGTGCTGGATTACATTCCTGCCGAGCAATTTTACGATTTTGGCCGCGATCTGTTTCCTCACCTGTTGGCCGAGGGCCAGACTCTCTACGGCTACGTCATGTCCGAGTACATCCTGGGCGTGGATACCCTCGAAAGCTATCGGCAGGCCCAGATCGACGTTAGAGAAGGGAGGTGGCGTCTGGTATGATCGTTACCAGAGCTCCTTTACGTATCCCTCTGGGGGGAGGGGGCACCGATCTGCCTTCTTACTATTCTGAGTATGGCGGGTTCATCCTCAGCGCGGCCATCAACAAATACGTGTTCATCAACCTTAACCGCCTGCCTGTGGATGGCCGCCTGCGCATCCTGTACTCCAGATCGGAGATTGTAGGAAGTGTGGAAAAGATACGCCATCCCCTTGTCCGGGAATCGCTCAAGTGGACGGGGGTGGACGGGGGGCTGGAAATCGCCTCTATGGCCGACGTTCCTTCGGGCACGGGCATGGGCTCGTCGGGCAGCTATCTGGTCTCTCTGCTGACCGCGCTCCACGCCCTCAAGCGGGAACACATCCCCATCCAGGAATTGGCCGAAGAAGCCTGTACCATAGAGATCGAGCTGGCCGGGCAGCCGGTGGGCAAGCACGACCAATATCTGGCCGCCTTTGGAGGCATCATCTGCCTGGACATCGAAACGGACGGCCGGGTGACGGTCAGTCCTCTCCGCCTCTCGCCCTACACTCTGGAGGAATTGCGCAATAGTACCTTGCTGTTCTACACCGGCATCGTAAGGCGCAGTTTCGACATTCTGAATACCCAGAAGAAAGATACCGAACGAGGCAATAAGAACGTGGTCGAGAGCCTGCACCGCACCAAAGAACTGGGACTGGAGATCAAAAAGGCCCTGGAAAGCGACGACCTGCACCGTTTTGGAGAATTGTTGGACGTTCATTGGCAGAACAAAAAGAAGCGTTCCAGCAAGATATCCGATCCCCAGATCGACTACTGGTACGACCTGGCCAGGCAAAACGGCGCGCTGGGTGGCAAGCTCATGGGGGCCGGCGGCGGGGGGTTTTTCATGTTCTTCTGTCCCAACAGCCACAAAACTCACCTCAGAGAGGTCATGGCCCGTGAGGGGCTGCGGGAGATGTCTTACGATTTCGACCTGGAAGGAGCCAAGGTGCTGGTCAATTTCTGAACACGGATAAGCGAAACTGACGACCACTTTTATGGAGGTGTGGCATGGATATGGGTAATGGAGCGTACATCGAGCAGTATTTCGCCGAGCTGGAAAGGGTAGCGCGGGCGATTTCACGGGAGGACGTTGACCGGGCGATCGAGGTGCTGTTCGAGGCCTGGCGGCGGGGAAGCACGGTCTTCATCATGGGCAACGGCGGCTCGGCTTCGACGGCCACTCACTTCGTCTGCGATCTGGCCAAAGTGACCATCGTGGAGAGGATGCCTCGCTTCAAGGTGGTGGGCCTGGGGGATAACGTCCCCCTGATTAGCGCCTGGACCAACGATAACGGGTTTGGCACCATCTTCGTTGAGCAGTTGAGGCCCTGGTTGGAGGAGGGCGACGTGCTTATCGGCCTCTCCGTGCACGGTGGTTCGGGCAATGGAGAGGCCGGGCCCTGGTCGCAAAACCTGGTGCAGGCCATGAAGCTGGCTAAGGAAAGAAAGGCCAAAATCATCGGCTTCAGCGGCTTTGGCGGGGGAGCGATGAAGGAGATGGCCGACGCCTGCGTCGTCGTGCCCATCAACGCCGAGCCGCTGGGCACCCCGCTGGTGGAGGCTTTCCACGTGGTGCTTCATCACCTGGTCTGCACCGCGCTGAGACAAAGGATCGAGGCTACGAAATGAACGAAATAATCACCAAGAGCGCGAAGGACACCGAGAAAATGAACAAGGCTGTTTTTCTGGACCGTGATGGCGTAATTAACGCCCTGGTTTATGATCGGGAGCACGGCATGATGGACTCTCCCGCCAATCCCCAACAGTTCGAGTTGCTGAAGGGGGTGGGGCCGGCCATCAGGCTGCTCAATGAGATGGGGTGGCTGGTGGTGGTGGTCTCCAATCAGCCGGGCATTGCTAAGGGCAAGTATACCCCGCGTCTCCTGGAGGCCACGAACCAGAAAATGCTGACCGAATTGGACCGGTGGAAAGCTTATCTGGATGCCATATACTACTGCCTGCACCACCCCCAGGCGGTGGTAAGGGAATACCGCAAGCTGTGCGCCTGTCGCAAGCCGCTGCCCGGTTTGCTGCTGATGGCTCGTGATGATTTGAAAATCGATCTCAGAAAGTCCTATCTGGTGGGTGACGGTCTGACTGACATCCAGGCTGGACGGAGCGCCGGTTGTAAAACTATCCTGCTGGGACGGAACAAGTGCTACACCTGCAAGTTGATGAGCGAGATGAGGGCCAGGCCGCACTTTATGGCCGGCGATCTGCTGGCGGCCGTGCGGCTCATCCACGATGTGGAGAGTAGTAGACGGCTGGATCCCGTCCGCTGTCCGGAGCTGGCAGATTACGGGTGGCAGGTTGCAGGCTGCCCCAACCCTTGAGGCGAGGTTATCTGGAGGATTATGAACATGGAGATTTTCATCGACACCGCGAACGTGGCGGAGATCAAGCGATGGCTGAGGTATGGAGTTATCGATGGGGTGACCACTAACCCGACTATCATGCTCAAAGATGGAGCTTACGACGCCGAGGCCAGGGCCAGAGAGATTGCCGCTCTGGTGAAAGGACGGCCGGTCAGCGTCGAGGTGACAACCAATGACCCTGTGAAGATGTTCGACCAGGCCGTGGCCTTCGCCCGATGGGCTCCCAACATCGTGGTCAAGATTCCCATTATCAATGAGGATGGTGAGCCCTGTCTGGGGGTGGTGAAGGCTTTGGAAGAGCGAGAGGTCAGGGTCAACGTTACGGCTATAATGTCCTTTGGGCAACTGGCCCTGGCAGCCAAGGCGGGCGCAACCTACGCCAGCATCTTCGCTGGCCGGGTCTCTGACGAAGGACACGACGCCCCTGGCCTTATCGCTGCGGCCGTAGAGTGGCTGGAACGCTATCGTTACAAGACCAGGGTGATCGTGGGCAGCATCCGGGGCGCGATTGACATCCAGCACGCCGCCCTGGCCGGAGCGCACGTCATTACTATCCCGCCCGCCTTTCTGACCAAAATGGTCGATCACCAATATACGCGGGAGACGGTGCGGGGCTTCGTCCAGGATGCCATGCAGGCCCTTTTGGCTATGGAAAGGGCGCAGAGCGAAGAGAAAGCGGCGGCTCTGTTCAAGGCCACTCCTGCTGTGGTCGAAGGTTAGCTTCAATGTGTTTTGAAGCACAACCTTTTTATATATATGCCTGGGTAAGAAGGGACGAGATACTATATCGGTTCGAGGTAGAGGTTAGAGATGGTGGTGAGAGGTAAAAGCGTACAGCCCTGGCCGGGGGAAAGGGGCCTGGCCTCCCGCAGATTTGGCACCTGGGGGAAACTGATGGGCAGAGCGGCCATCTGGATCGTGGAGTACGAGTTATGGCTGCTGCTGGTCGTCACCTTCCTGCTGGTATATCCTGGCCTTTTGACTCCTCTGGGGCTCGTTCTCGTCCCTCTACCCTGGCTCTGTCGCCGGCTGGTGAGAGGCCATTTCACCGTGCGCACGGGCTCGGAATGGCCCATCCTGGGGCTGCTTTTGATGGCAGTGGTTGGTCTCTGTCCGTCCATCGACTTGCAGGCCAGCGTGGTGATGCTGTGTCGGCTTGTGGCCGGGGTGAGTCTGTTCTATGGTCTGGTCAACTGGGCTTCTTCGCAGGAGCGTCTGTGGCTGGCTGGCGCCCTGCTGGTGCTTATCGGGTTGGGGTTAGCCCTGATCGCTCCCCTGGGCACGAAATGGAGCGTTAATAAGCTGTCGGTACTCGTCTGGCCGCAGGTTTACGAGAGCCTCACCCTGGGCTGGCTACCGGAGGTCATTCACCCTAACGTTTTGGCCGGGGCTTTGTGTCCCCTGGTGCCTGTGGTGCTGGCCTTGCTCTCCTGTAGACTGACCCTTCTCACCAGGGAGGAGGGGCGCCTGGCGCGGCTCTTTCTGGCCCTCACCCTGGGAGTCATGCTGACTATGGTGCTGCTGACCCAATCGCGTGGCGCTTATCTGGCTCTGGCGGTGGGGTTGGTGGTGCTGGGGTGCTTACGCTATCGCTGGCTGCTGGCCGTGGTGCCTGTCCTATTGGTGGAGGGTGTAGCCATCTTACGTCGTTTGGGGGTCGGGCCGGTGGCCGATTTTATCCTGAGCAACTCCACGCTGGGCAGCCTGGCTGGCCGTCAGGAGGTATGGAGCAGGGCCGTGTACATGTGGCGCGATTTTCCTTACACGGGCATTGGTCTGGGCACTTTTGGGCGGATAGGGCCGCTCATGTATCCTTATTTCATCCAGGAAAATCCCGTTGTGCCCCACGCCCACAACCTTTTTCTGCAAATCGGCGTCGATGTGGGGTTGCCTGGTCTATTGGCTTACGTGGCTTTGCTGGCGGTGGGTTTCAGCGCCGCCTGGCGGGCTTATCGGTGCTCTGAAGTACCGGACCTGTCCATTCTATCGGCGGGCCTCTTGGCGGGCCTGACCGTTCTGGTCGTGCACGGTTTGACCGACGCCACCACCTGGGGGGCCAAACCGGCTTTCATCCCCTGGCTGATCCTGGGGCTGGCTGCTGCTTTGGGACGTAATCTGAAAACGAGCGGTCAACGGATTTTTTAACGAGAGAATGAAAGGAAAATAGTAAAATGGAACTCCGCCAATATCTGAGCATTATCTGGAAGTGGTTGTGGCTGGTTATTTTGGGTATGCTTCTGGCCGGGGGCACGGCCTACTGGGTCAGTCTCAACCTGCCTCCCGTTTATCGGGCCTCCACCACTTTGATGATCAACGAGGGACGCAGTCCGGGGGCCACTGATTACACCTCGGTACTGACCAGCGAACGTCTGGCCCAGACTTACGCCGAACTGCTCACCAAGCGGCCAGTCGTTGACGAGGTGATCAGGCGTCTTAACCTCAGTGAACTGAAATCCAATGTCACCGTCCATCCCGTGCGCGACACCCAACTCATCGAGCTCAGCGTGGAGGATAGCGATCCGGTGTTGGCTGCTCAGGTAGCCAATGCCCTGCCCCAGGTTTTCATCGAGCAGAATGAAGCTCGACAGGCAGCCCGTTTCGCCGACTCCAAGGCCAGTCTTAATCAGGAGATGAGCCGTCTTAGCCAGGATATCCAGAATATCGAGCAGATGATCGCCGCTCTCCAGGCCGCCGGAGAGGGGGCGAACCAGGCCGAGTTGATCCGGCTGCAAAACACGCTGAGCCAGATGCGCAACAGTTACTCCGCTTTGCTCAGCAGTTTCGAGGCCGTCCGGATGGCCGAAGCGCAGAGCACCGACACTATCCTAGTGGCTGAACCGGCCGAGGTGCCCTTATATCCTGTTGGGCCACGCCCGCTGTTCAACACCTTGCTGGCGGTGGTGATGGGGAGCGTCCTGACCCTGGGGATGGCTTTCCTCATCGAATATCTGGATGATACCGTCAAGAATCCCGAAGACGTGGAGTCGGCGGTGGGGGTGTCCACCCTGGGAGCCATCGCTCGCATCAACACCTCGGCCAACGGCCGACAGCTCATCGCCGCCGTTCATCCTAAATCGCCCATCTCCGAGGCTTATCGTGTTTTGCGCACCAACATCAAGTTCTCTTCTTTCGACAGGCCCCTGGGCACCTTGCTGGTCACCAGCGCCAACCCGCTGGAGGGTAAAAGCGTTACGGTGGCTAATCTGGGGGTGGTCATTGCCCAGGCTGGTCTGTCGGTGATCATAGTGGACACCGACCTGCGCCGCCCCGTCCTGCACGAAATCTTCGAGCTCCCCAACACGGTGGGGTTGACCAACGTGCTGCTGCACCAGGACCCCGTGCCCGATAGACATCTGCAACCCACGCGGACCTCCAATTTGCAGGTATTGACCAGCGGCCCCTTGCCTCCCAATCCCTCGGAGCTTTTGGGGTCGGCGCGGATGCGGCGCCTGATCCAGCATCTCCGCGAACGGGCCGACATCGTCATTTTCGACAGCCCGCCCATGTTGGCCGTCACCGATGCGGCCGTGCTGGCCAGCATGTTGGACGGGGCCTTGTTGGTGATCGAGGCTGGCTCTACCCGTCGCGAACTGATTCGACGGGCCAAAGAGAACCTCGACAAGGTAGGAGCTAACATCCTGGGAGTGGCTTTGAACAAACTGTCGGCCAACAAGGCGGCCGGTTACTACTATTATTATTACTACCAGCATCAAGATCGAACCAGGGAACGAAACCGCAAGCGAAAATCATACGCGTTGAAGTGAAATTTGAAGTGAAAACGGAACGCCGATGAGCGAATAGAGCGCAGGAGATTCGCCTCATTCCCATGATCCGCCCATTCGCCATCGAAAGCAGATGAGGGAGGATTAGTATAATGAATACAAGTCGAATTGACCCCACAGGGATGGCTGGTCGAACGAGGGTTGGAAACAAGGGGCGGGGGGGGGTCAACCCCCTGACCAATGTCCTGATCCTGTTCGCGGTAGCCGCTACCGTGATCTTTGCCGTGCTTTTCAGCTATCTGCAATGGCAAGGCCAGACCGGTCGGAGTGCCAAAGCCTTCACTCAAGTGAGCGTCAGCCCTACGGCCACACCGCCGCCTTTGCCGACGGCCACGGCTACCAATACCCTGACCCCGGTGCCAGCAACGTCAACCCCAACTTTGACCCCGACGCCAGTGCCGCCTACCGCTACACCCACTCCCAGCCCGACGCCAGGCCCACTACCCCCGGCCACCAGGATCGTCATCCCGGCCATCGGGGTCGATGCCCCGGTGGTGGAAGTAAGCTGGAAGATCGTGGAGGTTCGAGGGGTGAAAGTGGGGGTCTGGGATACGGCCGATAACGCCGTTGGTCACCATAACGACAGCGCCAACCCGGGCGAGAACGGCAACGTAGTGATGTCGGGCCACCACAACATCAAGGGAGAGGTCTTCAAAGATCTGGTCGAGCTGGAGATCGGCGCGGAGATCATCTTATACGCCGCCGATGGAAAAAGTTACCGTTATCTGGTGCAGGATAACCTGCTGATCCCGGAAGCGGACGCCTCTATGGAAGAACGCCTGGAGCACGCTGAGATGTACATGGGCCACACGCCTGACCCGACCCTGACCCTGGTTAGTTGCTGGCCCTATTGGGGAAACACCCATCGACTGATCGTCATCGCCAAGTTGGGCCAGTAGATCGCGCTGCAAGGGCCTGGCCGCGGAGAACACAAATAGAGCCGGGCGGGAGATGTGAGGGCAGAGATTTTGCGGGCATCAAGAGTACGAGAAGGCAGTATGATGTTCAAAAGATTATGGGTAAACTCGCTGATGATGTTAGTCGGCATCGTCGTGGCTGTATTCTTGCTTGAGACTTTTCTGCATTTATTTCCAGAAATGTTGCCTTTGCCAGTGCAGATCGTGGCTGGATTTTTAGGGGAGGAGGGGGCGCGCAGAACCGCCATCAGTGATTTCGCGCGGATAATTTACGATCTGAGAGAGGAAGATGACTATCTGGGATATAAATATCTTCCAGATTTAAACGTAACCCTTAAACACCCGGAATATGAATACATCTTGAAAACTACATCGCTGGGCTTTGACCATATCGGCTTCAGGGATGATGGTATAAATGGTATAAGTGGAGCCCCGTATGCTGTGGCCGTAGGCGACTCTTTTACCGAGGGCATGGGGGTCGGGATGTCTGAGACGTGGGTTGAATTGTTAGAGAACCGATCCGGCAGGGACATCGTCAACATGGGAATAAGCGGGTACTCCTCGCCTCAATTGGTGCGTATGCTTACTAAATATGGGATGAGGCTAAAGCCAAAATTAGTGCTATATGTATTCAATTATACCGATCTGATAGACAGCGCCGTCTGGCAAGCCAGGTTAGAGCATAGCGAACTCGAACCCCATTCGAGCCAGGCAGAAAATGCCGGTATTGCGGCGCTCAAAGAGTTTTTGCATGAGCATTCCGTTGTCTACGAGTTGTTGCAATACCTGTTCGGGATGGGAACTTACTCGGAACATGCGCAGCCCTTCGCCACAGTCAGATATAATGACGCCCATCTTTCCCTGGTATTTTTCACGAAGACGCGATGGATGGAGTTATTAAAGCCTGATTCATTCGAGAAATATCGGCGTGACTGGGAAGTGACTCAAGAGGCGATACTGGAAAGCAACGCCGTAGCCCGGAGCAAGGGCGCCACCCTGGTGGTTATTATCACACCGATGAAGGAACAAATTTACTGGGACTATTTGAAGCCGCACTTGGCCGATCATCAGCAATACGACGTTAACCAACCTAACCGATTGGTTGCGGACTTTTGCGAACTACACAACATTCATTACCTGGACTTAACTCCTGTTCTCACACAAAAAGCGCAACGTAATGAGCAATTATATTTTCCTACAGATGCACATTGGACCGAAAAAGGACATGAAGTAATCACAGATATGGTGTTCGAATACCTGCACACCCATGATTTATTATCCCTTTAAGTTGCATTGCCGTGATCTTAGTCTACAATCCCCAGCACTATCAGGTCCACTATATTTTATATTTGTTTATGGAAGGGGGACTACCTCGTGAATGACTGGAAGGAGTTCACTCTGTTGTGGAGGTTCAGAGCGAGTTGGGCGGCGCTTTTCCTGGCCGCTGTTGGTCTGACGATCGTTTTCTGGGCGCTGTCGGGGACGGCGGCCTGGGCCACCCCTGCTCAAGATGGGCTGCGCCAGACGATCATCGGGCCCATCACCATCGAGGTCAGCCGACGCACAGCCGCTCCCGGCGACCCGGTGGTCATCATCCTCAGAGTGACCAACATCTATGCGCAAGACATGAAGAACGTCTTCGTCACCACTCCCATATCCGATCCCCTGATCGTCGAACAGGTCACCACCACCCAGGGGGTGGTGACCGTAACCCTGGAGACTACGGCGGGCCTCGTTGTCCCGGCCCAGGTCTCGTCAGGCTCGTGGCGAAGGGGGCGCGGCTTGAGTGCGCCGCTTCGCAGCCCGGGCAGCATCGTCACCGCCGACCTGGGCACCATCGCCCCTGGTAAGGAAGTGGTGATTAACATCAAGGCTCTGGTGCGTCACGACGCCAGCCCAGGCACCACGATCCGTCTCCAGGCCAGGCTGGCTTATGACGGTATAACGGTCGATTCGAACGTGGCCACTATCTATCTGCCCCGCACCTGGTTGCCGACCACCGGGGCGCCTGGGATACCCTGGGGTGTGTTAACTCTGCTTTTGGGGGGAATCGCGTTACTGGGCTACGTCGCTTTAGTTTTACGTCCAGGCCCGGTGAAAGTTGAGCCTGCCGAGACGGATTACACCAAACGTTGACCCCATCACGCACCCTCAAAAAAGGTCAGGCCCTCTGGAGTATGGAAATGGGACAATGGAAGTGGGTGGGGGGGGCTATCTTATTCCTTTGCCTGCTGACGGGGGGCGTGGGCCTTTTCTACGGTTATGCCAGGTACGTGGTCGTCCACCGGCGCTTCTCTTCCGCGCAGCAACACCTGGAGGCTCTTCTTTCGGCAGGCGATCTGGAAACGGCCCGCCACGAACTGGTTCTGGCTCGTGCCGATCTCTTAGCCGCCGGGGATGAAGCCGGCCCGCTGTTGTCCCTTAGCCCCTATCTGGGCTGGCTGCCCCTGATCGGCGGAGACGTGCAGGCTGCCCCTCACCTGCTGGAGATGGCCCTGGCCCTGGCCGAAGGCGGCGAAACGCTTCTGAACGGCTGGGGAGCGGGGAGAGAGGCCCTTACCTCTGATGAGCCGGTTGATGGAGCAGGTGACTCCGACCTGGGAGCCAGCCTGGTTGCTGCCCGCCCTGCTTTCGAGCAGGCCCAGAAAATGCTGGATAGGGCATGGGAGGAACGTGGGGCGGTGGACCTGGCCCGGCTTTCGCCCCGTCTGGCCGGGCTGATGGGGGAGGTGGATGCCTACCTGTCTCTCATGCAGACGGTTGTCCGGGGCGCGAGCCTGGCTCCCGAGCTGCTGGGAGCTACAGGGGCGCGCACGTACCTGATCCTGGCCCAGAACGGGGATGAGTTGCGGCCCACGGGCGGTTTCATCAGCGGCGTGGGGCTCTTGCATTTGGAGGCAGGGCGCATCGTGGGGCTGGATTTTCAGGATAGTTATGGCGTCGATAACCGGAAGGTCCCTCACCCACCCCCGCCGGAGCCCCTGACCCGCTACATGCAGGCCGGTATGTGGGTCCTCCGTGACGTTAACTGGGCGCCGGATTTCCCAACCACCGCCCGCGCCGCCCAAGAACTGTACAAACTGGATCAGGGAGTGGAGGTGGACGGGGTGATAGCCGTAGACCTGATGGCCCTGCGCTACACCCTGGAAGCTACGGGCCCCATCGAGCTGGAAACTTACGGCCAGCAGGTGGAGGCTGCCAACGTCCAGGCCCTGCTGCAACATTACTGGGCTGCCCCTCTGGAGGCGGCCTCGGTCGTGGACAGGGAAGAGAGCGATTGGTGGGAACATCGCAAAGACTTCATGGGGGAACTGTTCAAGGCCATAGCCTCTCACCTGGAAACGAAGCTGCTGGGAACAAAGCCGATGGAAGCAGAGCTGGCAGTCGGTCTGCTGAGGGCCTGGGAGCGAGGGCTGAGGGAGAAACATATCCTGATCTACCTGAACGAGCCGACCGCGGCCGCGCTGCTGGCCGAACAAGGCTGGGACGGAGCCCTCCAAAGGGCCGCAGGCGATTACCTGCTGGTGGTGGACGCCAACGTGGGGTTCAACAAAGTTAATGCCAAAATCGAGCAGGAGATCGAATATCGGATCACCCTGAAACAAGATCGCAGTGTGGGCCAGGTGACGCTCCTTTATCGCAACCGCAGCGCGCCCCGGCCGGAAGGGTGTGTCCAGGAGCCTCGCTACCGGGATACCTACGAAGAGATGATGGAGGCTTGTTACTGGGACTACGTGCGCCTTTACGTGCCCCAGGGGAGCCAGTTGGTGGCCTTCGAGCACGACCTGGCGGAAGCGGAACTGGCAGACGTGTTCAGGGAGGGGGATAAAGAGATCTTTGCCGCCTTTTTCGTACTGCCTGCCGGCCAGGAGGGGCGCTTGAGCTTCACCTACGAGCTACCAGGCGCGGTGCGTCCCCCTGACGAATACAACCTGCTGGTGCAAAGGCAGCCGGGCGCGGCGGCTATCCCCCTGCGGGTCAGGGTGGAGGCCGAAGGAGGGAGGCTGACACCGATTTTGGGCACGGATTATGGCTCGCTACAGGCGACAGCCCCAGCCATCCAGCGGGAAAACGGAACGGTGGAGTATCAAGGCTCCCTGAGGACCGACCAACATCTGCGGGTCGCCGTTGTGGAGGAGAGAGGGCGGAGACAATGGGGAGACCGACGCCTGTGGGTGGCTTTAGGGGGAGTGACCCTGCTGAGCGGGATACAGGTGCTTATCCTGCTGAAAGCGCGGTCGGCGGATTCTGGAACGGATTGAACGCACCGTCTCGCACTTGACTTTTTTTGTCAGGCAGGTTATTATTGAGTAAGCCGCTGTCGATTGTGGTCCTTGGGGAAAAGTAGAGTGAAGGTAAAAGATGGGTGAGCCAGTGGAGGAACAGGTGCAGGAGAAAAGCGTCAGAGAGCATCCGGCGGGGGCCGAATTGGAACTGGCGGTGGAGGTGGCCGAGCTCTTCCCTCCGCAGGAGCAGTGGACGGAGCACGATTATTTCTCCCTGCCCGATACCAACCGCTTTGTGGAGCTTTCGGAAGGGAGGTTAATCATGCCCCCACTTCCTACAGATTCGCACCAATTTACCCTGCTTGAACTCTGCGTAATCTTGCGTGAATTTGTAAATAAACATGGCTTAGGGACAGTGCGTCTCGCTCCCCTGCCGGTGCGGCTCTGGCCGGGGAAGATTCGCGAGCCGGATATATTATACGTCTCCCACGAACATGCCGACCGCATCGGCGAGCAGTATTACGGCCCGCCTGACCTGGCGGTGGAGATTATCTCCCCCAGCACCAGGCTCACCGACCGCCGGGATAAATTCACTGAGTACGCCCAGGCCGGGGTACAGGAATACTGGCTGGTTGACCCGGCAGACAGAACGGTGGAGGTCTTTACTCTCCAGGAAGGCGCCTACAAGCTTTTGGGCAAATGGGGGTCGGGGGAGGAGGCCAAAAGCGCCCTCCTGGCCGGGTTGGAAGTGGCCGTGGATAATATTTTCGTCCCTTAGTTCGATTCCGGGGACGATCTCCCGTTCGAGAGCCGCTTGCTAAAAACAGGCGGTTTTTTGTATGGCGCGGGTCGCGCTCTTGTGCCGCCAGCCCCGCGCCTTCCGTGTCCTCTGCGTGGCAATCAAAAGCAACCCGACTTGACGGAAAAGACAGGGAGAGGTATAATAAATCAGGATTAAGTTTATTAGAAACTTTGATGCGAGGTCAGGAATGGCAGATAGACGTTCGGTTGATGATCTGACCATTGAGGAACTGGAGAGGATATTGATCGTGAAGCGGCGGGCGGCCCGCCCGGAACGTTTGCGCCGTCTGGCGGCTACCGGCCGGCGGGCCGACGATCTGCCTCTCCCCGACGAGGAAACGACGCCGGCGGCCAAACCTCTCCCTGCTCCGCCCCCTCCCAGGCGGGAGAGTGTTCCCACCAGGTTCCGCGCTACCGAGGTGAAGCCCTCGAAGGCTGGGGAGCAGAAGCGGGCGCGCGATTGGGCCAGGATAAGGGACAGGGTGCTCTTGATCCTGGAGGTAGCTTCTCTGGCGGGATTGATCCTTATCCTGGTCAGCTCGGTGCTCAATTTGCACGTCCTGAACCAGGAGATGGCGCAGGCCCGTGAAGGTCCCACTCCGGCCCCCACGCCCCTGATAGACGTTGCCGTTTTGCCTGGCGGTCACGCCCCGCCGACCAACCCAGCGAACCAAGAGGAAATACCGGAGCACATGCGTAATCTGGTTCAACCTCTGCCTGCCATTCCCATTCCTACCCCTGGCCCCAGGGCCGCCAGCCGCATCGTCATCCCGGCCATTGGCCTCGATGCGCCGGTAGTCGAGGGAGACGATCCCGAATCCTTGAAAAAGGGGGCAGGGCATCACAGCGGGTCAGCCAATCCCGGCGAGAGAGGGAATTGTTTCATTTCGGCCCACAACGACGTCTTCGGCGAAATTTTCAGGGACCTGGGCGAGCTTGAACTGGAGGACGAAGTCATCCTCTATGCTGGTGAGCAACCTTACCATTATTTTGTCAAAGCCAAACGTATTGTCGATCCCACCGATGTGAGTGTGATGTACCCCACCACCGAGCCTATTCTGACCCTGATGACCTGTTACCCTTATCTTATCGACACTCATCGGCTGGTAGTCATCGCCGAGTTAGCGGAGTGAGAGATCAATGATGAATCCAGGAAAGGAGAATTTGTAGAGCAGTGGCCAAAAAATCACGTAAAGCACGCCGCGCAAAAAAGCAACGGGCGCCCGCTCCTCCCCCCGCTGTCAGACCTGATCTGGTCCGTCAGGCGGCCGAATCCCAGGGCGTGGCTGCTCTCAGCACCACCTCCAGGGCGAAAAAAATCGATTTCAGCCAGGAGTATTACTACGTGTACTCCGATCTGAAGCGGATAGCCATTCTGGCCGCTTCGATGCTGGTTGTGCTTGTGGCCTTATCTTTTGTAATCAGATGAGCACGGCATGAGGCCCAAATTCTCATGCTCAAAGCCCAAGCATGTCAAGTCATGCTCTGCGGTGTTTCGAGAATCAGCGCGCTTCAGGGCACTTTGGCTCTCAGCCTGGGACTCAGGGTCCCAGGCTGAGGTTTACAGACGTTGAGATAACATACGAAGGAGGGACTAAAATGAAAATCGACCGCAAGTTGTGGCTATGTCTGGCGATGATGGTCCTCTGCGCCCTGCTGCTGGGGCCCTCTTTGGCCAGGATAGGGAGGGCTGCGCCCGGCGGGACCAGCGCGGCCCAGGCAGACAACCCCAACCCGCCCGACGGGGTGGTGAAGCTGGTCTTCATTCATCACTCGTGCGGGGAAAACTGGCTGGCCGATGACCATGGCGGCCTGGGCCTTGCCCTGGCAAACAACAACTACTACGTCAGCGACACCAACTATGGCTGGGGGCCAGACAGCATCGGCGACCTCACCGACATCCTGAACTGGCCGGAATGGTTTCTCGGCCCGAACAGCGGCACCTATCTGAACGCTCTATACACCTTGAGCGACTCGAATGCTTACTATACCCGCCCCCTGGCCGACCCCGGCGGTGAGAACCAGATCGTTATGTTCAAGTCCTGCTTCCCCAACTCGAACCTGGAGGGCAGTCCCAATGACCCTCCCTCGGCCGACGATTGGCTCACCGTAGGGAGCGCCAAGAGAGTTTACAACGACCTCCTGGCCTACTTCGCCACCCGCCAGGACAAGCTCTTCGTGGCCGTCACTGCCCCGCCTGTGCAGGACCCTACTTTCTCCGCCAACGCGCGGGCCTTCAACAACTGGCTGGTCTACGAGTGGCTGGCCGCTTATCCTTACAGCAACGTGGCCGTCTTTGACTTTTACAACGTCCTGACCACCAACGGCGGCAACCCTAACGCTAACGACCTGGGGTGGGATACGGGCAACCACCACCGCTACTACAACGGCGCGATCCAGCACATCACCGACGGCGACGACGATGCCAATCCCAACGTCCTGGAGTACCCCACCGACGGCGACGATCACCCCAGCCCTGCTGGCAACCACAAGGCCACCGGCGAGTTCGTGCCGCTGCTCAACATCTACTATAACCGCTTCGTGGCCGCTGCCCCCGGCGAAGTGCTTCCGCCTCCCACCGCGGCCCCGCCTCTGCCTCCAGCCGAAGAGGAACAACTACCTCCAGAAGAAGAGGAAGAAGAGGTGGTGGAGGAAGAGGAAGAAGAAACACCTGTGCCAGAAGCAGCCGCGCCGATGGCGGCGGGCCAGATCGACGATTTTGAGGGAACGTATGGCCCATACGAGGGATGGGAGACGTATGCCGACGAGGAGTTCGGCACCACCGTTGAGGTTAGCCTGGATAACGAGGTGTACTACGATGGCTCTACCTCGCTGCGCGTGGAATACGACATCGGAGCCGGAGGCTGGGGGGGCGGTGGCCGCTCCTTCTCGCCCCAGAATTGGAGCGGTGGCACGGGCCTGTCCATGCGCCTGCACGCCGACCGGGCCGGTCAGAGTTTGGGGTTAGACCTATACGTTGACGGTTCCGAGGAGCCAACCCCCTTCTCGTTTTGGCTCGAGGTGCCGCCGGAGGGCGTTGACGATTGGGCCCTGGTGGAATTGCCCTGGGAAGACTTCGTCAAGCCCGATTGGGCGGGTGAAGGTGGCCCCTCCGAGTTCGATCCTTCTCAGGTGGTGGGCATCTGGTTCGCCTTTGGCACCCCCGACGAAGTCCGTAATACGGGCACGATATGGGTGGACGATATTCGCCTGGTCGGAGCCGGGTTCTAGTCGGGGACTCTGTGCGAGCCTCAGAGAGCGCCGAGGACGTAGAGAAAGAGGATTCTTTTCTCCGTGAACTCTGTGCTCTCTGTGGCTAAGAAGCTATAATACTGTAGTCGATTAAATTTATATAATAAAGCATAGAAAGGAAACGTAATAGATGTTAGCTGCCAGACTTCATCGGGCCTTCGATTTGAGGATTGAAGAGATGCCGGTGCCTGTTCCTGGAGAAGGTGAAGTTTTGCTGGGAGTCAAGGCTGTAGGGGTCTGTGGTTCGGATGTACACCACTATGCAGAGGGTGGTATTGGAGACGAGGTGGTCGAACAACCCCTGGTGCTGGGCCACGAATTTTCCGCTGTGGTGGAGGAATTGGGGCCTGGCGTGGAAGGGTTCAAGGTCGGCGACCGGGTGGCGGTGGAGCCGGGCCGGTCGTGTGGCCTGTGCGAGTATTGCAAAGGCGGTAATCCCAACCTGTGCCCCGACGTTCGTTTCTGCGGTAGTCCTCCTTACGATGGGGCCCTGCGCCAGTACATAACCTATCCGGCCGATTATCTTTTTCATCTGCCTCCCGAGGTCGATTACGACCAGGGAGCGATGCTCGAACCGTTGGGCATCGCCATTCACTCCGCCGATCTGAGCAAAATGCGGGTCGGGGATACGGTGGCCGTGCTGGGTTGTGGGCCCATAGGGCTGCTGACCATTGAAATGGCCCGTCTGGCGGGGGCCACCGAGATTTTCGCCACCGACCTCCTGGATTACCGTCTGGAGGCGGCCCAACGTCTGGGGGCCACGGCGGTCCTCAACCCTGAGAGGCAGGACGTGGTGGCCGCCATCCTAGAGCGCACTGGAGGGCGAGGGGTGGACGTGTCCTTTGAGGCGGCCGGCGCCCCGGAAACCCCCCAGCAGGCAGCCACAGTGATCAAACGTGGCGGCCGGGTGATCCTCATCGGCATCCCCTCTGACAATGAAACCTATTTCCAGGCTTCCACCATCCGTCGTAAGGGGTTGACCATCAAGCTGGTAAGACGGATGAAGTTCACCTATCCACGGGCCATCGCTCTGGCAGCGCGGGGGATGGTCGATCTCAGTTCTCTGATCACCCACCGCTTTCCGCTGGAGAAAACCGGCCAGGCCCTGGAGGTGGTCAGGAATTACGCCGATGGGGTGATCAAAGCGTTGATCGAAATGTAACCACGACTTCCAGGTGCCTGGCACTTCCAAAGTGCCAGGCCCTTGAGACCGCTGTCCGAGCTGAGGGGCAGCCAAAAAGGTAAGTAGATAAGGTAAGTGAAGACTTTATGCTTGAAGTATTTTCCGAACCGCGCTCTGTGGCCGTGATCGGAGCTTCCCGGGATCCGGGTAAGCTTGGGTATGGTGTCCTATCTAATATTGTGCAATATGGTTACGAAGGGGCCGTTTATCCTATCAATCCCAAGGCCGATGAGATTCTGGGCCTTAAGTGTTATCCCAGCGTGCTTGACGTAGAAGAAGATATCGAACTGGCCGTTATCGTGGTGCCGGCCAGGTTTGTGGCCGCCGTGCTGGAAGAGTGCGGACGGAAAGGGGTCGAGGGAGCGATCATCATTACGGCTGGTTTCCGCGAGGTGGGCGGTAAAGGAGTGCAGCGGGAACGCGAAGTGATAGAGATCGCTCGCAGGTACGGTATACGGCTGGTGGGGCCCAATGTGCTGGGTATTATCGACACCATCGGCCAGCTTAACGCTTCCTTCGCCGTAGGTATGCCCCGCCGGGGGGGGATCGCCTTCATGTCTCAATCGGGGGCGCTCTGCACTTCTATCCTGGATATTGCCCAGGCCGAAGACATCGGGTTCTCCCGTTTTGTCAGCCTGGGCAACAAGGCCGACCTCGGTGAGATCGATTTTATCGAAGCCTGGGAGAACGACCCCCACTCCAGGGTGATCATGGCCTATCTGGAAGGCATTGCCGATGGGACGCGGTTCATGGAGGTCGCTCGTCGGGTGACCAAGAAGAAGCCCATCATCGCCCTCAAATCGGGCACCACCAGCGCCGGTTCACGGGCGGTCTCCTCTCATACCGGCACGCTGGCCGGTTCGGAGAAGGCTTACGATAGCGCCTTCAGACAGGCGGGGGTCATCCGCGCCGATTCGGTCCAGGACCTTTTCGATTTCTCGGTGGCCTTCGCCCGCCAACCGCTATTGACCAGTGAGCGGATCGCCATCGTCACCAACGCCGGTGGGCCGGGCATCATGGCTACCGATGCCTGTGAACGGGAGGGCCTGCAACTGGCCTCTCTGGAACGGGAGACGATAGAGTATCTCAGAGCCAATCTGCCTGCGGCAGCCAGTGTACTTAACCCTATCGACGTTCTGGGCGATGCCCTGGCCGATCGTTATAATGTAGCCATCTCCACCGCACTCAAAGACTCCCACGTGGGGGGCCTGATCGTGATTCTCACTCCCCAGGTTATGACTCCCATCGACGAGGTGGCTAAAGTAGTGGGCGCCATTTCCGCCGAGCACGATAAGCCGGTGCTCTCGTGTTTTATGGGCGAGGCCAGCATCAGTCAGGGGGTGAAGATCCTGACCGCGCACGGGGTGCCCAACTACCGGGTACCTGAGCGGGCGGTGGCGGCTATGGGCGCGATGTTGCGTTACCGCCGCTGGCTGGAAAGGCCGCCTCTGGAGGTTGAGCGTTTCGATATCGACGGGGAGAGGATAAGACGGGTTTTCCACGCCGTGCGCGAGGATGGGCGACTGACCATCGGCGATGCCGAGGCGCGCGAAGTACTGGCCGCCTGTGGGGTGCCTGTGCCCCGCTCGGAACTGGCCGCCACCGCCGAGGAGGCGGTGCAATTCGCCGAGGAGATGGGCTATCCAGTAGTAATGAAGATTGCTTCGCCGGACATCTTGCACAAAACTGATATCGGCGGCGTCAAGTTGGACATTCGCAACCCCACCGAGGTCAGAGATGCCTTCGATTTGATCGTCTACCGCTCGACCCGCTACATGCCCGACGCCCAGATATGGGGCTGCCAGGTGCAGCAGATGGTGAGGGGGGGGCGGGAGGTCATTGTGGGCATGAACCGCGATCCGCAGTTTGGCCCCTTGATGATGTTCGGTCTGGGCGGGGTCTACGTGG
The DNA here is from genome assembly GCA_964646625.1 of uncultured Anaerolineales bacterium. Classification (GTDB taxonomy): domain Bacteria; phylum Chloroflexota; class Anaerolineae; order CAZYHC01; family CAZYHC01; genus DAOULT01. Next base: position 134,146 of record CAZYHC010000001.1, read on the forward strand.
AGGCCCTCAAAGATGTGACCTTTCGGGTAGCGCCGTTCTCCCGGCAGGAGGCCCGGGAGATGATCGAGGAGATTCGGGCCTTTAACCTGCTGCGGGGAGTGCGGGGCGAACCTCCGGCCGACCTGGAAGCCATCGTCGAGACCTTACTGCGCGTGTCCCAACTGGTGACGGAGTTTCCTGAAATCGTGGAAATGGACATCAATCCTCTCATCGTCCACGAGGCCGGTAGAGGAGCGATTGGCATCGACATGAGGCTGGTTCTGGCCGCTACCTGAGGTGGCGGAGGCGAAGAAATAATGTTCTTTTTATTCTTTAGGAAGGGGAAGGAGCATGAGTAAAGCACTTTACATCTGCTCGATGGAGACTTTCTCGGGCAAGAGTGCCCTTTGCATCGGGCTGGGTAAGAAGTTCGTGCGCGATGGTTTCTCGGTGGGCTATATCAAACCGGTCAGCACCCTGACCAGAAAAGTGAAGGACAGGGTTATTGATGAGGACGCCGAGTTCATAAAACAGACCTTCGGTTTGGCCGAAGCGTCGGAGGTGGTGGCCCCGGTGGCCTTGACCCCACAGACGGTAGAGGCCGTGCTCAAGGGCGAATCCCAGGTCGATTTTGAGGCTGTGCTCAGGGCAGCTTACGCCGAAGTGTCCAGAGAGCGGGACGTGGTGATTATGGAAGGGGGCGGCAGCCTGAGAGAAGGGTACATAGTCGATCTGCCCACCCCCTACGTGGCCGCTCTGTTCGAGGCTCATGAGTTGGTCGTGGTAAAGTACGCCAACGACTTGCAGTTGGTGGACGACGTGCTGACCGCCCGCACCAGGTTGGGCGATTCGATGCTGGGCGTGGTCCTCAACACCGTACCGCGTCAGCGGCTCCGGTTCGTCGAAGAGGTCATCAAGGTCTCTCTGGAGCAACGGGGCATCAAAGTCTACGCCATCCTGCCCCGCCAGCGGTTGTTGCTGTCCATCAGCGTCGGGGAACTGGCCGAATGTCTGGGAGGCGAAATCCTGTGCTGTCCCGAAAACAGCAAGGAACTGGTCGAATATCTGATGGTGGGAGCGATGAGCGTCGATTCGGCTCTGACCTATTTCCGCCGTAAACCCAACAAGGCGGTCATCACCGGCGGCGACCGGCCGGATATCCAGCTGGCGGCTCTGGAGACTTCGACCAAGTGCCTGATCCTGACCGGCAATCTCCACCCCAGCCCTATCATTTTGGGCCGGGCGGAGGAGGTAGGGGTGCCCATGATCCTGGTCAAGCAGGATACCCTGACCGCGGTGGAAGTCATCGAGCAGTTCTTCGGCAAAACCCGTTTCCACCAGGAGAAGAAGGTGCAACGCTTTGAAAAGATGCTGGACGAATGCTTCGACTTCGAGCAGTTGTATAAGGACCTGGGCCTGGGCTGAAAATATTCCAGCATCACTACCGGAGGCAAAGCTGAAGTACGCACCTGGCTTTGGGCATCCTGCAACAATAGTTAATGAGGAGATGGAACATGATTTTGATTGAAGATATCAAAGCGCGAGAGATTCTGGACTCGCGAGGCAACCCTACGGTAGAAGTGGATGTGGTCCTTGGTAATGGAGTTATGGGCCGGGCCGCGGTGCCCTCTGGGGCCTCGACCGGGACCCACGAAGCGGTGGAGTTGCGGGACGGCGACCCAAAACGCTACGGGGGCAAAGGCGTGCTCAAGGCGGTGGAAAACGTCAATAACCTCATCGCCCCGGAACTGAAAGGCCAGGACGCCACCAATCAGATAGCCATCGACCGCTTCCTGATCGAGCTGGACGGCACGCCCAACAAAGCCCGCCTGGGAGCTAACGCTACGCTGGGGGTCTCTCTGGCGGTGGCTAAGGCGGCGGCGGCCGCCACGGGCCTGCCTCTATATCGTTACATCGCCGGGGTGTTTGCCTGTGTCCTGCCGGTGCCCATGATGAACATCCTGAACGGCGGCAAGCACGCCGTAGATAGCACCGATCTGCAAGAGTTCATGATCATGCCGGTGGGGGCCTCCTCCTTCGCCGAGGCCCTGCGCTGGGGGGCGGAAACCTACCACAGCCTCAAGAAGGTTCTATCCGCCAAAGGCTACGCCACCAACGTGGGCGACGAGGGCGGTTTTGCCCCCAGCCTGGGCTACAACGCCGAGGCCATCGAGGTCATCCTGGAGGCCATCGAGAAGGCCGGTTACAGGCCGGGCATAGATATGTACATCGCCCTGGACCCTGCCGCCAGCGAGATTTACCAGGATGGGCTGTATCACCTGAAGAAAGAGGGCAGAAAGCTCTCCAGCGAGGAGATGGTGGCCTTCTACGAAGACTGGGTGGCGAAATATCCCATCATCTCCATCGAGGACGGCCTGGCCGAAGACGATTGGGAGGCCTGGAAGCTGATGGTGGAACGCCTGGGCCACAAGGTTCAGATCGTGGGCGACGACCTTCTGGTCACCAACGTCGAGAGGGTGCGGCGGGCCATCGAAGAGAAAGCGGCCAACTCCCTGTTGCTGAAGGTCAACCAGGTCGGGACCCTGAGCGAAGCCCTCGAAGCAGCGGACGTAGCCATGCGCTCCGGCTGGACGGTGGTGGTCTCGCACCGCAGCGGGGAAACCGCCGAAGATACCACCATCGCCGATCTATCCATCTCCGGCCAGATCAAGACCGGCGCGCCCTGCCGGGGCGAGCGCACTTCCAAGTTTAACCGCCTCCTGCGCATCGAAGAGGAAATGGGGGAGGGGGCGATCTATCCCCAGATGGAAGCCTTCTACAACATACGTCGCTAAAAGTGACAGGGAACCCAGGTGCCTGGCACTTTGAAAGTGCCAGGCACCTAATGTTATTATAAGGAGGATGAAAAATGGAAAAGAGAGGACGAGGAAAAGTATTCGGACGGCTGGCCCTGGTTCTGGCGGCGCTGCTGCTGGGCCTGGTCACCGCCTACGCCGACCCGCCGGGCACCGAACGGGTCAGCGTGGATACCACCGGTGGCGACCCTGATGACTCGAGCGGGAGCCCCTCCGTCTCAGCCGACGGGCGCTACGTGGCCTTTCAGTCCTGGGCCACCGACCTGGTGCCAGGCGGCACCGATGGAAGGCAGAACATCTTCGTACGCGACCGGCGGACGGACACCACCGCACGGGTCACTGTGGATACCACCGGCGGCAACCCTGATGATGATAGCGAGGATCCAGTCATCTCGGCCGACGGGCGCTACGTGGCCTTCCAATCTAAGGCCACCGACCTGGTAGCCCCCGACGGCGCGATAGAGGACATCTTCGTGCGCGACCGGCAGACCAACACTACCACCCGCGTCAGCGCGAATACCGGCGGCGGCGAACCTAATGGCGGGAGTTATAATCCAGCCATCTCGGCTAACGGGCGCTACGTGGCCTTCCAGTCCTCGGCTAGCGACCTGGTGGCCAGCGACGGCAACGCGGTTACTGACATCTTCGTGCGCGACCTGGTGGCCAACACCACCACCCGCGTCAGCGTGGATACCACCGGCGGCGACCCTGATGACCATAGCTTCAACCCATCCGTCTCAGCCGACGGGCGCTACGTGGCCTTCCAGTCCCGGGCCAGCGACCTGGTGACCGGCGACAACGGCCTGACAGAGGACATTTTCGTGCACGACCGGGACGCTGACGGGGATGGCGTCTTCGACGAGCCAGGGCAGGTGAGCACCACCCGCGCCAGCGTGGATACCACCGGCGGTGACCCTGATAACGGGAGCAGAAATTCAGCCATCTCGGCCGACGGGCGCTACGTGGCCTTTCAGTCCCAGGCCACCGACCTGGTGACCGGCGACAACGGCCTGACAGAGGATATCTTCGTGCGTGACCTGCACACCAACACCACCACCCGCGTCAGTGTGAATACCACCGGCGGCAACCCTGATGGCCCGAGCTTATTCCCCTCCATCTCGGCCGACGGGCGCTACGTGGCCTTCCAGTCCGATGCCACCAACCTGGTGGACGGCGACACCAACAGTCGGCCAGACGTCTTCGTGCACGACCTGCACACGGGCCAGACCACCCGCGCCAGCGTGGGCTCCGGCGGCACCCAGGGCGACCAATACAGCAGGAGTCCATCCATCTCGGCCGACGGGCGCTACGTGGCCTTCGAATCCGATGCCACCAACCTGGTGCCAGACGATAATAACCTCCTACAAGACATCTTCGTGCGCAGCCTGGGGGACCCGGCGCTGGTCATCACCAAGCAGGCTGAACCCGACCCGGCCTGGGCCGGAGGGCCGCTGACCTACACCCTGACCATCTCCGAGACGGACGGGCTGTTCTACGCCAGCGGCCTGGTGGTCAGCGATACCGTGCCGGCCAGCACCACCTGCTGCGCTTCTATCGGCCAGGGCGGCATGTTGGTGGGCAACGACGTGCTCTGGTCGGGCCTGACGGTCAGTTCCAGCCAGAGCATCAGCCTGACCTTTGTGGTGACGGTCAACCAGGTGCCCAGCGGCACGGTCCTCCACAACGCTCACTACCGGGCGGTCATCAGCACCACCAAAGGGATAACCGGCGCCACAGGCAGCGCCGTGACCACTACGGTGTGGGTAAGGCCGATCTTCCTGCCCGTCATCCAGAGGAGCTACGTCATCACTCCCTGAGAGCCGGGCAGGGCCACCCGGCCTCGCCTCAAAAATAAAGAAGATCGCCTCTTGCCGGGGCGATCTTCCCAATGCACCTCTGAAAGCGACAGGGGAGCGTCCAGGAGGGCGCTCCCCTGATTCGTTTAGAACGTTATGCTGGCATTGTAAGCCTCCGAGATATTACCGACGCTGTCCCTGAATTTGACGTAAACGGTGCTGGTGCCTTGCTCGGCCACGTGCCACGTCCTGGTGGCGGCGTATGCCTCCCACAACGTCCAGCCCACCCCGTCGTCGCTGAAGGACATCGAAGCCACGCGGCTCCAGCCATCCGCCTGTCTCGCCTCGGCAACAGCCCAGAGCCCCGCTGCTCACCCGCACAACCCCACCGGCCCGAAGAGATGCCCGTCCACCGGCCCCACCAGGGTCTCCAGTTCCCCCAGCACCTCGTCGGGCAGGTCGAGGGCCAGCAGCCGCCCGTCCTCGGTGACGACCAATACGGCCTCAACGGGCTTTGACTCGTTTCCTGACATTTTGCCTTACCCTCCTGTGATACTCCGGCTTCTTCACCGTCTGCATGGGGTCGCCCAGCAGGTCGTCCAGGCCGGCCAGCACCTCGTCCAGGCACGTCGGCGGTGAGATCGCCGGTCTCTTCGTCGATGGTGAATACGACTTCAACCACTTTCTTTGCCACGTTCGCACCTCCCTGCTTCGTCATTGACTCCTGTTGAGTCTCATTAAGTCGTACCTCAAAAGTCTCAAAAAGTCGTATCACCCTCGGGTTGACAATAACGAGCATTTGAGTCATTATTTCTCCAAAAACTGCGGGAGAGAGAATGGCCATGCGAACAACAACTTTGGAGGAGCGGATGATGATCCTTAACCTGGCCCAGGCCGGGCATTCGGATCGTGAAATTGCGCAGCGACTGGGCTGGAAACTGCCCACAGTGCGCAAATGGCGTCGGCGGGGGCAAAGAAAAGGTCTCCCAGGCCTGGTCTCGAAAATGGGCCGGCCCGCCAGCGGGGTGATGAGTTCTTCCCCTCCCAGCGTGCGGGATGTGTTAACACCGATATAATAGTGGCCCAGAAGCTCACCCGGTGGCCGTTGAGGGCGGCGAGATAGCGGATGGCGGCCATAATGTGACAGCAGATGTTCCCACCATTGGCGATCCACTCGCAGGTACAGGTGGCTGTTTCGTAGCCCTGGGCGAAGGTGACGAGGTACTCGACTTTGGGGTTGCTTCCGCTGGCGACGCCGAAGGTGTGGCTGCTGGCTGTGGGGGTGACTTTGAGCTTGAGGCTCTTCTTCTGTATGGCCTTGAGGTTTTTGATTTTGCGGGGCATAATGGGTTATAATAGAAGTGGGAATTAATTAGAAGGGAGGGTTGGCATGAGCCAAGTCAGTACTATGCCAGGTAGAGTCACTAATAGACTCTCCGAACACCTGGGGCGGCAAAGGATGAGCGTTTCAGAGCTAGCCAGAAAAGCGGAGTTGTCATATCCCACCGTGCTCGATATCTATCACGATCGCGCCAAAACCCTCCGCTTCGATACCATTGAGCGACTCTGCGACGCTTTGGGGATTCCTTTGTCCGAGCTTTTTGAATACATCCCACAGGAAAACGGAGACTAAGGGGAAAAGAAAAATGGCCCCCTGATAAGAGCCATTTTCCCCAGAGTCTCCATTTGCTGTTTAGCTCGTGCTGACTCTTGTTTTATAATCCCCCTAAGCCCCGTCATCGCTTGGCAGGCAGGACGGGGCAGGGGGAAGACTATAAACCACCGCCAGGCGGTGGCGGTTTACCTTTGGAAAAGAAAAGGGGCCGGACGAGAGGCCCGACCCCTGGCTGAACTTTAACAACTAAATCAATTCGGGCCAAGAGGAGCGGGTGATGGGATTCGAACCCACGACTACCTGCTTGGGAAGCAGATGCGCTACCACTGCGCCACACCCGCCTATCTGATTATTATTTAGTCATTATCGACTGTTACAAGTATACCACACTCCTGGCCTGGTGTCAAGAGTCGCCCAGAAAGTTAAAATGTGATATAATATTAGTGGCTCGCCTGAGAAGTGAACAGGGAGGAATGATCATGGTGAAAATCTATTGCCCCAAGTGTGGTTGGGTGCCCGATGCGGGTGACCGGTGGGTGTGTACCCGGCCCCCCGGCTGTGGCTACGTATGGAACACCTTTACCACGCGCGGCCGCTGTCCGGGGTGTGGTAAGCAGTGGCGTGTGACCCAATGCTTAAGCTGCAAACAATTTTCGCCTCACGAAGATTGGTACCACGATGACGACGACATGGGCGAAGGCGAATGGATCGACATCTCCGAGTGGATCAGGGTGCCCGAAAAGACGCAGGTTTAAAATTGGTGGTTTCTGATACCACTCTGCATATAGAAAGGAGGTGAAAGCTATCGAGCTCAGAAAATAAATATTTTTGAAAGGTAAAAAACTATTCAATCTCCATACAAAAGAAAGGAAGGGAATACATCGATGTTTGGGAAAACATACAAGCTTATCATGACCCTCAGCATCGTGGTCGCTTTGCTGGCGATGGTCGTGCCCACCGTTCAGGCCGCAGAGCCGCAGGACTATCCGCTGTGGGACCTGCTGGTCAGCCTCAAAGAGCTGGAGTTCGTGGACCTGACCCACGCTTTTGAACCTGGCATTCCCCGTTGGAGTGGCTTCCCCAGCATGGAGATCACGGTCCTGTACGACTTCGAAGCGGACGGCTTCTTCGCGCAGGAGTTCTGTCACGTGGGGCAATACGGCACCCACTTCGACCCGCCCGCCCATTTCGCGCCCGGCCTGCGCTACGTGGACGACATCGAGCTGGAGGAACTGATCCTGCCCCTGGTGGTTATCGACGTATCCGCCGAGGTGGCTGAGGATCCCGACTACCAGTTGACGGTGGCAGACATCAAAGCCTGGGAGAAAGAATACGGCCCGATTCCTGCCGGCGCTTTCGTGGCCATGCGCACCGACTGGAGCAAGCGTTTCCCCGACGTGGACAAGTTCGCCAACAAGGACGAGGAAGGCCAGGCCCACTATCCGGGCTGGTCGCTGGAGGCTCTCCAGTTCCTCTACGAAGAACGCCACATCACGGCCAACGGCCACGAACCGCCCGACACCGACGCCGCCGTGCAGCAACTGGAAACAGGTTTTGCCGGGGAGTTCTACATCCTAGAGTCCAACCACTACCAGATCGAGCTGCTGAACAACCTGGACAAGGTGCCTGCGTATGGGGCCATTGTCTTTGTGGGGGTGCCCAAAGTTATGGACGGCTCCGGCTTTCCGGCCCGCTTGTTCGCCATCGTGCCTCCTGAGGGAGAGTCCCTGTGGGAACTAGCCACAGGATTAGGGCTTATGGACCTGGTCGATATGAGCCATCCCTTCTCGCGGGACATCCCCCGTTGGAGCGGTTTCGACACCATGGTGGTCAACAATCTGTACAACTACCTGGAACACGGGTTCCAGGCCGACGAGTATTGCCACGTGGGGCAATACGGCACCCACCTCGACCCCCCTGTCCATTTCTCTCAGGGCAAACGGGCAGTTGACGACATTCCAGTGGAAGAGTTCCTCCTGCCCCTGGTGGTCATCGACGTCATGGAAAAAGTGATTGAGGACCCCAACTACCAGTTGACGGTAGCAGACATCGAAGCCTGGGAGGAAGAACACGGCCCGATTCCTGCCGGCGCTTTCGTGGCCATGCGCACCGGCTGGAGCAAGCGTTGGCCGGACGTGGGCCTCTTCGCCAACAAGGACGAGGAAGGCCAGGCCCACTATCCGGGCTGGTCGCTGGAGGCCCTCCAGTTCCTCTACGAGGAACGCCACATCACGGCCAACGGCCACGAGCCGCCCGACACCGACGCCGCCATACAACAACTGGAAACAGGTTTTGCCGGGGAGTTCTACGTCCTGGACAGCGACCACTACCAGATCGAGTTGCTGGACAATCTGGAAAAGATTCCCGAAGCAGGAGCCCTCGTCTGGCTGGGCGTGCCCAAGATCAAGGACGGCTCCGGCTTCCCTGCCCGGGTGGTAGCCATCTCCATACCGCAGGGTATCGAGCTAGACTAAAGCCCTACGGCAGCCATAGTGAAAGAACTATTATTATGTAATGAAAGGCCCGGCCTGTGGGGCCGGGCCTTTTTATAACCACCAACAGCACGAAGGACACGAAGTTTTTTGCGTTCTTGCTTTGTGCTCTTGGTGTGCTTTGTGGTTGAATTACCCCAGAACCTCTTTCGCCAGCAAGATGGCAGCAATGGCTGGCATTTCGTTTATCTCGCCGCGACGGATCATCTGCAACGCTTCATCCCATTCTACTTCCACCACTTCTTCGATCTCCAATCGATCGAATTCTCCCGTATTGGCCGCGGATACCTCACACAAGACCACAAAGGCTTTCGATTGAAGATAACCCGGCAGAGGATCGAGTTCGCCAATCGATCTACATTCTGTAGCCGGAAAGCCCGTTTCTTCCAGTAGCTCACGTTTGGCTCCTCCTTCTGGCGACTCTCCAGAGTCCAGAAATCCGGCCGGCAGGCTCAGGTGAAAGCGGTCAGTGGCCGGACGATACTGCCGCACCAGAATGAGTTTATCATCCCTCAGCGCCACAATAAGAACAAAATCGTCTCGCCTGATTATGTAGTAATCGTCAATAACCCTGCCTTCCGCAATTTCGTATCGATTTTTGAAGATGGAGAGCCATCGCGTGGAAAGGATGGTGTCCGATTTCAAGAGTCGCCATTTCTTCATGTTCATAGTGACCTCCAGGGTGGTGGACTACTGCCTGACCAGAGAGCGGCCCAAAGCCTGGGCCTGGGGTAGCACTGCTTCATGAAAATTGCAGGTCTGACATAGGCTAATACATCTTGCAGCTTTTGTCAAGCGAGAAGCACGTGTTTACTTGCCTACACTAACCAACTATGTTAAAATATTGGTGACCCTTTGTTTCTCTCGAAAGGAGGCCAATGTGAAAGACAAAGATAGGACAAAAGAGCAACTCACAAGTGAATTGGTATTGTTGCGCCGACGGGTTGCTGAGCTGGAAGAGTTGGAAGCCAAGCGCAAACGGGCGGAAGAGGAATTGCGCAAGCTCAACCAGTTCCGGGAAAGCATCATCGATAATGCCAATGTATGGCTCAATGTGCTTGACGAGAAGGGCAACATCCTGATCTGGAACAAAGCCGCGGAGAAGATCAGCGGCTACTCACGCCACGAGGTCGTGGGGCACGGTAAGATATGGGAATGGCTCTACCCGGACCAGGAATATCGTAACGAAATTAAGACCAAAGTGGCCACTATAGTTGAGAGAGAGGATTCCGAGACCACCATCCGGCGCAAGGACGGCCAGACCAGGATCATATCCTGGAACTCCCGCAACCTGGTGGACGAGAAGGGGGCGATGACAGGGTCAATCGCCATCGGCCTGGACATCACCGGGCAAAAGCGGATGGAGGTCGAGCGTGCCCTCTTGCAAGCGGAGCGCGAACGTCTGCAACAGGAAGTCATCGGGGCCCAGAAACGGGCTATCCAGGAACTCTCCACCCCCATCATCCCCATCATGGATAGAATCATCGTCATGCCCTTGATTGGTAGCATTGACAGCGCGCGGGCCAGAGACATCACGCGCGCCCTGCTAGCGGGGATTAGACAATATCGGGCCAGGGTGGTAATAGTGGATATTACCGGCGTGCCCGTCGTGGACACCGGAGTGGCAGGACACCTGGACAGGGCCATCCAGGCAGCGCGACTGAAGGGAGCGCATACTATCGTGACGGGCATTTCCGAGGCGGTGGCGGAGGCCATCGTGGATTTGGGGATCGATTGGAGCGGGCTTGAGACCCTGAGCGATTTGCAGACAGGGTTGATATCGGCTCTAAGCCGCCTGGGCATCAAATTGAGCAGGGCAGACAGGCAATCTGCTTCCACTTGATGGGAATCTGTAACCTCATGAAAGATCACAGGTTGTCTATCGTCATCGTCAGCTACAATACGCGACAACTGTTAAAAGAGTGCCTGGCCTCTGTTTACGCCAGCCTGAAAAAATCGGGCCCTGCGGCCCAGGTCCTGGTGGTGGACAACGCCTCCTCCGACGACAGCGCCGCCATGGTGCAGCAGGCATTCCCCCAGGTTCAACTGCTGGCTAACCAGGTCAACGTGGGCTTTGCGGCCGCCAATAACCAGGCTCTACGCCAGATGGGCTTTGCGGCACCCCAACTTCCAACCTCCAACCTCCAACCTCCAACTCCCGATTACGTCCTCCTCCTCAACCCGGACACCCTCCTGCGTGGAGAGGCCCTGCCCACTTTGACCCATTTCCTGGCCGAAAATCCGGCGGTGGGGGCTGTCGGAGCCAGGCTGGTGCACCCGGACGGCAGCTTTCAACACTCGGCTTTTGCCTTCCCCACCCTGGCCCAGATTTTTCTCGATTTCTTCCCCCTCAACCACCGTCTGCTCCACTCCCGTGTCAATGGCCGCTATCCCCGCCATCTATACGAAAGCGGGGAGCCCTTCCCCATCGATCATCCCCTGGGGGCAGCGCTCATGGTGCGTAGAGAAACCATCGAGGAGGTGGGCCTTTTAGATGAGAGGTTCTTCATGTATTGTGAGGAGATCGATTGGTGCATGAGGATCAAGGCCGCCGGATGGAAGGTTTATTGTGTGCCTGGGGCCGAGATCGTGCATTACGTGGGCCAGAGCACCGGCCAGTTTCGGGCCGAGATGTTTGTGGCCTTGTGGCGAAGCCGGTATCGGCTTTTCGAGAAGCATTACCGCCCTCTTTTCCGCTGGCTGGCGCGTCGGCTGGTACATCTGGGGCTGCGCTGGCGACTCAGGCGCCAGGCAGAGATAAGCGAAGATGAACTGGCCGCTTATCGCCAGATCATGGATATGGGCATGGAGAGGTGAGACTTGACCAGATTGACGGTGGTGATCCTGACCAAAAACGAGGAGCGGAACATCCTCGACTGTCTGGAAAGCGTGGCCTGGGCCGAGGAAGTGGTGGTCTTCGACTCCTTCAGCGACGATCGCACGGTGGAGCTGGCTCAAAGGTGGGGGGCCACTGTCCAGCAGCATCCCTTCCGCAACTACGCCGACCAACGCCAGGCGGCCCTGGCCCGGGTGGACAGCGATTGGATTTTCTTCGTCGATGCCGACGAACGGGCCACCCCGCAACTGGCCGAGGAGGTGAGAGCGGTCATCGACCAGGAGACGAAAGCCGGTTGGTGGGTGCCGCGCCGCAACTACATCTTTGGCCGCTGGATCCGCCACGCCGGTTGGTATCCTGACTATCAACTGCGCCTCCTGCGGCGGAGCCAGGCTCGTTACGACCCCAGGCGAGAGGTACACGAAGTGGTCATCTTAGATGGAGAAGAGGGGTATCTGAAAAACACCTTAACTCATTACAATTACGACACCGTCGCCGATTTCATCGCCAGGCAGAATTTCTACGTCGATTACGAGGCCCAAATCCTGTACAAGCAGGGGGTGCGACCCAGGTGGCGCAATTTCGTCCTGCAACCTGGACGCGAGTTCTGGCGACGGTACATCTCTTTGCAGGGTTATAAAGATGGCCCTCACGGCCTGCTGCTCAGCCTGCTCATGGCTTATTACACCTTTGTGATGTATTGTCGGCTGCGGCGGCTGTGGCGAAAATAATAGACAAAAACTTTGTCAACCACAAAGCACACAAAGAAAGAGCACAGGATCGTGACAATGCGCTCTTCGTGTCCCTGGTGCTCTTGGTGGTTACGAGGTCAGTCGCCTGATCTGAGGGTAGCCCTCTTCCAGGAGGCGTTTGATAATGGCGGCGCAGCGGCGATATTCTGCCAGCGATTGGCTACCGTAGGGGTCGGCCACGCTACGGCGGACGTCGATCATCTCGCTCAGCAGATAGGTCTTGCCCTCCCCACCCTTGAAATGGCCTAGAATAGCCGTCTTGTGCTCCTGAGCCAGGGCCAGGATCAGATCGGCCTCTTCGAGCTGGCTCTGGGTCAGGCTGCGGGTGCGGTGGGCGCTGATATCTATCCCTTGCTCGGCCATGACCTGCACCGCCTGAGGGCTGGCTGGCTCGCCACTCATGGCCCAGGTGCCGCTCGAATACACCCGGTATTCACTTTGCTGTCCCTCACGGGCCAGGATGTGTTTCAAAAAACCCTCGGCCATAGGCGAGCGGCAGAGGTTGCCCGTGCACACAAAAAGGATGGTTTTCATCTTTACACATAACTGACCAGTACAATAAAGAGGTTAGAAATAAGGGCCAGTCCCCCTATTCCTAACCTCTGCCTCTATCCTGGGGCTAAGCTAACTCCGGCTGAAGCAAGCCGTAATGGCCGTCCCGGCGCCGATATACGACGTTCACCGCATCGTCGTCCACGTTGAAGAAGACGAAAAAGTCATGGCCCAGGAGTTCCATCTGCTCTATGGCTTCGTCCTGACCCATAGGGGTCAGGGCGAAACGTTTAACTCTAACGATACGGCGGGTTTCCTCCTCCTCCTCACGTTCTTCCTCAAGCGGTACTCTCTCCCCCTGTGGGGCACGACCACGGCCATAGCGTTTGCCTTTATAACGGGCGATTTGGCGGTACATTTTATCCAGCACCGCGTCTATAGAGGCAAACATGTCATCCGATCTTTCCTCGGCCCGTAAGATAACGCGGTTGCTTCTCACCGTCACCTGGGCCACCTGGCGGTCCTGGGCACTCTTGGTCTTTTCCACCGAGAGGTCCACCCGCGCCTCGGTTATGGTGGGTAGATAACGATCCAGTTTGCCGATCTTCTTCTCTACATACTCACGTAACCAGTCAGTAACCTCCACGTTTCTACCTTTTATGATCAGTTGCATTTTTCAGCCTCCCTTCCTAATATTAATGAGCACATGTTAATGAGCACACTTCTCGCTTTTGTCCCGGCTAGCTGGCTCTGGCTAGGGTGAGAGCCCAAACCGAGCGCACCTGGCCTTGATACAGAGCCAGGCTACAGGCTTCCAGGGTGGCGCCGGTGGTACAAACGTCGTCGATCAACAACACCTGCTTGCCCTTGAGATCGTAATCGCCGCACCGGAAAGCCCCGCGCACGTTCTCCTTACGTTCCTGGGCGTTCAAATCGGTCTGGGGAGCGGTCTCACGCACGCGCCGCAGCGCCTCGTCCAGGATGGGCAGACCACCTCTCTCCCCCAACTGTCTGGCCAGAAGAGCGGCCTGGTTATAGCCACGTTCCCGCAGCCGGTTGGGATGTAGGGGCACAGGGACAATAAACTCGCCAGGTGGCCGGGTGGCCTGCCACCCCTGGCTCAAGATTTCTCCCAGTGGGGCGGCCAGGCCAGGCAAGTTATTGTATTTGAAACGGTGGATGGCTTTACGCAAAGCCCCTTTAAAATAGGCTACGGAACGAATGCCATCGAGCTGCGGAGGAAGGTGTTGGCAGATAGAACACGGCCGGGTGGGGGAAACAGCCTCAGCCACGGGGCGGCCACAACGGACACAAACGGGGGGGCGGATAAACTCGACCCCGGCGCGACATTGAGGGCACAACCAAAAACCAACCCTCTGGCAGCCCGCACACCGGGGAGGGAAGAGCATATCCAAAAAGGCGCTCTGTATTTTCCGTCCAAGATTCAAGGTCGTCAACGGACTGTTTTATATCGCTCCGAAAACGCCAGAGTGCAACAGAATGAGAACGGCCGGCCCCATGAGGACCACCCAGATGGAGGGGAAGATCAGGAACACCATGGGAATGAGCATCTTAACCGGGGCCTGGTGAGCTTTCTCCTCTGCTCTTTGTCGCCGTTTGATGCGCATCTGTTCGGACTGGATGCGTAACACCTTGGCTATACTGACCCCCAATTGGTCAGCCTGGACAATGGCCGCCACGAAGCTGGTCACATCGGGGACATCTACGTTCTCCGCCATATCGCGCAGGGCTTCGCGGCGGATCTTTCCCATCCGAATCTCGTGGATCACTCGCCCAAAAGCGTGGCTGAGTTCGTTATCCCATTTTTCGGTCACTTTGTTCAGCGCCGCGTCAAAGCCCAGGCCGGCCTCCACGCTGATGGTCAACAGGTCGAGCGCATCGGGCAGGGTCTTCACGATCTCATCCTGCCGTCTTCTGATCTTACTGCCCAGCCACATGACGGGGGCAAAGAAACCAAAAGCCCCCAAAACGGCGCTAAACAGCAGGCGGTTGGTCAGAGGCGCCCTGGTGATCGTCAACAGGATCAGGGGCAGCACGGCTCCAATAACGGCCGCCAGCCCTCTGACCCCCATAAATTCGGTTGGGCCCCAATTATTAGGTCGGCCGGCCCTTTCCAGATTGAGCCGAATGCTATCGACGTTGCGGGCCGGCGCCAGGCGTTGCACAAACTGGGCGCTGGCCCGAATGAGAGGCTTGATGACTCGCACGCTGAAGGGTTGGGATAGTTCAATTTCTTCCAGAGTGAGCGGGCGCCCCGCGTAGGCATCCAGACGTTCGATCACTGCCTGTTCGCTGGTCGTCTCTGAGCCTCTCAACCCTACCACAATCAACACGATGCTGCCAATAATAACCAGGCCGATGATGAGAAACAGCGGATCCATCGTCTAACCTCCTCTTACTCCTTACTCCAAGAGCCAGCGCACGGGCGAAGCTGATAGCTGGCTATTAACTCGTGATCAGACCTCAATACGTACAATTTTCTGAATAGCAATGAAACCAGCCGTAATGGTGATAACGCAGAACCCGAGCATGGCCCACCCACACGGTTCCTGGAACATGGACATCATGTACCGGCGGTTGATAAGGAAAAGAACAAGGCCCAGAGCCACCGGCAAGAAGGAAATGACGTAACCGGTCATCATCCCCTGGGCGGTCAGCACCCTGATCTCTCCCTGAATTCTCACCCGTTCGCGGATGGTATGGCCAATGGTCTCCAGGATTTCGGATAGATTACCACCGACCTCGTGCTGGACGTTGATGGCGGTGATCATCAAATCCAGGTCATCGCTCTGGATACGGCGTAGCAAGTTATTCATGGCCTGCTCGTTGGGGACCCCCAGGCTGATCTCGCGCACCACCCGCTCAAACTCGGTGGCGATGGGCGAGGGTAATTCTTTGGAGACGGTCTCCATGGCCTGCAACAAGCTGTAGCCAGCGCGCAGACCATTAGCCATCAGGCTAATGGTATCCCCCAGTTGGCCGTTGAACTGATTCAGGCGTCGTTGTTTGCGGATGCTCACGTAAATCTTGGGAAAGAAATAGCCCCCCAGCGCGCCGACCGGCACCAGAAGGATACCGCTCAGGATGAAGGCCAGCAGACCGCCAAACAGCGTGCTGGTCAGGCGGAAGATGATGAACTCTCCGACTGTCAGTTTCAGGTCGGCGCGGGCCAACTCAGTGGCTATGGCAGACCCAAATTTGCGTTTGCTGACCACTTTGTCGAAACTTTGGGTCAGCCGTGAAGGCTTCCTTTCCCTTTCCTCGTCCTCGACCTTGGCCACCTGATCGACCTGGGCGACGTATTTATCTATACGCTCCTCCACTTCTTTTTCGCCTGAACCCAGGGTCATGGCCAGTCCGATGAAGACGACCATGATGGCCAACCCACTCGTTACTCCCAAAATCACCATAGGACTCATGCCAAAGCACCTCCCTTAGAGCCTACTCCAGAGCCTACTCCGATGGATGTTTAGAAGAAACGACCGTCAATACCAAAGATGCTGGCCGGCAGATGGATATTGGCGGCCTCGATCTGCTCGATGAATTTGGGCCTGATGCCGGTCGGACGCAGCCGTCCTATAACCTTGCCCGCCTCAATGCCGATTTGCTCGAAGACGAAGATGTCGGACATGACGATGACGTCCCCCTCCATGCCCTGCACCTCGGTGATATTGACCACTTTACGCGAACCGTCGCGCATCCGTTCCTCGTGGATAATGAGGTGCACCGCCGAGGCTACCTGCTCCCGGATGGCGCGCACGGGCAGATCCATACCGGCCATCAAGCACATGGTCTCCAGACGAGCCAGGGTATCACGGGGACTGTTGGAGTGGGCAGTGGTCAAAGACCCATCGTGACCGGTGTTCATAGCCTGAAGCATGTCCAGGGCCTCGCCCCCACGACACTCTCCCACCACGATGCGGTCAGGGCGCATACGCAGACAGTTGATGACCAGGTCACGGATACTGACTTCGCCCTTGCCCTCAATGTTGGGCGGACGGGATTCCAGAGTGACCACGTGGTCCTGTTCGAGTTGAAGCTCAGCCGCGTTCTCGATGGTGATGATCCGGTCATCCTCAGGGATGAAACCGGACAGGATGTTGAGCAGGGTAGTTTTGCCCGAACCGGTACCGCCCGACACCACAATGTTCAGGCGAGCGGTAACGCAGGCCCGCAAAAACTCGACGGCCTCCTCCGTGATGGTCCCGAAGTCGACCAGGTTCTCGATGGTCAAAGGGGTGGCGGAGAATTTACGAATGGTGAGCGTCGGGCCGTTCAGAGCCAGGGGAGGGATGATGGCATTGACACGGGACCCATCCGGCAGACGAGCGTCCACGTAAGGTGAACTCTCGTCGATGCGTCGGCCCAGTGGGGAGACGATGCGGTCGATGATCCGTAGAACATGGTCATCACTCTCGAAGGTTACTTTGGTTTTGGTCAGCTTACCCTGGCGCTCAACGTAGACGTTCTTGGGGCCATTGACCATGACCTCGGTGATAGAGTCGTCGTCCAACAAAGGCTCGATGGGGCCGTAGCCCAGAATCTCGGCCACAATGTCCTCAAAAAGACGTTGTTTTTCGGAACGACTGAGAATGATGCTTTCCTGGGCCAGGATGGTCTCGAACATCTCCTCTACGATGCGCCGCACCTCTTCGGTCTGGGAAATATCCATCTTGGGATCAAGCTCGGCGATCAATTTGTCCTGAACGCGGGATTTCAGATCGGCCTGGACATCCCGCGCCGGCGCAACGGGCTGACGCATAACGCGCAGCTCTTCGAGCTTGGATGGTCTATCGGCGGTGGCAGCAGCCACCTGCTGGCTTTTCTCGATACGTTTTAGTAAAGACATATCCTTTCTCCATTTTTTTTTCTCGGCAACCTCAACGTTGGGGATAATAGTCAGCGGCGGACTAATGGGTTATCTTCTTCGATTACAACCAAGTATAACCTGGATTTTGTCTAGATGCAAGTTCCCTCTCAGCACCCAAATCTCAACGGAACAGACGACTAAGACCTCCCAGGGGCTTGTCTCTGGCCTCCTCCACGGCCGCCGGTTCGGCCACCGCTTCTTTAATTTCTAAGTCCTGGATCAGCCGATGGGCCAGGTCGAAGACGCTCTGCGAGATATAGCTGTTCCTGTTGCTCAACACGAAGGGCACTCCCTGGTTAACGGATAGAATAGCGGTGCGCTCGTCCATCGCGATCTGGGCGGCCACCGGATGTCTGATGCTCTCCTCGATCTTCTCGGCCCGGATCCCGCTCCGCCGGTCGGCCTTGTTGATGACCAGGGCCGTCTTTTCCGTGGGATAACCCAGGGCTTCAGTCACTTCGAAGAACAGTTTAACATTTTTAATGGACGGTATCTCCAGGGTCATCAGCAATACAATGCGATCCGAGAGATCGAAGATGGTCAACAGCATATCTTGCAGTACGGTGGAGGTGTCCACGACAACGTAATCAAATAACTTCTTCATCTCTTCCAGAATGCTCTTGACGTGCTCAGTGGTGACTAACTCGGCCATCTCCGGTCGAGAAGGGGCCAGCATGATTTTGACCCCTGAGGAGTGAGGCACCATATAGCTGCTGAGCAGATCGCCATCGAGTTCGTCGAACTGGGGCATGAGGTCGGCGATAGTGCGCGTCGGCTGCAGGTTCAGCAGCACCCCGATATCGCCAAACTGGAAGCTGGCGTCCATCAGGGCCACTCTGTCTTTGGTCTCCTCGTAGAGGGCAATGGCCAGATTAGTGGCGATAGTGCTACAGCCGCACCCTCCTTTGGGGCTGAAAATGGTGATGATCTTGCCCTCGGGCAAAGGGGCAAAGGCTTCCATCGCGATAGGCATCGCCGCGGTCGGCCGGTGGGTGGCGGCTATGGCGGCCATGCGGGCTCGATCCGCGGCCCCCAACTCGTAGACCCGGCGGATAACGCTGATCAACTCATCGCTGGTGAAAGGCTTGGTCAAAAAATCTCTGGCCCCGGCCATCATGGCGCTACGCATATAGCTGGTCTCCCCTTGAACGGACATGATGATGACCTGGACGGCAGGCACCTCCTGGGCGATCACCTTGGTGGCGGTGATGCCATCCACGCCGGGCATATTGATGTCCATGAGGATGATGTCGGGCTGTAATTCTTTAGCCAGATCGATGCCTTCTTGACCGCTGGTAGCTGCCCCTACGACCTCGATGTCCGACTCAAAATAGAGCAACTTACGCAAGTTTTCACGAGTCTCAGGTATATCATCTACGATCAGAATACTTATTACATCTTCCTGACTCATAAGATAAGTTTACCTCTTTTTAATACTCAATATCTGATCTTATCTCCGTTACTCCCCCGGTACTACAGGAGTGGGCCCGGCGGCGATAGACTCTAAAGTATACGAACGCTTAGGCGGCACGGTAATGCCGAAGCGGGCCAACATATAATCCAGAGTCACGGGTTCGGTGGTCACAATGTCGTGATCTTCAGCCGAACGCAACGCCAGATCGATTTCGGCCCCGCTTTCGCGGGCCCATTTGAGGACCAGGGCATCCTGGTGGTTGACGAGCAGCGTGATGTATTGCGGTTTGGCTGGGGGTGGGGGCGCTTCTCCTCCCTCTTCGGGCGGCGGCGCTCCTTCCTCTTCTGGAGGGGGGGCCTCGGCCCCGAGCCAGGTACCTATCCTCAGAATCTCGGCGTCTTGAACGATCAATTGGGTGGCAGGACGGGGCACCTGGTCTCGGTTATCGGTAGGACGAGGCATACACGGCTCACACGGTATTTCCTCTACGATCTCGACATATTCCTCGAAAGGCAATTTCACCTGATAGGTTTCATCGACCTCGATGAATTTCATAGAGATCAAGACATCCACCGAATCGCCAGCTTGAATGGCGTAAGAGACGCTGGATATCTCTTTGATGGGAAAAGCTACCGCCACTTTTCCTTTGGGGATGAGAATAGAGGCGTTGGCCTCGCTCAAGAGAGTTTCTCTATCGGTCAACATGCTCGCCTGGATGACCTGCCCCTGAAAAATATCGGTGAGGGCTATTCTCCCGATCACTTCATCGAGAATGGTCATCGCTTCCCTTGGCACCTGATCTATCTCCATTTCCCGGAGTTCGACCGCCTCGGGCACAATGGTATCCCCCCTGGCCACGTTTTGCATGGCCATAACCACTTCTTGCGTGGTTACGATCTCGACAGGGGCTTCTTCACCAGGTGGTGGAGCGGGCGGTTGTTGTCCAAGAAGGAAAATAGCGGCCAAAGCCGTCCCCAGACCCAGAACGACTCCCAGAATGATGAAAATTCTGCCTCTACGCATTTGTCCTCCTGTGGTGATTGATACAGTTCAACCATTAACGCTAGAGAGTGCGCCCCACAACTTTTGGAAACCTTAGAGGCTTCTAAAATAGAGGGCGGCAACTATAAGGATACGATGGGGATTTCACATCAATGTCTCAGGGAACGGGTTACTCGACGGCTCAACAAGACCAGAGCACCCAGGGCCACCCCCCCCAGTAACAGGCGTTCGTGGTAGTCAAAGCCAGCAGCCTGCCCCGTGACCGGCATCCTCTCCTCGACCGCTTGGTCCGCCCCAGAGGGACTGCCCGATAGCCTGGCCTCAGCCGCCGGTTGGTCTGTCTCTTTCTCAGCAGGGGCCGTGGCCGTCGGCTCACTGACCACGACGTTCTCCTGCTCCTGCCCCTCTTCCAGACCCGAAGTGGCCCTTGCCTCGCCACTCCCGACCGGCGCAGTGGCCGTAGCATCCGCAGCACCCATCCGGGCAGCCGCAGTCGGACCCGGCGGGAAAAACCCCAACTCCACCCTCACCTCATTGTGGCCGGTCAGAGAGACTACGGCGTTGGGATTGGTGGGCAACCCGCCACCCTCCAGCGCCAGGTTCAGGATTGCTCGCCCCGCAGACAGACCGTGGAAGTAGTAGAAACCATTGTCGTCGGTCACCGTTCTATCCTTCCAGCCGGAGGCATCGATCTCCACCACTATACCAGGCGCCCCCTTGCCGGTGGCATGGTTGGTAACGAAGCCGCTGATGCTGGAATTAGCATGTGGTTTGCCGCTGGAGCCTCGCTTACCTTCGCTGTCTGATGTTTGTGGCCCTCCCGTGGGCGCTGAAGTTGGTCCCGGCTGAGTCGGTTGTGGCGGTGGACTGGTCGGTTGTGGCGGTGGACTGGTCGGCTGTGGTGGTGGACTGGTCGGCTGTGGCTCGTCAGTTGGTACATCTACTGTTGGACCTGGAGGCGGGCCCTGCCCTGCCGGTGAGTTTAAGCCCCCCATAGGCTCGGCGCTATTATCCCCTCCCGGTGCGGGCGTCCTGGTTGGTTCGAGGGTTGGAGAAGGAGCAACGACGGGAACCTGGGCCAGCGGCGAAGCAAGAACTATGGACGATCCCAGCAAGACAAAAATCGCTCCCAGGGATACCAAAGCAAACACCTTCTGTGATTTCCTGTTCATTTCGGCCTCCTCTTTTCCTTAATCGCCAACAGCAATAGACGACCTCCCTACACATTAACTATAAGGAGCGGGTCGCCCGGCGGCCTAGCAAAATCAGAGCACCCAAAGCTATCCCACCCAGTAACAGGCGTCCGTGATAGTCAGAGCCAGCAGCCTGCCCCGTGACCGGCATTCTCTCCTCGACCGCTTGGTCTGCCTCTTTCTCGGCAGGGACCGTGGCCGTCGGCTCACTGACCACGACGTTCTCCTGCTCCTGTCCCCCTTCCAGCCCCGAAGTGGCCCTTGCCTCGCCGCTCCCGACCGGCGCAGTGGCCGTAGCATCCGCAGCACCCATCCGGGCAGCCGCAGTCGGACCCGGCGGGAAAAACCCCAACTCCACCCTCACCTCATTGTGGCCGGTCAGAGAGACTACGGCGTTGGGATTGGTGGGCAACCCGCCACCCTCCAGCGCCAGGTTCAGGATTGCTCGCCCCGCAGACAGACCGTGGAAGTAGTAGAAACCATTGTCGTCGGTCACCGTTCTATCCTTCCAGCCGGAGGCATCGATCTCCACCACTATACCAGGCGCCCCCTTGCCGGTGGCGTGGTTGATAACGAAGCCGCTGATGCTGGAGTTAGCATGCGGTTTGCCGCTGGGACCCCGCCTATCTTTGCTGTCTGACAGTTGTGGCGTCTTGGGAGTCGGTTCCTGCCGAGTCGAAGTCGGCTCCTGCCGAGTCGAAGTCGGCTCCTGCCGAGTCGAAGTCGGCTCCTGCCGAGTCGAAGTCGGGCCATCGACTATCGTCGCAGATGGGGGCGGGCCCATCGTATCCTTCGGCACTGAGTGGAACCCTCCCATAGGCTCGGCGCTATTATCCCCTCCCGGTGTGGGCGTCCTGGTTGGTTCAAGGGTTGGAGAAGGAGCAACGAAGGGAATCTGGGCCGGCGGCGAAGCAAGAACTGTGGACGATCCCAGCAAGACAACGATCGCCCCTAGAGATACGAAAGCAAACACCTCCCGCGATCTCCCGTTCATCCGCGGCCTCCCCTATTACTCAATCACCAACAGCAATAAGCGCTCTCCTTAAATTATTACACATTGATTAAATGAGGAGACAATCTCTAGTATATTTTACCAGAAAATCGTTTTTATGGCAACTAATGCAAAAGGACTCATTTGGGAAAAAACTATTGGGCGGTTCACTACGCCGGGTTAACGACTTTCTACGTTCGGAGATCAATGGCTCAGAACGGAATCGGATTTGGAACCCGTTATGTGTTTATAGCTTCCACCTCCTCCAGTTTCAGGGATACGACCTGGGAGACGCTATCCTCACCCATGGAGATGCCATAGACAGTATCGGCGCTCTCGATCGTGCCCCGGTTGTGGGTGATGACGATGAACTGGGTGTGAGTAGAAAGCTCCTCAAGCGTTTCCCGGAAGCGATCGATATTGGCTTCATCCAGCATGGCATCCACCTCGTCCAGGATACAGAAGGGCGTAGGGCTGACTTTCAGGATGGCGAAGATAAGGGCCGTGGCCGTGAGCGCCTTTTCTCCTCCAGACAGGAGGGCCAGACTTTGCCGCCGACGGCCAGGCAGACGAGCGACGATGTCGATGCCCGACTCCAGCGGCCTGTCCGGGTCG
Organism: uncultured Anaerolineales bacterium; assembly: GCA_964646625.1. GTDB lineage: Bacteria > Chloroflexota > Anaerolineae > CAZYHC01 > CAZYHC01 > DAOULT01. The sequence goes on from CAZYHC010000001.1 coordinate 157,030, forward strand.
GTCAACGTCAGTTTGGCCATGCCTCCCCCAAACAGAACGGTAAAATAGGCCCTGAACTCGGCGGCCACGGCCCGGAAGGTCTGGATGAAATCCTTTTCCATCACCTGGTTCAACTCGGCTAGGATGCTTCGCAGCGATTGGGCTGCCTGTTGCAGGTCATCGGCCTGGGCGGTCAGGAAAGTGTAACGTTCCAGGGCCTCGGCGTACTCGGCCGGGGCGTTGGGGTTGATCGGGCCCAGGCGTCGTTGTCGGGCCTTCAGGTGTTGGATTTCCTCCCCCAGACCATCGGGCAGCGCCTCGACCGAGGGCAGGGTGGAGACCAGCGGCTTGAGAGGCAGCGGCGGTTGTCCGTCGAGCACCTCCCATTCCAGTTCCACGAGCCCCAGCGCGTCTTCTATCTCTCGCCGCAGGTTGAGCAATTCATCCTGGCGGCGCTGCATCTCCAGGGCTGTCTGGTTGTACATGTTCTCGTATTCGCGTATCCGGGCCCGGCATTTGGTCTCCTCCTCCTGACGCTCGGTGTGAGCGCCTTCCAGAGCGGCCAGTTCCGTTTCGGCCGGCTCGATGAGGTCGGCCAGGGCCTGGATGCGGGCCGAAATGTCCTGGGCCTGGCTATTTAAGTCTGCTATCCTGGTGGTCAGGGCCTCGTTTTCGCTCTCCAGTTCCTCGGCGCGTTTCCGTTTGGCGGCCAACCGCTCCCCCTGGCGGCTCAGATCGGCGCGCTGGCCTTGCAGGAGAGCCTCTTGATTCTTACGATTCTGCTCGGTCACGGCCAGAGCCGTTTGCAATTGCGTCACCTCGTGGCGCAGGTCGTCGTCCGTCGTGGCCTCCAGTTCCCTCTGGAGTCTGATAGTACGCTCCTGGATGGCCATCTCCTGGACTTGCAGGGTCTCTATTTCTTTTTCAAGGCTCGCTTCCTGCTCGTCGAGGGCTTCCCCTGCTCTGGCCAGGTGTTCGATAGTGGCCGTTTCTTCCTCAAGGGTCTGCTTCAAGCGCAGCCTTTCCCGTTCTGTGGTCTGTCGTTCTGCCTCTTTGGTCCTCATGGCCGTTTCCAGGTCGCGGTCTCGTTCCGAGAGGGCAGCCATCTCCGCCAGCAAGCGTTGGCTCTCTCTTTCTTCAGCCTGACGGCGGGCCGCAATCTGTCGTCGCTCCTCACTCGTCTGGGCCAGCCGGTGGGGTAGCTCGCGCCATTCTCGTTCCTGAGCCAGCATTCCCTTTTCACGTTCATCTCTGGCCTGTCCGCCGGTGATGCTCCCGTCGGAGCGAAGCACCTGCCCGTCCAGGGTGACGATATCGAAGCGATGGGTTTCTGACCGGATACGGCGGGCCGTTGCCAGGTCGCGGACGACGATGGTGCGTCCCAGGAGAGTTTGGAAGATGGGCCCAAGCTGCGGGTCGAAGTCTACCACCTCCCGCGCCAGACCGATGAGGCCCGGCGCGTCAGGGGGGGGCAGGATTTCGGGGGGACGCGCCGCGTCCAGGGGGAGGAAGGTGGCCCGTCCCGCCTTCTTTTCCCGCAAAAAGGCCAGCGCAGCCTGGGCCTGCTCCTGGGTCTGAACCACAATATCCTGTAAGTGACCTTCCAGGGCGGCCTCGATAGCTGTTTCCAGGTCGGCCGGGGCCCGCACCAGACTGACCACCAGCCCTACAATGCCCGCCAGCCCCGCCGCGTCTTCGGGCGCGGCTTGTAAGATCGCTCTGACGCCGGGGCGAACGCCCTCCATTTCCTGACGCATTCTGGACAGGACCTCCTGGCGGGCGCGCCAATGTTCCTCCCGTCGCTGCACCTGGCCCAAACGGGCCTCCAGTTCGGCCAGGCGCCCCTTCTGGTCCTCAACTGCCGTCTGCAATTCCTCTCTCTGCCCGGCCAGGGCCTTTCTCTCGCCGGCCAGGCCGTCTATCGCCACCTCAAATTGGCGCCGCTGATCCTCCAACGAGGCCAATTGGCTCTCCAACTGGGCGATGGTTTGCCGTCGCTTTTCTTTCTCACCCTCGACGTTCGTTCTCCGCTCCTTGAGGCTGACCAGGTGGTGGCGTTTGTTGACCGCTTCCGTGGTCAACTCAAGGGCCTGGTTCCGAACGGTCGTCAACTCCTTCAAAAGCGCCCGGCGTTGGCCCTGGCAGACTGCCATCCGCGTTTGAGCTTCCTCAAGCTGGCGCGATTGTTCCGTCGCCAGGTTTTCCAGGCGGCTCAATTCTGCCTCGGTCCGTTCGATCCGTTCCTTTTGGGAGGCGTGGTCGCCCTCCAGAGGGCCGATCTCAGCCAGTATCTCTGCGCCCTGCTGCTTCAAGAGCCGCTGTCTTTCCTGGCTCACGGCCAGGTGGCGCTGAACTTTCTCCGCCTGAGCGTGCAGGGTGCTACTCTGGTTATGCCAGTCGCTTAGCTCCCGTCGCCGCTGACTCTGTTGAGTGCGGATCAGGGTGAGCTGTTCCTCGACATTTTGCAACTCGGCTTTGCGTTGGTTCAACCCTTCCCGTTGAGCTTCCTGCCTGACTTTGACCAGGGCCAGGTTCTTCTGCCCCTGGTGCCAGCGATAACCGTACCAGATACGCAGCAGCCTCTCTAACTCCTCACAGAGTTGACCGTATTCGTGGGCCTGTTGGGCCTGACGTTCGAGATGTTTGAGACGGGGGACAATCTCGTTGATGATGTCATTGACGCGCATGATGTTTTGCTGGGTGGCTTCCAGCCTGGTCAGGGCGTTATCCCGCTTGGCCTGATAGCCGGTGATGCCCGCCGCCTCCTCAAAAAGGACACGCCGCTCCTCCGGCCTGAGAGAGAGCGCGGCGTCAATCAGGCCTTGCCCGATGACCGTATAGGTGCGGCGGCTCAGTCCCCCTGTAGCCAGCAGTTCGTTGATGTCCTTGAGACGCACTGGATTGCCGTTCAGCAGGTACTCGTTTTCGCCCGACCGGTAGGCTCGACGGCCAATGGTCACTTCACTGTATTCTATCGGCAGCCAGCCGTCGGCGTTGTCGAGGGTCAAAAAGGTCTGGGCCATGCCCAGACGAGGGCGTTGGGCACTGCCGGAAAAGATCATGTCCTCGGTGCGTTTGGCGCGCAAGGTGCGGTAGCTCTGTTCACCCAGCACCCAACGCACCGCATCAGCGATGTTGCTTTTGCCGCTGCCATTTGGGCCCACGATAGCCGTTATGCCCGGATCAAACAGAAATTCGGTTTTGGTAGCGAAGGTTTTGTAACCCTGTAGTTCTAAGCGTTTTAGTAGCATATTTAGTCACGTAACAGGAATACACACAAGCTGAAACCCATTCCCTGTCAACTATAGTATACAGCCTTTTGGGGGCAGTGTCAATTCTTGCTTTAAAAAGGGATTTGTGGTAAAATATAAATGATGCCGCGCCATCCCGTTATGGTCGGCGCTAGGCTTGAAGGTAGCTCTTTACCTCCTTTTCAATTCTCTGTAGAATAGAGAGACGAGGGCGTCTGGGGGCCTGACCTGGAACCATCCGGGACCCCCCGATCTGCGGATGGCCGCAGGCCACCTCGGTTTTTAGAGAACGGCCAAAGGAATCAGGCTATCGCTCAGGAGGAGAGGACCTTAGAGCAAAGCCCGACCATTCAAGAAGGGCCTTGATCGTCCTAGATACGGCCTGTAGGACGAGAAGGCCCTCTTTTTGCGCACCATAGCGAATCGGACCGAAGAGCGATGCCGACGGCTTTTTATTTGGCCCAGGGTTGTGGTATACTCTTTTTGAGTTAAGGGCTGCTGGAAGGGGCAGGAAGATGGACGCTAACAAAAAGGACGCTCAGACCCGGCTGCTGGTCGGGGTCATCGTGTTTGTGGTGCTGGGCGCTCTGATAATGGCCTGGATGGATCGGAGGGTACGATCCCGTGCTGCTCTGCCGACCGCCCCCCGGCCCGGTGAGGTGCGCCTCATAAATGGCGTGGAGATGGTTTATATCCCGGCCGGAAAATTTATCATGGGCAGCAGCGAGGAAGAGTTCGAGAAGGCTTTCCAGGATTGCCGAGAGAGGATCGGAGACACCTGTCAGCGCAGGTGGTTTGAGGCGGAAAGCCCCAGACGCACCGTTGACCTGGAGGCTTTCTGGATCGACAGAACCGAGGTAACCAATGCCCAATACCAACGCTTCCTGGAAGCCAATCCAGAGCGCCCGCTGCCATATCTGAACGAAGATTGGGCCAGGCCGTACAACTGGGATCAGGTGAAGCGCACTTACCCAGAGGGCAGAGCCCACCACCCGGTGGTGATGGTGACCTGGTATGACGCCCACGCCTACTGCCGCTGGCGTCAGGCCCGCCTGCCAACCGAAGCCGAGTGGGAGAAAGCGGCCAGAGGCACAGAGGGACTCACCTACCCCTGGGGAGATGAATTCGACAAGGACAGAGGCAACACCATGGACTCAGACCTCCAAGACACCACTCCAGTGGGCCAGTATTCCCCCCAGGGGGACAGTCCTTACGGGCTGGCGGACATGGCCGGTAACGTCTGGGAGTGCGCGGCCGATAACTACCAGGGCATGACCACCCGTAAAGTATTGCGCGGCGGGTCCTGGACCAGCAGCCCGGTCAGTGCCCGCGCCGCACGTCGTTTTTACTTCGAACCGGTCAACCGGAACGACAATATCGGCTTCCGGTGTGCCCGGAGCCAGGCTGAAGATTAAAATCGAAAACTCGCTTTTGCGTTGGCAGTGCCGAATGGATGTGATATAATAAGAGGTACATTGGAACAGTCGTGGTCAAGGTGATAGACATCCCGGGGAACGATACAACGAAGACTTTGAAGGTAAATATAGCCTGATGAAAACACCCATCACCGGCAAGAACTGGTTCTTTGTAGACGAGTCGGGAGACCCAACGTTCTATAATCGTCGTGACAACCTGATCGTGGGTCAAGAGGGATGTTCGCCGGTTCTCATTTTGGGGTTTATCGAAACAACGAATCCAGAGGGCATCAGGCAGGCGGTCCAGGCCCTTCACGGCGAAATTGATGCAGATCCGTACTTCCAGGACGTTTCTTCAATCCAGAAAACCAGATTGACTTTCCACGCCAAAGACGATTGTCCTGAAGTTAGATATTTGGTCTTCAAGATGATAGCGGGCCTGGACTTCAAAGCTCAGTTCGTCGTAGCTCGAAAAATAGAAGAGATATTCATAAATGAGTTTCACCGTGACGAACACAAATTTTACGATGAGTTGGTCAGGATACTATTTAGAACTGTCCTGCATCGTTACACCGAGAATAGTATCTATTTTGCCAAGCGTGGTTCACAAGATCGGCAGGCCCCTCTGGAAGCTGCCATCAGGAGGGGTGTGACCGCTTTCGAGAAGAAGTACAAAACCAGAGTAAAGTCACAAATTTCCATTACGTGCCAGATGCCCTCCGGCGAGCCTTGCTTGCAGGTGATTGATTACATGAATTGGGCCGTCTATCGAGCTTTCACCAAGCAGGAAATGCGTTACTATCGCTTCATTCAGGATAAGGTCAGCCTGCTGGTTGACCTGTATGATTTCGACAGATGTCCCAAGAACTGGTACAGCCGCAGGAATCCCTTCGATACAATAAAAACCAGCCCTCTATAGCTAGGCTCGTTTCCGAGCGCACGGCATGTAGAGCCGGCTTTCGCCCATAGAGGACTGGTAAGAAATGTTTTACCAACTTTCATGAATATTATAACACATATTATCGAAATTGTCAATAGTAAATCACCTCTGCACACAAATTTTAAGGAATTCGCTCGTTTCCTGGAGGAAGCCGACGACGTGAAAGCCTTCTCCCACAGTTACCCCATATGACCAAGCCTCACATAAATAGGCCCCCATAAGATAAGACCTACGGCTTCTTCAAATATTTAGCCTCGACCTCCATGATCTCCTGCACTTTCGGGTAACTGGGAGAAGTCTGGCCCGCAAATTCAGAGTCGAGCCAGACGCGGACCAGGCTCCTGGCTAACTCCGGCCCGATGACCCGCGCCCCCATAGTCATGATCTGAGCATCGTTGCTCTTGCGGGCCCGCTCGGCCGAGTAGATGTCGTGACACTGCGCGGCGCGGATGCCGGCCACCTTGTTAGCCACGATAGCCATGCCAATGCCCGTGCCACAAATCAAGATGCCCCGCTCGTGTTTGCCTGCGGCGACGGCTTCGGCCACCTTCTGGCCGTACCTGGGATAACTGACCGCCTCCTCAGAATAACAACCGTAATCTTCCACCTCGTAGCCCCACTGTTCCAACTGCGCTTTGATGACGTTCTTCAAAGCAAAGCCCACGTGGTCCGAACCGATGGCGATAGACATGGTGATCTCCCTTTTCTATAGTTATGTTCAACCATGAAAGTTTTCGTAAACGCACCGCACAAAGTCATCCGGCCCGGTCAGCCTCCTGCCGGGCGGCATCCTTGACGGCCCGCCAGAACTCAGCCACCTCGATGCCCAGGACCAACGCCTGAGCGTCAATGTAAGCTTCGTCGAAAGCTTCGCTCAGAGCCGGATCGGCTCCCAGGTAGTGGAAGACCATCATTTCGTAGATATCGGTCTCGTGCTTGCGTGACCGCCCCTCGGCCCAGGCCATCAGCTTACCCACGATGACGTCCTCCGGGCAGGCGCACCAGACCTGGAAAGGCTCACCACCAGGCACCTCGACCGTTTGCCGCACCCGGCGATTGAGCCCCTGGCGATATCGCGGCTCCATAGTGATGGGCATCAGGTCGGCTTTCTCTCCTCGCCCGGTGTCGATAATGTTGAACATAATGCCCATGCGGATGGAGTCGTGCATCTGCACCGGGTCGGCGTAATAGCGGGGGGGTGGATAGGCAGTGGTCAGGGCCTCGATGTGCGTCTCGTCCAGGTCCACCACGATGTCTATGTCATAAGTGGCACGGGTGCTGCCGTACACGGTGGCGGCAAAGGCGCCGATGATCATGTAAGGGGCATCAATGGCCTCCAGGGTGCGAAGAATGTCCAGGAACAGGCTAAGGTCCGGGGCGCGTTCGCTCGGCACGGGCTATTTCCTCCAGCAGTTTCAAGTTGATCTCGCGGGGTGACAGGTCGGGATAGCATCGCCGCAGTCGGCCGCGGATCAGGCCCAGAGCCAGCGCCTGGGCGTCGAGCATGGCCTGGATACGTTGTCCAGGCCTCAGTTTCCCCAGCAGGCGCATCTGCTCCAGGTCTACAGGGTCAAAACGGTAAGTTGTCGTTTTGTCCACCTAAATCCTCCAGGATACCGAGCAGGTGCCTGAGAGCCTCTTCTAATTCTTCCCAATCTTCGGGCTCGATCCCTTCCAGCCCCAAAAGCATTTGCAGAAGCGGCCCCAACTCCTCCAGCCCCTGCAATTCCTCCAGACTTTGTATTCCTTCGGCCTTCAGGATCCAGCGCTCGTAGAGGGTGTCCACGTCCTCGTCGCCTGCGCCTTCCTTCATCACCCGCCGAAAGTCCTCCGAGCGGGCCACGCCGTACTTGTATTTTCGATAGTAGCCCTGCAAAATGTCGAAAAAGGCCTGGCCGCCAACCGCCTGGCGCAGCTCGTCCAGGAAAAGGGCCCCTTTGCCGTAGACGATAGCCTGATACCGAAGGGGGTCTTCGAAGTCCAGCAGGGAACTGTTCACCGGCGCATCGAGGCCGGCGACGGCCATGATGCCATAGGGAATCTCGGCCTGGATCATCAACTGGTTCTGGGCCGCCTCCTCGCCCTGGACGAACTCATAGTAGATGATGGAAGAATAGGTGGCGAAGCTCTCGTCCAGCCAGGGCTCGTCCACCTGATCGTTGCCCACCACGCCATACCACCACTGATGGGCTACCTCGTGCACCACCACAGTATCCAGCTCTTCCTGGAAGAAGCCGTGGTAAAGCTCGCTGCTGACGATGACCAGGCCGGGAAACTCCATCCCGCCCGGCGCACCCTGGACGGTGAAATGGGTTTCAACCACGTCCAGCTCGGTGTAAGGATAGGGCCCAAAGTATTCGTTGTAGACCTTGACGGCATCGACGGCATACTGGAGAGCATCCTGGCCGCTTTCCTCATCGCCGGTCAGATAATAGGAGTTGATGGTCGTTTCGCCCACCGTCTGGCTGGCTACCTGGTAATCGGGGCTGAGGACCAGCGCGAAATCACGGGTGGCCCCGCTGTAGCAGGTCAGGCGCGTGGTGCCGTCGTCCTGGGGTACGGAATCGGCCAACAGGCCAGAGGCGGCCACCACTACCTCCTGGGGCACGGTGACGTTGACGGTGAACATTGAAACCTCGCTGTAGAACGCGTCGCCCATCTCCACGTAGGGGTCCAGGTGCCAGCCTGCCTGGTCGTAGACGGCCATCATGGGATACCAGTGGCCCAGCGCCATCACGTCCTTATAGTAGCCAAAACGGTCGTCGCGATGGGGGACGGTCACCACAAAATCAAGCTTCAACTCGACCTGATTTTCGGGGAGCAGCGGCTCGGCCAGGGGCACTTCCAGGATGGTGCCCTTCACCTCGAACGATCCCTCTTGTCCGTCGATCATCACCTTTTCGACGACCAACTCACCTTCGGCGTAATGCTCGGCGTTGGGATAGAGGCGCAGGTAAAGAGCGGGCAGGGCTTCTGTCTCGTTGTTGGTGTAGAGCACCTGCTCCGTACCGGAGACTTGCATGTCCTGCCAATTGACGGTCACGTCGAGGGTATAGTGGGTGGGGTCGTCCAGGCTGGCCAGGGCCGTCCGTTCAGACGCGATCATGGTGGCCTCAAAGGGAGCAGGCTCGTAGACAATCTGGGCGGGCGCAGGAGATACCAGGCTGGCCGTCGAGGTGCACGGTTTGCCGCCAAACGCCGCGGCTGCCGGGCCAGTTCCCAGAACCAGCAGCCCTATTAAACACCCCAGGACGCCGTAGAGCCGACGTTTCCGGGCGTATCGGATGAGAATGGGGAACCAGGATAAAGGTGAACAGAAACGCACGAAGCTCATGTTAACAACCTTTCAATAGAGCCATGTCCAGGGCTTGTTAATTACGGTTGTGCCTCTTCAGAGGTACGGTCAAGATGACAGTGGTGCCCTGTCCGACGGCGGATTGGATGGACAGATTACCCTCGATCAGGGCCGCCCGTTCACGCATGTTGATCAGGCCCAAACTACCCCGTTGCCCGTAGGAGCGGTCTACGCTGGCTACGTCGAACCCTGGCCCCTCGTCTTTGATGCTTATCACCAGCTCGTCTTCCCGGCGCTGAACTGCCAACCACACCTGGCTCTCCCTGGCATACTTTTTGGCGTTGTTGACCGCTTCTTGAACGATGGAGAAGATGGCCGACTCGGCCTGGGGTTCTAATCTCTCCAGCGGGCCTTCCAGACGTAACTGGATAGCCATCCCTTCGTTATTCCGAAGCCGCTCCACGTATGTTTCCAAAGCCGGTGCCAGACCGTGGGTCTCCAGGATGACCGGTCTCAGGTCGAAGAGCATGGTGCGCAACTGGCGCAGGGCTCTGGAGGTCATCGACTCCAGTTGATCCATCTCCTCCTCAACTTTCTGCGGAGCTTTGGCGGCCAGCTTTTTGATGAAGCTAAGATTCATGAGGATGGCCGCCAAAAGTTGAGCCGGGCCATCGTGAAGATCGCGGGCCAGGCGTTTGCGCACGTCCTCCTCAACGGCTACAATTCTATCTCTCTCCTCCCGCAGGTCGTGGTACAAACGGGCGTTCTCAATAGCCACCGCCGATTGAGCCGCAAAGGTAGTCAGGGTGTCCAAATCTTCGTCGTTGAAAAGTTCGCCCGAATTTTTGTTCAAAATCTGGAGCACGCCGATAACCTGTCCTTTGGTCATCAGCGGAACGCAGATGAGGGAAGTGGTTTGGAAATCGATGTCTTTCAGCACGTCGGTGTAGAGGCGATCGTCCTGGCTGACATCCTGGACGATCAACGGTTGCCGGTTAGTTACCACCCAGCCGGCGAGGCCCTTGTCTTTCTTCATACGCCGTTTTTCCAAAGCCTGTCCCCCTCCCCCCTCGATAACCTCAAAGACCAGCTCATCGGCAATGGGGTCCAGCAGGAGCAGAGAGCCAGCCGAGGCCCCCACCACTTCGACGGCGGAGCGCAAGATTTTTTTAAGCAGGGGTTCAAGGTTCAACTCCGAAGAAAGGGATTGGGTCAGGTTTTGCAATACCTGCAAGGTGGCGATGCGTTCCAGGGCCACCTGGTTTTCCTTTTTAAGGCGTTTGTTGGTCTCAATCAGTTTCCTGAGAATCTTTTCAATCGCCCGGTCTTTCAAAAAACAGCCTCCTGAGTTATGGGTTGCTCCCTGGCGGAAACGAAAGTAGAGCATGATGGGAGCCTGGGTATCATTTACTACATGATAGCGCACTCTCTGCGGGATGTCAAGCCAAAGAAGGTGGGGTGCGTCCAGAAATTTTGGCGAGTGCTCATAGCCCTCTGCTTCCAGTCCCCGTCTCGGGGACGTTCACCGCGAAGGTTCGTTGTTAGCATCACGATACTTCACCGCCGATGAACACCGATGAACGCAGATAAAAAGACATAACATCAGCGTTTATCGGAGTTTATCCGCGTTTATCGGCGGTTACGGTTATCGTCCCGGGGACGGGGGCCAGAGCGGCCAGTGCGATTTCGGAGAAATAGCCTCTCGAAGTTGCCTTTTCCGGCGATTTGAGTAAACTATCAACTGTGGATAGGACATTCTGAGGTAGGAGAGAAGCTTGAAAGCAAAGCTGCCGATCACGATCCTGCTGGCTATTCTGCTCTGCAGCCTCCTGTGGCCCCTCGGAACGCCCGGCCAGGCCCAACAGGTCCTCTACGTCTACGACCTGAGCGCCCACCATCTAAATCATTACGAGTACTGCGTCCCCCTGACCCGGCCTGGCATCTTCTGCGCCGATTTTGGGCCACCCCCGGAGGGCAAGACCTTCCCCGACCTGCTGCGCGATTATGACCTCACCATCTTCGCCGCCACGCTCCAGGGCATCGTCAACAAGAGCGGGCCGCGCCTGTACCTCATCCACGACCACGACCGGGGCGGCGCGCCAGGCGTAGATAAACGCTGGTTGAACATCTTCCGCGATGGGAGCAAATCCTACGGTTGGCTGGCCGGTTACCAGGTGGTCAACGTGGAAAGCCTGGGTCAACTGATCGACATCTTCAAGGAGGACCTGGCGGGGGTGGTGCTGTGGGACCCCCACGTTCCCGCCACCCTGAACGTGGCTACCACCATCGCCGGGGTGGAGAACCTGGCCGTGCTGCGGGCCGGCAGCGCCCTCGAAGAAGAGGTGACCAGCCGCCTGCCGGTTCAGCGTTCCCTGGTGGGCAAATTCGGCTCCAAAAACGAGGCTTATTCTTGGGCCAGGGAGGTGTACCTGGACGGCGGACGGGCCAATCCCACCCTGTTGGCCTACTTCGAGGACGGCTGGCCGGCGGTGTTATACAGCCAGAACCGTATGACTCGCCGGGGGGTGTACGCCTTCGAGCGAGATTACGTGGTGCAGAATAGGGGGTTCGTCTTCGACCTGTCGCCCTGGTCGGAGCCGCCCGTTGACGACCCCGGCCAGGCGCCGGGCACCGATCTATTCACTCTCAGGGACATTCTGAGTTCGGCCCGTTATCAGGCAGGCTCAGAGCTGATCTGCATCTGGGGGTACATCCCCTGGTACCAGAAGTACTCTAACGCCCCGGACGCGGGCGGCACCCAAACCGACGCCGCAGGAGAATGGGAAAGCACCTGGCTTTTCTCTTCCTACGGCGCTTATCTGGCCGGCGGTGGGGGGGATATCGTGGGGCTGGCCCTGGCTAACCTCTCCGTACACAGCCATGCTCCCCGACCGGAAAGGTACGTGCAGCCTCCTCCCCCTACCAGGGAGCAATTGATGGAGAGAGGCTACCTGACCGCAGAAGGAACGGTGGCCGACAAAACCTATCTTCTCTACTACGCCGGGGACTACGACCTGGCCCATAGCGTTTACGTCATCCCCGACAGCGCCTTCCCCTACCCCTGGCGGGACGAGAAGCGGGGCCAGGTGCCCATCGCCTGGGGCTTCAACCCTGGCCTGGTCGAGGTCATGCCGGACATCATGACCTATTTCCTCCAGACCAGGACCGACCAGGATTTCTTTGTCGGCCCCAACAGCGGCGCAGGTTACGTCAACCCAGGCGCTCTGCCCCAGGCCCTCGACTCGAGCTGGGTGCAGCACTCTCTGCGCTATTATCGCCCCCTGAATTACAGCATCCAGGGCTGGATATGGAACGGCAAAGGCGGGCCGCTGAGCGACGACAAAAAAGCCCTCTTCGTGCCTCTGGCCGGAGATGGGATGATCTTCGACCACATGAGGCTGGAGGGCCACTGGCCGCGTATGTTCCAGGGGGTGCCCATCGTCGCCCGCCGCCAGGTAGGCTCCGGGGCGATAACCAACGCCGAAAATGCGGCCCTGGATATCCATAACTCCTACAAAGCGTACCTCTCCAGCCACAGCGTCAACGAGCCGAAGTTTTTGATCTTCAGGAGCACCTCGTATGGGCCGGATTTCCTGTGGGAGGTAACGCAACGGCTCAAGGCCGACGAGGCGGGCGGCCTGGTTCGGGACCAGAACGGCCAGGTTCTACACCCCGACTACCAGGTCGTCGATCCCTACACTTTCTTCTACCTGATGCGCCTCCATCTTGGGGGGCATAACCATTACCGGGCCACGTACGTATCCGACAACTTCCCGACCCTGGCCCGGCCAGGACAGACCTACGACGTACAGGTTGTGGTCCGCAACGATGGCTGGGATACCTGGCATCCGTCCCTCTATTGGCTGGGGGTGGAGGCCCGGGCGGGGAGCATCCCGCCGCGTGGTCTGGCCGATTATCCGTTGCGGGTCGAGCTGCCCGGCCAGGTGCCGCCTGGAGGGACGGTGACCCTCAACTTTCAATGGGCGGCCCCCAAAGAAGAAAGCACCTACACCCTTCAGTACGACATGATAGCCGCAGGGGTGGGCACTTTCGAGGAACGGAACGACACTCCCTGGCAGAACACGATCTTGGTCAGGCCCTGACCAGGTTCATTCTCTCGGGCCTTTGTTGGCACGTCTGGCCAGTTGTTTTTCAATGGCCAGTTCCAGATCTCGCAGATTGCAGGGTTTATTCAGATAATCATCGACCTCAGCTTCTATGGTCCCGCGATCGACGTACTTGCCTTTCAGAGCCGTCAGAACGATAACGGGGATGTCGCTGGTGAGCGGATCATCCCGCAACAGGTGGAAGGTTTCATGCCCATTCATGCCGGGCATGGCGATGTCCATAAGGATCACGTCGGGTTTTTCCTTTCGAGCCAGCTCCAGACATTCCGGTCCGCTGCTGGCTTCGATAACCTTATAGTGACTGAGCATCAGCGCCTCCTTGAGAACGCTGCGAAACATGTCATGGTCATCGACTACCATGATTTTCGGCCTTCCTGCTGGCATTCAGGTAACCTCCTCCCAAAGATTTAAGGCCGACAGTTGGCAGGTCGCCGGCTATAATATAATCTGACCACATCCCAAAATCCCAATTGCCCAGGAATCTCCCTACAGTATTATTATAAGGGAGTATGATAAAACCAACATAAATGAAACCTAAACAAAACATAAACGGGGCGGCTCAAAAAAGGGATGGCCTCTCACCCATCCCCGAGACGGGGAGCGGGAAGGCCAGGACTTTGACAGGCCCCTGTGGGATGGGCTGAGAGGACTGGCAGAAAAGCCGATTTAGGTGTATAATGAGATTACGGAGCGGTAAATTTCTCCGGCTTTGCGTCACCTGAGCCTGGATCGCCCTCGTGCTTTCGGGGACGCAAACCCAGTCGAAAAGGAGGTGAGGAAGAGGAGCAAAAATTTCTGTTTGGCCTTTCGAGACTGAAAAGTTCGATAACACTTCAAAGTAGTAAGGAGGGAAAAAATGCGTAAAGTATGGACGGTATTGGCAGTCGTGATCCTTGTGCTCACGACCCAGGTGGCCTGGACTCCTCTGTCCCAGGAGCCGACTGAAATCACCATGGTGGATACCAACTCAGGGGCCAACTTCCAGTGGTACTGGCAGACGCGCGTCCTGCCCATGATAGAAGACGACCTGGGGATCAAGATCAACTACGTGGTCTCCGGAAGCTCGGAGCAGATCGAGCGGATGAAAGCCTGGGAAGCCGGCCAGGGCGATGCCCATCTGCTGTTCGTCAAGCCCGAACACATCACCGACATGCTCGACGAGGGCATCGCCTTGGAGACGCTCTATCCCGACCAGTTGGAAGTCATCCCCAACCTGGAGAAGTGCCCCAAGGCTTATCTGGAAAAGGTATTAGGCATCGATATTGGGGGCAAGGGCGCCCTGTACTGGCGGAGTCAGTACTCTTTGATCTACGACTCGGCCTACATCGACAATCCGCCCACCTCCTGGAAGGAGTTCTACGAGCGACGAGAGGAATGGAAGGGACACATCGGCCTGGTCCGTCCTGACGCCAAGTCTGGTTCCAGTTACAGGCAGCCCTACAGCTTCCTCAACGCCTTCGTGGACATGGTGGACGAAGAAGGCAACGCCATCCCCCTGGAAGAGCTACAGAAAACGGAGGAGTGGCAGGACGCCTGGGCCAAGCTGGTGGACTTCTACACCTACGCCACCCTGCCCCTGGCCCCCGAACCACCCAACCTGTTCGAGCGGTTCAAGTCCGGCGAAACCTGGATCAGCTTCTACGCCATGGACTTCTCGCTGTGGTCCCGCTTCCAGGGCACGATGCCACCTACGGTCAAGGCCAGCTTCCTTGAGGAAGGGATGGCAGCCGGCTCCGACGGCTACCTGGTGGTGCCCGCCGACATACCCGACGAGTACAAACCCCTGGTCTATAACCTGATCAACTACCTGCTGTCCGACACCCAGCAGATTTTGCTGGTCACCACCATGTGGCAATACTGCGGCACGGACATTTGGGACGTGGTGCCGGAAGTGGTCTGGGATACCATTCCGCCATGGGAGAGCATGGAACCGGCCAGGCTACGGATCGGGAACTCGGAAGTTACAAATCTCATCAAGGAGCAAGGTCCAGAACTCCTCGTTCCCTAATAGAGCCTCAATAGTAAAAGAGGTAGGCGGGGTTAACCCGCCCTGCCTGCCTCTTCTCAACATCAGTTTTTTAGCCACATAGAACACAGAGTTCACGGAGGAAAAAACTCTTTCTCTAAACCCTCTCCGTGGTTTGAAAAGGAAGACGAAGATGGGGAATTGGTTCAAAAGGCGGAGGCGTTTTCTAGTCACCTTGCTGATGCTGGCCCCTGGTTTTCTGGGCTTCTTTGGCCTTTTTCTGTATCCCATGCTGATAACGATCGTCAGGAGCCTGCGACCAGAAAGACAGGACATTGGCTGGACCCTGGAGAACTACGCCAACGTTCTGGGCAAGGCCCGTTTCCGGGAGGCCGTCGTTTTGACCTTTGTGCTGGCCGTTTCGTCCACGCTGCTCTCCGTGGTGCTCAGCGTGCCTTTGGCCCTGGCCCTGCGCGAAAAGGTCAGGGGCCATCGCCTTTTTAGGCTGGCTATTCTCATCCCGATCACCGTGCCCGGCCTGATCGGCGCGCTGGGGCTGCTTCTGCTGTGGGCCAGCAATGGCTGGATCAACCTTTTTCTGGTGCAGGTGGTGCCTTTCGTCAAAGAGCCTGCGCGGGTGAACTACACCGTCCCCGGCCTGATCATCTTTTACCTGTGGCACTATTTCCCCTACACGGCGGTGACCACCCTGGCTACCCTGGAGGGCCTGGACCGCAGCATCGAAGAGGCCGCGTCGGTGGTGGGGGCCAACAGTTGGCAGGTCATCCGCTACGTGGTGCTGCCCCTGATCATGCCCGGCATCCTGGCCGGTTCGGTGCTGACTTTTATGGCCGCTTTTGGAGCTTTCAGCATCCCGCTCATCACCGGGGGCAACTATCGCCCTCTGTCCGTGACCCTCTACACCCAGATCAATTTCAGCCCTCCTCGCTGGTCGGCGGCCAGCGCCATCGCCGTCATCATGGCTATCTTGCAGGTGGTCTTTCTGTCCCTGTACATGAGGATTCTGAGGAGGCCGGCGGTGTCGAGGTAGAGGTAGATTCGCAAAAGGCGGGATTTTACCATCGGGGGCGAACAAAAGGTTCACCGAATAAGGAGCTATGCGCCACTGCGGAGAGCATGATGGGGCGTCTGAAAAGGTGACACCAAACAGGAGGATAACTATGTCAGGAGTTTCAATACCATGTCCCCATTGCAGAACAGAAATGATCCAGGGCTATCTTGAAGGTCCGGTGGACACAATTCACATCGCATCATTGCAGAGCCTGAAAGATAGTCCGCTACAAGTTCTGATTTGCCCTGCTTGCGGGCACGTGGAACTCCAGGCTACTTATCCTGAAGACCTGGCCCGCCACGACCTCTCTGACAAAGAGCTTGACGCTCTCTCGGGGGAAGAAAGGTTTTAAGGAGCGCGTATCTTGAGCGAAGAACACACAAGCGGACTTGTCAGGGAACTGGGATTGACCGAAGCTCTGTCAATTGGCCTGGGCACCATGATCGGAGCTGGGATTTTCGTGCTTTCGGCTGTTGCCGCCCAGCGGGCGGGGCCTGCGTCAGCTCTGTCTTATGTGGCGGCTGGGCTTATCTGTCTGCCTATCGCGATGACTGTGGCCGAACTGGCGACTGGCATGCCTAGAGCGGGAGGAAGTTATCATCTGATTTCCCGCGCTCTTGGGCCGCTGGCTGGCGCCGTGGTTGGCCCAAGCAACTGGCTGGGGCTGACCTTCGCCACCGGCTTCTACCTGATCGGCTTTGCCCAGTACGTGGCTTACTTCCTGCCGCTGCCCACCTGGGCGATGGCGCTGGGCGCGGGGCTGTTCTTCGTCTTCCTAAACTACCGGGGGGCCAAGCTGTCGGGCCAGGTGCAAAACATTATCGTCGTGCTGCTGGTTCTGATCCTGACTCTCTTCGTGGGGCGTGGTCTGTTCAACGTTAACCCCAAGCTCCACCAGCCATTTGTGCCCTACGGTTGGGGAGCGGTAATCGCCAACCTGGGCCTGATCATCGTTTCCTTTACCGGCTTCGAAAAGATTTCCACCATTGCCGAGGAGATCAAACAGCCGGAACGGAATCTGCCGTTGGCTATAGTAGGCTCGGTGATCATCGCCACCATCATCTACGCTGCCATTCTGTACGTGGCTACAGGCATTCTCTCCTACCGGGAGATCGCTGGCTTCCAGGCCCCTCTGGTCGAAGCCGCCAGCCGGTTCATGAGCGTGGTCGGCGTCGTCGGGATGTCGCTGGCGGCGCTGCTGGCCACGGCGTCCTCGGCCAATGCGGCCCTCATGGCCTCGTCGCGCATCAACTTTGCTATGGGCCGAGACCTTATCTTGCCCGGCTGGTTCAATGAGCTCCACCCCCGCCACCTGACGCCCTATCGCTCTATCCTGGTGACGGGTGGATTGGCTATGTTGTTGGCCCTGAGTGGTCAGGCGGCGATCCTGGCCGAGATATCCAGCGCCTTATTTATGGTTTCGTATGCATTATTGAGCCTGGGGCTGTTGACAATGTATCAGGCACGGCCGGCCTGGTACCGGCCCGCCTACCGGGTGCCGTTCTCCCCCTGGCTACCGGCGCTCGGAGGCGTTTTGGCCCTGGCGGTCATCAGCACGATGGATCACACCTCACAGTTCGCCGGGCTGGGGCTGATCGGGCTCAGCCTGGGTTGGTATGCCTTGTGGGGCCGGCGCCGGACGCCAGTCGAGGGGGAATTGATGCCCTGGCTGGAACGGGAGCGACCGCTTGAGGCCGTGATCGCCACTGCGGAACAGGCGGCCGAAGCTCAGCGCCACGAGATTCTGGTGCCGGTGGCCAATCCGGCCACGGCCAAGAGTCTGGTCACCCTGGCCGCGGCCCTGGCCCGAGGGCACCAGGGAACGGAGGTCGCCGCGCTGAAAATTGTGCCTGTGCCCGTCAGCGTACCCCTCTCGGTCGCGCAGGAGTACCTGAAGAAAGAGAATGCGCACGAGCCGGACGACCTCCTGCGCCGGGCCGCCAAACACGGCGCTGTGGCCGGTGTACGGGTTCAGATGCTGCTTCAGGCTGCCTACGGGGTCGCCTCGGGCATCGTCGGGGTGGCCGAGAGCCGGCCGGATACCCGCCTGATCTTGCTGGGCTGGCGCGGCCCGCTCACGCTGGGCCGTATTCGCACCAGTGTTGACAAAGAAGTGGTGCGAACAGCGCCTTGTGACGTGGCGGTGTTTCTGAACAGACACCTGAAGGACGTGCGGCGCGTCCTTGTGCCGGCTGGCGGTGGCCCCCACGCCCGCCTCGGGTTGCGCCTGGCCTACGATCTGGCGGTGGGTGAAGCGGCCAAGTCAGTAGCGGTCTTACGAGTGGTGCGACCGACGAAAGATGTGGATATGGCGGCCGAGGAGGCGACGGTGCAGAGGTTGATCCGGCACGAGTTGGGAGAAGCCGACGGCCGGGTTTCGGCTCGCGTCGTGCAGTCACCTTCGGTGGTGAGCGGCATCCTCAGCGAAGCCGGACAGGGGTACGATCTGCTGATCATCGGGGCCTCAGAGGAATGGTTCCTGAGCAACTGGCTTTTCGGAGCTATCCCGGATGTGGTGGCAGAACGCGCCCCGTGCTCAGTGCTTCTGGTGAAGAAACATGAACCGTCGCCAGTGTCGTGGCTGCGGCGAATGGCCAGATGGTTCCGGGGACGGTAAGGTCCTCTAGAGGAGATCAACCACATGAAAAAATATCTACAATCCATTCTCAACGCCAGGAAGCTTTTGATCTACACTTTTCTGTGGTGCTTTTTTCTGTACATCATGTCGCCTTTCATGATCATCATGGTCAAGTCGGTGGGCAAGGGCTGGTTCGGGCAACGCTGGTTGCCGCCTGAACTGACCCTGGACTGGTACAGGTGGGCCATCGAGGTAGCCAAAATTCCCGAAATCACCAAGAACACCCTGATCATCGCCGCCCTGGCGGTGGCCGCCAGCACCCTGCTCGCCATCCCTACCGGCTGGGCTCTCGGTCGGCGGAACATCCCCGGCAAAGAGATCATCCTGTCCATTATTTTGCTCCCGCGCATGATCCCGCCCATCTGTTACGCCCTGGGCGTGGCCCGCATCTTCTACGGATTTCACATGATCAACAAACATTACGGCGTGGCCCTGGCCCACGTGACCATCTGCGCCCCGTATGCCATCCTGGTTCTGTCCTCCACCTTCGAGGGCCTGGACGAACGGGTTTTGGAGGCCTCCAGCGTTTGCGGAGCCAACATTATTCGCACTTTCTTTCACGTCATTCTGCCCCTGATCCTGCCGGGCATCCTTTCCTCTATCATCTTCACTTTCACTACCTCGTACAACGAATTCACCCTGACCCTGTTGACCTATGGCCCTAACACGGTGACCCTGCCCATCAGAACCTATCTGGCGGTGGGAGAGGGCTACTGGGAGGTGACGGCGGCGATGTCGATGATCCTGGTGATCCCATCCTTCATTGTGTTATTCATGATACAACGAGAGGTGCAACCGGAGAAACTGGTAGGAGGATTTAAAGGGGTATAAACATGGCAGAATATATGATCGAACTGGTGAACGTCACCAAACGTTACGGCAAGATTGTGGCTAACGATCACATCAACTTAGGGATCAAACACGGGGAATTGATGACCCTGCTGGGGCCTTCGGGCTGCGGCAAGACCACTGCTTTGCGGGGCATCACCGGCCACGTCACCCCCGACCAGGGGCAGGTTTTCATCGACGGCCAGGACGTGACCGAGGTGCCCACCCACAAGCGAGAACTGGGCATGGTTTTCCAGAATTTTGCCCTCTTCCCTCACATGACCGTGTTCGAGAACGTAGAATTCCCCCTGATGATCAGAAATCTGCCCAGGGCAGAACGTCGCCAGATGGTGGACGGAGCCCTGCAACTGATCAGAATGGGAGAGTACGGGAAACACTATCCTCGTCAGCTCTCCGGGGGACAGCAGCAGCGGGTGGGGCTGGCCCGGGCCCTGGTGTATCGCCCCAAGGTGCTGCTCCTGGACGAACCTCTCTCCAACCTGGACGCCAAGCTGCGGGAGGAAATGCGCTTTGAGATCAAGGAACTGGTCACCCGGCTGGAAATCACCGCCGTTTACGTCACCCACGATCAGGCCGAGGCCCTGGCCCTTTCTGACCGGGTGGCGGTCATGAACGAGGGACGCCTCGAGCAGGTAGGCACTCCCCACGACATCTACGACCGACCGGGCTCCCAATTCGTGGCCGACTTCATCGGCCTCTCCGATTTTCTGGAGGGAGAGGTTATCTCCATTGTCCCTGCCTCCCAGGTCCAGCTTACCCAGGAGAGTGCCGAATCGTTTAAGGGGGACAGAGCCATCATCGCCGTGAACGACTTACACATCACGGTGCCCGCAGTGCCGGACATGCAGCCAGGGCAGAAGCTTCTGGTTTTCATCCGGCCCAACGACGTCAGGCTCCTGCCAGCGGGAAGTGAGGGCGGGGAGAACGTCTTTGAGGGAGTGGTTTACCAGTGTACCTATCTGGGCGATAAAATCGATCACCGCGTGCACCTGGGACACAGTCTGACTTTGCGCGTGCAGAGCGATAGCAAACTGAAGTGTAACCAGGGAGATAAGGTTAGAGTGCAGTTGCCTGTGGAGAGCTGCCGGCCCATCATTGAGAAGCGAGGGGAGAAGTGAGAAGGCCCCAATGGAACAGAATGTCCAGAAAGCCCTCCCCGTTCGAGCACGGCGATACGTAATCCACCGCCTGGCGCACGGTGGGGGTGGCGTTGATGGGGGCGGCGCTGGTGCTCACCAACTGTAAAAAGGCCAGGTCGCTGTCGGAATCACCGATACCGGCCATCTGAGCCAGGGGAACGTCGATCATTTCAGCCAGCCAGCGTACCCCCTGGCCTTTATTTAACCCCCTGGGGACGAGGTTGACGCAGGAAAACGTGTCTATTACCGCATAGGGAGCGCCCGTGCGGGCTACCAGTTCCGCCAGGCGATTGTGCAACGGTTCCAGGCTGGTCGTGCCTATAGGGCCTACAGGAAAAAGGGTAAGCGAAGTTTCTTTGCCCGGCTGGAGATAACCCAACCCGGCCTCCACCACCTCTCGTTCCAGCATGGCCTTGATCTCCGCCAGGGCCGTGCGGGCGGCCTCATCCAGAGCCGAGTGGCGTAGAAAGCGGTGGCCTTCCGGCACGTAAAGCATGGCCCCGTGCTCGCACACCGCTGGCAGGAAGCCGTCTATGGCCTGCATGACTCCTTCTACGTAGGCGGTGGGCCGCCCGGTGCAGAGGGTGACGGCCGGGACGGCCTCTCCTCTACGTGCCCGTCGGTTCAGGTCGGTCAAAGTCTGGAAAAGGGGATAGAGCAAGGGCTGGCCCTCTCCCGCCGTCAGGCAGCCGTCGATATCGGTTACGATTAAACGCTCTTCCATGCCCGCCCCCCCGGTAGTCAGTTCCTTCAGCCTAATTCCTCAGTAAATGGCGCCCGCTACGGCCACAACAAGAAAAACGATCTTCTTTTGTCCAGCCGGTTCAGGCCCGCCGCTCTGGCCAGGCGCACTGCTTCGGTATACTCCTCCGGGCTGAGGCGACGGCTCACCTGGGGGAGATCGTAGGCTTTGTAGCAGGGGCGGTACTGGTCCATAATATTGAGGTAGGTCTCTTTCGATATCTCCTCGGCCAGAAAGCGCACAGTCTCGGCCGTGCCCGCCAACCCATTGGGCAGCACCAGATGACGGATCAGAAGCCCCCGCAAGGCCACGCCCCGTCTGGTCATGGCCAAATCGCCTACCTGCCGGTGCATCTCTTTCACGGCGGCCTGGTTGTGCCTGGGGTAGTCCTTGACTTTGGAGTATTTCTGGGCGACCTCTGGGTCGGCGTATTTCATATCGGGCATATATATATCAAATATGCCGTCGAGCAATTCAAGGGTAGCCAGTGAGTCATAGCCGCCCGTATTGTAAACCAGGGGCAAACGCAATCCGGCCTGGGCCGCGATGAGCACCCCTGCCATAATTTGGGGTACAACGTGGGTGGGGGAGACGAAATTGATGTTGTGGCAGCCCATGTCCTGCAACCGCAACATCATGGCCGCCAGCTCCTCTGGCTCTACCGGGCGTCCCTGCCCCAACTGACTGATCTCATAATTCTGACAGTACTGGCATTTGAGGTTGCAGTTAGTAAAAAAGATGGTGCCCGATCCTCCGCTCCCTACCAACGGCGATTCCTCCCCAAAATGAGGGTTGTAACTGGAAACCACCGCCTGTTCTCCTGTCCGGCACACTGCTCCTTTGGCGCTCTCTCTGCGGTTGACCCCACACTGCCGGGGGCAGATGTCGCACGCTTCCAGACGTTCATAAGCCAGTTGTGTGCGGCGGGCCAGTTCGCCCGACCGCAGCAGGGCCAGGTAGGCCGGTTCAAATGTGCTGGCGGACATGGTGCACCTCCCTCGTCCTTACCTCTATATCATATCATAATTGGAGCTTTTCTGAAGAAACTCGCTCTCCTGCATCCTCCCTACAATATTTGATCGTAGCGCCTGCCGCCCTTCATGATCAGACCGACGTTCTGTAGGCACCCGATATCTTCCAGGGGATTGCCTTCCACCGAGATGACGTCGGCCAGCTTGCCCGCCTCCAGAGTGCCCACCTTGTCCTCGATCCCGCACAACTCAGCGCCGTGCTTCGTGATCGCCAGCAGGACATCCATCTCTGAGATGCCCAATTCGACCATATACCTGGCTTCCTTCCACAAGTACCCGTGACAGGGATCCACCCCCAGCGCGAACTTGACCCCCGCCTTGATGGCCCTGGGGATCATGATCCGGGTATTCTCCCTGGCGAAGTTCACCTTCTCCTGCCATTCCGGGAACTCCCACCAGGTCAAGTTCTCCAACCCCATTTTATCAAAGATCACCACCAGATTGGGGTCAGATAACCACCCTCCCGTCTTCAGGAAAATCTCGATGTCCTGCTCCTCCATGAGGTTAGCGTGCTCAATGCTATCCACTCCAGCCTCCAGGGCAGCGCGAAGCCCCGGCCCGCCAATAGCGTGAGCGGCAACCTTGACCCCTACCCGGTGGGCCTCATCCACCGCGGCCTCGATCTCCTCTTTGGTATAGATAGGCACGCGGGTCAGGTCGGCCCTCATGTAAGCCTCGTCGCTGTCCCCCTGCCTGAAGTTGGTGACGAAGATCTTGATCACGTCCGCGCCTCTGGCGATATTCTGCCTGACCGCAGCCCGGATCGCATCCACTCCATCGGCGGGCGGCACCCCTTCTACTCCCCAGCCGTGGCTCGGTCGAAGAGCCCGGCCCGCCACCAACAGGCGCGGCCCGGGGATATCGCCCGCTTCGATGGCCTCTCGAACCCGAAAGTCGATGTCCTCCGGGTCTCCCAGCGCCCTCATGGTGGTCACTCCGGACTTCAGATCATCCCGCAGGTACATCGACCCCCGCAGCGCCATCCTTACGGCGTCCTGTTTCATTTGTATGCCCACCGATGGAGTTCTGACCTCAGGCTCCTCACTGAGTTTCAGGACCACGTGGGTGTGGCTATCAATCAGGCCCGGCAGGACCGTCTGGTCGCTGCAATCGATCACCTCTGCCTCGGCAGGGATGGTCACCTGCTCTGGCTCCCCGACTTGAACGATGCGATCGTCCTCGATCAACAACACCCCACCCTCGATCGGCGGGCGACCGGTCCCATCGATCAGCCTCTTGCTCTTAACGGCAATGGTCATTTTGGAAGCTCCTTTCGTTCCAGAGTCATCATATATAATATAATGCATCCTTTGCATCGCTGATATCCAGGGCCCGCCAGCAGCGCACCGCGTGGTCAGGGGCCACCTCCTCCAGCGTTTGTGGCTCTTCCTGGCAGCGGCTTTGGGTAAAAGGGCAGCGGCGATAGAGCTTGCAGCCTCGATAACCCGGCGGAAGTTGCAGCACCTCGCCACTCACCCGAACCCGCCGCCTCTCCTCAACCCGATCCAGGATGCCCACCAAGGTGGCCGCCAGCAAGCTCTGGGTATATGGATGCAGGGGGCGGCTCAGCACCTCATCGACCGGCCCCTCCTCCATCACCTGGCCCAGATACATCACCAGCATGTAGTGAGCCATGGCCCGCACCACCCGTAAATCGTGGGCCACCAGGATGTAGGCCAGCCTGTCCTCAGCCTGTAGATCGAGCAGCAGGTTGATGATCCTCCCCCGCACAGACATGTCCAGGGCCGAGGTGGGCTCGTCCAGGAAAATCACCTGCGGGTTCGGAGCCAGGGCCCGCGCCACCCCCACCCGCTGTAACTGTCCGCCGCTCATCTCGGAGGGATAGCGTCCGGCGAAATCTGTCTCCAGGCCAACTCGCTGAAGCAGCCGCACGACCTCCATTCGCCGGACTTTGTGCTCCAGGTCGTGACGAAGACGCATGGCGTCCATCAAGGTGGCCCCGATACTCATCATGGGATTGAAGGAGGCCAGCGGGTTCTGAAAGACCATCTGAACCGCACGCCGATACTCAAGGACCTCCCGCGGCCCAAACTGGGATAGGGTTCCACCCCGAAAGCGCACCACGCCGTCATCCGGTTCCAGGATCCCGAGCAATAACTTGCCTACCGTCGTCTTCCCGCAGCCGCTTTCGCCCACCAGGGCCACGGTGCGCCCCACCTCCACCTGGAAGGAGACCCCTTCCACGGCAGTGACCACCGCGCGCCTGGTCCAGGACTGACGTACGTTAAAGCGTTTTACCAGGTCCAGCGCTTCCAGCAACATGGCGTTTGCTTCTCTGCTTGTTTCTGATGAAATAGTCTGTACCACTTGTCCGTTTCTCAAGCAAAATGGCAGGCTACCAGGTGGCCGGCAGCCACCTGGCGCAGCACAGGTCGTTCCAGACAAACGTCCTGGGCCAGCGGGCAACGGGGGGCGAAGGAACAGCCCCTTATCTCGCCCCGCAGATCCGGCACGCGCCCGGGTATGTGGGGCAGACGCGCGCCGGGCCTGGCCTCGAAGCACTCTAAGAGGGCCCTGGTGTAAGGGCTGGCCGGCGCGCCGAAGACGTCCTCCAGCGCCCCGGCCTCCAGCACCTCGCCGGCGTACATGACGGCCACGTCCGTACAGGTTTCGGCCACCACCGCGATATCATGCGAGATCAGGAGCAGCGACGCCCCTGAGCGCACCACGTGCTCCTTGATGAGATCCAACACCTGAGCCTGGATGGTCAGATCCAGCCCCGTGGTGGGTTCATCGGCGATGAGCAGGCCGGGCGAACAGACCAGGGCCATGGCGATCATGGCCCGCTGCGCCATCCCTCCACTGTATTGATGCGGATAGGCCCTGGCGCGCCGTTCCGGATCCGGAATGCCCGTAGCGTCCAGCGTGGCGACCGCCTTCTTCCAGGCTGCCTGGACGCTCACCCCCTCGTGGTGGCGATAAATGTCGGCGATCTGTTGCCCAACGGTGAACAGGGGGTTTAAGGCCGAGGCCGCGTTCTGAAAGACCATGCCGATCTCCTCGCCGCGCACCTTCTGCATCTCGCTCTCGCTCAATTGCAACAGGTTTCGCCCGTCGTAATGGATGGCTCCGCCGGTGACCACCCCCGTAGGGGGCAGCAAACTCAAGATCGACATGGCGGTCATGGATTTTCCCGAACCGCTCTCGCCCACCACTCCCAGCCGCGAGCCGCGCCGCACCGCCAGAGACGCCCCCCGCACGGCATGGACTCTGTTATCTGCCGGCCCTATCTCTACCCGTAGTTCGTTTACCTGCAACAGGAGATTATCTTTCATACCTCACGCAAAATAGCTCGACGCAGGCGGTGCCCCAGGCCGTTCAGGGCAAAGGCGGCCAGGAACGTCGCCAACCCTGGAAACACGGCGGGCCACCACATGCCGAAGACGATGTAATTGGCTCCCACGTTGATCATAGAGCCCCATTCCGGGTGCGGCACCCGCACCCCCAGGCCGATGAAGCTGAGTCCGGCCACCATCTGGATGGCGTAGGCGCAGCTCAGCGAGAACTGCGAGAATACCGGCACCAGGACGTTAGGGATGATGTGACGGATTACCAGGGACAGCGTGGAGTGTCCGGCGCAGCGCGCAGCCAACACGAAGTCGCTGTCGTGCAGGGGCAAGGTCACGCTGCGCACCATCTTCAGATACACCGGCACGTTCAGGAAGGCCAGGATCAGGATGAGATTGACCGTGTTGCTGCCCACCGCAGCGAAGACGGCCATGGCAAACAGGAGCTGAGGAAAGGCCTGAATGATCTCGGTCAGGCGCATCAGCACCTCGTCGATCCAGCCCCGCGTGTACCCGCCCAGGGCGCCCAGGGGCATGCCCACCAGCACCCCTAACAGCACCGAGGCTATCGCCACCGAGAGATCGGTGCGGGTGGCGTATAATACGCGCGAGAACACGTCCATGCCATAAGGATCGGTGCCGAACCAGTGCTCGGCCGAGGGAGGTTTCAGCTTGTCCCGCGGCGAAGGGGTGAGGGGATCGTAGGGGGCCAACAAGGGAGCAAACACCGCCGTAATGGCCAATACGGCCAGGATAAGCACAGGCCAAGAGAACAGCCAGGGGGCCAGGTTGCGCCACCGGAGGCCGCCAGCCGTCACCTCTTGAAGTTCTATCGAAATCTGGGGGTCAGTCATCAGCTCCCTCCACCACCGTCTACTGCGCCCGGATGCGGGGATCCACCACGAAGGTCAGCAGATCCGCCACCAGGTAAGCCAGGGCGTAGAACAGGGCGCTTAGAAACACCACCCCCAGGATGGGTTCGTAGTCGAAGTGGTGCATGGAATCCACGGCGTACAATCCTAAGCCGGGCCAGGAAAAGACCGTCTCTACCAGGACTGTACCGCTCATCAAAAAGCCGAAGGTCATAGCCAGCACCGTGATCACGGGCACGATGGCGTTTTTCAGGGCGTAGCGAAAGTAGATGGTGCGGGCCGGCATACCATAAGAATGGGCCGTACGGATGTAGTCACTGGAGAGGATCTGGATCAGGGTGCTGCGGGTGATCTGTAGCGTAGCAGGGGCGGAGCCCAGGGCCAGGGTTACAGTCGGGAGTGCCAGGTGACTCAGCGCCGACTTAAGGGCCGGCAGGTTGCCGGTCAGGAGGCTATCCACCACCAGGAAGCCCGTCACCGTAGACAGGGCCACGTTGTCGTCCAACTGGCCCAGCGGCGCCGGCAGCCATTGCAGCTTGAAAAAGAGCAGGTAGACCAGGATCAGACCCGCCCAGAAATTGGGCACGCTGACCCCCACCTGCACCAGTAATTGCCCCAGCCGGTCGACGATTCCGCCCGGACGCATCGCCGAGAACACGCCCATAGGTATAGCCCCCAATATAATGAGCAGCATGGAGGCCGTAACTAACTCCAGGGTGGCCGGAAGACGAAGCTGAATATCCTCCAGCACCGGGCGGTAAGTATAGCGAGAGATCCCCAGATCGCCCTGTGCCACAGACCACAGGTAGCGGAAATATTGTTCGTACAAGGGCCGATCCAGCCCCATCTGGTGCATCAGATTCTCCAGGATTTCCTGGTCGGCCTGCTGCCCCACCAGGAGATACACCGGGTTGCCTAGGAGGCGCGTGACCACGAAGGTGATGGTGCAGACGCCTAGCAGCACCAGCAGCATGGCCGCCAGCCTGCGAGCGAGATATATTATGGATTGCTTCAACCAGCTTATCATCAGCACTCCTGATATGTCCATCCGCTGTCGCGGTACGGAAAGGGGTGCACGACCAATGGTCGCGCACCCCGATTCGTCCAGATCAAATGTTCACAAACACGTCCACCTTTATCTGGAGCACAGAATACTTACTCCGCGCGATACAGGGGATAGTACCACAGAAGGTTGTCCGGCAGTTGGATGTAACCCTCAATGTCCTCGCGCACGGCTAACTCGAAGTTCACGTCGCCCAGCAGCAGGGTGGGAACGTCCTCGATGAGTATGCGCTGCATTTCCTTAGCCAGCTCTGCCTTCTTTTCCATATCCTCCGGCCTCCAGAGCCGAGCCATCTCATCGACGACCGCGTCAAACTCGGGGTTGGAGTAGGCCATCCAGTTGAGCACCACCTCGCTCTGGTAGAAGCCCTTGCCTATGTAGGCGGGGTCGTCCACGTACCACAGGAGGTCTCGCAGCCACGCCTGGTGAGTCCTGTTGTCCAGCTTTTCCGCGAACACGGCCGCCGTCTGCTTGTCGATGGTCACGTTGACGCCGATCTCCCTCCAGGTGCTCTGGATCAGGATAGCGAGCTCCTCGATGGTGGGATCGCCAGCCGGGATGTCCAAAGTGCAGTCAAAACCATCGGCGTAGCCCGCCTCGGCCAGCATTGCCTTGGCCTTGTCCAGGTCGAACTCATAGGGCCACATCGTGCCGTCGTGGAACTGGCCGCGCGCCGCCACAGGGCTGAGCGACTTGGTGGCCCGGCCATTGAACACGTCCTCGACGATGATGTCGTAGGGCACGGCGTAAGACACGGCCTGGCGCACCAGCCTGTTGTCAAAAGGCTCGATGGTATTGTTCAGTCCCACGTGGTACTGATTGCGAGTAGGGATCGAGAGCACCTTAACCCCTTCGGCCTCGCGCAGACCGTCCAGTTCGGTTATGCTCAACTGTTCGGCGATGTCCACCACACCCTGTTGCAGCAGCAGCACCCGCTCCGCCGAGGAGGGCACGATCTTCAGCACCACTTTGTCAAAGTAGGGCGCGCCGGCCCAATAATCCTTGTTGGCCCTGAGCACCATCTCCACGCCGGGCGTCCATTTCTCGACGTAGAACTCGCCGCTGGCGGCTTCGTTCTTGGCTTTCCACTTGGTGGCCCAGGGATCGTCGTCGGTGACATATTTCTGCATTTCCACCGAATCCACAGGCACCTGGGACTGGTCACGGAAGAGATAGAAGAAGAAGGGGCTGGGCTCGGAGAAAGTGAGACGGAATTCGTAGTCACCTGTCTTCTCCCAACCCTCGATGTTAGCCATTTTGATGTTCCACAGCCAGCCTGACTTCGTTTCGACGCCGCGCTCGAAATAGTAAATGAAGTCATCGGCTGTGACCGGGTTGCCGGTGTGGTTGAACTTCATTCCCTCGCGCACTTTCAAATCGATGGTAAGGCCATCGTCCGAGATCTCCCACGACTCGATGGCCGACCCCTCGATCTTGCCGGGGTCGTAGAACGTATACCCCTCGGGCGAGGTCGTGGTGCCGTAGAGGAACCACTGGTCCTGGGTATTGTAGTTCACCTCGTTGGAACGCTGGAAGTGGGAAAAGTCTGAGTCAAGCGTCTCTATGTCGCCCGCGATGGCGATGGTCAGGACCCGCTCTTCCTCGGCCAGCACGGGGGTTACCGAGATCACCACTATCGCCAGGACGGCCAGCAAGGCCATACCCCTTGAAAATATCCTTTTCATCACCGAATTGATCCTCCTTTCAGGAACTTCTTAGGCAGCCAGATCTATCAAACAGGCTGCATTCTCCAGTATCAGAAATACCATGCAGCTATTTAGTCTTCGTCTCGGTCTTTCTCACCCCCTTCCGCGTTCTCTAAATTCGTGGCCCTCAACATGGTGTTCTGTCTCATACAAAATTAGGAGGCAGCTCTTAGCGACAGCTTTATGTCACCCTGGAGCAAAGACCTAAACTGAGGCACAACTGTGGAATCATGGGCCGCCAATAACCATTCAACGAGGGGGCAGCGGCCCATAGCCGAGAGAGCCAGGCACTTGAAATCCTGGACGCAAGGCATTTTACCATGTTTCACGTTCGTTGTCAAACTTTCTGGCCCATTCTGGCGCTGGATGACGGTGGATCTGGACGCCCCTAGCGCGTGATTGCGCATTGTCGAGCACAATAGGTGCGGTGAGGCTGAAAGGTTTTTGTCCATTGTGATTGTTAGTACAAGTCCAGGCTCTGGGCAAGCTACCCCCGAACGTCATTCTTGGTTTGCATCCTTGACAGCAGGGTGGTATAATTACACCCACCTTGCTCTGTTCTTTCAGTACTCAAGAGCGGGGAGGATATAATGGCCGTAGAAAGAGAAGGTCTAAACATCAAAATGGCCGAAGTCAGGGCCCTGACCGACGCCAAAGGTTTCGGCAGCGAGGAGGGACGTATCTGGGAGATGCTGGCTCTGATCCACACCGAAATCTCCGAGGCCACGGACCATTACAAAAAAGGAGCACCTCTGGAAGCGGTGGGCGAAGAGTTGATCGACGCCCTGATCCGTATTCTGCATCTTCTCTCCGTTCTGGGGCTGGACGCCGAGGAACTGTACCAGCACAAGATGGCCGTGAACTGGTCAAGACCACCCAGATATAACACGGTCCGAGGGGGATGAGCGCCATCCCAATCAATACAAGATGCAAGATAGACGAGAACGTCTTTACCGCACCGAGGCCATTATACTAAGACGCCGCGATTTTGGTGAGGCCGACCGCCTGCTCACCCTCTACACGCCCGCACTGGGCAAGCTCAAAGCCATCGCCAAAGGGGCACGTAAACCCACCAGTCGCAAGGGGGGGCACGTTGAGCTGTTCACCCATAGCCGCCTGCTTATAGCCAGAGGACGCACGCTGGACATCGTCACCCAGGCCGAGACCATCGAGACTTTTCTGCCCCTGAGAGAGAACCTGTGGCGCACCACCCATGCCTATTATGCCGCCGAACTGCTGGATCGCTTCACCGAGGAGGGCATCGAGAACCGGCCCCTGTTCGATCTTCTGCGGGCCGTGCTGGGCTGGTTGAGCACAGGAGCAGACCTCAATCTGGTTACCCGCTTTTACGAGTTACACCTTCTGGCCCTGGTCGGTTATCGGCCGCAGCTTTTTCAATGTCTGGGCTGTCGTTCGCCCCTCGAGCCGGTGACCAATTTCTTCAGTCCGGCTGAGGGGGGCGTCCTTTGTCCACGCTGTGGCGAAGGACAGGCCCGCGCCAAGGAAATCTCGCTCAAGGTGCTCAAGGTGCTGCGCTTCATGCAAACCAACGACTATAGCATTTGTCGGCGGTTGCGTCTGAGCCAGGCTTTGCACGACCAGTTAGAGGGGATCATGCAGCGTTACATTATCTACCTGCTGGAACGTAAGCTGAAGTCAATTGAATTCCTGCACCTTTTACAGCGGGAAGGGTTTCAGCCATGATAATCATAGAGGATCTTCACTTGCTTATCTTATCCAGAAAAAGAAAACACTGAGCGAGAGGTTAAGACGTATTAAATGACCAGACCACCAACTTTTCAAGAAGTGATCATGATCCTGGAAAAGTTCTGGGCCGAGCAGGGGTGCCTGATCTGGCAGCCCTACAACGTCCAGGTGGGCGCCGGCACAATGAACCCGGCCACCACCCTGCGGGTGCTGGGGCCGGAACCCTGGAACGTGGGTTACGTGGAGCCTTCCATCCGCCCTGACGACAGCCGCTATGGTGAGAACCCTAACCGCATGCAGCAGCACTATCAGTACCAGGTCATCCTCAAGCCCGACCCCGGCAACCCCCAGGAGATCTACCTGGAGAGCCTGGAGGCCCTCGGCATCGACCGCCGCCAGCACGACATCCGCTTTGTGGAGGACAACTGGGAAGCGCCGGCCCTGGGGGCATGGGGGCTGGGCTGGGAGGTGTGGCTGGACGGCCAGGAAATCACCCAGTTCACCTATTTCCAGCAGGCCGGGGGGCTGAACCTGGACCCGGTGGCGGTCGAGATCACCTACGGCCTGGAGCGCATCCTGATGCCTCTCCAGGGGGTGCGAAGCTTCACCGAGATAGAATGGGCGCCCGGCCTCAGCTACGGCGAGGTTCTGCTTCAGGCCGAGATCGAGCACAGCCGCTACAACCTGGACCACGCCGACGTGAAACTGCTGGCCGAACTCTTCACCCTCTACGAACAGGAGTCATACCACTGTCTGGAGCAAGGTCTGGTCATACCGGCCTACGACTACATCCTCAAGTGTTCCCACACCTTCAACGTCCTGGATGCGCGTGGCGCCATCGGGGTGGCCGAGCGAGCGCGCTACTTTGCCCGGATGCGCGACCTGGCCCGCCAGGTGGCTGTGGCCTACGTGCAGCAGCGTGAGGAGCTGGGCTTTCCGTTTCTGAAGCAGCAAGCCGCAAGAAAGGTGCCTGGCACTTCCAAAGTGCCAGGCACCTGGGCGGAAGAGAAAGCGGCTGATTTTCTGCTGGAGATCGGAGTGGAAGAGTTGCCGGTGGGCGACCTGGATTCGGCCCTGGAGCAGCTTGCGGAGGCGGTCCCGGCGCTTTTGAACCGCGCCCGGCTGGAATACGAAAGCTGCCGGGTGACGGGCACACCGCGCCGCCTGGTGGTTTACGTGACCGGCCTGAGCACGCGCCAGACCGACCTGGAGCACCTGGTCAAAGGCCCACCCACCAAAGCGGCCTACGACCAGAACGGCCAACCGACCAACGCGGCAGCAGGGTTTGCCCGCAGCCAGGGCGTGGCCGTCGAAGATCTGCGGGTGCAGGATTTCGAGGGGCGCGAGTACGTGGTGGCCGTTAAAAAAGAACAGGGCCGACCGGCCAACGAGATTCTGACCGAAATTCTGCCCGCTCTCATTCTTGGTTTGCGCTTCCCGCTGACCATGCGCTGGAACGAGAGCGGGGTGGCCTTCTCGCGGCCTATCCGCTGGCTGGTGGCTCTCCTGGGCCAAACCGTGATCGACGTTGAGTACGCCGCCGTGCGGAGCGGCCGCGTAACGCGCGGCCTGCGGCCCTTGCGCTCGCCGGAAATCGTCGTCGAGCGGGCGGGTGAGTACTTCCAGGCGATGGCCGAAAACCACATCGTGGTCGATCTCAACGAGCGGCGGACCCGCATCAAAGAACAGGCCCACCAGTTGGCGGCGGAGATAGGGGGCCAGATTCCCGACGACCCTGGCTTGCTGGCGGAAGTGACCAACCTGGTGGAATGCCCCACCGCCCTGCGTGGTGCCTTCGAGGAGCGTTTTCTGGAACTTCCCCACGAGGTGCTCATCACGGTCATGAAAAAGCATCAGCGTTATTTCCCCATAGTGGACGCCGACGGGAAGTTGAGGCCCTGCTTCATAACCGTGCGCAATGGCGACGACCAACACCTGGACGTGGTGCGCACCGGCAACGAGGAAGTGCTCCGTGCCCGCTTTGCCGACGCCGATTTCTTCTACAGAGCAGATACTCAAAAGAAGCTGGAGGACTTCTTGCCTCGTCTGGACACCCTGACTTTTCAGGAAAACCTGGGCTCGATGCTGGACAAAACGAACCGCCTGACTGGATTGGTTACGGATGTAGCTGACTTGATGGGACTCAGCGAGGCAGAAAAGCGAACAGCCAGGCGAGCGGCTGAACTGGCGAAAGCGGACCTGGCTACCCAGATGGTCATGGAGTTGACCTCTTTACAGGGTATCATGGGCGGCCACTACGCCCGGCTTCATGGAGAAAGTGAAGAGGTGGCGCGAGCCATCAGCGAACAATATACCGTTCCGGCCAGCGGATCGGGCGCGGCGCTGGGCCTGGCTGATCGTCTGGACAGTCTGGTCGGGCTGTTCTCGGTGGGCCTCAAACCCAGCGGCTCGGCGGACCCTTACGGCCTGCGTCGGGCGGCTCTGGAGGTCATGCACATTCTTATCGAGCAAAAGAGGTCGTTCGATCTAAGAGTGGGGCTGGAAAAGGCCGCCCGCCTGCTGCCCCAACAGCCAGACCAGGAAACCCTGGACGAGGTGCTCGACTTTATCGAACAACGGCTAAGGGGCTGGCTGCGCGAACGAGGCTATCGCTACGACGTGGTAGACGCCGTCCTGGCCGAGCGAGGTCACGATCCATACCTGGCCTATCGTACTGTGGGCCAGTTTGCTCCCTGGGTGGAGCGACCCGATTGGATGGATTTTCTGAACGCCTACGCCCGCTGTGTGCGCATCGTGCGCGACTATGAGGGGTTATTCCCTTTAGACCCGGCTGACTTTGCGGAACCGGCCACCGAGCGTCTGTACCAGGCTTATCAAACCTGCCAGGCTCAGGTCGGCCCGGAGAGCACCGTGGACCAGCTTTTCGCCGCCTTCCAGCCCATGATCGAGCCGATCAACACCTTCTTCGACGAGGTGCTGGTCATGGCCGAGGACCAAAAGTTGCGGGAGAATCGGCTGGCCCTCCTCCAACGCGTCGCCGCCCTGACCAGCGGCATCGTCGATCTGAGCAGGGTGGAGGGCTTTTAGTTGTCCTGTTACTACGTTGTCTTTATCCTCATCTGCGTCGCATCGGTTGGGCTTCTCTATCCGTATATCTACAATAACACGAACTTGCACCCCTATGCCGTAGGGCTGGTTTCCCTGAGTGTAATCACCTTTGTCATGTATGGAATCGACAAACTGCTGTCCAAGATAGGGAAGGTGCGCACGCCAGAGCTTATCTTGCACCTTCTGGCCGTGCTGGGTGGTTTCCCCGGCGGGTGGGCGGGCATGTTGTTCTTCCACCACAAGACCAAACACTCTGATTTCTGGGCTATCCTTGCTTTCAGCACATTCGTTCATGCTGTGCTGGCCTACTACTTGTTCCTCATGGGCAATTAGTACTACGGCCTCGGTTGCATGGTAAAATCAGCTAGGAGGTGTAAGGCGATGTTGCCACGTTTGCCAAAACGGGTTAAAAGCCGTATAATTTAAGGGCGTCAAGGAGGGCCAAATGACAAGTATAGCGATTGAGCGTCGGGAGCTACCGGCCGCGGTGCTGAAGTGGTTAGAAGATGAGATGGCGGGCGAAACTATAGAGATAAGTGTTTTGTTTTCTGAGGATGGCAAAGTGATCTTCCGTCGCTCAGATGGCGAAGTTGATCCGGCGATGATGGAACGGGTACGAAAAGCGTCGGAGCGGTATCACTCGGCCCTGGAGCGGCTGGCAGACTCGTGAGCGTCGAACATTGATACAAAGTCAGCTAAATGACACCGGGAGGTGTTGCGATGGCTACCGTGGAGATTGATAGCAGCCAGAAGATAAAACCGGAAGAGTTCGACCAGAAGCTAAAGGAAGCGATGGAAAATAGCTCTCCTCTGGATGATCTCTTAGAGTTGGCCGACACATTGAAGGAGTATGAAATCAAATATAATATGTCTTCTTCAGTCTTTTATGAGCGTTTTAATCAAGGTGAACTGGGGGACGACATGGATTTCATACGTTGGGCCGGCAGGTATTATATGTTCTTGAAGGGTAAGAGGCAAATCGAAATGGCTTTGATGAGAGCTGCCCTTCAAGGGACAGAGACTGCAAAAGTATGATCCTCCACCGCTATCTATCCAGATTGGAGGATACTATCCTATCCAGGGAAGAGATTCGTATAGAAAGGCTGGCCGTTGAACGACGTTTCCTCGATAGTGGCTATATTGAAGGCAAGCTTTACTTCTACGATGATTCTTTCCTCGAATTCATCGAAGTGGTGGAATTGAGGGAAAAAGCTGTGGAAAAAGTGTATTATAGCTATCATTATCAAAAAGGTGATCGATGCATCTTTCGCTATGATAATACTCCTCACTATCCCGATCTGAACGGTTTTCCCAATCATAAACACATCGACGATGAGGTGCTCCCAGCCGACCCGCCGGATCTGAACGACATTGTACGTGAAATAGACGCTACCTTGTATCCCACACAAGCTAGCGAGTAAATATCAAACCCATATAAGGAGGTTTTTATAACAATGACTAAAAAGTGGGTATATCTATTTAAAGAAGGAAACAAAGAAATGCGCAACCTGTTGGGCGGCAAAGGCTCCGGCCTGGCCGAAATGACCAACGTGGGGCTGCCCGTGCCGCCAGGTTTCACCATCACCACCGAAGCCTGCCTGGCCTACTTCGACGCCGGTAAGCGGTTCCCGGAAGGAATGTGGGAGCAAACCCTGGAAGCTGTGAAAGCGGTCGAGGAACAGACAGGCAAGAAGTTCGGTGACCCGTCCAACCCGTTATTGGTCTCTGTCCGCTCTGGGGCGCGGGTCTCCATGCCAGGCATGATGGACACCGTCCTCAACGTCGGGCTGAACCCGCAGACGCTAGAGGGCATGGCCAAACTGATGAACAACGAGCGTTTTGCCTGGGACGCCTACCGCCGCCTGGTGCAGATGTTCGGCAACATCGTCAAAGGCATACCCCGCCACAAATTCGAGCACATCCTGGACGAGTACAAAGCCAAGACGAAAGGCGGGCGCGACATCGACCTGACCACCGACATGCTCAAGCAGGTGACTGCCGACTTCAAGGCCCTGTACAAAAAGGAGTTGGGCGAAGACTTCCCCGACGACCCTTACCAGCAGTTGAAAGAGGCCATCGCCGCCGTTTTCGGCTCCTGGTTCGGCGCGCCGGCCACCAGCTACCGCAACGCCGAGGGGCTGCCCCACGACTGGGGCACGGGGGTCAACGTGCAGACGGTGGTGTTCGGCAACATGGGAGAAGGCTCCGGCACCGGGGTGGCCTTCACCCGCGACCCGTCCACCGGCGAAAAGGTGGTCTACGGCGAATACCTGATGAACGCCCAGGGCGAGGACGTGGTGGCCGGTATCCGCACTCCGAACCCCATCGCCGCCCTGGCCGACGAAATGCCCAAATCTTACGAAGAGTTTGCCAAAATCTGCACGCTCCTGGAAGAGCATTACCGCGACGTGCAGGACATGGAGTTCACCATCGAGCAGGGCAAGCTGTGGATGCTCCAGACCCGCACCGGCAAGCGCACGGCCAAAGCCGCAGCCAAAATCGCCGTGGACATGGTGAACGAAGGGCTGATCACCAAAGAAGACGCCCTGATGAGGGTCACCCCCCACCAGGTGGACCTGTTGCTACACCCCAGCTTCCTGCCAGAGGACAAGGAAGGGGCCATAGACGCGGGCCAACTTCTGGCCAGGGGGCTGAACGCTTCGCCTGGCGCGGCGGTGGGGGTAGCCATTTTCGACGCCGACACCGCCGAAGCGCGAGGCAAAGCCGGAGAAGCGGTCATCCTGGTCAGGCCGGAAACCAACCCCGACGACGTGCACGGCATGGTGCAGGCCAAAGGCATCCTCACCCAACACGGCGGGATGACCTCTCACGCGGCGGTGGTAGCGCGCGGCTGGGGTAAGCCCTGCGTGGCCGGATGCGAGGACATCCGCATCAACCTGGAGGCCCGGCAGTTCGCGGTGGCGGGCCAGGTCATCAAAGAAGGCGACGTTATCTCCATCGATGGCGGCACGGGTGAGGTATTCAAAGGGGACATCCCCGTCACCGTGCCCGACCTGGCTAAAGAAGTAGAGCTTAACACCCTGCTCACCTGGGCCGACGCAACGCGCAAACTGGGCGTGTGGGCCAACGCCGACTACCCCCAGGATGCTACCAGAGCTCGCCAGTTCGGGGCGGAAGGTATCGGGCTGTGCCGCACGGAACACATGTTCTTCGAGGAGGAGCGGCGGCCCATCGTGGTGCGCATGGTGATGGCCTCCCTGGACGCGGCTCCAATCGAGTTCAGGATCGCAGACCTGAAAGCGGAATACAACCTGGAAGGCCAGACCGCACGGAGAAAGGCCCAAATCGAGGCCGAACTGAAAGAACTGGAAGCCTCGTCCGAGCTGGCCGTTTACCGCCAGGCCCTGGCCCAACTGTTGCCCTTCCAGCGCGAAGACTTCGAGGGCATCTTCGAGGCCATGGATGGCCTGCCGGTCATCATCCGCCTCATCGACCCGCCCATGCACGAGTTCCTGCCGCCCAGGGAGGAGTTGGTCAGGGAAGTCACCGAATTGCGCTGCCAGGGTGAAGACTCGCCCGAACTGGCCGAGAAAGAACAGATGCTTCAGATCGTGGAGAGCATGTGGGAGATCAACCCCATGCTGGGTCTGCGCGGTTGCCGGGCCGGAATCATGTACCCCGGCCTGACCGAAATGCAGACCAGGGCCATTATCGAGGCGGCCTGCAACAAGGCCCAAGAAGGGGTGGACGTGCACGCCGAGATCATGATCCCCCTGACCAGCGACGTTAACGAACTGAGGCTGGAGCAGAGCAAGCTGGAGAAGGTGGCCAAAGACGTTATGCAGGAAAAGGGTGTCGAGGTTGATTATAAGTTCGGCACGATGATCGAGATCCC
Source organism: uncultured Anaerolineales bacterium (assembly GCA_964646625.1). Taxonomy (GTDB): domain Bacteria; phylum Chloroflexota; class Anaerolineae; order CAZYHC01; family CAZYHC01; genus DAOULT01. Next base: position 195,055 of record CAZYHC010000001.1, read on the forward strand.
ACGCGCCGCCATCACCGCCGACGAGATCGCCAAATACGCCCAATTCTTCTCCTTCGGCACCAACGACCTGACCCAGATGACTTACGGCATCTCCCGTGACGACGCCGAAGGCAAGTTCCTGCTCGACTACGTGGACCGCCAAATCCTGCCCGCTAACCCCTTCGAGCGGCTGGACCGGGAGGGGGTGGGGGTGCTGATGCGCATGTGCGTGGAGAAAGGCCGCCGCACCAAGCCCGACCTGGAAGTGGGCATCTGCGGCGAACACGGCGGCGACCCCTACTCCATCGAGTTCTGCCACATGCTGGGGCTTAACTACGTCTCCTGCTCGCCCTTCCGGGTGCCCATCGCCAGGCTGGCGGCGGCCCAGGCAGCCCTAAACCACAAATACGGACGCGAGTAGGTTCGCAAAGACCGATAAGCGCATGGCAGACAGCGAACGACCACCTGCCATGCGCTCTTTTCACCAAGGGGTCGCGGATGAACACGGACAACAACAACGAACGGTAGAATTTAACGAATGAGCGTGTTCACGCTGGAAGAGTACGAAGAGCTGATCGATGCCAGACTGGCGGAAAGTTCCCTGCTGCAAGAGCGCCTGGACGAAGCGAGAGCCAATTACGAACGCGGGGAAGGGAGTAGCTACGAGGCGTTGCGCCGGGAGTTGCTGGTAGAAGCTGAAGAAACCGATATGAAATCATCCATCGTAAAGATTTGGGAAAAGGCCTCAGGCAAAGATGAAAAGGCTTGATGGCGTATAGTATATGAATAAGCCTCAAGTTGTCATTGATACAAACATATTGGTTGCCGCTTTGCGTTCACGTCGTGGAGCTTCTCACAAATTGCTCATGCTCCTTGATAGCGGAAAATTTGAAGTGAACATCTCAGTTACATTAATCTTAGAGTATGAAGACGCAACCAAAAGACTCATTGGTGAGATACCGCTGACAGAGCACGATATTGATGATATCCTCGACTACATCTGCAAAGTGGCAAATCGAAGGAAAATCTTTTACCTTTGGCGGCCTTTCTTGAAAGACCCGAAAGACGACATGGTATTGGAATTGGCCGTTACTGCTAATTGTGATTTCATCGTGACCTACAACAGAGAGGACTACCAAGGTGTAGAAGCTTTTGGACTACGGGTTATGACCCCCAAGGAGTTCTTACAGGAGATAGGAGAATTGCCATGAGTGAAATCAGTCTTAGATTACCTGATCATCTTTATGAAACTATACAGAAGTTAGCAGAAAGAGAAAGCATCTCTATCAATCAATTCATCACACTGGCACTGGCTGAGAAACTTTCGGCGCTTATGACCGAAGAATATCTTGGAGAACGGGCCAGGCGTGGAGATAGGAAGAAGTTTGAAAAGGCCATGAGGAAAGTTGCGGATACTGAACCAGAAGAGCAAGACAGACTTTAGAAAAACAGCCTAACATCTCTTGTTTATTAAAACGGTGCTCCCTGTCTTTGTGCTCTTCGTGGTTGAATTGTCGCTAACCCCATCGACAACAGCGAACCCAGAATTTACCGAATCCCTATCTTACGTTCGTTCAATTCCCCCGTTCGTGGTTGTCATTCGCGATTCACTCCCCCGATAAACACTCTCTCCCCCAGCGGCTCCAAGGACGGATACAGGTACATCCCGACCCACAACTCATAATCTCCAGGCGGCGCATCGGCCGGTATCTCTATGAGGTGTTCGTCGCGCAGCGTCTCGCCCGGCCGCCAGAGGTTGGTGGGATAAAAATCGCCGCCGGGCCGATGGTCGCTCTGGGCCACGGTCCGACCATCCCCGTTCACTAAATGCACGTATGAAGAGTAAGCCCCCTCCATTTTCCCCAAAGCCTGCCAGTAGAGCGAAATGTGCAAGCTATCTCCCGGCCTGGGGCGGTGTGGTTCCTGGTCATAGCCGACCAGGCGCACGGTTTCCGCCAGGATGACCTCCCGAGGATATTCCGGCCCTTTGATAGCGGCAGGCGAGACCACCCGCACCACCGCACCCGCCGCCCCCAGCCGATATTTCACCTCCAGGCCCGGCATCTCCTTGATGAGATAAACGGGGCGTCCCGTGCCCAGAACGCCGTCCACGACCTGCCCTACGTTCTCGTACTGCGGCACGATCAGGGGAAAAAGGCCCAACAGGTCGGGGCGCGCTCCCTCGACGTATTGATAATACCACAGGGGCATGATCTCGTCGCGGTCGTTGCTGACCAGGATCGCTCCCTGGGGCAGTGGTTCGGCCAAAATACTCTTCCATAGGTCGCGGGCCTCGTAGTTGTGGCTCTGATCGAGGTGGGGGTAATGGCTCATCGTAAGGCCAACCGGCAGGAAGAAGAGGGCCACGACGACGACCAGCGAGGCCGGATACCTGGCGATTCGGCCTGCCCCTTCGGCCAGGGTAGCCGCTCCCAGGGCCAGCCAGAGGGCGAAAATCAGGTAGGAGGGGATGAAGAGGACGTAGATATCGCCGATGAAATAGACCAGGTTGAAGGCCACGCCGACCAGATAGGCCAGGCCAGTCAGGGCCAGCAGAGGCCACCGCCGGGAGAAGATAAGCCGCAATACACCCACCACTCCCAGGCCCAGACCCACCCACCCGAACTGTTGACGCAGCAGATCAACGGCCATGCTCAAGCGCGTTGCCTCCCAGGGGCCTAACTGGCCGCCGAAAACCCGGCCCAGCACGTGGTCCAGAAAGCCGGACAGAGTGTTGTGGTACAGAATCAACTCCTCGCCCGCCCCCAACGAAAGACGCAGATAGGGCGTGTGGGGCGCTCGCCAGGGGATGTAGAGATAGAGAAGCAGAGGTAAAAAGAACAAAGCTCCCAGCCTGAGCAAAAACCAAAGTGCCGTGCACTTCCAAAGTGCGCGGCCCTTAGAGGGTAGGCCCTTCACCAGCCAGAGGAAAACAAGCATGGCCGGGATTAAAAGGATCATGGTGCGGTGATGGGTCAAACTCAATCCATAAGCGAAGCTGGCGAGCAGGATAAAAGTGCCGTGCACTTCCAAAGTGCGCGGCCCTTGAAAGTTATCGTTTGCTGCTGCCCTGAGCAGCAGGTAGAGCACCAGGGCCACAAAGAGGGCGTTGAGGCTATACACCTCGGCGATGACGGCCTGTGACCAGAATGTGCCGGACACGGCCAGGCACGCCGCCCCCAAAGCCGCGGCCAGGGACGACAGGCCCGGCGCGAGTTCAAATTCTTGCAGGGCCAGCTCGCTGGTCAGGTAGAGCAGTCCCACCGCAAGCGCGGCCCACAGCGCGGAAAAGAGATTCATGCGATAGGCTACATTACCCAGGGGCAGAAGGTGCGTCCAGAGCCAGCCCAACATGGTATACAGGGGGTAGCCGGTGGGATGGGCTACCCCTGCTATGTAGGGCACGAACTGGAATTCCCCTCCGTCGGCCACGAGCACGGTGGGCGCCAGCGTCTTGACGTAAAGGCCCAGGCTGAGAAGAGCCAGGATGAGGGCTATAACGATATGCGATTTCGCTCTCAGCCATTCTGACATGCAATGCCCCTCATCAAACGACGATCAACATCTCATTTTTCTTTCCTATAGTCGTGGACTTCGGCTGCTATCTCAGCCATAGACATCCCTTTTTCACCTGGCGCTCGCTCGGCAATCTCTGAAAGCTTCGGCAAGCGCAGTTTTTTCAAGATCAAAGTGTCGCCCTGGATAAGCACCGCCAATTCATCTTCTGAACCGAGCCAATCGAGCATTTGGGGAAGCAGCTCTATTTTACCATCTACTACTTTCATAGTCTCCATGACTTTTGATCTCCTCATCCGCTCCTTAATCTAATCATACCATTCGGCGATGAAAAAGACAAGAGGGCTGCTATTTCTTCTCGAACCTTACGTAATCCACAGCTACGGCCAGGGTGCGCCGGTCGGGGTTGCCGCCCACTCGCAGCCAGGCGTTTTCCTGGCCGGATAGCTCCAGGGCGCTGCCGGGCGTCGCTCCTTTAACCCCGATGACGGCGTGGGAAAGGCCCTCCCCACCCCGCACATCGACCTGGGCGCCGATGGAGCGCAGAGCCGCCACCGCCTCCTGGCTGAGGTAACGCCCCCCCTCTTCCTGGACGGCGGCCACCACGATGCGCCCCTGGGGGATGCTCTCCACGAAACGGGCCATGGCCGCCGCCGCGTAGGTATCGCCCCCGGTGTCGAAGCCCTTGACGTCCAGTATCCTGCCGCTTCCGGCCTCGATGACGGCCAGATTGTAGCCGCGCTTGTGGGCCGAAGCGTCCTGCCCGTCAACGGTGATATAAGCGAAACTCCCGGCCAGCGCCCCGGCGCTGTTGACCTCGATATCCAGTGGGGTTTTCACCCCCGTCCCTCCGATGCTCAACTCGGCGGGGAAGACCTCGCGGGGCGAGGCCAGGTATGCGAACGACAGGCACACCTCGTTGATGCCCGGCTTGAGGACGGCGGGCGGGATGGAGATTTCGTACTCGCTCCAACTGTCCTCCAGGGTCAAAAGGGGCGGGACTTCCTGCCCGTTGACTTCGATCTGGACGGTCTGGACCGTCGAGCCGGGGTAGTAGAAGGGGACGGCCCCCAGGGTCATGGTATAATCGCCCATCTCCCGCAGCGGGACAAAAAGACAGGCCCCCTGATCCACGGCCCAGTTGGCCGTCGCTCCGGCGATCTCCTCGTCGTCGGCCCAGCCCGGCCCGCGATAAGCGCCCGAACCCTCGATCCCAAAGTCGATGGTCAGAACCTCCGGCGGGGGCGGCTGGATCACTTCGTACACTTCCAGGCCGTCCTGTTCGTGGATCAATTCCATAGGGATGACTTCCTTGACGTAACGCTCGACCTGGGATTTGGTGTCGGCGTAAGGCAGACGGCCGGGGATGGCCGGGTGGATGACCACGTAACGCACGTCGTAGAGATACATGAGTGCCGGGGCCAGGGCACGGTCGCGCTCGATGGTGGCGGCGTCCACCGTCCGATACAGCTCCACGTCGGCGATGGACCTGAAGAGAGGGACGCGGGCGAAATACTCGAACTTGAAAGGCGGGTTGCGGGAGATGTTGCCCCCGATGATCGGTTTGTGGTGTACGGTCTGGTAATACTGCACCTGGGTACATTCCGCGCCCAGGGTGCCGAAGCTGTTGCGCCAACCCAGAGGCAGAGGCATGAGGGCGAAATTTCCTGGCTGGGCGGCGATCTGCCGATAGACCTCTGGCACACGGGCATCGGTCAGGGGCAAAGGCACGCACAGGTGCTCGAATGAAACCACTGCCACCAGGATGACCCCCACGATATAATATAGCGGCCCCTTTATCCTTATGCGGGTCAAAATCCACTTTACCCCGAAGCCCACCAGCACGGCCAGCGACAGGGTCAGCACCGCGCTGAAACGGTTAGGCGCCCTGTTTTCCTTGACCAGGGGAATGTAATGTAAGAGGGCATAAGGCAGGGGGAAAGTCACCTCCAGACCGTCCAGATCGAAGCGATAACGACCGTTGAGGTGCAACACTGGCCCCAGACAGAGGAGGGCAAAGGTCAGGGCCGAAATGACCCACGCTCTGACCAGCGACCAGTATCTAACCGCCGCCAGCGCGGCCAGGATCAGGACACCATAGCCGATGACCACGGTGTTAACGTCGCTGAAGCGGGCCGTGCCCTCCACCACAGCCCGTAGTTCTCCCACCCAATCGCTGCCCCACAGAGGATGCAGAGCCGTGGGGGTGAAGAAGCCCAAAAGATCGGCGGAAAGCTCGATGGCCTCACCCCAACCCTTCAGCACGTACTCGCCGGCCAGCATCTCCCGCAGAATAGGGACGAGAACAGGAGAGTACATGACGGCTCCAGCGACCACCAGAACGGCCAGACGAAGCAGCAGCGCCAGATTATCCTTTCTCCGCCTGCCGAAGACGAAAAGCAGATAGATAACGGTTAAAAGGCCCAGGAAAACGCCAAAGATCATCTCGCACAGGAGGGCCAGGGTGGCGAACAAGGCGGCCAGGAGAGCATTTTTCCAGCCTGGCTTATGCACCGTCTTGACCATGAACAGGACGTAGAAGGGAATCCATTCGACGCTGACCATATCGTAGTGGCCCAAAGCGGCGTAGATGAGACGGCTGGCAGTAAAAGCGTAAACTACACCAGCCACAAATGCAGCCAGCGCGGAAAGGCGAAACGCGGAACGCGGAAGCGCGGAAACACGGAAGCACGGAGAATCCAGCAGGTACAACACCAGCAGGTAGGTCCCATACCCTGACAAAACGAAAGAGAACACCAACATAAAGTTGCTGATAGCAGGCAGGCCGAAGAAAAACTGAAGGGGCAGGGAAAACAAAGCGTTGAAAAGCTGGTAAGTGTGAAGCACCAGGCTGATGCCCAGAGGATAGAAGATGTGATCGGTGTGGAGGGGATTGGCCTGGAGATCGAGAAGGGCGTGCTTAAACCACCACGTATTCCACAGAAAAGTGTACTCGTCGAAGGCCCAGGTAGCACTGCCCGGCACGTGGGTGGCGAAGGCGGACGCCAGAGGATAGGTGAAGAGCAGCGTCAATATAAGGTAGAGAAAGAGGACCAGAAAATGAACCTTGTTGAATCTCATGAATCGACTCCGACCGTGCATCTCGACGTTATATTACCATACCCTACCGGTTCTGGCAAACTAACGCTCCCTGCCTTTACAAGCCCGGCTGTTTGGTGTACAATGGTGGCCGGATAGCATAAAACGAGAAGGAGAGAAGGATGAAACCTGTTATAGCTATCAGCTTGATAGTGGCGATGGTACTTATCGCCTCTTGTGGAGCACAGCCCACCCCGGCTTCCACAGGCAAGCAGGGCGGCAAACTGGTCTACGGTCTGACGCTGGCCCCCTCCGGCATCGACCCCCACGTCAACGCCTCCTCGGAGTTGGGCATCCCCCTGACCAGCGTCTACGATCCCCTGGTGTGGCAGGACCTGGACGGCACTTTTGTGCCCGGCCTGGCCGAATCCTGGGAGGTCTCCCCCGACGGACTGGCCTACACCTTCCACCTGCGGCGGGACGTCAAGTTTCACGACGGCACGGCTTTCGACGCCGAGGCGGTTAGGTTCAACTTTGAGCGCATCGTCGATCCGGCCACCAAATCCCAGAAAGCGGCCTCCATGATGGGCTCCTACGACCGCACCGAAGTGGTGGACGACCACACGGTCATAGTTCACTTCAAGGAGCCCTACGCCCCTTTTCTCGATTCGGTCAGCCAGGTCTACCTGGGCATGGCCTCGCCAGCCGCCATTGAGGAATGGGGCGCGGATTACCAGATGCATCAGGTCGGCACCGGGCCTTTCGTGATGAAGGAGTACGTGCCCAAAGACCATCTCACCCTGGTCCGCAACCCGGATTACAACTGGGCGCCCTCCGTATTCAAGCACCAGGGGCCGGCCTACCTGGACGAGATCGAGTTTCGTTTCTTCGTCGAGCCGGCCACCCGCGCCCTGGCCCTGGAAGAGGGCACCGCCCAGGTCATGGGCGAGATTCCGCCCGGCGACGCCGAACGCTTGAAGGATGACGACCAGTTCCAGGTCATCCCGGTGGAGGTGCCTGGTCAGCCTTTGCAGGTGTTTCTCAACGTCGAAAAACCGCCGACCGACGAACTGGCCGTCCGCCAGGCCCTCAGCTACGCCGTGGACAAAGAGACCATCGTAGAAAGCGTGTTCAAGGGGTTCTCGCCCGTGGCTCACGGCCCTCTGAACGCTTCGACGCTGGGCTACGACCAGAGCCTGGAGGGACTGTACCCTTACGATCCGGCCAGGGCCGAGGCGGTGCTGGAAGAGGCGGGCTGGGTGGACGAAGACGGGGACGGTCTGCGGGAGAAAAACGGCCAGAGGTTACAGCTCGAAGCTTACCTGATGGGGTGGGGGTTCATGCCCGAAGTCATGCAATTCATGCAGGCCCAATTCAAAGAGGTGGGGGTCGAGATGAACACTCAGATGGTGGCTTACCCTGCCGCCCTGGAGGCCGCTCACCAGGGTAAACACCATCTCATCCCCTTCACTCTGAGCAGCAGCGACCCGGATATCCTGCGCACCTTCTTCCACTCCGAAAACGCCGACGGAGGATTTAATTGGGCCAGGGTCAGGGACCCCGATCTGGACCGCCTGCTGGAAGAGGGAGCACGCACCCTGGACGCCGATAAGCGCCTGGAACTCTACGCCCAGGCTCAAAAAACTATAATGGAGCAGGCGCTCATCATCCCCGTCCGGGATTATGTCAACATAAACGCCGCCAGCGCCAGGGTGAAAGACCTGCGTTACGATGCGCGTGGCTGGTTTCCCTGGCTGTACGACGTTTACATGGAGCAGTAAAGGTAAGGTGCCTGGCACTTCTTAAGTGCCAGGCACCTCGCTTATGGCTTGCTCTTGACCAACACTATCCACTCGCCCCGCTGGACAGTTTTCCCTTCCTGATTGATGAGGGCCAGGTTGAGGGTGATAAGTCCTCCGCCCAGTCTGGGCATGGGCTTCTTGCCCCCAATCCTGCATCTGAGGTGGACGGTGTCGCCGATAAAAATGGGGAGGCTGAACTTCCAGTTTAGCTCTCTGAAAGCCTCGGCGGTGCCCTCAATAAAACCCAGACGCATCCCCAGACCGGAGGCAATGGCCAGCCCCAAAAGACCGTGCGCCACGCGCCTGCCGAAGATCGTTCCTTTGGCAAACTCGGCGTCGGTGTGCAGGGGGTTATAGTCGCCCGAAAGTCCGGCAAAGATCACGATGTCCGTCTCCGTTACCGTGCGGCCGGGGCTGACTATCTCCTCGCCCACCTCGAACTCCTCGAAATAACGACCGCGCGGTCCGCCTGCCTTTTCGGTGGGGTCCTGTGTCATAATGCTCCTCCTCCAAAATTAGCCAATAAGTGCCTGGCACTTCAGGTTAGATTGTACACTTCTCTGGCGTTGTCGGCCAGGATCATACGGGCCACGTTCAAAGCATCCTCGCGGCCAAGAAAACCGCCGTCCATCATTTCTTCAAGAACCTGGGCCAGCGCGCGGCGGGCCAGTCTGGCCGCCAGCCAGTGGGTCTCCGGCAGGCCAAAGCCATCGGAGCCGTACAGGACCTTGGAAGCCGGGGCCACCGTCAGGGCACGGGCCAGCCAGTGGGCCGCCTGGCTATGGGTGAAAGGCAGGGTCAGGGACAGATCACAATAGACGTTGGGCAGGATGGCCGTCATGTAGGCTGCGTCGTCGAGGAAGGGGTAACAGTGTATCAGCACCACCGTAGCCGGACTAAACCGCCTGTCCTTGAGCAGGTCAAATAGCAGAGCCGGGTTGCGTTTGTCAAAAACGATATCCAGGTCGCCAAAGCCGGTGTGCAGTTGAAAAGGTACACCCAGCTCGATGCTCATGGTCAGCGCCTGACAGAGGAGGTAGTCGCGTAGGGGTTTGAGTTCGGTTTTGGCCTCGAAGGCTCGTCGTCCCGCTGTCTCGTCGGTGGGGCGCACGTCCAGACCCGTGCGGTAAGCAATGATGGATTTGAGGGCCACGTATCCTTGCTCGGAGACGGCGGCCGCTAAAGCTCCCTGGTAGGCGTCCTTGAATTCGGCCCAGGTCAGCTCCTGGGCCAGCAGGCTCCTGATGGTGGTCTCGATGCGGAAGATGCGCTCCACCCGACAGGGCATCATGGCCTGGAAAGTGTCCGGGTGCGGCGGAGGCTGAGGATAACCGGTATCGATCAGGATCGCTTCCAGGCCGGCATCCTCGAACAGGTGTCGCACGTGGGTGGAAAAATCCTGTTCGTTACGGGCGGCCACCACCTCTTGCGGTTCGGGCGGGCAGCCCAGGAAGGAGGCCAGTTCCCTGATCAGCCAGCGGTAAAAAACGGTGTGTTCGTTGTGGCGCCGCACGCCGGCCGCGGTAGCCGCGAAATCGAGGCCGCTGGAGGCCAGGGCCACACATTCGGCCAGAGACCCGGCGCTGAGAGGGCCCGGGTCGGTGAACGCGTGGCAATGGTCGTCAATGAGCTTGATATCTCCCAGTTCCAGCATCTTCTCCTCAAAGTTTGGTTTGGTAGTTTCGATTCAGCCACAGCGGACTCAGAGAAGGAGATTTTTTCCTCTGTGCACTCCGTGTACTCCGTGGCTAAATTTGGCTTCGCTGAAACCGGCCGCCAGGTTGGGGTAGACAAACAACCCAAAACCGCCACCGACCAGCGCGCCCGTCACCAGGCGCAAGAAATTGGTGCTGGTGTGCAGCCCCAGCAATTGGCTTGTGCCATCGATGATCATCGGCAGGCTCAAGATCAGGAGCCAGCGCAAGCTCAGGGGAGACGAACGGTAACGCCGTCCCAGGGGCAACAGTCCCCACAGGCCGTACAGCAGGCCCACCCCCCAGAAAGTCAAATAGAGGGCCGTACAACGAGCGCAAATAGCCATCTTGTGGCCGAAAAGAAAGAGGGAGCGTTCCGGCAACTGGTGGCAGGTGGGGCTATATAGAGTATAGATGAGTCTGGCCGGTAGCTCGGCGCCAATGGCTGCCAGACCAGGGGCCAAAAAGGGCAGGGCGATGAAGACAAACATCATGCTGTTGATGACCAGCAGCCAACGACGCACCAGGAAGGCAGCCAGCCACCCTGCCCCGGCCTCCAGCCGTGCGGTTACGATCTTGGCGTCTACCCTTAAGTCAACGGCCATAGCAACCCGCCCCGTGCACTTTGGGCGAGGGAAACGACCCTCGCCCAAAGCGATATCACTTCGCAGCTTCTAACAGCGCATTGCTGCGGAGAGGCTGGCTTTACGCAGCTGTCGCCGCTTCTTGAGTGCTGGTGTAGTACTGGCCGAACAGATGGGCGAAAACCAAATAGGACCAAAACGAAGTGAAGATGACGCCAATCAGGCAGGCGATGCTCCCCACAAGCCCGGCGACCATGGACGCCACCCAGGCTACCAGGAGAACCACGATGTAACTGCCGAGGTTGCTGGTGATGAGGCTGATGATCTCCCCGAAGCGGAAGAAGGCCCCAAACTCTCCTGAGTTAGCGTAGTGGATGCAGGCAGCGGGTAAAATGATGGATATCGCCAGGGCGTAGATGAAAATTATGCAGTTCCCCCCCAGAGCACACAGCCCGGCCACGCCCTCGGCTGTGTCCCCACCAGCCCCTCCCATGATAGCGGTCACTATAGCTATCACAATAGACAGGGCGATAATGGGAATGGCGTATATCAAAGAAGCCAGAAAGACCATCAGCCCCTTCATAAACTGGTCTCCGAAGTCCAATTCCGGCAGTGGTAGCTCCTGACCAGCTATCACATTTTTGAGCGTGTCGATGAAATAGCCAAAAACGACGAAGTTGACGATGGGGATTATCCACAGAATACCGCCGATCAGGATCTTTTTGATCCACTCCTCGTCGTCAAACATAAAGGTAAAAGATCTGCCAATGTTCATTGTTTACTTTCCTCCCTAGAGGTTATTGTAGAGAATTATTGATGTCTGGACGGCTATTACGTCACAGAGTGTCAACCGATGCAGTCCCGATTTCCAAAACCCTTTGAGCTTTGGGCAAAGATGGTGCTCACCATCACCCCCACTTTATCGATGCAGACCCCACCTCCTTTCCCCTACTCGGATCTCCCACTGGCGCTTTGTCACATTATACCAGAGGTTCGCTCCTCTGGCAATACCTGATTAATTTACGAAGTTGCAGCGAAAAGGTTGCGCTACGGGCTGACTTTGGCCCAATCGGCCAGGAAGCGTTCCAGGCCGACCTCGGTCAGGGGATGTTTTAGGGCCTGCATCAGCACCTCGTAGGGCACGGTGGCGATGTCGGCTCCAGCCAGAGCAGCCTGGGTGATATGTAAGGAGTGTCGGATGCTGGCGGCAATGACGTTGGCTTCCAGCCCATAGGTCTCCAAAACATCTACGATGTCGGCCACCAGCTCCATACCATCGTGGCCGATGTCGTCCAGACGGCCCACGAAGGGAGAAACAAAGGCAGCTCCCGCCCGGGCGGCCAGGAGCGCCTGATTAACCGAGAAGACAAGGGTGGCGTTGGTACGGATGCCCCACATGGCAGCCAGGTCGCGGGCCACGTCGATGGGGGTATCGCATTTCCCCTGCCAGGCGCACTCCTGGCAAATAGTCTCAGGGTCAATTTCCAACTGAGAGATGGCGTGGATAGCCTTCAGCCCTTCGGCGATGACCGGCACCTTCACCACCACGTGAGGCGACCACTGACCGATCGCGGCGGCCTCTTTAATCATGCCCTCGGCCTCCACGCTGACCACCTCGGCGCTGACCGGGCCCTGCACGATGTAGCAAATCTCCTGGGCCACTTCCTTGTAATCGCCACGTCCGGCCCTCATCATCAGGCTGGGATTAGTGGTCACCCCGCTGATGACTCCCAGGGCCACAGCCTGGCGTATCTCCTCGATGTTGGCGGTATCCAGAAATATTTCCATAGCTAGAAAAAACCTCCTTTGAATTGAGCAACGGCCCGGCTAACCACCTCGGGTTGTTCGAGCATGACCATGTGCCCGGCCTCTTCCACCAGAAGCAACTGCGCCCCGGCGATGCGATCCCGGAGAAAGGTAGAGTATTTGGGCGGGGTCAGCCGGTCCTCGGTGCCGCAGATGATCAGCGTGGGACAGTCTATCTCCTCCAGGCGGGCCATGACGTCGAAGGCATCGCAGGCCACAAAGTCGCCGTACAGCACTTGCGGGTCGGTGCGCAACATCTGGCGCCGGCCCAGCCGCACCAGTTGGGCCGGCGCAGCGGGAGCATAGGCGTAGTCGCAGATGAGCTGTACCGCCCCCTCGAAATCTGGCAGGATGCTCTCCAGGAGGGCAGGCGCAACCCGCAGCCGGCCCCCCGAGCCAACTAAAATCATCCCCTCCAGTGCAGCGGGATAATGTAGAGCGCAATCGAGGGCGATCGCTCCCCCCATAGAGTGGCCGACCAGAGTGGCCCGCCTCAACCCCAAAGCTCCGAGGAAAGCGAGCACGAAATCCCTGTAAGCGGCGATAGAAGACCGCCCTTTCCCCTGGGAACGTCCGTGACCGGGCAGGTCCAGGGCGTAAACGTTGGCCCCTCTCATCCGACGCAACTGATGGGGCCAATGCAAATGATTCCCCCCTGCCCCGTGGATATAGACCAGATTTCGTTTACTATCGCCTGCCTGATGGGTGTAAAATATCTCTTCCGCAGCGATGGTCAGACGGGGCATGATCTTTCCTGCCTCCGTTTCCTCTTCGCTTTTTCCCCACTTCTTTTCTCAAGGAAAAAAGCCCCACCCCCGACAAGGGCAAACGGGGCTTTATTTCCGAAAGAGCCGGGACATCAAGCTGCCGACACAGCAGCGTTGAGGTCTTTCATCAACGCCTCCACGTCGATGCCGTGAGCCACTGCCCCCTGCTCCACATTTTCATACCTGGCTATGGCACAACCGAAACACATCAGGCCGTGTTGTAGAAAAACTTCGACCGTCTGAGGATATTTCTGCACCACTTCGCCAATGGTCATTTCTTTGGTAATTGTCATCTCCGTACCTCCCTATAGTATCGGTATTATCCGGTATATTGCACTTGTTAATGCTGTCTGCTCAGGCTTCCTGTTCGGCCAGGAATTTATCGACCTCCATAGCCACCATCGCCCCCGAGCCGACGGCCGTGGCCACCTGGCGTAGCAAAGGCTGCTGGACATCGCCAGCAGCGAAGACCCCCGGCACGCTGGTATGTCCCATTCTGTTGGTCTTGATGAAACCTAGCTCGTTCACTTCCAACTGGCCTTCCACAAACCCGATGTTGGGGATGCTGCCAATGTAGACGAAAACCCCATCAGTTTCAAAGACTGATTCTTCCTCGGTCTTCACATTCTTGAGACGCAGTCCGGTCACCGCCTGATCGCCCAGGATCTCCAAAACCACCGTATCCCAGATAAATCCGATCTTCTCGTTCCTAAAGGCCCGCTCCTGCAAAATCTTTTCGGCCCGGAGCTGATCACGGCGGTGTATGACCGTGACCCTGGACGCGAACCTGGTCAGGAACAGCGCCTCGTCGATAGCCGCATCGCCTCCCCCGACCACGGCCACCCGGCGGCCCATATAGAAGAACCCATCACAGGTGGCACAGTACGAAACCCCCCGTCCGGTAAACTCCCTCTCGCCGGGCACCCCCAGCTTGCGGGACGAGGTCCCCGTCGCGATGATCAACGTTTTAGCTTCGAATTCCTGACCATGGGTCTTGACCCGGAAGGGACGCGTTTTGAGATCAACGGAAGTGACCTCATCTACCTCCACCACCGCTCCGAAACGCTCAGCCTGCTGTTGCATCAACTGAGTCAATTCCGGCCCACTGATACCCTCCGGGAAACCGGGATAGTTCTCGATCTCGTTGGTGACCCCCATGCTGCCCCCTAAAGCGTGGCCCGTAATAAGCATGGTAGAAAGCATGGCTCGCCCGCCGTAAATGGCCGCCGTGAAACCGCCTGGCCCACTGCCGATGATGATCAGATCATACATCTTTGCCTCCCTGCTTAGCTCAACCGCCAATCGAGAAACACACTGACCTCGTTAAACGGTCATTTTATTTTACCCCTTTTTGCCTCTTTTGGCAACTTCCAAAACTGCCCTCATCTTCGACCAGCGGGAGAGGCCAGGCGGCGCCGGGTACGGTGCTCTTACCAATCCGACGCCCCTCCGATGAAGCTAATGAGCATCACCATGTCGATAATCACAAAAAGCACAATAGCTATAATTAAAAGCCACATGATGATATTTCTCCTTTCCCAAACGTTCCTGGCAGCCAGCGACCTTCCCAGTCCTCACTTATATAATATCACATTTACATTTCCATTGTCTGACTTTTACCTGCAATCTGGCTGACAGGTGGCTGACCAACCTGACCCCCAAACCTTAAAATTATCCTAAAAGACTTGACACAGCCCTGAAGGTGTGCTACTATGGAAAGTAGAATCGCTATTCTGAAATAGGTTGTTAAGTGGGAAGGAGATTCTATATACTTGGTAACAGCCTGTAGCAGAATTAACCTTAAACCCGCTTGCTAAGTTCTCCAAAAAATTGATCAAGAGGTGTAAACAGATGTACCCAAGAAGTGAGATATTGTTCCCTAACAGGAGCATTCCTACCCTAAAGGGTTTGAGAGATGGTCAGTGGCGTGAGTTGGTTGAGCGTATTTCTAATTTGCCCGAAACCCACGAGGATAGCCTGGCTTTCTGCCTGATGATGATCAAGCTATGCGATTGCATGAACTGCGACCTGGGCAGTTACAAGGCCTCTCTAGGCTGCCCAACCTGTGCCAGGCGGGTTGTCATAGCCGCCAAAGGCTCGGATGCGGCCTTGCTCAAGCGTTTTGAGAAAGCCAGAGAGGAAATTTTAGAATATCTAGCATCAACCGGTTTGAGCAGGGACAAGGGGACCTGATCTCTAAACATCCCAACGGAAAACACCAAACGCGCCGAGGCCCTAAACCGCGCGTTTGGTGTTTTTTGGTCCCGGGACATGTGGCGGGCGGTGAGTTGGTTACGGCCTGGTGAATGAAGCCGAAGCCCCCTGATTTGACACTGCTGGCGTTTTGCAGTAAAATGATAGGTGCATGGTCAAGCGTTCATGCCCCTATATCTTCTTGGCGGCGTAGCTCAAAGGTAGAGCAGGGGACTCATAAGCCCTTGGTTATTGGTTCGAATCCGATCGCCGCCACCTGAAGCACAACCTGCAACCCCTTGAGTATAGCGTATTTCTACCTCCAGTAGCTCTCGTGAGTGGACGAGGGCTATTTGCTTTTGTAAGAATCAGCAAAAGCGGAAATTCCCTCCCTCGTCCGCTGCGCTTGCCCTAAGACCAAAGTTGGAGTAAAATATCGTAACGAGCATACCAGAATGGAGGGAAAGAGTTTTCTGATGGGCGTGAAAAGAGCAAACCATACCGAACGGGGCGAGGTCAGAGTGGTCATCACAGGCATGGGCGCGATGACGGCTCTGGGGTTGAGTGTGGCCGATTTCTGGCAAGGAGCACTGGAGGGACGGTCAGGGGTGGGGCCTATCACCGGGTTCGACACCAGCGACTATGAGGTCAAGATTGCTGCCAGCGTAAAAGATTTCGAACCTGGCGATTTCATTGATAAGAAAGAGGCCAAACGCATGGCCCGTTTCACCCAGCTCGCGCTGGCGGCCATCTATCAGGCTCTGGAAGCGGCAGCGCTGGACCTGACGAAGGAAGATCCCAACCGCGTAGGGTTAGAGATTGGCAACGCCATCGGCGGCCTGGGCCTGATCGAGGAACAGGCGCAGATACTTCAGGCCCAGGGGCCAAGACGAGTCAAGCCCACCTTCGTGCCCATGATCATCGCCAATATGGCGCCCTGTCACGCGGCCATCCTGCTGGGCATCAAAGGGCCGGCTAACTCCCCTGTAGCCGCCTGCGCCACGGGCACAGTAGCCATTGGGGAAGCGCTGCGTCGTCTACAACGCGGCGATGTGGAGGTAATAATCGCCGGAGGCACCGAATCCGCCACCACTCCGCTGGGGGTGACCGCCTTTGGGCGTCTGGGGGCGCTTTCCCGTCGCAACGACGAGCCGGAGAAAGCCTGTCGTCCCTTCGACGCTGAGCGGGACGGCACGGTCATAGGGGAGGGGGCGGCGGTGGTGGTCATGGAGACTCTGGAGCACGCCCAAAGGCGCCAGGCCCCTATCCTGGCCGAGGTAGCTGGCTATGGGTTCACCGTGGATGCTTATCACGTAGCTGCTCCCGACCCCCAGGGCGATGGGGCGGCGCGGGCCATGAGTCTGGCCCTGGCCGATGCCGGCCTATCGCCGACAGAGATCGATTACATCTGTGCTCACGGCACAGGTACGCCCTTGAACGATATCTCAGAAACGCTGGCCATCAAAACCGCTTTTGGAGAAGCGGCCTACCGGGTGGCTATCAGTTCCATCAAGCCGCTGGTAGGCCACATGCTGGGGGGCGCAGGAGCGATCTCGGTAATAACCGTGGTGAAAGCTATCCAGGAGAACATCATCCCGCCGACCATCAATCTGGATAACCCCGACCCTCAGTGCGATCTGGACTATGTCCCTTGCCAGGCCCGGCCAGCCCAGGTCAGGGCGGCTATAGCCAACGCTTTTGGTTTTGGCGGTCAGAATGCTACTGTGGTGGTGAGACAATTCGACGGCGCGTAGGGAGGTCGTGTTGAGTAAAAAAGTTTTGCTTTGCCTTCTACTGTTAATAATCATCCTGCCGGTTGAGCTTCACGCCGCGCCCCCATCGCAGGAAATTCAGGCGGTCATCATCTCCCCTCGCGATAACGCCGTGGTGTTGGGGATGGTGTCCGTTATGGGCAGTGCTGTTCATCCTGACTTCTGGAAATACGAGATCGCCTATGCGCCCGAGGCCAGCGGCGACGACCAATGGGTGATGATCGGCCCAGAGCACACCAGCCAGGTGAGCAACGACCTTCTGGAGACCTGGAATACCGAGGCTGTGCCAGACGACGTTTACAAGCTGAGGCTCAGGGTGGTCGATCAGACCGGCAACTATCGGGAGTATGTCGCTCACAATATCTCGGTGGTCAACACTCAGCCGACAGCCACGCCGACCTTGCCCCGCCCCACAGACACCCCTACGCCTAGCACCCCGACGGCCACCCCTACCCCCTTGCCCCCTACCCCGACCATCGCCGTCGAACAGCCGGTATTGCCCACCAACACCCCCAAACCGACCGACACTCCGGCTCCAACCAGGGCCCCGACCAGGCCACCGATAGTGGTGGCCCCTACTTCCATTGACCCCAGGGGATTGGGAGGCGCTTTCTGCTACGGGGCAGCGATAACGGCGGCAGTATTTCTTTTCTTCGGCTTGTTGTCCCTGCTGAGGTGGGTGGTGCTCTCTCTGGTTTCCAAATACAGGTAGAACGTTGGTGCAAGATTCGGATTCTCTGGGAGCGGAAAAACTCACACTGATCGTCGGGTTGGGCAACCCGGGCCGCTCGTATGCTGCCCATCGGCACAACGTCGGCTTCCGCTGCCTCGACCGTCTGGCCGGGGTGCACGGCCTTTCCTTCGTCAGAGACCAGGCCAAAGCTGATCTGGCTTCCGGCCGGATAGCCGATCTGAGGGTCCTGCTGGCCAAGCCGCGCACCTACATGAACCTTAGCGGCCAGGCCGTGCGTCGTCTGGCCCGTTTTTACAAAATCGCCCCCCAGGATATCCTGGTCATTTACGACGACCTGGACCTGCCGCTGGGAGTGATTCGGCTGCGGCCGGAAGGCGGGTCGGGAGGACACAAGGGCATGAAATCCATCATCGAAAGTCTGGGCACCCAGGCTTTTCCCCGGCTGCGTATCGGTATTGGCCGCCCGCCCCATGAAGACGCCGTGGATTACGTCCTGAGCCATTTCACTCTCGATGAGGAGATAGCTATCGAGAATGCCTGCGAGAGAGCGGTGGCCGCCGTGGAATGCTTTTTGACCGAAGGGCTCGCCGCCGCTATGAACGAATATAACTAGGCACAATGGCCTAGATCGCCCTCGATAATAAGCCGATTGGCCGATGCATATAATCAAAAAATGTGGTATACTAATTGAGAAGTCCCCAGTTATTTCTATAAGAGGGGGAGGCATGGTAGTGAATAAATTGAGCTTCTCGGTTGTCAAAATTGCCATGTTATCTGTCATCGTCGCCCTGCTCGGTCTGAGTCTGGGTTGTCAGGTGCCCTTTGCGCCCCAACCCACCGGCCCGGTGCCTCTGGAGGCGGTCAAAGTGGCCTACGTGAACGGGAACGCACTGTGGACCATCAACTGGGACGGAAGCGAACCCATCCAGGTGGCCAGCGGCTTGCAATTTCAATCTTTTGGCTGCAAACCATATTACATTTCGCCAAACGGGCGGCTGGTAGCCTATCAAACCACCGACGGCCAGTTGTGGATGGCCGAGACGCGAGGCTCCACCCACCGTCAACTGGCGCAAGGAGCGGTCAAAGCCGTTTCCTGGTTTCCTGACAGCCGGGGCCTGATCTACAACCTGGGCGATGATATCTACGTCCACCCCCTGGACGAAACGATGGGGCCTCAGGTCGTAGCCAGTGGCGCGGGCAGGCTTTTCTTTCCCGCCTGGTCATACGACAGCCGACACATCGCCCTCCTGGAAACGATCGACGGGGGGGCCTTCAACGTGATTCTCCTCAAAGTGGAAAGCGCCAGCGCCGAGGGCGTCCATCAGCGCACTCTAGGGGCCACAGTCGCTTCCGCCAGAGGCAGCGGAGGAGTGTGCCCGGATATCGTGGCCTGGTCGCCCGACAGCACCAAGGTGCTGGTAGACTACGGCCAGCCCGTTTTCATCTTCTACGTAGCCGGGGGTACGCCCACCCAGGTCAGCAGCAGCGAGGACGGGCTCAGCCACAGTTGGTCGCCCGATAGCCAGCGCATGGCCTTCAAAGAACAGGATGGCAGTCTGTGGCTGGTCAACGCCGATGGCTCCGGCCAGCGGCCTCTGGTGGCCGAAGCCATCGGACAACTTGGGTGGTCGCCGGTAGGGATGCACATCGCTTACACCACAGGGGGCAGTCCCAACGATTTGTGGCTGGTGAATGCCGGGGACAGTAGCCGGGGGCAACTGACGGCCGGCGATTCCTACCACGAACTCTCCCCGATGTGGACGCCCGACGGGGGGCGAATCGTTTTTCGGCGGACTGGCCCAGCTGGAGAAGAGGCAGGACTCTGGAGTGTGGCTGCCAATGGAAGCGACTTGCGCCAGCTCTCCCCCGCAGGCGCGGTCCCCGAAGTCTTCGCTTTACGCTAGAATCCTCCAACACCAACCTGAAAGGGAAAAGCGGTTAGAGCAATAGCCACTAACCGCTCTCCCGACACCAGCCCAACATCCCTGGTAGGCGTCGTGCCATTACATTAATACGCCACCGACGATCACGGACACTGCCCGTCACGTCTACTTTATTTTACCAAAGTGCAGCGGACTTGTCAATGATCTTTTGAGTATCGAAATCGTGATTTAAGACCGCTTTGCCGATGGCCCTACGCCTCCACCAGCCTGTCTGGCCACCACCTTTAGCGCGGTAAGCCGTCCCTGAGGTGCACGCCAAAGCGAGCCAGGATCTCCTTTATCTGGGCCAGCTTTTCGGCCGGGACAATAGCCAGCGCCCGCTCTCCGGCCGGGAAGGGAGTCAAGCACGCCTGCAACTCAGGATGTTCTCCTAACTCCTCCAGGGCGCTCCAGTCGCGAAACTCGATCAGGGTGAGGGTCTCGACGGCCGCGTCCCCGTAATAGCCCCCCCAGGCTTTGATCTGTTCAGCCAGTTTACTCGGAAACGGGCCACGGTGAAGCCTGCCCAATTCGTCCAGCAGACGCAGCACCTTGTCTTTGCTCCCCCCGGCCTGGCGCACCGACGCGGGAGTCAGCCGCCATTCCCCGTCAACCGCCTCCTCTGCCAGCCGAGAGAGCCTGCCGCGCAGGTGCAGGCTGGGGATGACGTGAATGGGGCGAATGGTCCCATTCTCCTGGACGATGACGCTGTTGTCGGCTGCCTCCGGCTGCGCGCCCGAGACGGCGGGGAAGAGGCCCTGCTCTACCAGGGCGGAGACCAGTTGTTTCTGCCGCTTCTTTTTGACCAGCACTATCTCTGGCGACACCGGCCGGGCCAGGTGTTTGCCGGTGCGCGGTTCATCCCTCAAAGCTGCCAGCAGGTCGGCATCGACCGCTTGCAGCAGGCTAACTTCGGCGCGAAACACGATCCGCTCGTGGTAGGCGGCCCACTCTTCCAACGAGCGGCGCACGTTTTGGGGCAACTCGGTGTCGCTGGCCTGTTCCAGGAAACGGATCACGTCGGCCAGGTCCATGCCCAATTGCTGCGCACGGTAGGCCGACTCTCGCGACAGCCGATATTCAAACGCGCCCTGGTCTGCTCGTTCCCGGTCGGCGAACAGGTCCAACTGGGCCAGCCGAACCAGGCTCACCGGCCCTATCGCCATCAACTGAAAATTGGGCTGGACGATGAGCCTGCCCGTCTCGTCCTGGGGTTGTGGGGATGGCTGCTCAGGTGCCTCCAGGCCCAGCAAGGCCCGGCCCAGCGGGGTCAGGCGGAACCCTTGTAACGTGTCACCGTCGTAGCCCAGTTCCACCGCCCCAAGCTGGTGCAGAAAGCCGGTCAGACAGTTGATCACAAATTCGTCTTCGAGCTCTTCAAACGTTTTCAGCAGCGTCTCGCGCTGACCATAATAGTAGCTGCCAGAGTGGCTATAGTACCAGCTTCTGCGGGAGGTCTCTACCCTGCTGTGCTCGGAAAATAAGAAATCTACTTCCTGTCCCCTGACCTCCTCCAGGAGGTCTGCCGGCTCCAGCCACACGTTGGAGGGCAGCGTTTTCAACGCCGCCAGCACCATCTGCCGGGCGTGGAGGTAGCGCGGGCCGTATCTGGCGGCCTCACCTCCCAATCCTTCGTGTCCACCCAACTGGGACCAGACCTCCAGGCAGGCGCTTAACTGCTCAGTTAGAGTGCGGCTCCAGAACTCTGGCACGTGCAGGGTGTCTTTTCCGGTCGGGCGCAGATAGCCTCTCTCCTGGCGCACCAGCCCCAACTTTTCCAACAACTGGCGTAACAGGTAGAGCCGCCCGGTTTCATCCTCACGCTTTGCATTTTGCAAGAGCGAGTCGGGGACCAATAGAACTTGATTGACGGCCTTGAGCCACTTTTTGCCGATAAAGCCGGCCTGGGTCAGAGCCACCTCGTTACACCGCAACAAGTCCCAATAGAGGTACAGGTCGCGCAGCAACAGGGCCGGCGGGCCGGTTTCCACCCTGGCCGGCTGCCAGTCGGAGAGGATGGGCGGGGCGGGCTCCGGCTCTGGTAAGTAACGTCTGATGACCTCGGGCACGTAGAGAGTAGGGCCAGGGTGAAATTGAAGCTTGTAAGTATAAGAAGTGTAGCCCAGGTCAAAGGGAGTACCACGGCTGAAAACCAACCCGTGATAGGTCAGGCGAGCGATTACGTCTTCGAAGGCGAGCGAGTTTTCACGGTGGGGATGCCCAACATATCCATCCGCATAGGGAACATGGTGATAGGGGTAGCTCCTGGTTTTCTCGGGTTTCTCGATCTTCTTGGCCAGCCCTGCCCGGATGATTTCGCGCTGAAAGCTCTTGGTGGCGGCTGTCCCTCCGCGCAGCAACAGCCGATTGAGCACCGCCCGCTCTCGCTCGTCCAGCCGCTCCCAGGAGGCCCGCACCCGCGCCTCGTGGAAGAACTCGGCCTGCATCTTGTGGAGCAGTTCTGCCTTGCGCAGCTTCTTGCCGTACTCGTCGGTGACCTCCAGGCCGGCGGCGCTTGCCATCTCCCACAGCGTGGCAGAGTGATAATCATCGAGGATGGCGTTGATCTCTTTCGACACCTTTGGCTTACTCAATTCAGACCTCGTCCGTTTGCTTGGGGGTATAGCCTGCTTTTTCCAGCTCGGCTATCAAAGGCTCGACAGCTTGCTGGGGAATGATCACCAACCGCGGAGAGATTTCAGCGATGAGGTGTTTTTCCAGCGAAGTGACGGCTTTCATCTCTGCTAAGGCATAATCGTCGCCAAATTCGACGACGGTAAGACGCTCGTAAATGCGCACCCGGCCATACGCTTCCCACCAGTCGGTCAGTTGAGCCTGGATGACCTCCGGCGTGGGAATGGGCATCAACTGTTCCCAATCGTCGAGGATTTCAGCCAGGGTCGCGCCAGCTTCGAACGCTTCGTAAGCGGCCTGGGGGGCCAACTGGTAAACAAAAAGGTCGGCGGTGGCCGTCTTCAGGCGGGCAATCTTATCCAGCAGACCGTGCGCCTGGGCGCTGATCGTGGACGGATGAACGTTGATGGTGTGGTGGTCCATCCTCACCGCCTCCTCTGGCGGCATGGCCTGGTCGCGGGCGGCGGCGTGGCGCGGTGCAGGCGGGGTTTCCACCCGGTCCCAATAGAGGTCGGCCAGGCCGTGGAAGCGAACGGCTGCCAGCTCTCCATCGCCAAAGCTCAGGTCTGCCAGCCCCAGCCAGTGCAGTGGCCCGGCGATCATGGTGCGGATAAAGTTGCCCTGGGCCAACTGCCAGTACGTCGCATCCCCCGGGCGTAGAGGCGTCTCGCTGCCAGCCTCGGCCAGGAACCAACTGCCGGTGGAGTGGAACCGATACCGCTGCCACACCGTCTGATCAAACCGGGGCCAGACGACGCGCATCAATCGGAACAGATCCTTCAGCGCCACCCACCTGCCGTCGGGCAGGGAGGCCAGCGCACGCAAGACCAACTGGCGGAAAAGAAGCAGATCGACGCTTAAATGCTCCGGCTTGAGATAACGGTGGCCGAAGACGCGCTTGAGGGCCAGTTGGCTGGTTGGGTGGTGGCGCAGGAGTTCCCACAACTCGCTCCAGTTTGGCATCAGGAAGTAGACCCGGGCCAGGATGGCGCGTTGGGTCAACTCATCCTGGCTCAGGAACTGCGCTTTCACCTCGGGCCAGACCGTCACCGGGCTGCCAGACTGAAAGATGCCGGCCGCTGCCAGCAGGGAAAAGATAAACTCCAGGCGCGTTTCACCCCCGGCCACAGGGGCCAGTCGCTCTATGGTTTCGTCCGGCAGCGAGTAGCAAGGGGGCGGGACGGTCAGAATCAGATCCGGATGTGACGAGAGCCTTCCACTCTCCTTTGCCCGCCGAATTTCGTCGGGATCGTAATCCCACTGTTCCAGCCCGGGGTAAAACTTTTCCAGGCGAGGACGCGGCATGGGGGAGCGCAGGGGGGAAGGGGACTGCTCCAGCAGCAAGGTGATTTGGCTGGCAGTGCGAACCAACTCATACGGGTCGCCTAAATCAAGTTCGGTGGCTGGCTGAGCCGGTGGCGATTCGCTATCCGGTTGGGGCCCTTTGCCCATCGAAGCAGGGATAACCTCCTCCAGGATCGGAGAAAGATGCCGGATGATGGCCCGAGGGACGAAATCGGTTCGGGGTGGGTAAGAGTCTATTACCTCCCCCGGCACAGCCAACCCCATCTCGCAGAGGTGGCGGGTGTAAGTCCCAACCTGCCTGTAGCTTTCGAGTGGCCCCCACATCGTGGCTACCCGTTCAATATCATCCGCTTGAACGTTGGGATCGCCGCTAGGCAATAATACCAGAGCACGCAGCACCTGCTGGTGCTCCGCATCCAGGCCGAGGAAGGTCTTGAGGACCTCGCCGGGGGCGGTGATGTGTTCGACGATCTGTCGGACCACCGCTCCTTTGCGGGTACCTTTGACCTTCCAGCCGCGCCTCTTAGCCATCTGGCGCAGGTCTTGCAACCTAATCACCTTCAGCCACTCGGCCAACTGCTGAGCGTTGGCGCGCTGGCGGTCCGCCAAAGAGACCGTCAGCCAGAAGGGTAGTGCTTCGGGCCGGTACGTCGGCGGCGGCTCAACGGGCATCACCTCGATGGGGTGCTCGCTGGAGAAAGGTGTCGCCTCCTGGATGGTAAAAGAGCCGGGAGATTGAATCCACTTGAGCAAGACCGCGCCGATGTGCTTACAATAGCCGCCCCAATCGTAAGGGCAGCTACAGCGGGCGTTGATGCTGGTTGGCTCCACGTCGATCTCTACCTCGTACAGGTACGTACCGCGTACCTGGGCGGTGAGAGTCTTGCCTGAGCGAACCGGGCCTTGTACCCGTTGTATATAGCCCCGGGCCCTGCTTAGGCTTTTGGTCTTTAGATAACCACCGAGGTCGGCTTCGGTGAGACTTTCTAAGGTGGGCATATCGCTATCCTGCCTTCAGTTGCATTCAGCTATCAACAGAAATTATTCTAACATCTCAGACCGAGGTTCCATTATTCCACCTGTGAACATTGTGCCGGGACTCCTGTTGCTATCCGGCTGTCGTCGCCGGCTCGTACTCCGCCACTTCATGATCGTAGAGGATGGTATAGCGGTAGCCCTGCTCGGTGAGGAACAATTGACGGTTGGCAGCAAAGTCCTGATCCTGGGTATCCTTGCTGACCAGCGTGTAAAAATGAGCCAGCAGCCCATTCCGCTTGGGACGCAGGATCCGGCCCAACCGCTGCGCCTCTTCCTGCCGACTGCCAAACGTGCCACTGATTTGAATCATCACGCTGGCATCTGGCAGGTCAACGGCGAAATTCCCCACCTTGGAAACGATCAGCCGGGGAACGGTCCCCTCTCTGAACTGTTGAAACAACTTGCGCCGCTCGCGCACCGGCGTCTTGCCCGTGATGAGGGGATAGCCATAACGCTCTTCCACCTGCTTGAGCTGATCCAGGTACATCCCGATGATGAGCAGTTGGTCGTCTGGGTGTTTGGTCAGCAGTTGATCTAACACTTCAAGCTTGCACGGGTTCTCGGCCGCCACCCGGTACTTCTGGCGTCTCTCGGCGACGGCGTACTCCATCCGCAGGTCGGGGGGCAGGAGGATGCGGATCTCGGTCACGTCGGCCGTGGCAATCCAGCCCTGTTTTTCCAGGTCTTTCCACGGGACGTCGTATTTCTTGGGCCCAATGAGGGAGAAAACGTCTTCCTCTCGACCGTCTTCGCGCACCAGGGTGGCGGTGAGTCCCATGCGGCGGCGGGCCTGGAGCTCGGCGGTGATGCGAAAGACGGGCGCGGGCAGCAAGTGCACCTCGTCGTAAATGATCAGCCCCCAATTGCGCTTACTAAACAACTCGAAGTGAGGGAACTCTTCGATCATGGGCAATCCATGCTTCTTTGTCCCCCGCTTGCGGTAGGTCATCGTTTGATAGGTGGAGATGGTCACTGGCCGAACCTCTTTGCGATGGCCGGAATACTCGCCGATCTGATCCTCGGTCAGCGTCGTTTTGTCCAGCAGTTCATCGATCCACTGACGGGCAGCGACAGTGCTGGGGCTGAGGATCAGGGTGCTGCATTGCATCTGCTCCATCACCGCCATGCCGACCATTGTCTTGCCTGCGCCGCAGGGGAGCACAATGACCCCCGAGCCGCCGCGCGCCGCGCCCCCGGCGTAAAAGATATCGGCCGCTTCCTGCTGGTAATCGCGCAGCACAAAGGGCTGGTCGCTGGCCGCCATCGGCCGCAGGTGGATCTCCAGCGGATCGCCGTCCACGTAACCGGCCAGGTCTTCAGCCGGGTAGCCAATGTTCACCAGGGCTTGCTTGATGTGCCCCCGCCGGGCGGGGTCCATCCGCAAGGTGCGTGCGTCAATTTGAGCGGTGATGTAGGGGAGGAGCTTTTTGTGGCGCACCAGTTCAGCGATCAGCGCCACCTCGTCGGAGACCAGCAGGAGGTCACCAACGTGCCGGAGCAGTTTCACGCGGCCGTAGCGGGAGATGTATTCCTCGATATCCACGCGCACGTTGTCGGGAATGGGGTATTTACTATAACGCCCCAATCCTTCCAGGATCTTTGCGGCGCTAAGGCCGGCCGAGGCGGCGTTCCAGAGCGACAGGGGGGTGACGCGGTAGGTGTGGACGTATTCGGGGCTTTTTTCCAGTTCCGCAAAGCGCGCCAGCACGTCGCGCGCCTCCTGGTAGAACTCGTTATCAACTTCCAGGAGAACGCTCTTGTCCCCCTGGACAATGATGGGATTTTGTGGATTGTAGCTCATCTCAACTTGTAATCTGAACAGTTAGAATAGCCTCCGAAAGAAGAGCCGGTAGCATCGTTCTTCGGCAGCAGGCTTTGATCGAGCGCTTGACAAAAACTTCTCAGTCCTTACGGCAGGTATTATACTTGACAATGCGCAATCACGCAAGGGGCGTCGCTAAAGAAAAGCCGCCCTGTGGTCAGGACGGCTATGGTCTCCTCTGGGGTCTGTCCCAAATTTTTGGGAGGTGACAATTGCTCCAGCCCCCGTCCCCGGGGGCGGTGATCGTGAAACACCGTGACGCTATCCAATATGTCCCCGAGACGGGGACTGGGAGCGGGCGAAAAGAGACTCGCCTAAAATCTGAGACGCACCCTCTCCTCTGCTACGGCGATCCTGAGCTATCTCCCCTCCTCTGCCCCCTGGATGTCGCACAGAAGGGTCCTGAGGTTGGTGGCCCCTATGGCCGGATCGCACCTCTCCATGTCGTTTTCGGTCAGCAAGTTGATGTTAGACCGATCCCACCCCAGGCCGTCCTTCTCCTCCGGGAACCACCAACCATGCTCGGCGGCCACCATCCCAGGGGGCACTCTATCCGTCACTTTGACCCTCTGCCGACATCTCCCTCGCCGGGAGACGATTGTGGCCCACTGCCCATCACGTAACCCCTTCTCCTCGGCCAGCCGGGGGTTGATCTCCACGATGGGATCAGGGTGCCTATGGCGCAAGGGCTCTACCATTCTGTTCTCGGAGTGGAAAAAATAGGGGATGCGCGCCCCGGTGATGAGAATGTAGGGGTACTCTTTTAACAGCTCCGGGGTGGCCCTGGGGCTTTCGGGAGGTTCCAGATAGCCGGGCAGGGGGTCGTAGCCCAGGCGCTCGAAGAGGGTAGAGTACAACTCCACTCTCTGGGTAGGGGTGGAGAAACCCTGTTGCAGATATTTTCTAAAAGTCTGCTCCCCCCTGAGATACCCTCGCTGGCAGAACTCTTCCCAGGTAAGCCCGGCAGGGGAGAGGATGTAATTGAGGGCCTCCCGTACCGTGGGCCACCAATCCTGTTCGTCCCCTACCCTCTTGCCCAGTTCGTTGAGGATCTGGTAATCGGACCAGCAATCCCCTACCTGCACCGCCTTCTGCCTGGCCATCACCAGACCGTGCCGCTTCCAGAGGTCGGCCACATAGTCCACCTCCAACCAGGTGGCCGAGGGGAGGACAACGTCCGCCTCCTTTGCCGTGGGGGTTAGAAAAAAGTCCGCCACCACCATAAAATCAACCCTCTCCAGGGCGGCCTTTACCTCGCGGGCGTTGGCCCTGGTGATCAGGGGGTTGGTGCTGATGAGGAAGAGCCCCCTTACCGGATAAGGGTCCTCCTCCAGGATGGCTCGCCAGACCGCCCTGGGGTTGAGCACCGCAATAAAGTCCGCCAGGCGAAACCTGTCCCCTCCCAACCTCTTCTTCCTCTGCTCGGGGGAGAGGCGCTCGTGGAGGCCCAGCTTGCTCACCTTCACCACCGGCGGTGGGTTGAAGAAGGCATTCCCGCCGGGCACGTCCAGATTCCCCGTGATAGCCATCAGGGAGATGAGTAGCCTGAGGTTGTTGGTGCAGTTCCTCCCTTGCTCGATAGCCACCCCCCAATGGATAGCAGCGGGTGAGCTATGGGAGAAGAGCTCGGACGCCTTCTCGATCCTTTGGGGGTCCAACCCGGTCACCTCTGCGGCCCAGGACAGGGGATATTCCTTGGCCCGCCGGCAGAACTCCTCCCAGCCGTGGACATGGTTCGCCACAAATCCTTCGTCGTACCACCCATTGTCAATGATGACGTTCAACATCCCCCAGGCCAGGGCCCCATCGGTGCCCGGCCGCAGGGGGAGCCAGAGAGCGGCCCGCCCGGCCAGAGGGGTCTTGCGGGGGTCCACCACGATGAGTTGCGCTCCCTCACGGAGGCTATCCGCTAAATAAAAACCCTTGTACTCATCGGGATGGGAGACCAGCGGGTTCCCCCCCCAAACCACGATGCAGTGGGGCCTCCTCTGATAATCCACCACCGGCAGGTTCCCGCACACGGCGATCCCGGTGGCGAGGCGGGGGCCATAGCACATGTGGCCCGCAGTGAGGACGTTGGGGGTGCCAAACAGATTGGCAAAGCGATAAATAAAGGCCTCGTTGTCCCGGCCCGTACCATAGCCCAACGCCAGGGCCTCCGCGCCCTCTCTCTCCCTGATCGCCAGAAACCGCTCGCTGATCTCATCCAGGGCCTCATCCCAACCGATCTCCTTCCAACCCTGGGCGGTCCGCCGCAGGGGGGCCGTGAGACGATCGGGGTGATGGGCCAGAAAGGGAGCCATCTTCCCCTTGATACAGAGCCTTCCCTGGTTGATGGGGCCCTGGGGATCGCCCTTCACCTCGGTCACCCTGCCCTTCTCTACTCCGACCAGGACCCCACAGCCGCCGTGACACCCTCGGCATACGCTCCTGATCACCTTGTTCTCTCCCATTGCCTTCCTCTGGTCCGGGAAATCTGTGAATGCCCCTCGCCTGCACCGAGGGGCCTTTTCTTATAGCCAATTATACGTGACGAATTATACCATAGTCTCAAGCAAAAGACAACCGATTACGCTCTCAGTACACCAGGCTTGCCCAAAGCTCGAACTTGAAGTACAATGTTAGTTGATAGAAGGGATAGGGTATCGTGTTCTGCGGTCATTATCCCACATAAATCCCACATAAATGAGCGTGGTATGCGGGCAAAGCGAGTTTTTGCACAGCGGAAAGCGTGGCTGATGGTGAGTGTCATTTTGCTCATCGCTGCCGCTTATAGATTATTTCATCTGGCCTCGGTGCCGCCGGGCTTTCAGTTCGACGAAGCCTATAACGCCCTCGATGCCGGGCGGGTCCTGGAGGGCCGATGGCCCCTTTTTCTGGAAGCCAACGGTGGACGCGAGGTGCTTTATACCTACCTGCAAGCCCTTTTCTCCTGGCTATTTGGGGCCAACGTATTTGCCTTACGCTTCACCTCGGCTCTGGTGGGGCTGGCTACCATTTCGCTCGCCTATCCTTTCGCCCTGACCCTGTTCCGTCGCCACCCGGCTCCCCTGCCCTCTGCCTCCCCCGACGAGGCTACCTGGATCGCCGCTTTGACCGCCTTTTTCACCGCCATTTCCTATTGGCACCTCCACTTTAGCCGCTACGCCATTCGGGGCGTCACCCTGCCCTGCCTGGAGGTATGCTGTTTCTACTTCCTGTGGCGTGGCGTGAAGGAACGCCAAGCGGGCTATTACTTTTGGAGTGGCCTTTTTCTGGGCCTGATGCCCTACGCTCATCCTGCCGGCCGGCTGGCGCCCGTGGTCGTCAGCGCCTTTTTGCTCTATAAGGCCCTTACCGACCGACCCCAGGCCGGGAAGTATCTGAAAGGAGGGGGCATTTTGGCCCTGGTCTCCTTCGTCGTTTTTTTGCCCCTGGGCCGCTATTTCTGGCTTCATCCCCGATCCTTCACCGGCCATCCCGGCCTGGTTTCCATCTTCAATCCAGAGGTGAGCGGGGGAAACACGATAGAGGCCATCGCCTCCAACCTGCTGGCCGTGGCCGGGATGTTCACCTTTCGGGGCGACGTGGCCCTCACTCACAACCTGACCTGGCGGCCTGTCTTCGACCCTCTTATTTCTGTCTTCTTCGTGCTGGGAGTGGTGGTCAGCCTGATCGGTCTCAAGACCGACACTCGCCGTTCCGCCTTCGTCTTCCTCTGGATGTGGCTGGTGGTCATGCTGGCCCCTTCCGTTTTCAGCGACTATGCGCCCAATTTCTCCCGCACCATAGGGGCCATCCCCGCCGTTTTCGTCTTCCCTGCCCTGGGAATAGTGGCTCTGGGGCGCTGGCTTGGGGAAAGAATAAGTGGGAACGAAAGATGGAGATGGGCTGTTTTTCCCTTCTTTCTCGTTATGTTAAGTCTCGTCCTGGCCCTCAGCGCCTTCTGGACCTACCGCGATTACTTTATCATTTTCCCCAACCAGCCGGGGACTTACTACGCCTACGACGTGGATAAGCTCGAGGCGGTGGACTATCTGAAACAGGCCATGACCACATCTCACGTGTATCTGACCCCGCTGTGGACCGAACACGCCACCGTAGCCTTCCTGACCCGCCACTCGCCGCTCAAATCCTTCGACACCGGCCAGACGACAGTGTTGCCCGCCGACACTGCGGGTAAGGACGCTCTTTACTGTTTTCCGGCCATCCAGGGGGATTACATCGCCGCTTTCCAGGAGCGCCTGGGGCGCGTGGTACAGCGGGAGGAGGTGCTCAACCGTTACGGGAAGCCGCTGATGGTCGTCTTCCGCCTGGGACTCGAAAATTTGCCCCACGCCAGCCGCCCCCTCGAAAGCCTGAAGAAGAGCGGCTTTCCCCTGCTGCCGGAGCACGTAGGTGCCTGGCCCTTTGGAAGTGTCAGGCACCCTGACCCCGAAGTTAAGCTGTTAGGATACAGCCTGGATAAAGAGGAAGTGCCCGCCGGCCGGCCGCTGAAAGTCACTCTCTTCTGGCAGGCCCCTCATCGTATCGATGAAGATTACACCGTCTTCGTGCACGTCCTGGACGATAGACACCACAAATGGGGCCAGCAGGATGCCCGTCCCAACGAGGGCGGTTATCCCACCACCGCCTGGGAAGAAGGAGAGGTCGTCATCGACCGCTACCGGCCTTCTATCAACCCCTGCGCCTCTCCGGGGCGCTACACCCTGGTAGCCGGCCTGTATTCCTTCGTCACAGGGGAGAGGCTGATCGTGCCAGACCGCGGCCTGGACTTCGCCCCCCTGGGCCAGTTCGAGGTGCTTCCTCCCAGGGACCGCTCGCTGGGCGACGTCGTTCCCCAACGCCGTCTGGAAGCAGGCTTTGGCGACGTTCAGTTGTGGGGCTACGACCGGGACGCGGAGCAGGTTTCAAGGGGCGGCTACGCGGGATTGACCCTTTACTGGCAGGCTTTGGGGGACGTGGAGCGGGATCGAAGGGTGGTGGTGGCTTTGCGTGACGCACGAAACGAGCGGGAACTGTGGCGCGGTCAGCCCCCGGTGCCCACTTCCCGATGGAAAGCGGGCGATCAATTCTGTCACCACCGCGATCTGCTCATCCCCCTGGACACGCCGCCCGGCGATTACGAGCTGACGGTTGGGCTGGCCGGCAGCGGGTCGATCTCGCTGGGCCTCCTGACGGTCACGGAGGAGGTTCGTACTTTCGAGTTGCCCACCCCCCGCTACCCATCCCAGGCTCTCCTGGGCGAAGGGATACGTTTTCTGGGCCACGACCTGGCGCCGGAAATGGAGGAGGGCGAGCCCGGCGGAACGCTGCGCTTTACCCTGTACTGGCAGGCGGTGGGCGACATCGAGGGGAATTTCAAGGTCTTCACCCACCTGCTGGACGCCGAGGGGCGAGTGCGCGGCCAACAGGACCGCGTTCCGGCTGGCGGCACGCGTCCCACGACGGGTTGGGTCGCAGGCGAAGTGATAGCCGATAGTTACGAGATGACCGTCGAAGCTGAGGCTCCGCCCGGCCCATATCGCCTGGAGATCGGGATGTACGAGGCCCTCAGCGGGGAGCGTCTGCCCATCACCCTGGAGGGTCAACGGCTGCCGGAGGACCGCCTGCTCCTGGAACCAACGATAAGGATAAAAAACCATAATCTTACAGGTGCCTGGCACTTCGGAAGTGCCAGGCACCTCTCCCGCGAACCAACGATAAAGGTGAAAATGAGGGTAAAAGAGCCATGAGCCCCCAACACCACGCTGACGGTAGTAACGACTTAAGTCGTCACTACATTGTGCTCATCGTCGTGGCCTACCTGCTGCTGACTCTGCTGGCTACCTATCCCCTGTTGTGGAATTGGACCACGGCCGTGCCCAGCGACATCGGCGATCCGCTCCTGAACACCTGGATCGTGGCCTGGGATGTTCACGCCCTGCTGACCGACCCCCTTCATCTCTTTGAAGCCAACATCTACTTTCCATTAAAACACACGCTGGCCTACTCGGAGCACCTGCTGGGCACGGCCCTGACGGTGGCCCCTATTTTGCTGGTCAGTGGCGAGCCGGTGCTGGCCTACAACGTGGCCTTTGCCCTGAGCTTCGTCTTGAGCGGGCTGGGGATGTACCTTTTGACCTTGCGCCTTACCGCCCGCGCCAGACCGAGCGGCGCGAGTCGGCTGGCCGCTTTCCTGGCCGGGATAGGCTTTGCCTTTGCTCCCTATCGCCTGGCGGCCATGAGCCACCTGCAACTTATGACCGGGCAATGGCTGCCCTTCGCCCTCTTCTTTCTGGACGATTTTCTGCGTCGGCGGCGGGGCCGCTCCCTGGCTCTATGCGCCCTCTTTCTCATTTTGCAGGCCGCCTCTAGCTGGCACCTGGCCGTCTTTGCGGCCTTCACCGCGTTCATCTACGCCGGAGGATGGTGGCTGGCCGGGCCTCGCTCGTGGCCGACGCTGGGGCGGCTGGCGCTGGCCGCTTTGATCGTGGCTCTCGTCGTCGCTCCGCTGGCTCTGCCCTACATTGCCCTTATAGATGAACTGCGGGCGGCGCGTCCCCTGGAAGTGGCCGCCTCCTTTGCCCCTGCCCCCGGCGATTATCTGGCCGCCGCGCCTTTCAACCGTCTCTTTGGTTCGCTCACTGCGCCTCTTTCCGCCCGACCGGGCTTCACCGAGGAGCATTATCTATTCTGTGGATTTCTGGCTCCTTTATTGGCCCTGGGGTCGCTGCTCGTCTTACCTAGTAACGGCTTCAGTCGTTACCGCCGTCGGCGGGCGATACTTCTATGGATCGTGTTTCTGGCCGCCCTGGTTTTGACGATTGGCCCTGGCGCGACGGCAACCCTGCCCTACGCCTGGCTAAGTCGTCTGTTGCCGGTAATGACCCTGATCCGGGTGCCGCCCCGCTGGATGGTGGCCGCCCTCACCGCTATGGGCGCCCTGGGTGCTTATAGTCTGGCCCGTATTCTGGCCGGGCGTGGGGCCTGGCGCTATGTTCTGGCCGCGCTGTTGGGCCTGGGCCTGTTCGCCGAGGGTTTCAGCGCCCCCATCCCCCTGGCCCGGGTAGGGAATGTGGACGCACTGCCCCCTTGTTACCATTGGCTGGCCCAGGATAAAGACGATTTTGCCCTCCTAGAAATACCTTTCTACAGCGCCCCTCGTCCCGAATATCCTGAGAGCAAGCGGCTCTACGCCAGCACCATCCACTGGAAAAAGCTGGTCAACGGCTACAGCGGCATGACCCCCGCCCGCCAGATGGCCCTGGATAGAGAACTGGCCGATTTCCCCGGCGAGCGTTCGCTGGCCGCCATCCGCGAACTGGGCATCCGGTACGTCGTCGTCCATTCCCTGGAAGAGGGTTTTGACCGGGCGACCTGGGAGGGAGAGTGGCGCTGGCAACTGGCCCGCTCCCTGACTCTGCGGCCCGTCTATGCTGCGGCAGGCGATTACGTTTACCAGGTCAATCCCTACGGCCAGGAGATCGTCACCGCGCCCCAGACGGTGGACGACCCCCGCTGGCGCGAACGCCTGCCCCATCCCGTGACGGCCAACTTTGGCGGCCTGGTCGAACTGCTGGCTTATCAGCTTCAGGTGCCTGGCACTTCGGAAGTGCCAGGCACCTCTGGAGAATTGGCCTTGACTCTCTATTGGCGGGCGCTCAAGCCCGTCGGGGAGGATTACACCGTCTTCGTGCACCTAGTGGACGAGGGCGGGAACATCGTGGCCCAGGGAGACGGCCCGCCCGTAGAAGGACACTGGCCCACCACGGCCTGGCAGGTGGGCGAGATCGTGCCCGACGAGCACCGCCTGGCGGCTGAGGCCAAGGGCGTCCGCTTCCTGGTGGGATTATATCGACCCGATACGATGGCGCGCCTGCCGGTGGTGGACGAGCAGGGACGGGAAGTGGCCGACCACGTGGCTTTAACGGTGTTGTCAAAACCAGCCAATAAATGATATAATTCTACTTAGGAGGTTGAGTTATGAAAGCCACCAATCTCACTAAACAGCAAATCTATAAAGCTATTGATGAGCTTCCGCCGGAGAGTCTGTCCGAAGTAGCTCAATTTTTGGAGTTCCTAAAGTTCAAACAGGCACAGGGGCAGGCTATCCCACAAAAGCAGCGATTTGATCCACGATTCGTTATCTGTATCCCGGTTCAAACAGGCACAGGGGCAGGCTATCCCACAAAAGCGCATCGTGAAATTAGGCGGACTTTGGAAAGACCAGCCTGAGATCACGGGGGAAGACATCGCCCAGGCTCGCCGCGAGATGTGGGGCAATTTTTAGGCACGGTCGAACGTTGAGAGGAGGGAGGGCAATCCAAAGACAAAAATTCATTTTATTTTTGATCCTGCTTCTGGCCTTCGCTCTACGGCTCTATCACCTGGACACCCAGAGCTTCTGGAGCGACGAGGGGCTGACCATGCGCTACGCCACCTTCAGCCCTCCCGAGGCCCTAAAAGCCCTCACCGCCTCCGGCTTCCAAAGCCCGCTGTATTTTCTCTCCCTGCACTACTGGCTGGCCCTGAGCGGCGATAGCGATTTTGCCGTCCGCTTCCTGTCCGTGCTGTTCTCCACCCTAGCTGTGCCTCTGCTCTACTGCCTGGGCCGCGCCCTGTTCGACGGCCGGGTGGGACTGGGGGCGGCCCTCGTCATGGCCGTCAATCCTTTCCAGGTAAAGTACGCCCAGGAAGCGCGGATGTACGCCCTGGCCCTGTGCCTGAGTCTGGGGTCGGCGCTGCTGTTCGTCCTCGCTCTGCGATCACAGAATGGCGGCACAAGGCCGCGGGCACATCTGTGGGCCATGATTCCGTGGGCCGCTTACGCTTTTGTGACCGCCCTGTGTATATACACTCACTACTATGCTTTTCTGATCCCTCTCTTCGAGGGGATTTTTTTCGTCGTCTCCTGGCGGCGATATCGAGGTTTGACCACGTATTGGCTGGCCTCGCAGGCCACGATCTTTTTGCTCTACCTGCCCTGGTTGCCCAACGCCCTGCGGCTCACCTCGGCGGCGGGCTGGCTGGAGCAGACTGAGCCCTTTTCCCTGCCCTGGCGGTTGCTGACGAGCTATAGCCTAAGCTCTACCGTGCCTCCCCCGTGGAGGGCGCTATTTGCCATCGGCTTTTTGCTGCTCTTCATGCTGGGCCTTTATGCGCTCCGTACCCGTAGCCGGCCGGGTAGCGCCCTGTTCTCGCTGCTTTATCTCCTCGCGCCGTTGGTCATTGCTCTAGGAGTGGTTTTCGGCGGACGCGGCTTCCTCGAAAAATACCTGATAGTCGTCACCCCGGCCTATTACCTGGTGCTGGTGCTGGGGCTGGCCTTTCTAAAGAAGGTGCGGTGGCCTCTGGCCCTGGTGGGCCTGTTCTTCGTCGGAGCGACCAGCGTTTACGCCTTGCACAACTATTATTTCAACCCCCGCTACTATAACCCCGACTACCGGGCCACGGCAAACCACGTCGAAATCCACGAGCAGCCGGGCGACGCCATTCTGTGCGACGGGCTGGACCCCCGGGTGGTCTTCTGGCATTACTACCGGGGGGAGTCACCCATCTACAGAGCTCCCAAACCAGTCGATCAGAGCGGCCAGAAGGTGCACGACCTGTTGAGTGAAATCGTGGCCCGGCACGATCGCCTGTGGCTGGTGCTCTATTTTAACCTGCCAGGCCCGGTTGAGCGTTGGCTGGATACCCACAGCTTCCAGGTCTACAGGGAGGATTTCGCCGGGGTCAACCTTTACCTCTATTCCACGCCGGACGTGCCCGATACAAAGGCGAAGCCACCAGAGGCGGTGCAGGCCGGGAAGGAGATCGATTTGGTGGGCTATGGCCTGTTCCCTCAACCCGTCGTTTCTGGGGAGATTGCCCACCTGACCCTCATCTGGCAGGCTAAAAGGGCTGTGGCCGGGGATTACAAGGTCTCCGTGCGCCTGACCGACGAACAGGGCCACCTCTACGCCATAACCGACCGACAGCCGGTAGATGGTTTCTACCCTGCCTCATCCTGGGGAATGGGCGCAAAAATCGAGGACCACTATGGCCTGCTCATTCCGCCGGGCACCCGGCCCGGTCGATACCCCATAGAGGTTATCATGTACGACCCCGCCACAGGGAGCGAGCAGGTACAGGCCACCCTGGAGCCACTGACGGTCAGCCCGGCCCAAAACTGGCCCTCACCCGAAGCGGCCAGAATCCACCATCTGCTGAAGAAGCCCTTCCGGTTCGGTTCGTCGGTGGAGCTTTTGGGCTACGATCTCTCGGCTACAGAGGTACGGGCCGGCGAGCCCCTGACCGTCGTGCTGCTGTGGCGGGCCAGACAACGGGCAGAAGGCGGTCATTTACGTCTGTGGCTCTCCGATAAAAAAGGCCAGGTCTGGGGTGAGGTGGTGCAGGCCCAGGATCGCGCCTGGCAAGCGGGAGAAATGGTGCGCCTTCCCTACGACCTGGCCCCCGAGCCGGCCGCGCCCGGCGGCCAATATCAACTGTGGGTGGAAGCCAGCGGGGCCGGTGGCGAAACGTCTGCTCATCTGCTCCTGACCACCATCCGCCTCACCAGCCGGGAACGTCGTTTCCAGCCGCCGGATATCCAGCGTCCCGTGCGGGCTTCGCTGGGGCAGAACGTAACCTTGCTGGGCTACGACCTGGAGCGGGAAGAGATCGGGGCCGGCGAAAACCTGCGCCTGACCCTCTACTGGCAGGCCACAGGACGCATGGAAACGAGCTATACCGTCTTCACCCACCTGCTGGACGCAAGCGAACGTCTGGCGGCCCAGAAAGATAGCCCCCCACAGTCGGGGGCCGCCCCCACCAACAGTTGGCTGGAGGGTGAAATCGTTGTCGATGAGTACGAGATCGAGGTGGGGGCCGGTACCCGGCCGGGAAAATATCGCCTGGAGGTGGGGATGTACGACGCCGCCAGCGGCCAGCGGTTGCCCGCTTTCTCCGAGGGGGGAGAACGCTTGCCGGGGGATCGCATTTTGCTGGATCAGGTGGTGACCGTCCGCGATTGACTTTTGTAGACGGTTGGTTTACAATAAAGATTAGAACGGGATGCGGGAGGCCAGCCTTGCCTGATGAGGATACAACGGCCAGACTCGAAAAGTCGGAACGATTAATGAACGAGATAGAGGTTCAGGCCAATGAGTTAGCAGCACGGATAAAACGCCAATATCCAGAGGTGAAAACCTGGGTCAGTCTGGAGACAGTAGAAGGAGAAGATGCTTATTTATGGATCGCCGCGCCCAGGGCCAAGATCGATGAGATTATGACCGAAGCAGCAGGCATGATCGGAGAATTGTGGGAAGCTGGTTTCTACATTGTGCCCCGTATGAAAGTATTGGATCAAAAGGATACCGCCTGACCGCAGGGCTATCCCTTTTCTTCGATCAATGCTATCTCCACGCCAGGTAACAGGCCCTCCACGTCCTCGCGGCGGCAACTGGCGGCATCCCACGTGGCCGCGTTAGCCGCCCCGGCCGCCATCCCCAGCCGGATAACGTCCTCGATAGCACATCCCCTGACCAGCCCCACGGCCAACCCGGCCACCATCGAATCGCCCGAACCGACGGGGTTGACCTCTTCCACCTGGGGCGGCCTGGTGCGCCAGAGGCGGTCGCCGCAGGCCACGATTGCTCCCTCCCGGCCCCGCGAGAGGACGGCAAGCTCTATACCCATCCTCACGTAGTCCCTGGCCGCCTCTATCAACTCCGACTCGGTCGTCAGAGGGCGTTTCAGGGTGTATTCCGCCTCCGCGACGTTGGGCTTGATCACGGTCGGCAGGGCCTGGAGGCCCAGGGCCAGGGCCTCTCCCCGGCTGTCGAGCAGGGTGCGCAGCCCTCGCTTTTGGGCTAACTCGATCAATTCAGCGAAAAGGCCGTCGATAGCCGAGCAGGGCGAACTGCCAGAAAAAACGACCAAATCCGGGCGGGCGGCAGCCAGCAGCCGGGCGAAAACGTTCTTGAACCTCTCCGCCTCCTGGGGCGTAACCTGGTGGCCCGGCTCGACGTAGGCGGTCTGCACGTGGAGGCCGGTATCCAGCACGGTGGTCACCGTGCGCGACGCGTCGGCAATCCTCACCCCACGGGCCGGGATGCCGTCCCGCTCGATGAGGTCCATGATCTCCTCGCCCGTCCGTCCGCCGACCATAACCAGGGCCAGCGCTGACTGGCCCAGGTTGCGCACCACACGGGCCACGTTAACGCCCTTGCCGCCGGCGATCTTTTTCACTTTATGGGCCCGAATTATCTCCCCCACCCTGAACTGCTCGATAAAGACCGTCTTATCGATGCAGGGATTGAGGGTCACGGTCAGGATCATGTCAGAGGTTGATCGGATATCTTCCGTACTCGAAGGTGGCTTCGATCATGGCCTTGAAATTTTCCAGGGGCACGTAGTCGGTCACGGTGTTGCTGGAACCCACACAATAACCGCCGCCGGGGGCCAGGTCCTTGATGCGTTGTCGGACCTCAGCCCGCACCTCGTCGGGGGTGCCCCGCGTCAGGGTATAGCCCAGGTCGATGTTGCCACACAGACAGAGCTTATCTCCATAGCGAGCCTTGACCTCGTTGATGTCCATGGCCTTAGGCTCGATCGGATGCAGGGCGTTAAAGCCGATGTCCACCAGGTCGTCCAGCACTGTCCACAGGTTGCCATCCGAATGGAAGAGGCAAGGCATATCCTTCGCCCGACAAAGCTCGGTCATGCGCCGATACCAGGGGAAAAGATAGCGTCGATAGTAGTCGGGGTTGATCATAGGGCCGGAGTAATAGGCCAGGTCGTCGCTCATCCACATTGCCCCGATGCTTTCGCCTTCAATGATGGTTTTGAAGACCTCTAGACTGAACTGCCCCACCCGTTCAAACATGGCTTCTATCAGCTCAGGCTGCTCTACCAGGGCGAAGCAGAAATTTTCGAAGCCCATCAGAAACCAGGTGTGCTCGAAGATGCCGTTCACTCCTCCTATTATCTTCATAGCAGGCGGCAGGTGTCTGGCCGTTTCTTCCAGGACGTAATAACCAACCTCGGCCGGGTCGGGCCAGGGGTAACGCTCCAAATCGTCCCAGGAGGTGATAACGCCAGTCCCGGAGTGGGCCCAACCCCGTTGTTGTTCCTCCTCGTCGTAGACGCTATAGTGGAACGTTCCGCCCTGTTTCTCGCCAGGGAAATCGTAGGGAGGACGCAGGCGGACATAATCGTAGCCGGCCGCCATCCAGAAATCCACGTCGTCCTTACCACAGGCCACGGGCCGCCCCATGAAAGCGTCCTTCACGTCCTGGTCCATCTTCAATTCCACCAGGGGCACTCTATCCGGTTCGCCCTCCAGCATGAGGGCCGTGCGCACTCGCTCGAAATTCGGTTCAATATTCAGTTCCATGAAATTGCTCTCCTTCTCCGCTGATAAGCAGGTTATGTTAAAATAACGTTTTAGCGCTGAAGGCTATCGGCAAGGGGCATTATAATTGAAGGCCCGCGCCTTGTCAAGAATGGATGACAGGATTAAGGCCACGGAAAAGTGGACAAAAATCGGAAGATGAAGTAAAATCGCAAAAGTGGAACGAGAAGCGTTCTCTCCGCAGAACGGTATACCTCTTCGAGCTTTCGGACTCGCTCCCTCAGCATGAGGGGAAGTTGTTTATTTTTATGGAGGGTATGTGATCGAACTGGAGAACGTGACCGTGCGCTATGGGGGGCACGTGGCGGTTGACCACGTGTCGTTGCGCATCGCTCCCGGCGAATTTGTATTGCTCACCGGGCCGTCGGGCTGTGGCAAAACCAGCCTGGTGCGCACCCTCAACGGCCTCATCCCGCATACCCTCAGCGCCGAACTGGAAGGCCAGGTACGCATCGAGGGCCTGAACACGCGGGAACACAGCGTCGCCGAACTGGCCGCCCGGCTGGGGATGGTCTTTCAGATTCCCGAAACGCAGCTTTTCAATCTGACCGTCGAGGACGAGGTGGCTTTTGGCCCCCGCAATCTGGGCCTGACCGCGGAAGAGGTAAAAGGGCGGGTCAATTGGGCCCTGGAAGCGGTAGGACTATCCAACTTCCGGCGGCGCATTATAAATGAGCTATCCGGGGGAGAGAAGCAACGTCTGGCTATCGCCGCGGCGCTGGCTATGCGGCCCCGCATCCTAGTGCTGGACGAGCCGCTGACCAACCTGGACTCCACGGGGACGAAAATGGTGCTGGAAACGCTCCGTCGTCTGCATCGACAGGGCTTGACCATCCTGCTCGTCGAGCATAAGATCAGCCAGACGTGGCCCCTGGCTACGCGGGCTTTGGTCATGGCCGCGGGACGCATCACCAGAGACGGACTGCCGGAGACGGTTTTTGCCGAAAAGGATTACCTGAAGCGGCTTGGCGTGCGACTGCCGGCCCCTGACCACCGCCCCATCCTGCAAAAGACATCAACGCCAAACGTAACGGGCAATGGAGGCAAGGCCATCTCCCTGCGCGGTGTTTCTTTCCATTACGGTCCACGACCGGTGCTGGAGGATATCTGGCTGGACATCGGACGGGGGGAATTCGTGGCCTTGATGGGCGAGAACGGGGCGGGCAAGAGCACCCTGGCTCACCTGCTCCTGGGTTTACTCAAGCCATCCGCCGGGACGGTGTGGGTGGCTCCTCGTAATAGCGATGCGAATAGTGGTGAGGGTGGAAAGACCCAGGCAGGGCGCCAGGTGGGGTTGCTTTTGCAGAATCCTTTGGAGCAGCTTTTCTGTGACACGGTTGGGGAAGAAATTGCCTTTGGTCTGGAGAATTTCGGTTTGCAGAGCTCAGGGGCGGTAGAGCGGACCCTGACCATCACCGGGCTGGAGCACAAACGGGCCAGCCGGGTCGGCGCCCTCAGCAGCGGGGAGCAACAACGTCTGGCCCTGGCTGCGGTGCTGGCTCTGGAGCCGGGCATCCTGATCCTGGACGAGCCGACTCTGGGCCAGGATTGGGGCCATCTGACCCGCTTCCTGGCCTTCGTTGCCGAATTGAATCGACGAGGGACCACCGTGCTCCTCATCACCCACGATGCAGAGTTGGTTCAGACTTACGCCCGGCGGGTGGTGCGCTTGCGGGCAGGGCGTCTGATAGATGAAGGATAGATAATGAAGCAGAATGAAGAGGTAAACCAGATGAGGCATTATACAACCCGCCAGTTGGTGACCATTGCCACCTTCGGCGCAGTATGGGGAGCTCTGGAAATGACCCTGGGTTCGCTGCTGCATACCTTCAACGTGCCCCAGGCCGGGGTGGTGATGACCGCCATTGGCATCGTGGTGCTCTTGACGGGCTACACCTTTGTGCCCAGAAGAGGGGCAGTATTTATGATGGGGCTGACCACCGCCTTCGTCAAGATGTTCTCCCTGGGGGGATTGGTGCTTAACCCCATGCTGGCTATTGTCATGGAGTCTTTGCTGGTGGAGGTGGGCCTGCGGGCCGGCAGGACGAGTCGGGGGCGTTTCATGCTGGCCGGGGTGCTGGGCTCGTCCTGGAACTTTGTGCATCCCTTCATCACTCAGGGCCTTTTGGCCGGATGGGGCGTCTTCCGCGTCTACGCCTGGCTGGTGCAGGGCGGGGCTCGGTTGTTCGGTCTCCCTCCAGCTTACGGTTGGTTGATCTTCGTCCTCCTTTTAGCCATCAAGGTCGTGGCCGGGCTGGCGGCCGGTTACGTCGGCTGGGAAGTGGCGGAGACGGTACGCAGGCGGCTGGGGCTGGAAGATTCTACCCAGGGTGATCTCCCCTGAACCTGACGAGCGACCTTAGGTGAGAACGATGTGGCGACAGGCATCCTGGCCCTCGGAGGGCTGGCTAACTCTCAGCATTTATGGTAGTCTTCTCTTTCTGATCTCGGCGGTGGGAGGCGTCATCCTGGTCAGAGGGGTTAGGGGAGTGCTGATCTTTCTGGCCGTGATGGTGGTAGCTCTTTGCTGCTACCCGGCGGCCCTCCATCGCCTGTGGCGGTGGCGTTTCTGGCTGCTGACCTTCCCCTCTCTGATAATCATGGGCGGGCTGGCTCTGGGCGAAAAATACGATCTGTTTATAGGTCCGCTGGCTTTCTCCACTCAGGGTTTTCTCCTGGGGCTCCAGATGACGGTGAGAGCAATCACCATCCTGATGGCCATGTCCATCTTCAGCCGGTTGACCTCTGTGGGCGATCTGGCTGCCCTGCTGTCTGGCTGGGGGATGGGAGAATTGGGCTTTGTGCTGGGGCTGGCCGTCAACCTGCTGCCGGTGGTGCGTCGTATAAGCGCCAACACTCTGACCGCCATGCGTTTGCGGGGAGGGTTCCGCCGACATCGGCTGCGGGCTTTGCGCCTGGTGCTGGTTACCATCCTGGTCAACGTCCTGCGCTATGGGGATGAGATGGTTTGCGCCGCGGAGACCAGAGCTTTCAATAACACCAGGCTGAGGGTACGTCGTCCTGCCACGACCAGAGATGATGTTCTGGCCGTGGCGTTTCTGCTCTTTGTCATCAGTTTGGTTTTATAACCAGGTGGACAGCAGGGCAGGGATGTGCTATAATCTTCGCATCACCTTATGAGGAATCCAGAAGTGAGCTCATTTATCTTATTGACCAACGACGACGGCATCGATTCGCCGGGGTTGTTGGCTCTCAAAAAGGCCGTGGAGAAGATAGGAGAGGTGGCCGTGGTGGCTCCCGATCACAACTGGTCGGCCGCCGGCCATACCAAAACCATGCACAAACCTCTGCGGGTGCACCGCACGGCCCTATCCGACGGTTCTCCGGCCTACACCACCACCGGCACGCCCTCAGACTGCGTAGCCCTGGCCCTGATGGGCATCCTCAAGCGGCGCCCCGACCTGGTGATTTCGGGCATTAACAATGGGCCGAACCTGGGCCAGGACCTGACCTATTCTGGCACGGTGACAGCCGCGATGGAATCCGTCATCTATGGTGTGCCGGGGCTGGCTGTGTCTTTCGGCGCTCGTCAGGGCGATTTCAGCTATACGGCCCGCTTCGCCGCGCGCCTGGCCACGCTCGTACTGGAGAAAGGTTTGCCCTCGGGCACCCTGCTCAACGTGAACGTGCCCGCCCTGCCCGCCGAAAAAGTGCGCGGGGTGGAGATCACTCGTCTGGGTACGCGGGTGTACCGCGATACGCTGGTGGAACGCACCGACCCCTACGGGCGAGAGTACTATTGGATTGGCGGCGAGCCCCCGACCGGCGTGGCCGATGAGGGGACCGATATCTGGGCCATAGCCAACGATTGCATCTCTATCACCCCCATCCACCTGGACATGACCGAGTATAGATTGCTGGACGCATTAAAAGGGTGGGAGATCGCGCTCTAAACTTTACTGGTTCACGCAAACATGGTCAGCAGCTTCACCCC
Organism: uncultured Anaerolineales bacterium; assembly: GCA_964646625.1. Lineage (GTDB taxonomy): Bacteria > Chloroflexota > Anaerolineae > CAZYHC01 > CAZYHC01 > DAOULT01. Next base: position 238,931 of record CAZYHC010000001.1, read on the forward strand.
TTTCCCTTTCTTCAGTTGGCGGAAAGAGGCTCCCTGGCTGATATAACGCAGGACTTCCTGGGCGTCCACCACCTTTGTGCCCGATATAGCGTCCACCCCATAGTCGAACAGCCCCGGCCAGAGAGGGGTACTGGGGCCCAGCACGAGGACAAAAGCATCTGGACGACATAGCCGCAACAAGGGCTCGAAAGTGTGGTTGATGAGGGTCACGCCGGTAATGGCTACCACGTCGGCCTGGGGCAGAATCTCAGCCGCCATCTCGGCGGGCAGATCGCCCTCCGCGGGCCGTTGTTCCAGCACCCAGAGGGTACCCACCCCTTCGCGCAGCCTGTCTATAAAGGGAAAATGGCCTACGAGGGCCACTTTTTTGTCCTCGCCCCGTTCCCGCAACACCTGGGCGGCGTTGGCTTCCACGCAGCGTGATTCATCGACCTCCAGCGCAGAGTTGATGGCTGCCATGCCGACGGTGGCCTCCAGAGGGTTATCGGAGCGGATGAAGGCGGTCAGTTCCAGGGCGCTTTTATCCGTCAGGGTGCCGCTGCCCAGCACCGCACTGTGGGCGTGGGGCTCCCCTCTCTGGGTGGAAGCCAGTCCGCAGTATCGCGAGACAACCGCCGTCCAGAAGACGCAGATACGCACTTCCTGCACTGGGGCGTCGTTCTTCAAACTGGAAAGCAGATCTTCTATAATCATCAATCATTATCCTTTGACCAATGGTAAGCTTTGAGGTAGCGATTGTGCAATCAGAGCACCAATCGGGCCTCCCACAAGCGGAGGTTTACTCCTCAGTAAATAATACTGGGATAGAGGGTCTTCGGATCCTGAGCTACATTATACTGTGGTTATCTCCTTCTTGCAAGAAACACAGCCTACGCATCTCATCCGCAGGCTAAGGAGCAATCGTTAAAATCGAGCTGCCTGCCCCCCTAAACAAAAAACCACCACTGGCGATGGTGGTTCGATTAAGAAAATATCAGGCTGGGGGACAGGGATTCGAACCCCGGCTTACTGATCCAGAGTCAGCTGTCCTACCACTAGACGATCCCCCAGAGCTGTAAACGTATGACCCGCAGCGGGTTCCCGTCGTAAGGCGGGTTTTTCTTTCACGCCCTTATTCTACCACACCTCAGCGCTTTTGGCAAGGGGGCGATGATATGCTATAATGGTCCTGACGGGCGGTGAGGACACTTACCGTCCGTTGTCACAAAAACTACGTTTCCAGGCAAAATTGATACAAACCCGACCGTAAAATGAAATCGTCTCTCTTTAATGAGTCTTTTCTTCGCAAACTGGAACGTCTCTCCCTGGTCGTCCGTCGGGCCAGGGCCGGACAGATCAAGGGTGAGCGACGCAGCACCAAACGCGGCACCTCGGTGGAGTTCGCCGATTACCGCAATTACGCTCGTGGCGACGACCTGCGTTGGGTGGATTGGAACATCTACGCCCGCCTCCAGCGGCCTTTCGTCAAGCTGTTCGAGGAGGAGGAGGACCTGGTGGTGCATCTCTTACTGGACGCCAGCCGCTCAATGGACTGGGGCCACGAGGGCCAAAATAAATGGCTCTACGCCCAACGCACGGCCGCAGCCCTGGGTTACATGGCCCTGGCCGGCGGCGACCGGCTGGCGGTGACCGCCTTGCAGGAGAGCGGCAACGAGCCATGGGGTATGGTTCGCGGGCGGGGCCAGGTTTTACGGCTTCTGGAGCATCTGGCCGGCCTGGAAACGGCGGGCACCACTGACCTGAACCATTCATTGCAGGCTTATGCCCTCACCGCCGGGCGGCCTGGCCTTCTATTTTTGCTCTCCGATCTCTTTTCGCCCGCTGGCTACGATCAGGGGTTGTTGGCTCTCCGGGCGCGGGGGTGCGAGGTAAACGTCGTCCACATCCTCTCTCCCGACGAGGTCGAACCGCCGTTTTCCGGCGATCTGCGCCTCCTGGACGTGGAAACCGGCGGCGTCCAGGAAGTCACCATCGACGGCGGGATGCTGGCCCTTTATCGTCGCCGGCTGGTCGCCTGGCGGCGTGAGATCGAAAATTACTGTCTGAGCCGCGATATCAACTACGTGTCGGTCGAGACCTCGCTGCCTTTTGACGAACTTATCCTATACCACCTGCGTCGCCGGGGTTTGGTAAAATAGTAAGCTTTGTAGTGACGACTTCAGTCGTTAGTTGGTGGGAGATCATGGGTTTTATTTTACCTGCGTCCCTGTTATTTGCTTTGCTAGCCATTCCCGTTATCATCTTTTACATGCTTAAGCTGCGTCGCCGCGAGGTGGAGATATCCAGCATCCTGCTCTGGCGGCAGATTTTGCGCGACCGGGAAGCCAATGCTCCCTGGCAACGTCTGCGGCGCAACCTGTTGCTTCTCCTTCAACTCCTGATTCTGGCGCTACTGGTGCTGGCTTTGGCCCGTCCTTATTTTCAGGTGGCTGCCCAGGTAGAGGGCAACGTCGTTCTGCTTCTGGACGCCTCGGCCAGTATGCAGGCCACCGACGTCTCTCCCTCCCGCTTTGCGGCTGCTAAAAAAGTGTGCCGTAAAATGATCGACGATCTGGGGCCCGGCGACGCCATGACTCTCATCGCCGTGGGGAACGTGCCCCGCGTGCTGGCTTCGGCTACCGGCGACAAAGCCCTCTTGCGCCAGGCCCTTGACGACGCCCAGGTCACTTCTGGCCTGGCCGATGTGAAAGCGGCCCTCGTCCTGGCTGCGGCGGGAGCCGAACGCTCGCCCCGTTCCAGCGTGGTCATCGTCAGCGATGGGGCTTTGCCCCCCGACCTGCCCTCGCTCCCGGTGGCAGTACACTTTGTGGTGGTGGGCCGTTCGGGTCACAACCAGGCCCTTTCTGCCCTGGCCGTGCGTGACGGGCGGAGCGGCCCGGAGCTCTTTTTGCGGGCCAGCAACCACGCCGACCAGGCCGCCCAGGCCCTCGTCGAGGTGGAGGTTGACGGCCACCTCTTCGACGCCAGAGAGGTCAACCTGCCTCCTCACGAAGAGGTCAGTTTAACCCTGGCCGATCTGCCACCCCAGACCCGCCTGGTGGAAGCCCGCTTGAGCGTCGAGGATGTCCTGCTCCTGGATAACACGGCCTGGACCCTGCGCGCCCCGCCTGAGCCGGGTCGAGTCCTCCTGGTCTCGTCCGGCAACCTTTTCCTGGAGAAGGCGCTCAGCTTGCTGCCCCAAGTCACTCTTTTCAAAGCCGGGCCCGACTCCTCCCTGCCAGGCGAACCCTTCGACCTCTACGTTTTCGACGGCACGCTGCCCGACCAGTGGCCGCCCGGCAATCTGCTCATCGTCGATCCGCCCCATTCGACCGACCTTTTCGCCGTGCAGGGGGTCATCACGCGGACGGCCATCAGCCGGGTAGAGATGGAGCATCCCCTGCTGCGCCACGTAGACTTGAGAGGGCTGCACGTCGCCTCGGCCCGCCTGGTGGAGCCGCCGCCCTGGGGTCGGGTTCTGGTCGAGGCCGAGGGTGGCCCCCTGCTCTGGGCCGGGGAGAGCCAGGGACGTAAAATGGCTATGCTCACCTTCGACCTGCACCGCTCGGACCTGCCCCTCCAGATCGCCTTTCCCATCCTGATCTCTAACCTGGTTTCCTGGTTTCTGCCTCGCGGGGCGATGGATTTGCCTCCCCAACTGCTCCCGGGCGAGCCGCTGGTCATCCGCCCCGCACCCCAGGCCCAGGAGGTGATCGTGGAGACACCTGATGGCCGCCGCCTGAGTTTGCCCCTCACCGGAAAGCCCCTCTCCTTTGCCGACACCGACCGCGTAGGCGTGTACACCGTGCGGCAGTCCACAACTGAGGGTGAGGTGGTGGGCCGTTTCGCCGTCAACCTTTTCAGCGAACTGGAATCTGACCTGGCCCCCCGCGACCGCCTGGTCGTGGGCCAGGAGGAAGTGAGGGCCGGCCGGGGGCAGGCTAAGGGGCAAAGGGAGATGTGGTGGCCGCTGGCTTTGCTGGCTTTCGTCGTCTTACTGGTGGAGTGGTGGGCGCATTTCAAGCCACAGCTTCCCAGGGTGAGGTAGTTGGGGAGAATATTACGAGGAGAGCAAGGCCAGATCGTAGATCGGCACTTGAATGGTCTCGACCGGTGAGGCTGAGCCTCGGACGAGTTCCAGGATTTTGTGGGTGATTTCCGGCGTGTACTCTTTTTCGCCGCACTGTTGGCAGACGAAGGCCGGTACGTTGCGGATAACCCAGATCTGTCCTTCCTGTTCGTGGATAAAAGTAGTAAGTTCTTCTTTCATCTCGCCCTGGCAATAGTAGCAACTCATGATCTCTTTCTCCTGATACGGTTGTCGAGCCATTCAGCGGGGTCTGGCTCGTAAGTGGTAACGATTTTAACCTGAGGCGGTAAAGAGCATTGAACGTGGAGATCCCTTCCTGATTCAGTTTGTCCGTATATCAGGCAACTCGGACTATACTTGTTGTCGGGATACTCTTCGATGATTTCTCCGCTGAGGATGGCCTGTTTCACCTCCAGGTCGTTGATATTACGCTCGAGCATTCGCCTAACGGCATGGTCGGTAAAGGTGAAACGGTCAGCCTGTACATATCTCTGGATCTCAGCTACGTCCATCTAAAAGCCACATCGTACCTTCTACTGTTATGAGCCTCAGGCATTCGTCCCGGTCTCATTTTACACTAACCCTCCATAAAAGTAAACCGCGCCTACAGCTTTTGACAAGAGAGCTTTTTAGACGCATAATAAATGCAGAGAGGAGGCACAGAGTAGATGTCTGATAAGGAGTCTTCCAAGCGCAAAATGACCGTCACCTTTCCGGAGTTCCTCCTGAAAAGATTGCGGGAGCGTGTTCCCCCTCGTCAACGAAGCGCTTTCATTGCCGCAGCGGTGGAAGAGAAACTGGCTTTGGAAGAGCAGATAAAGGCTATCGAAGAAGCAGCCGGAGCCTGGAAAGACGAAAACCACCCCGAAATGCAAACCGCAGCAGACGTAGAACGCTGGCGGGCCGAGTTATGGGGAGGTGGCTATTAATACGGACTAAGCCGCGGACCGTATAACTCACTGAGAGGCCAAGGCAGATCAAGCAACATCCTGAGAAACTCTTGCGCCCAGGGGAAAGATTCATCGAGTTGAAACAGGAGGTAGATAATCCCGGACTGATATAACACGATGAGCAACCAAACAGCCTGAAACCAGCGCTTTTTGGTTTTGTGGTCACAGGCTATCATTCCAATTAGAGACCCCAACCAGCCTCCAAGCAGGCTCGGAAGGTGTAGAATCGATTCCGCAATCCGATCCCGATCCTCTTCTTTCTTTGATTCTTTCTTGTCGTGACGGTAGACAAAAGGAGCGATCACATTGATGGCTATGAGCCATGCCCAGAGCGGGTTCGCATACCCTGTGAAAAACAGGGCCGCCGCTATGATGAATGCTATCACCAAGATGGAGCAACCAGACTCATTCTCTCGTTTGTCGTCTTGGATTGCCATCACAACCTTTGATTAGACGCTTTTGTAGACTTGATATCCTGACCTTATTTTACACTAACTTTTCCTAAAAGTAAACATGCCCTTTTCTTTTATCCACCCACAAGTTTTAATACTTCTTCTGGCCTTGCCCTACCTGGTCTACGTCTGGCGGGCGGAAGGCGGGCGGCGAGGCCGGGCCATAGCCAGCCTCGTCTTGCGCGGCTTCATCGTGGTGCTGCTGGTTCTGGCCCTGGCCGGGACGCAGTTGGTGCGGGCCGTGGACGAGATGGCGGTGGTCTTCCTGGTGGATGTCTCGGACAGCATCGGCTCGTCCAACGAGAAAAGAGCTTTGAGCTTCGTGCGCCAGGCTTTAGAAGGGATGCGGCCGGGAGACAAAGCGGGCCTCATCCTCTTCGGCCAGGACGCCCTGGTGGAGCGGTCGGTCACCGCTTCCAGAGAGCTGGACGAAGTGACCACCGTGCCCCGCACCACCTATACCGACGTCGGAACGGCCTTACGCCTGGGACTGGCCCTCTTCCCGGCCCAGGCCCAGAAACGGATCGTCCTCCTCAGCGACGGCAACAACAATCTGGGAGATGCTGAAGCGGCCGCCCAACTGGCCCGGGCCAGCGGCGTCCAGGTCTCCGTCGTGCCTCTCCTCTCTGTTCTCGGCCAGGAGGTCATCCTGGAGGAACTGACTGCCCCCTCCACTCTGCACCAGGACGAAACCTTTGACCTGGCGATCAAAATCCAGAGCACCGCCAACCTGACCAGCAGCCTGCGGGTCTTCGCCGACGGACGGATGGTGCACCAGGCCGAGATCGAGTTGCGCAAAGGGCTTAACACTTTCGCCCTGCCCATGACCGCCGGCGAGCAGGGCTTTCACACTTTCCGCGCCCAACTGGATCCCTCCGAAGACACCTTCTGGCAGAACAACGAGTTGAGTGCCTTCGCCCTGGTGCGCGGGGCGCCCCGCGTCCTGCTGGTGGCCCAGGAAGAGGCCGAGGGCCAAAACCTGGTGGAGGCCCTGACCGCCACGGGGCTGAACGTCGAGGCCGCAGCGCCGTCCGCTTTGCCCTCCGACCTGGCCTCTCTGAGCGACTACGCGGGCCTCGTCCTGGTCAACGTCCCGGCCACGACGCTATCCATCCGGCAGATGGAGCTTTTGCAGACCTACGTTCGCGACCTGGGGCATGGCCTGGTGGTGGTCGGCGGGCCGGAGAGTTACGGGGTGGGCGGTTACTTCCGCACCTCCCTGGAGGAGACCTTGCCCGTCGAGATGGTCATCACGGACAAAGAACGGATGCCCCTCCTGGCTTTGGTGATGGTCATCGACAAGTCGGGCAGCATGGCTTCCGGCACAGGGCCGGACAGGGTCGGGCTGGCGCGCAAGGTGGACCTGGCGAAGGAGGCCATTTACCGTTCGGTGGAGTTGATGAGTCCCCAAGACCTGGTAGGGGTGGTGGCCTTCGATAACAGCGCCCGTTGGGTGGTGGAGATTGGGCCGCTGGAGGATCCAGGGGAGGTGCAACAGGCGGTGAGCACCATCAGGGCCGATGGCGGCACGTCTATCTATGCCGGGCTGAGAACCGCCGTAGAAGCTATCCTGGATGCGGAGGCCAGCCTGAAACACATCGTGCTCCTCACCGACGGCGGAGCCAGCCAGGAGAGTATCCCCGACCTGGTGGAAAAGATGCAGGCTGGAGAAGTGACCCTCTCGGTGGTGGCCGTAGGCGAAGATTACGCCCCCTGGCTGGAGGGTCTGGCCGCCGAGGGTGGTGGTCGTTTCCACTTCACCGGAGACGCCTCTTCCATCCCCCAGATATTCGCCCAGGAGACCGTCCTGGCCAGCCGGGCTTACATCGTCGAAGGGGACTTCTTCCCTCGTCAGGTCGGGCCCAGTTCTATCCTGGCCGGCATCGAGGAAGTGCCTCCCCTGGCCGGGTACGTGGCTACCTCGCCCAAAATAGCGGCCCAACTCGTCCTGGTCTCTGCCCAGGAGGATCCTATCCTGGCCCAGTGGCAATATGGCCTGGGGCGGGCGGTGGCCTGGACCTCCGACGCCACCGGCCGCTGGGCCAAAGCCTGGGTTAAGTGGGAGGGTTTTCCTCGCTTCTGGTCGCAGGCGGTGCGCTGGACCATCATCGAACGGGAAGCAGGGGAAATAGAAACCAGGGTGAGCGTGGAGGGAGAGAAAGCCCTCATCACCGTCGATACCCTGGACGAAGCAGGCAACTACCTGAATGCCCTGAACAGCCGGGCCAACATCATCACCCCCGGTCTGCAAAAGATAGAGTTGGAGTTGCGCCAGACCGCTCCTGGCCGTTACCAGGGGGAGTTCGTTCCCTCTGAGGAAGGGGCTTATCTCGTACACATCTCTCAGAGCGACGAGGAGAAAGACGAAGGGAAAATCGTGGCCGCCCAGACGACGGGTTTTGTGATGGCCTATTCGCCCGAATATCGAACCCCAGGGCCGGACGAGGAGCTTCTAACCCGGCTGGCGGAATTGGGCGGCGGGATGGTCGTGGAGTCCCCGGAGCAGGTTTTCCGTCACGACCTGGCTGCCGTCAGCAGTTTCAGCGACATCTGGCCCTGGCTGCTCGTTCTGGCCGTCTGTCTGCTGCCCCTGGACGTGGGCCTCAGACGCCTAACTATCGCCGTGGCCGACCTGCGACGGGCCTGGGCCTTTCTGTGGGGCAAAGTCCCCCTTGCCCGCCAGTACAGGGCATGGCGGCGCGAAAAGGCGGCGCCCGCCGCGCCGCGAGGTTCTTCGGCCCCTGGGCTGGCGCGCCTTTTCCGGGCCAAAGAGCGGACGGCCGTCGGTGACAGAGAAGCAGAGGATAAGACACCAGCTTTCTTCGAGGGCGCAGAGGTTGAGCCCAAAGAGCCGATAGCGACCCCACCGGAAGTCGAGGAGGCCATTGAGATTGACATTGATAAAGAGGATCTGACCACTCGCCTGCTCCGGGCCAAGAGACGGGCCGGAAAAAGAGAGGACTAACCTGGAGGTGACATGACCAGCAAAATCGTTTCCATGCAGGAGGCCATCGCCCGCTTCGTCCACGACGGCGACACGATAGCCATCGAGGGCTTCACGGCCCTGATCGGTTTCGCCGCCGGGCACGAAATCATCCGCCAGGGGCGGCGCGACCTGACCCTGTGCCGCCTGACGCCCGACCTGCTCTACGACCAGATGATCGCCGCCGGTTGCGCTCGCAAGATGATCTTCAGCTACCTGGGCAATCCCGGCGTGGGCTCGCTGCACTGCATACGACGGGCGGTGGAGAATGGCATACCGCATCCTATCGAGGTGGAAGAATATTCCCACTTCGGGATGGTGGGACGCTACACGGCTGGCGCGGCCGGGCTGCCTTTCTTCCCTTTGCGCAGCTACCTGGGATCGGACCTGCCCCGCGTCAACCCGCGCATCCGCACCGTGTCCAATCCCTACGGAGGGGGGGAAATCCACGTCGTGCCGCCCCTCAAGCCGGACGTGACCATCATCCACGCTCAGCGGGCCGACCCTGGCGGCAATACCCAAATCTGGGGCCTGCTGGGAGCGCAGAAGGAAGCGGCCTTTGCCGCCAGGCAGGTCGTCGTCGTGGTGGAAGTCGTGGTGGACGAAGCCGTCATCCGCTCTGACCCCAACCGCACCATCATCCCCGGCCTGATCGTGGACGCCGTGGTGCACGAGCCCTATGGAGCACACCCATCCTACACACAGGGCTATTACGACCGCGACAACCAGTTCTACCTGGAATGGGACCGGATTTCGCGCCATGAAGAGGCGGTGAAAGCCTGGCTGGGCGAATGGGTGTACGCCGTGCGCGACCGCGCCGCGTACGTGGAGAAGATGGGCCAGGAGACCTGGCAGCGCCTGACGCCGGGCGAAGCCTGGGCAGAGCCGGTGAACTACGGCACTTATGCTTGATTTACACACGTAGTGACGACTTTAGTCGTCTTTAATTCAATAAATACGTATAACTAACGACTGAAGTCGTTACTACGAGCATTTTCTTATGCAGGAGAATTCATGATGGACTACACCCCTTCTGAATTGATGATTACCACCGCGGCCCGTGCCCTGGCCGGGGAGCGGACGGTGTTTGTGGGCATCGGCCTGCCCAACATCGCCTGCAACCTGGCCCGGCGCACCGTGGCCCCTGCCCTGGAACTGATCTACGAGTCGGGCGTGTTCGGGGCGCGGCCGGGCCGATTGCCGCTGTCCATCGGCGACCCCTGCCTGATCAGCGGAGCCACCTCGGTATGCTCGATGGCCGAGTTGTTCATGTTATACCTGCAAGGAGGCCGGGTGGACGTGGGCTTTCTGGGCGGGGCGCAGATCGACCGTTTCGGCAACCTCAACACCACCGTCATCGGCGATTACGTCCGGCCCAAGGTCCGTCTGCCGGGCAGCGGCGGGGCCTGCGAGATCGCCATCCTGGCCCGCAAAATCTTCATCATCATGCGTCAGCGGCGAAGAGCCTTCGTGGAACAGTTGGACTTTTGCACCAGCGCCGGCTACCTGGGCGGCAGGGGAGAACGGACGGCCCTGGGTATGCCCGGCGGCGGCCCTCAGTTGGTCATCACCGACATGGCCGTCTTTCACTTCGACCGCGCAAGCGGGGAGATGGGCCTGGCCTCGATCCATCCGGGCGTGACCGTGGAGCAGGTGCAGGAACAGGTATCCTGGGAGCTACGGGTGGCCCACGACCTGGCCGAAAGCGAACCGCCCACCGCTGAGGAGTTGCAGTTGATCCGCGAGGAGCTGGACCCGCAGGGAATCTATACCAAATGATCGGGGAGAGGCTATGAGAAACAAAGAGGATGTGGTGATCGTCTCGGCCGTGCGTACCCCCATCGGCAATTTTGGCGGCGGGCTGAAGGACGTGTCGGCCGCCGCCCTGGGCGCAGTGGTGGCCCAGGCCGCCATCGAGCGGGCCGGGTTGAAGCCCACAGACGTGGATGAGGCCATCTTTGGCTGCGCCCGCCAGGCAGGGAACGGCCCAAACCTGGCTCGCCAGATCGCGTATCGGGCCGGCCTGCTCCAGGAGCGCCCGGCCTATACCGTCAATAAAGCCTGTGCTTCGGGTATCAAAGCTATCACCCTGGCCGCTCAATCCATCGTCGGCGGCGAAAACCAGGTGGTGCTGGCCGGGGGGGTGGAGCAGATGTCGCAGATACCCTACCTGCTGATGCGCGCCCGGTGGGGCTATCGCCTGGGCGACGATGCCCTGGTGGATGCCATGTACCGCGACGGCTACCTGTGCCCTCTGGCCGAGATGGTCATGGGCGAGACAGCCGAGCTTCTGGCCCACAAATACAACATCAGCCGCCAGGAACAGGACCGCTTTGCCCTGGATAGCCACCGCAAAGCTGTAGCCGCCTGGGAAGCGGGATATTTCGCCGACGAGGTGGTGCCCGTCGAGGCCCCGGCCCGCAAGGGCCAGACGGTGCTCGTCGAGCGGGACGAGCGGCCCCGGCCTGACACCAACCTGGAGAAGCTGGCCCGGCTGCCCACCGTCTTCCGTCCGCTGGAGGAGGGAGGCACGATCACGCCGGGCAACGCCAGCGGCATCACCGACGGAGCCGCAGCGGTGGTGGTCATGAGCGCGAGCAAGGCCGCCGAACTGGGCGCAGAGCCTCTGGCTCGCATTGTGGGCTTTGCCAGCGCCGGGGTGAATCCGAGGGAAATGGGCCTGGGGCCGGTGCCGGCCGCGCGCCAGGTGCTGGCTCAGGCTGGCCTCTCGCTGGCCGACGTAGACCTGGTCGAGATCAACGAAGCCTTCGCCGCCCAGGTGTTGGCCGTAGAGCGTGAACTGGACTGGGATACCGCCAGGCGCAACGTTCACGGCGGGGCGGTGGCTCTGGGGCATCCTACCGGTTGCAGTGGGGCGCGCATCGTGGTCACGCTGCTGCACGCCATGCGCCGGCGCGAGGCGGAACTGGGGCTGGCTACCCTGTGCGTCAGCGGTGGTCTGGGCATGGCCCTGATTTTGCAGCGAAAAAAAGATGCTCTATAAACACCCTCACGGACACGTCTTTTACCGCCGCCTGGATTACGCCCACCCCATGATCGACCGCGCCGAGGGCGTCTACCTCTACGATACCGAGGGACGCCGCTACCTGGACGCTTCGGGCGGACCGCTGGTGGTCAACGTGGGGCACGGCGTAACGGAGATAATACAGGCCATGGCCGCCCAGGCTGAAAAGGTGGCCTACATCCATGCCCCCACCTTCACCAGCCGCGTCCTGGAGGACTACGCCGCAGCCCTGGCCCAGATCGCCCCCCTGGACGATCCCCGCTTTTTCTTCCTCTCCAGCGGCTCCGAGGCGGTGGAAACGGCCCTCAAGCTGGCCCAGCAGGCCCAGCAAGATAGCGGGGAAGGGCAGCGGCACGTCGTCATCAGCCGCTGGCGCAGCTATCATGGCACTACGTTGGGGGCGCTGGCCGTATCTGGCCGGCCGGCTCTGCGCGAGCCATATCTCACGCTTATGCGCGACGTGCCCCACATTCCGCCGCCCTACTGCTATCGTTGTCCCTTTGGCCTGGCGTATCCGGGATGCGATGTGGCCTGCGCCCAGGCTTTGGAGGAGACCATCAAATTGATCGGGCCTGAAAACGTGGCGGCCTTCATCGCCGAGCCGATCAGCGGGCCGTCGCTGGGAGCAGCCGCGCCCCCACCCGAATACTGGCCCCGCATCCGCCAGATCTGCGACCGCTATGGCCTGTTCCTCATCGTTGACGAGGTGGTCACGGGCTTTGGGCGCACCGGACGCTGGTTTGCCCTCGAAGAGTGGGGGGTGGAGCCCGATATATTGGTGGCCGGCAAAGGGGCCAGTGGAGGCTATTTTCCCCTGTCCATCGCTATGGCCCGCCGCCAGTTGGTGGAGACCATCCGGGCGGGCCGCGGTGATTTCGTCCACGGGGGGACTTTCTCCCACCACGCGGTGGGAGCAGCGGTAGGGCTGGCGGTGCTGCACTACCTGCAAGAGCACGATCTGATCGCCGCCAGCGCCCGCAAAGGAGCGGCGCTGAAAGCCAGACTCCAGGCCGCCCTGGGCGACCTTCCCCCGGTGGGAGAGGTGCGAGGACAGGGGTTGATGATCGGGGTGGAATTTGTGGCCGACCGCTCCAATAAGGCGCCTTTCCCCCCGGAGGTGCGCTTCGCGCGGCGCGTGACCGACCTGGCCCTCGAACGCGGTTTGATCGTCTATCCTTCACGTGGCTGCGTGGATGGGGTAGCCGGCGATTTGATCATGGTGGCCCCGCCTTTCGTCATCGGCGAGGAACAAATGGACGAAATCTGCCACCTGCTGGCCCAGGCTATCGTGGAAGTTTACAGGGAGCCAGAGCAGTCGGCCCCGGCCCGACTTTGACAGGGCCCTACGGCACAATTAATAACCTCGTTGACACTGGGCCAGGAGTGTGCTACAATAAAAGTGTGTTTTGATGCGCCCGTAGCTCAATGGATAGAGCGTCTGACTTCGAATCAGCAGGCTGGGGGTTCGAGTCCCTCCGGGCGCGTCAAATTTTTTTGGACCAAAAAGCAAGCCGCTGCTGACTCAGCGGCTTCTTTCTGGCGGCCATAAATTGCTGTGCAGCATAGCCCTATTCGGCCAGCAACTCCTCCACCAGGCCCAGGTCGAAATCAGCTCCTATCTCGGCAAAGATGTCCCTGGCTTTTTCCAGGTAGTTTGTGGCCCGCTGGTCTTTGTCCTGGCGCAGCCAGCGGCCGGCCTCGTAATAGGTACGGCCCAACTCGTAGCGGGCTCCTAACTGCTGGGCCGCTTCCACGCTCCGTTGGAAGTACTTTTCTGCTTCGGGGCGGTTGCCGCTCAGATGCTCGCAGGTGCCCATCACCCGGTAGACGGAAGGCTGCCCGATGACGAACGTTTGGGCCATCTTGAGGGCCTGCTGGCAGGCAGGTTTCGTCTTCCTCAAATGGTCTTTTCTCTCCTCTGGGGTCAGATTGAAGATCGACTCCTCCCCGGCGGCCTGATAATCCTCCCAGTGTCGGACGTAAACCTCAGCCAGGCTGGCATAGACCCAGACCATAAAGTAGTTACGCAGATCGTTATCGACCACGACTTTCATGCTTTTCTCTATTTCCTGGAGGGCCTCCCGGCCCTGGCCGTCTTTCAGGTAGGCCTGACCGAGATGCAGCCTGGACACGACGATCAGCATATTATCGTGGCTATCCTGGCCGACCTCGACGGCCTGTTGCAGGAGAACGAGGGCTTTTGCCACCCGGCCCTGGGCCTGGTAAACCAGGCCCAGCCCACAACGTCCCCAGGCCGCGCCCCGCTCGTTTTGAAATTCCCCTTCGGCGGCCCTGATGAGCAGTTGGCAGACGTCCTGGGCTTCCCGCAATTCGCCTTTCAGGTAGTAGGCGAAGCCTAAATGCGAGGTGGCCCAGGCCGCTTCCAGGATGTCGCCCTCTCGCCGGGCATAAATGGTATCGTAGGCGCTTTCCAGGTATTCGATGGCCTCGTCCAGGCGTCCGGTCGCGTAATAGGAGGTGCCCATGAAGTTATGAGATTGGGCGATATCGCCCCGGTCGCCCACTCGTTTGCGGATGTCCAGGGCTTTTTGGGCGTAGGTTTCGGCCCTTTCGTATTGGCCCAGATTGGCGCTGACCACGGAGTGGACGCTGTAGGCGTGGGCCAGTTCCAGGGATTCCTCGTACCTTTCGGCCAGGTTCAGCAGTTTCAGGTGGGCATTGACGCCCTTTTCCGTGTTCATAAACAGGTAGAGATAGGTCAATTCGCGGTAAATCTTAAGCGCTTCCCAGTTCCGGGGGTCGTCCTCCGGCTTTTTCCTGTGCAGGAAAATGTCCGGCCGCCAGGTGTGGCCGGCCTGGATCAGGGTTTGCACCGCGATGGAGGGCCTGACCTCCCACCGACCGCCGGGCAATTTTTCGCCCAAAAGCTCCAGGCCCTTCTCGCCGTGCTCCATAGCCTGATCGAGCTTACCCTGGCGGAAGAGGGTGGCGCACAGCTTGCCCTCCAGGCGAGCCCTTATCACCTTATCGGCGGTGTGACTTATAACTTTTTCGTAGTGGCTGAGGGCCTTGTCCCATCGTCCGGCGTAGAAACAGGCATCTCCCAGACTTTCCAGCAGGCGCGGCCTGGAGATAGTGGGCTCCTCTTTTGGCTCCCCGAGCTCTTCGACCAGAGCCAAAGCCCGCTGGTAGTAACCCATGGCCTCCTCGTTGGCGTATATCCGGCGCGCCCGGTCCCCGGCCTGTACCAGGTGGATAAGAGCTTTTTCGCGGTTGCCCCCTTCCAGATAATGGGTGATCAGGGCCATGCGCTCCACCTTCCCCAGATATTTTTCTTCCATAGTTTCGGCTATGCGCAGATGCCACTTGCGGCGACGGATGCGGTTGAGTTCGTTATATAGCATTTGCCGCACCTGCTTGTGGTTAAAGCCCAGCAAATCGCCCATGCCCATGTCGTGGATTAGATCGGTCTGAAGGGCTTCGTCCAGGCTATCCAGGACCTGTCCCTCGCTCATCTCCGGTTCCAGGACAGCCACCAGCACCTCGAAATTGAAGTCCTGGCCGATGACCGCCGCACAGCTAAGGACGGTGACGGCCCGTTCGGATAGCCGTCCCAGGCGTCTGCGGATCACCTCCTGCACACTATGTGGAATCTCCAGGGCATCGGTGTCGGCTCGTTTCCAGCGGCCGTCCTCGCCGCGATAGACTTTGCCCTCCTCGATCAAAGCCTTGAGCACCGCTTCCACGAACAGGGGGTTGCCCTCGGTGCGAACGTAGATGGCCGAAGCAAAGTCGGCTGTGACCTCTTCCTGGAGCAGGGCCCGCAGCATGGCCCGCACCTCGGCCGGCGAGAGACGTTCCAGGCGAATGTCGGCGCACAACCCCTGACCGCCGAGGTCCCTGATAGTACTTCGCAAAGGATGGTCGGAGCCCACTTCTTCAGGACGGTAAGTGCCCACAATCATTAGCGGCGTGCGTCGGGTGTTGCGCACCAGGTAGCGCAATAGTTCCAAACTGGCGCGGTCGGCCCACTGCAAATCCTCCAGGAGGAGGAGCAGGGGGGTATCGGCTGCTGTCTCGCTCAGGAAACTGGTGACGCTGTGAAAAGGCCGGGTTTGTTTAGCGGCGGGGTCAAGCAAGGGCATGACCGGCTCTACGTAGGGCACCAGTTGACGCACCTCGGAGATGAGTTGGGCCAGTTCGTCGGCCGAACTGCCCAGGTGCTTGCGAACCTGCTCCTGCATGATGGCGTCCGAGAGGGCTCTGGTAATGTAGCCCCGCAGCGCTTCAATAAAGGGTTGGTAGGGTGGCGCTCCTTCTATCTCATACTCATAGCAGCGGCCCTGGAGAGTGTCCACCTTTTGCAGACGAGCGTAAACGGTCAGCGCTTCGATCAGATGGGTCTTGCCGATGCCGGCCTCCCCACTGACCAGCACCAGGCTTCCCTCGCCGGCGCGGGCCATATCCAGGTGATTCATCAGTTGTTGGTATTCTTTTTCGCGGCCGACGACTTCCTGCTTGCGATGTGAGGGCAACGTGGGCACCATGATCTCGGCCGCCAGCCCCACATCGACGCTCTCCAGGTTCTCCAGCACCTCCCGCACCCTGGCCGCCGAGGAGTAGCGGTCGTCAGGCTTTTTCTCCAGCAGTTTCAGGATCAGGTACTCCAGAGGGCGGGAGATTTGGGGGTTAAAGTCGCGAGGGCTGGGCGGCGTCTGGTGAAGGTGCATGAAGGCCACCAGCTCCGGTTGGGGAGCGACGAAGGGCCGCCGACCGGCCAGCATTTCGTAGAGGATGACCCCGAAAGCGTAAAGATCGGAGCGAACGTCAACCGGGTCGCCCGTCAACTGTTCGGGGGGCATGTAGGTGGCGGTGCCCATCAAGGTGGGGCGGCGGGTAATGGCTGTCTCGTCCTGGATGCGGGCCAGCCCGAAATCCATCAGTTTGACTTCTTCTCCGGCCACCATGATGTTTTCCGGTTTGAGGTCGCGGTGGATGACCCCCTGGCTGTGGGCGTACTCCAGGGCCTTCAGGGTGCTCAGGGCGATGTGAAAAGCAAAATCCTGGGGTACGATCTTTTGCTGGTCTGCGTACCCAACGATATCACGCAGGGTCTGGCCCTCCAGGTACTCCAGCACCAGGAAATGCTCCCCCTCCTCCTCGTCGCAGTCGTAGATAGCCATGATGTTGGGGTGATTCAAGCGGGCTACCGAGCGGGCCTCGCGCATGAAGCGCGCCACCGCCTCCTCGCCAAAGGTAGGAGTCAGGATTTTGATAGCCACCGGACGTTGCAGGCGGGTATCCAGGGCTTTGTAAACGACGCCCATGCCCCCCTCGCCCAGCTTTTCCTCAATCTTATATCGAGCTTGAAGGAGTTCCATCCTCAGCCTCCTCTCGAGCCAGGGGCTTCCCCTGGACGCTCACGGCCAAGCACTTCGCCCCTGCCCGCGTCCCAGGTTGGTAATTGCTTTCATTTTTTTCCCGAAAGCAATTATCTATTTCAGCACGTTATGCTACGGAAATTTGTGCCCTTGCTATAACGAGGGTAGCATACTTTTTGGCAACCTGGACTCTTCCTTAATCCCCATTATAGCATAAAATCCTCTGGAGGTAAATTGTGGACGTAGCGGGCAGAACCGAACCTATGTACCCACTACAAACACCTTTGCCTTTTCTCAGCACATCAAGTATAATTGCCGCGAAATCTTCAACCGGAGAGATTATGACTGACCTGCCCATCGCGGAACTGGAGACCTTTATCGCTCACAACCGAGGGCGGCACGTCCTGCGCCTGAAAGTCTATCAACTGAGCTACGGAGCCTTCCTGACCCTCCCGTGCAAGGTCCTCAGCAACGCTCAGGAGGCTCCTCGTCTCTGTCTGGTGGCGGGCCAGCACGGCAATGAGTGGAACGGCGTCCATCTCATCCACCACCTGGGTCAGGTTCTCGGTCCCGAAGAGGTGCAGGGCACCCTTATCCTCCTGCCCATCGCCAATCCGCTGGCTTTCAATGAGCACCAGCGGGTGTCCAGCGTGGATGCCATTGACCTCAACCGCAGTTACAACGTCTATGCTCCTCGCAAGCCGACGGAGCACCTGGGGCTCACGCTGTGGGAATCGGTCTTCGCCCACACGGATTATCTGATCGATCTGCACGGCGGCGGGCCCGGCGAGTATCTGCCCCACGTTGTCATGCCCCGGCGTGGTTCCCTGGAGCTGGCCTCGAAGCTGAACATCCCCTACATTCACCGCACGGGCAGTTTAGCAGGTTCCCTGGTCTACAAATGCCAGCAGGAGGGAATCAAAGCCTTCACCCTGGAGGTAGGGCAGGGGCGTAGCCTGAACACGTCGTACCTTCCCCAGGTGAGGGGGGGGCTGCTCAACTTCATGCGGGCCATTGGTATGTTGTGCGGGCCGGTGCAGCAAAGTACAGAGCCCCACGTCTTCACTCAAAAAGAGCTCGTGCCCTCACCGGTGGCCGGCTTCTTCGAAGCGGCGGTGGAACTGGGGCAACGGGTGGAGGAGGGAGATGTGCTGGGCCACGTCACCTCGATCTTCGCCTCTCACAGCACCCCTGTTTCGGCTCCCAGGGCCGGGGTGATCCTCTATCTGCGGCGGGAGCAGGTGGTCAGCGAGCGGGAGAGCCTGGTGCACATCGCCTGACGGAGAAATTGCCTGTCTCGCCCCCCGATTTCCAACGGGCAGTTCAGGCCGACTCGGAAGCCTGGGCTAAGATCTCCTTGTAGTGGCGCCCGATAAAGGTCAGCAGCACGACCGAGGCGGCGAACATCTTGACCATGTCCTCCTCCGTCAGGCGCACGATGTCCAGGGCTTTCTTGCTGATCCCCAGGCCCCGCTCCACGTCCACGCGGCCGTAGCCGGAGAGGTTGACCACCAGGGCCCTCTTGGTGAACTGGCCGGTGTAAGGCTGGAGGGCCAGCCGGAAGAGGCCGGCCAAAGGGATGAGTTGGTTGTTCTGGCGGGCGACGTAGATGCGGATGTCGTAGTTGCGCATGGAATCGCGCCAGATGGCGTAGCGGGGAGTGATCTTCTCGCAGATGGTATAGGGAAAGGGACGCTGCCAAACGCTGAACTTTTCCCGAAACTCGCCCAGGCTCTCTTCGATGACGGCGGGGATGTGAGAATCGGCCAGGACAGGCAGAACGCCAGCCCCGCCGCTGCCCTGGAAAGGCTTGATCACAAGGTCTCCCACCTCCTGGCGCTTCTCCTGGCAGATGCTTTCCAATTCGTCGATGGTCCTGGCTCGCCAGAAGCGCATGGAGTAAACGTCGAAGGGCCGTAGTTGATCCATAGCTGCCTGGGTAGCACGGTAGGTCATATACTTATCGTCGGTGATGGGGAAGGTCCAGTTGGCTAAGATCACGTCCATTTCCTGGCCTGTGGAGATGAGATAGTGGCGCCGCGCCACCCCATCGCCGATGATGGCACTCACCCGATGGCCGATGAGGAAAACCTGACCATCCAGACAATGGAGGGAGGGCACCAAGCGGTCGTAGGGGCCAATGACCACCGCCCCCTCACCCTTCTCCAGTCTCCCGCGGAAGCCCTCCAGAGGGACTACCTGGGCCTTCTCACATAAGCCCTTCTCGAGCAGAGCCTCTTTGAGTCGCTGGGCGATGTAGATCTTATCCGCCAGGAGTTTGTCCCCTTTGGGACAACCGATGACGATGAGGGGCGATTTGCTATCTCCGCTATCAATGAAGTCGAGCATCTCCTGGTACCCCCCACAGATCTGCTCGATGTCCCGTGGGGACAGGCACACGAGACCTCGGCTGCTGCCCCCGTTGGTCTCCAGCACCACGTAGTTTAAGCGGCCCGTTTCCTCGTTCAGGCGCACCATGAAATCCACCGAGCCGACGAAGAAAGAGGGTTCATCCAGAGTGATCTGGGCCTCATCCCCAATGAGCGCCAGGGCCTTGCGGCGGATGCGGGTCACCAACCGGGCATCCTGTCTCGCCCGAATGGGCGCCAGAGAGATCAGCTTCTCGCCGATCAGGGGCGAGTACGAGATCAACCGTTCCAGGTCTGCCAGAGTGATCCTGTCCTCAACATGCTTCATGTCCCTCACCTCCTTAAGATTGAGCATAGTATACCAGAGTTCAGCCTGTTTGGCAAAGCACAAAGCTATCTGTGTGCTTGAGCCAGGGGGCTTTTCTGGTGAGATGAGGCCGCTTTCTTGCGCAATTATGCATTGTCGAGTATAATGCCTGCGGTGAGACTAAAAAGGGTTGGGTTCATTGTGAATGTTAGTACCTGTGTTATCATCAGGCCGAGATGAGATACCTGACTGCTGACCTGCCCGGCGTCGGCGGGCAGATCAAAGTCCAGCCTGCCGACTTTCTGGTAGAAGAGATACCGCTCTATCAGCCTCTAGGCGAAGGAGAGCACACCTACTTCGAGGTGGAAAAAACGGACCTGTCCACCTTTCAGGCGGTGCGGCGCATCGCTCGCGCTTTGAACCTACACCATAAGCGCATTGGCTACGCCGGGCTGAAGGATGCCCGGGCCGTCACCCGACAGGTGATGTCCGTCCAGAACGTGCCGCCGGAAAGGGTGCTGGCCCTTGAACTGGCAAACATCAAAGTGTTGTGGGCCACGCGGCACAAAAACAAGCTGAAAACCGGGCACCTGAAGGGCAACCGCTTCACCATTCGCATCCGGGAGGTGGATGAAAATCAGGTGGAAAACGCCCGACGGATCCTGGCCGTGCTGGAAAAGCGCGGCGTGCCGAACTACTTTGGGGCGCAACGCTTCGGCCAGCGAGGTGATGCCCATCGGCTGGGGCGGGCCATCCTGGACGGCGACGTGGAAAAGGCGATTGGACTGTTCCTGGGCCACCCCCACCCCGCAGAAAGCCTGACCATATACCAGGCGCGAGAGCGCTTCGAGGCCGGAGATTGGGCGGAAGCGCTGGCGCTGTTCCCCCCCAAGATGAGCGATGAACGTGAGGTGTTGCGCGCCCTGATTAAAAGCGGCGGTTCGTACCCGGCGGCTTACTCTCGTCTGCCCAAGGACAAAAGGCGTTTCTTCGTTTCCGCCTATCAATCTCATCTTTTCAATGGCGTGCTCGACGAAAGGCTGGATGAGTTCGACCGTCTCTTCGTCGGCGATCTGGCTTTTATCCACGCCAAAGGAGCTTCTTTCCTGGTCGAGGATGTGGAGGCCGAACAGCCCCGCGCCGACCGCTTCGAGATCAGCCCTTCCGGGCCGCTGTATGGCTACAAGCTGCTTGTGGCCGAAGGGACACAGGGCGAACTGGAGCGGCGCATCCTGGCCCAAGCGGGTCTGAGCCTGGAATCCTTTCGCCTGAAAGGCGGGCCTAAGGCCCCAGGGGCCAGAAGGCCGCTACGCTTTCCGCTGCTCGAGCCTGAGCTGTGGTACGACGAGGGGCTGGTGTTGGCCTTCGAGTTGCCGAAAGGTTGTTATGCCACCAACGTACTGGCCGAGATCACCAAAACCAGGTGAGGAGCTTTTCGGGTGGAGGCGAGCAGTCACTGCTCTGGAACGGATGGCACCGCTAAATCTTTAGTTGGAAAGGAAGCGCCCTCATGGAAACAGAGTGGACCCCCCTCTCCTTGACGCGTAAATTGCTGTCCTTTAATACAATCAATCCCCCTGGTCAGGAACGCGATTGCGCAGAATACCTCGGTAAACTGCTGGAAGCGGCCGGATTTCAGACCAATTATTACGAGTTCGGCGAGAAACGGACAACCGTCCTGGCACGCCTGAAAGGTGAGGGCCGTAAGGCTCCCATCTGCTTCGCCGGGCATATAGATACTGTGCCTCTGGGAGCAGCCGCCTGGAGCAGGGATCCATTTAGTGGCGAAATCGAAGGGGACAAAATTTACGGAAGAGGCTCCTCGGATATGAAGGCAGGGCTTGCCGCTATGGTTCTTGCCGCTCGGCAGGTGGCTAAAGTGTCCAGGGGAACGGCAGGCATGACGTTGGTGCTTACGGCCGGAGAAGAAACAGGTTGCCAAGGGGCACATCATCTGGCCAAACTCGGCAATGTGCTGGGCGAAGCGGGGGCCATCGTTGTCGGTGAGCCTACTTCGAACTACCCGTGGATCGGTCACAAAGGCGCAGTGCGATTAGAAATTCGGACGAGGGGGGTAACGGCGCACGGCTCTATGCCAGAACAAGGCGACAACGCCATTCACAAGGCCGCCCAGGTTATAATCAAACTCCAGAATTACGATTTTAACGTCTCTCCTCATCCATGGCTGGGAGCGCCCACCCTTAACATAGGAACCATTTCAGGGGGCCTGAATATCAACTCCGTTCCCGACCAGACGACGATGGGTATAGACATCCGAACCATTCCTGGGCAGGACTATGGAGAGCTTCGCCAAAGTCTGCAAGCTACTCTGGGAGAAGAAGTGGAAATCAAGTGCCTGGAAAACGCCAGCAGCGTGGCAACCGATCCCAACCACGAGTGGGTACAAGAAGTATTCGACATTATGGAAACATTTCTGAAGGAACGTCCCGTAGCAGGCGGAGCCACCTACTTTACGGACGCCTCTGCACTTACAGCGGCCTGTGGTCACCCTCCAACCATTATCCTCGGCCCTGGAGAGCCTGCCCTGGCACACAAGACCGATGAATTTTGCTACATCTCCAAAATCGAAGAGGCTACCGAAGCCTACGTGGAAATTGCGAAAAAGTGGTGTCGTTTATAATCTCGCTCGACACGTGAAGAAGTCACTACCTAATATCTGAGGAGGCAAGAAATATGAAAAAGTTACTGTTTGGCCTGGTAGTCGTCGCCTTGCTGATTCCCACTTTGGGCGGCACGACGGCAATGGGTCAGGAAGACCCTACTCCGCTCATCCCGCGCCAAGTCCTGTTCGGCAACCCGGACAAATCCCAGGTCGCGCTCAGCCCTGATGGGACCAGGATCGGTTACCTTGCCCCGGTAGACGGGGTGATGAACGTCTGGGTGGGGCCGGCCGACGACCCCGCCGCAGCCGAGCCGGTCACGGACGATACCGGCCGCGGCATCCCCTCCTACGGCTGGACCTACACCAACGAACACATCCTGTATCGTCAGGATCAGGCCGGCGACGAGAACTGGCGGATCTACAGCGTGAACCTGACCACCGGCGAGACTATCGACCTCACCCCTCTGAAGGGGGTGCAGGCCCGGGTTCAGAAGTTCAGTCCGAAGTTCCCCAACGAGATGGTCGTCGCCCTCAACGACCGCGACCCTCAGCTTCACGACCTCTACCGCGTCAACATGGACACCGGCGAGCGGACGCTGGTGCTGGAAAATGAGGGATTCGTGGGATTCCTCATCGACGACGATTTCAACGTCCGCTTTGCGGCGCGGATAACGCCCGACGGCGGGAAGGAGTATCTCGTTTCGACCGAAGAAGGAGGCTGGGAGTTCTTTGCCAAAATTTCAATGGAGGACACGCTCACCACCGGCCTCGTTGGGTTCGACAAGACGGGCACGGTCCTGTACCTGATCGACAGCCGCGACCGGGACACCGCGGCGCTGTTCGCGCTGGACCTCGAAACCGGGGAGCAGACCTTGATCGCCGAGGACCCACAGGCGGACCTTAGCGACCTCATGATTCACCCGACGGAGAAGAACGTCCAGGCCGTCGCCTTCACCTACGAGCGCAAGCACTGGCAGGTTCTCGACCAGTCCATTGCGGAAGACCTGGCCTACCTGGGCACGGTTGCCGACGGCGATGCCGAGGTTGTAGGGCGGACACTGGACGACAAATACTGGATGGTCGCCTACCTCATGGACGATGGCCCGGTGCAGTACTATCGCTACGACCGCGAGGGGCAGGAAGCACAATTCCTGTTCACGCATCAAGGGGAACTGGAGGGTCTGCCCCTGGCGAAGATGCACCCTGTAGTCATCGAAGCGCGTGATGGGCTGAACCTGGTCAGCTACTACACCCTGCCGCCGGGGAGCGACAGCGATGGCGACGGCTATCCCGATGAGCCCCTGCCGATGGTGCTGGTTGTGCACGGCGGCCCGTGGTCGCGCGACAACTGGGGCTATAACGAGTTGCATCAGTGGTTAGCCAACCGCGGCTACGCCGTGCTGAGCGTCAACTTCCGCGCTTCCACCGGGTTCGGCAAGGCGTTTATCAACGCCAGTAACCTGGAGTGGGGGGCGAAGATGCACGACGACCTCATCGACGCCGTGGAGTGGGCCATCCAGGAAGGGGTCGCCGACCCCGAGCAGGTGGCGATCCTGGGCGGCAGCTACGGCGGATACGCCACCCTGTGGGGCATGACCAATACACCGGAGACGTTTGCCTGCGGCGTGGACATCGTGGGGCCGTCGAACCTGGTGACCCTGCTGGAGGCCATCCCGCCATACTGGGAGCCGCAGGTCGAGCTGTTTGCCAAGCGCGTGGGCGACCACAGAACGGAAGAGGGCCGGGCGTTCCTGATCGAGCGCTCCCCGCTGACCTACGTGGATCAGATTCAGCGGCCGCTGCTGATCGGCCAGGGGGCCAATGACCCGCGTGTCAAACAGGCCGAGTCCGACCAAATCGTCCAGGCCATGCAGGAGAAGGGCATCCCGGTGACGTACGTGCTGTACCCGGACGAGGGACACGGCTTCGCCAGGCCGGAGAATAGGCTGTCGTTCTTCGCCGTAGCTGAGGCCTTCCTCTCCGAGTGTCTGGGCGGGCGGTACGAGCCTATCGGCGATGATTTCGAAGGTTCGAGCATCACCGTTCCCGTCGGCGCGGAGGAGGTGCCTGGCCTGACCGAGGCCCTTTCGGAGTAGCCGCCAATCGATAATGGCGAGGTTACCAATCGCAAGCCCTCGGAATTTCGCCGGGGAAAGGCACGTTACCGGTTCGAAAAATTGGACATCTGGCACTTGTAAATTTGGTGAAAATAGGTTATAATAAAGACTGCTGGTCAGCAACTTTCTGACCAGGACGGGGCGTAGCGCAGTCCGGTAGCGCGCACGGTTCGGGTCCGTGAGGTCGGAGGTTCAAGTCCTCTCGCCCCGACACGACCGACCGCAGTATCCCACCGCCAAGGTACTGCGGTTTGGATTTTGGGCATCGCTCACCTGAATTAAAGGTGCACGGCACTATGACAAGAAAGTGCCGCGCACCAGTCAGGGCCTGTGGCCCGCTACAGGCTCAAAGGGGGCAGCATGACACAAACAAATCGCCAGGAACGATTGACGGCGGCTCTGGCTCATGGCCTGGTCATCACCTACGGTCTGGGAGTGATCGGAGGGACGGTCATCTGGCAGATGCAAAAAGAGAAGTCCAGGTACGTGGCCTTCCAGGCCGTGCAGGCAGCCGTTTACCAGTTGGTGGGGATGTTTCTCTACCTGGTCAGTTGGGCCTGTTGGGGTTGTTTCTACAGTTTTTCGTTTATCCCCATCATCGCCCAGGCCGAGAAATACAAAGACGCCCCGCCACCTCTCTTCTGGATCGGTATCGGCTCGATGGTCATCCCGATGGTCCTGATGGGCCTCTGGGCGCTGTACGGGCTGTGGGGGGCGTGGCAGACCTTGCAGGGCCGAGATTTCAGGTACGTCGTGGTGGGCCGCTGGCTGGAAAGATTCCTGGCCCAAAATGCCTGATCTGCGTTCATCGGCGGTTCTTGCTGATTTCAGGTCTTGGTAGCTTCCCACAGTTCGTCCATTTCTTCCAGGGACAACTCCGCCAGCTCTCGACCCTGTGTGCGGCAGGCACGCTCCATCTGAGCGAACCGTCGGGCAAAGCGGGCGTTGGCCTCTCTCAGGGCGCTCTCGGCATCGATCTCCAGCCAGCGAGCCAGGTTGACGATGGAAAAGAGCAGGTCGCCCATCTCCCTTTCTCGTTCTTCGGGGTTGGTGGCGGCCTGTAGCTCGGCCACCTCTTCGGCTATTTTGTCAACCACGCCGCCGATATCCGGCCAGTCGAAGCCCACCCGCACCACCCGTCTCTGGTAGTCTTCGGCCTGGGCCAGGGCGGGCAACGTTTTGGGCACGTTGCGCAGGATAGAGTCATTTTCTTCATCGCCCCGTTCGCGGCGCTTGATTTCCTCCCAGTTGTGCAACACGTCGTTTGTGTCGCGCACCACCGCCTGGCCGAAAACGTGAGGATGGCGGCGTTTTATCTTGGTGTCGATGCTTTCTACCACCTGGGCCAGACTGAAATCGCCCGCCTCGACTGCTATCTGGGCGTGGATCATAATTTGCATCAGCAGATCGCCCAACTCTTCGCGCAGCCTGGTGGGGTCGTCGGCGTCCAGGGCTTCCAGCACCTCGTAGGCTTCTTCTAATAAACAGGGACGCAAGCTCTGGTGGGTCTGCTCCCGGTCCCAGGGACAGCCGCCAGGCGCCCGCAGACGAGCTACGGTATCCTGAAAGGTCTCCACCGCGCCCGGCCGGGGCAGCGGGGGGATATACAGCGTGCTCAGATGGTCGAGGTCATCAAGGCGATCCAGCTCGTAAAGGGGCAGCGTCCTGACCGTCTGCGCCTCGGTCCCGGCGCTGTGCACCAGGGTCAGGGGATGCTCGTCGGGCAGCAGGTTCATCAGGGTTAGCTTGACCTGGCTGGCTAGAGGGCGCCCGTACAGTTGGCCGACCAGGGTGGGCACGTCAGGATTCAAAGGCGGGTGATGGCGGGCGGCCAATTCAGTAGCGTCGGCGATCTGCAAGCCGTCCAGCGCGTCCAGCCCCAGGCAGGTCAACACCGGCTCGATGAAACTCAGGCCCTCCACCAGACGTATCTCTAAACCCTCCTCTGGGGCCAAAGCCAGAATACGCTGCACCGAGACCTCGCCCACCAGAGGGTGGCCGGGCACGGCGTAGATCACTCCCCGGGTCCGCCTGCCCAGGGCCAATACCTGGCTAGCTATAGCCTGGTAAACGGCGGCAAAGTCGTCGTGCTCCTCGTAAAGGTGATCGAAGGAATGGAGGACCAGATGGGCTGGCAGAGAAGCTACCGTCGGATGATGGGTGGTGCGTAAATGGACCTCCTCTGCCCCTTGTAAAACCTGCCAGGCTTCCCTGGTCAGACAGGCCGGGTGGCCTGGCCCCAGGCCCACAATGGTTATGCTCATAACGTCACCTCGCCTTTTTGGATAAAAAACATTATACCTCGAAAGGCCGTTTTAGACCAGCGAAGTATTGACAGCGATTAAATTAAATGTTACAATGTAAGCGACGAGAGGAGTCGGGTTCTTATGCCTGCTGTTCGAATAGACGGGGGAGACTTTGCGAGCGAGAAACGGAAGGGGGTACAAAGATGATCCCCGGCCCCAGATGACCTCCGATCAACAACCTTTAATAACCCTGATCATGCGGGACGGACCTCAGGCAGGTCAGAGGTTTATTTTCAACGAGGACCCCATCGCCATTGGTCGTATGGAGGATAACGATGTGGTCCTCGATGACCCGCTGGTCTCCCGTTATCACGCTTTTCTCTTTCGGGAAGACGATCACTTTGTGATCGGGGATCTGGGTAGCGCCAATGGCACCTTCGTCAACGACATCAAGATCGATACCTCCCGCGCCTTGCACGACGGCGATGTCATTGGCCTCGGCGATGTCCTCCTCGTTTTCCAAACTTCAGCGGCTCATGACGAGCGAACCGCTCACCCTACGTCGGCGGGGGCTATAGAGAGCGAGCAGAGCCTACCGCTATGGCCCACCGCGGTCGATGTGGGGCTGTTCCTGATCTTTGCGGGTCTCATCGCCGCTACTTTCTGGTTTGCTTTCGCCCGTCCCAGGGTCTTGCCCAGGGTGAGCATCACCTCGCCCCCCGACGGAACCCAGCTCAGGTTGGGCGAAGAAGCGTTCGTCTTATCGGTAGCCAGCGATAGGAAAGGTATAATTCAAGTGGAACTGTGGGTCAACGACGTTCTGTATCACAGTGTAGCCAGTCCCACCTCCCAGGGTCAGCCGCGTCTTTCCATCCAGCAGCTCTGGAAACCGGCTGTGGTCGGCCATTACAACCTGAAGGTCAAAGCCTATAACGCCGCCGGTCTGACAGGCGAGTCGGAAACGGTGGGGGTGGAGGTCTTGCCCGTGCCCGCTGGCCCTGTCCCGACGGCCAAAACCAGGCCCACCGCTACCCCAACGGTGACCCCGAGACTGGCGATATCCGCCCCGCCGACAGCCACCCCTACCCCGTCGCCCACGCCGACGGCGGTGCCCACCTGTGTGTCAGACGCCGCGTTCGTGGCCGATGTCACCGTCCCCGACGGCACGGTCTTCAAGCCAGGCGGCCGCATTGACAAGGTCTGGCGTTTGCGGAACAGCGGCACCTGTCCCTGGGGCGAGGGCTACACCTGGGTATTCATTGCCGGCGATCAGATGGGAGCATCGAAGACCCAGGCCGTGCCCGCCACCGAGCCCGGCGACACCGCCGATATCCGGGTGAGCATGTACGCCCCCGACGTTTCCGGCACTTACAGGGGCCTGTGGCGCATGAAGGATCCGGGGGGCCGCTTTCTGGGCCCGAGGGTGTCCGTCGTGATTTGGGTGCAGATCCCCACCACCTCGACCCCCCTTCCCACCCCCACCCCCACTTTGCCGCGCCCCGAGATCAGTTTCAGAGCAGCTAAAAGGACCCTGAAACCTGGCGATTGCACCTCGCTGTACTGGGATGTTGAACACGCCCGAGAAGTGTACCTGGGCAAGACAGGCGTGGTGGGACATGACAGGAAAACGGTGTGCCCCGCTAAAACCACCACCTACGAACTGTTCGTGATCACCGATGAAGAGACCATCGTCAAGACCATCACCATTACCGTCGAACGACCGCAAGATATACCGCTGTCAGTGAAGATGAGCCTGCCCGACACAGCCATCATTGGTCAGCCGTTTAACCTGACCGTAAAGGCGACCAACGGCATAGGTCTATCCGAGCTTTGGTGGACTGGCGAGTTCACCGGCGATCCAGAACTGGATCGCACCCACTCTTTCGATTGCGCCGGAAAGAAATCCTGTCAGAAGACATGGGTGCTCTCCACCAGGCAAACAGGGGCGCTGACGTTCGTGGCGAACGCTCGCGACGTGGCCGGCCGGGTAGCCCACGAAAACCCGGCCACCTTGCCGCGTTATACCATCACTGTGTCGCCTTATTAACTGATTTTAATAGTTGGCAAAGCTACGTTTCATGACGCGATCTTTCTCTCACCGATCCTGAAAGGAGGGCTCTAACCATGGCCTCAATGGTCACCGACCAGGGAATCATCCACTACGAAGTAGAGGGACGAGGCCAGCCGATCCTCTTCCTACACGGCTGGATCGAGTCATGGGGTTGCTGGCGCCCGACAATGGAAGCTCTGGCCGAGTTGAATAAATACCGAATTTACGCTCTGGACTTTTGGGGCTTCGGGGAATCCAGCAAGAAAAGACTCACCTACAATATGGATGATTTCGTCTGGATGGTAGACCATTTTATGTACCGGATGGGCATCGAACAGGCCCAGGTGGTAGGTCATTCTATGGGAGGTACAGTGGCTATGAGTCTGGTCCTGGACAAACCCCATCGGGTGGACAAAGTGGCGGTGGTGGGTTCGCCCATGACCGGCGAGTCGCTCAGCATCCTGTTGCGGCTGTCCGGGCGAGAATTTATTGCCTCCGTGCTGTGGACTTTTCCCTTCATCTTACAATCCATTCTGTGGCTTTATTCCCCCTGGGTGTCCCAGGATCCACGAGTAGCCAGAACCATGATCAGCCATACCATCTCGCAATCCACTATGGAATCCTTCCTGTGGAGCATCTATTCGCTGCGCAATACCGATCTGCGGCCTCGGCTGGGCGAGGTCACAATCCCCACCCTGGGGGTCTTTGGCAGCAAGGACGGGGTGGTCAACCCTAACCAGGCCCAGATTGTAGCCCGGCTCATACCCCACGCCCGTGTGGAAGTGATGGAAGGCTGTCGCCACCTGCCCATGTTGGCCTCACCGGCAAAATTCAATGAGATCTTGCTCAGTTTCCTGGAAGGCCACAGCCAGCCATAAACCACCAGCCGATAAGCTCCCTTCACCATTAACGGCGAGGGGAGCTAATCTTTTTTTTAGCAGGGGCCTGGGAGATTGAGGGGAAGGAGAGAAGTAATATATGCCTGAATACGACATCACCATTATCGGCGGGGGACCGGGGGGCTACGTAGCCGCCATTCGCGCCGCGCAACTGGGGGCCAGGGTGGCCGTAGTAGAAAAGGAGCGCATCGGCGGCTGTTGTCTCAACCGGGGTTGTATCCCCACCAAAACCCTTTTTCGCAGCGTGCAGGTCTACCTGGACACGGTGGACGCGGCCCGATATGGGGTGGACATCGCGGGCCAGGTGGCCGTCAATTTCCCGGCCATGATGGCCCGCAAGGCAGAAGTGGTCTCCACCCTGGTAGGCACCGTTATCGAGCTGATGCGCGCCCACAAGATCGAAATCTATCCGGGGGTGGGCACCATCGTCCGGCCGGGCCTGGTGCGCATCCGACAGAAAGGGGCGGACCTGGTGGACGTAGCTTCCCAGAAGATCGTGATCGCCAGTGGGTCGGTGCCGGCCCGGGTGACCATCCCCGGCGCGGACCTGCCCGGCGTGCTCACCTCGCGGGAACTGCTGGAGCTAAAAGAGTTGCCGGAGAGCATGGTGATCGTCGGGGCCAGCGTGGTCGGCCTGGAGTTCGCCAGCATGTTCCACGCCCTGGGCACCAGGGTCCGCATTCTGGGCCGTCGGACCTTCATGAAAGCAGCCGAGGCACAACTGGCCAAACGCTTCCGGGCCGCTCTGAGTGGCCAGGGCCTCACGGTGGATATCGGCCTGACCTTCCAGGAAATCGTGCCCACGGACGAGGGACGGTTGCGGGTGCGGTACGAGAAGAGCGGTCGAGAAAAATCGGTGGAGGGGCAGATCGTGCTTCTCTCCACTGGCCGCTGGCCCTATACCGAGGAATTGGGTCTGGAGGAGTTGGGCCTGAAGACGGACGGACGGCGTATTGTGGTAAACGAGTACCTGGAAACCAACCTCCCCGGCATCTACGCTATCGGCGACGTGCTGGGCACCTACATGCTGGCTCACGTGGCCTCCTACGAGGGCGAAGTAGCGGTGGAGAACGCTCTGGGACACCGCCGGGCAGCCGACTATCGAGCCGTGCCCTATTGTATCTTCACCCTCCCCGAAGTGGCAGGCGTGGGCCTGAAGGAAAAAGAGGCTAAAGAACGGGGGTTAAACTATGCAGTGGCCCGTTTTCCCTTCAGCGCCAGCGGCAAGGCCCTGGCCCTCGGCCATCAGGAGGGCCAGGTACGCATCGTGCATGAGAAGGACAGCGGGGCTATCCTGGGAGTGCACATTATGGGGCCTCACGCCAACGACCTGGTGGCCGAAGCGGTGGTAGCCATGCAGGCCGGGGCCACGGTCAAAGAGCTGGCCCAAACCATCCACGCCCATCCCACCCTGCCGGAGTCAGTCATGGAAGCGGCCAAAGCGGCTGCTTTCGGCGAGGCCATACACTATAAGAAAGTTTGAACCACAAGGTGCCTGGCACTTTGGAAGGGCCAGGCACCTGAACCTTTGCGTCCTTCGTGCCCTTTGTGGTTAGAAAAGGAGGGGATGAGAATGAAAATAGCTGTATTATCCGATATCCACGACAACATCTGGAAGCTGGAAAAGGTGCTGCCCCGCCTGAGCGAGGCCCAGACGCTCATTTGCTGCGGCGACCTCTGCTCCGCGTTCACCCTCAGGAAGATAGCCGAAAGTTTTTCCCATCCCGTGCACTGCGTGTTGGGCAATAACGACGGCGATATCCTGTACCTCACCCGCATCGCGGCCCAGGCGGGCCACGTCACCCTTTATAATCCCTGGGGCGAGATCGAGGTGGGGGACGCGAAGATCGCGTTTGCTCACTACCCCGAGATCGCGGCTGGCCTGGCCCCCAGCGGGAAATACCAGGCCCTCTTCAACGGCCATACCCATAGACACAGGGCCGAAAAAGCAGGGGATACGCTGTGGGTCAACCCCGGCGAGGTCATGGGACTCTACGGCCGCTCTACCTACGTGGTGTACGACACCGAGACGGGAGAGTTCAGCCTGGAGGAAATCATATAAAAAGCCTGGGAGTCAAACTCCCAGGCTAAAAGCCAAAGTGCGCTGAAGCGCACTGTTTCCCTATGCGGTGCTGGCCCGGTGCTCCAGCAGCAGCCCGTCTATCTCTTCCACCTGGGCCTGCTGGGCCTGCCAGTAATCCTGGCTTCTTTGGGCGTCCAACTCTTCCACGGTTTTGCCCTGCTGTTCTACCCAGGTGTAGTACTTCAGGTTGTGCCACTGGTGGCGGGTTTCGCGGCTGCCTTCCTTGATCCAATCCAGCTTTTGCCTGTGGAAGATACTCACCAGACGCACGGCGGCTTCCGTTTCGTCCATTTTTCCGTAGGTGGCCGTCATCTGGTCCATGATCGAGCGATAGCGGTCTATGGCGTCGGTACAGATGGTGACGATCACCTCGTCGGGGCCGAAGCCGTACCATTTGGCCGTTTTGATCGCCCCCAGCACGTTGCACACCCCGCTGATGCCGAAGATTTCGGCCATCTTACGCACCTCATCCTCAGGCACTCCATAGCGGTCGATCATGGTTTTCCAGCCTGGTGCCTCCACCAGCAGTTGCAGGCCCTTCTTGCTCTCGATGTCGTCGATGCCCATGATGGCATCCATGTTCATCACGTTGTGGATCCAGGTCACGTGCTTATCGCCAATGCCCTGGATGTCGTGGCCGCCGTAGCCGTTCCAGTACACGGTGGGGCACTGGATAGGTTCCAGGCCCACGATCTTATGTTCGGGCCAGACCTGCTTGAGCCGGTCGCCGGCGGCGATCGTGCCCGCCGAACCCATAGCCGAGACGTAGGCCGCTATCCTGCCGTTGCCGACCTCCTGCTCTTTCAATTCTGCCGCCAACTCTACGATGGTGTTGCCCGTGACGTAGTAGTGGAAGCGATAGTTGCCCCAGGCCTCGAACTGGTTGAGGATGCGCACCCGTTCCGGGTCGGCGGCTTTCAGTTCCTTGCTTTTGTCGTATATCTCTTTGACGTTGCTCTCACAGCCGGGGGTCAGCACCAGGCGGGCTCCATAGCCGCGCACCAAGTCAAAGCGTTCCTTGCTCATCTCTTCGGGCAGGATGACCACCGAGTCGAATTTCATGCGACAGCCCACCCAGGCTCCCCCGATGCCGTAATTGCCGGTGGAGGGCCAGATCAGGGTGTGTAGGCCGGGGTCTACTTCGCCGCTCAGCTCTTTCTCGATGAGCACCGCATAGGTCGCCCCTACCTTGTGGCTGCCCGTGGGGAAGTCTTTAGCGTACAGCACCACGATAGGGGCCTCCACCCCGGTCAACTCCTGGGGCATAACCTGGTAGTAGATCCGATTTTGCTCATCGCGCCAGGTGATGTTGAACAGGTTGATAGGATCCAGCGGGTCTTCCTTCATAGCCGCCAGCGCCTTGCGGCGAGTTTCGGGTTCGATCCTATCAGGGTGAAGCATCTCCTGGTAAGTAGGACCAGTAACGAGTTTACGATTTGCCATAATTAATTCCCTGGGATTAAAATACGCTCAGCTCTCAAGCAGTTCCACAAAGTCGCCCTCGAAGTTTTTGAGCAGGTGGTGCACGTCCAACACCTCATCGCTGTCGATCTGGGGCATTTCCTGGAACCTGGCCCATTCATCCGGGGTCATCTCGGCCATAGCCGCCTCGTCTTCATGCTCCTTGATCAGAGCAAAGATCTGGCCGCGAGTATGACATCGTTTACAGACAATGGTCATGATCCAGACATCGCCGCGATGATCCACGACCTGGATATCGTCTTCTTCGTAACGGCTCTGGCAGATAGCGCAGGTCATGTTAGAAATAATGTGCTGTATTAGAAAATATTTGCCCAACTCGCTTTCGGCGTCTTCCATCTCTTCACTCCTCCCTCTCGACGATGACCGTCACCTCGGGCGCCAGATCGCTCAGGAGCCTGATGGGCACCCGATGGGTACCAAGCTCACGGATAGGGTCGCTCAACTCTATCTTACGTTTGTCAACGGTCTGACCCATCTCCTGTTCTAGAGCCTGAGCGATGTCGGCGTTGGTAATGGAGCCGTAGAGGCGGTCGCTCTCACCGGCTTTGGCCCGAAAAGTCAACGTGGTGCGGGATATGATCTGAGCCAAATCCTGGGCCTGGTTCTCCAGTTTGCGTTGTCGTCTGGCCTCGGCCCGCTGTTGGATTTCGGCCTGTTTGAGCGCCCCCTGCGTAGCGGGCCTGGCCAAACCCTTGGGGATCAGGAAATTACGGGCATAGCCCCTGGCTACCTTTTTGATCTGACCTGCCTGACCCAGATTGGGCACGTCCTTGGTCAAAAGCACATCCATTGTTTTCGTCTTCCTCGCTTTCTGCGGCCTGTACCAGGGTGCCATGACACCACCTGGTCTCCCTCTATTATACCCGACTTGCCGGGAAAAGACAAGACAGGCGAGGAATTTGGCGCTTGTCTTTTCTGGGAAAATAAGGTATTATATTTGGCAACAGCCTCTTCGAGTGTCTGGTAGAAACGAAGTGAATCCTCACAGATTTGCGGAATTCGTTCTACTTCGTGATTCGGAAGAGACAGGGAAACTTAACAATACAAGGAGGGAAATCATGGTGGATAAAGGCTCAGAAGAGTATCAAGCTGCTTACGAGCGAGCGGAGAAGAAGGTCAAGGCCCGTGTAGACTTTTTCCGGCATCTGGCGGCTTATCTGGTCGTCAACGGGCTCATTTTCTTCATCTGGCTTTTCACCGACGGGTTGAAGCAGGGGTGGAGGAATCCGTGGTTCCTCTGGCCCCTGGGGGGCTGGGGCATTGGCCTTTTATTCCATTGCCTCAATGTCTTTGTCTTCGAAAGTGAGGCTGTGGCAAGATACACCCAGCGGCAGATTGAAAAGGAAATGAGTAAAGAATCGGGAGAGAATGAATAAATGAAGTGTATCATTTTTATCTAAAGGAGGTTTTCGCAGTGAAAAAGATTACCCTGTTTGTGATCACGCTTATGCTGGTGCTTGCCGTTGTTCCTGCATCCGCGCAACAGAGCACGACCGTCACCCTGCTGCACTTCTCCGACTACCACTCGCACGCCGCGCCTTTCTATTCCGAAAAGCAGCACAACTCTGCCGGTATCGCGCGGGCCATCGCCTATCTCAAGCCCTTCGCCGACGATCCCCACGCCCTGATCTTTAGCGGCGGCGACATGATTAACCGCGGCTCTCCGGCCTGGTCCGATAAGTACCAATGCGCCGAGTGGCCCTGGCTCAACGGCATCGTAGACGCCATGGCGTTCGGCAACCACGATGCCGACTACGGCCCCGAGGTCTTCGCCCAATGCCGCGCCCAGATCGCCTATCCTATTTTGAGCTCCAACACCCTGGACGCTGGCGGCCAACCGCTGTTCCAATACGAAGGCCAGACCTACGCCGTGTTCGAGGTTGGTGGGGTGAAGATCGGGGTGTTCGCCGTGGCTGGCGATGAATTCGAGCGTCTGGTCAAGCCCGAGTACCGCCCGGCCGAGGGCGCGACCTTCGCCGATCGGGTGCAGACGGCGCAGCAGGTGGTGAAGGCGCTGCGTGATGAAGAGCAGGTCAACGCCGTCGTTTTGATCGGCCATGCCTTGTACGAAGAAGACGTGGCGCTCGCCAGGGCGGTGCCCGGCATCGACGTCATTTTCGGCACCCACAGCCACCGTAAGGAAGAATTGACCCCCATCCCAGGCACCGATACCTCGATCATCTCGCCCTACCAGTATCTCACCTACGTCAGCAAAGTGGAACTGACCTTCACCGACGGCGTATTGAGCGCCGTCGGCGGCGAATTGGTGCGGATGCAAAGCTATCTCCCCGAAGACCCTGAGATTGCCCAGAAGGTGACCGAGATGCAGGCTGACCTGGAAGCCGACCCCCAGTACGCTCCCCTGTTTCAGCCCATCGGCGAAGCAGCCTACGAACTCTCCACCGAGGGCCTGCTCACCGGGGAGTCGGTGCTGGGGAACTTTGTGATGGATATCATCCGTTCGGCGGCAGGGGCGCACGCGGCGCTTTCGACCTCCAGCAGTTTCCGCTCCCCCATTCCGCCGGGCACGATCCTGGAGGAGGATCTAAAAACGGCGCTCCCCTACAAAAACAGCATCCTGGTCTACGACGTGAGCGGCGCGCTGCTGGAAGAACTGCTTAATCACAGCATCTCGCTCAGCGGGTCCGACTCTTTCTCGCAGGTATCGGGGGCACGCTTCAAGATCGCGGACAGCCAGGCTACCGACCTCCAGGTGCTCAAAGATCCGGCCGACCCTGCGGCTGGCTACGCCCCTCTCGACCCGGCTGCCACTTACAAAGTAGCCACCACGAACTACCAGGGGTTGATCGCGGGCGGCTACAAGGACATCTTTGCCCAGGCTACCTACGTTGAGACGGGTCTCGACGTGTGGGATCTGGTGCGCAGCTTCATCCAGGCCAACAGCCCGGTGGCCGGCCAACTCGACGGTCGCATCGCCTCCGCGCTTGTCCCTACCCCCGTCCCCCCCACGTCTGAGTTGTTCCCCGAAGGCACCTACGTTCTTCAAGAGGAACGGGTGATCGGCCCTTACGCTGTCCGGCTGTGGCGCAATACCAGCGAGGATGACTTCGGCTTCCCGTTTGATAACATCGCCACCATCTCTGCCCTGGAGCAGCCGACGGTGCAGATAGAAAACGCTACCGGGCTGGACGACCTCACGGGCACCGACATCACCGGCGAGGGCCATCCCGACGTGATCGTCGAGAGGTATACGGGCGGAGCACACTGCTGCTCCTCCACCGTCATTTACGACCTGGGGCCCAAGATGAGCAAGGTGTTGGAGGCTCCTGAGTCCAACTGCGGCGGCACCCTTCAGGACCTCGACGGCGATGGTGTCTACGAGTTCGTCACCTGCGACGACCTGTTTGCCTATGTGTATTGTTGTTACGCTGGCTCGCCAGCCGCGAGAGTGATCCTTCAATATGATGGAGAGAGTTACGTCCCGGCCAGCCCGAGCTTTCCAGAGGCATACGAGGAGGACATCGCCAGGGATCGGGAGATGGCCGAGGGGGCTTCGCCAGGTGAAAATTGCGAGTGGGGTAACGATACCAAGTGCCAGATGTTGCCTCTGGTGCTGGACTACCTGTATTCAGGAGAGGTGGATAAGGCGTGGTCAGAGTTCGACCGTCTCTACGACTATCCGGACGCGGCCCTATTCCGCAGCGAAATCGAGCAGATGGTGTCCGATAGTCCGCTATTTGCCTCGGTCGGTCCGATGCCTCCCAACCCTGCTGCCCCGCCTTACTACATGCTCCAACTGCTCACCCAATGCGACCTGGAGGTGGAGGATGAGTTCAACCTGCCACTCATTGGCCTGCTCACCGAAGGGCAATCGGCCTGTGACCCCCAGGTCTCGCGCCGAGAAGTCTTCTGGCTCCAGTCCCGACTGAGCCAGATTGGCCTCCTCAACCAGGACGAAGGGCTGCTGATTGCCCCCGAAGGCTGCACCACGGACTGCCGACTCGACGTAATGAGTTACAAAGATAACGCTCGAGTGGGCTCTATCCGCCTGGACACCACGGTGGGCTTCCCTGGCCAGGTATATCGCGTCAACGGGGACGAAAGCGCCCACTGGCGGCTGAAAGGCGACCTCACCTGGGAGATGAAGTAGATGAAGCAGGTGAAATAGGGGAACAGGTGAGAGACGAGAAAGGGGGTGATGGGCAACGATACCAATTCGTAAATCATATCGGAAGCTATATCGGATGGAGAAACAGTACGCTCACCATGCATCAAGGAGGGAGGAAAATGAAACGTTCCTATCTCGTTGGTCTGTCTGTCATTGCTTTCACCGTCCTGCTCGTTTTCGCCGTCTTCAGCACCAGCTTTGTCGTCACGGCGCAGGAAGGGATGCCAGGGCCGGACGCCGAGGCGCTGTGGGCCTACCTGACCGAAGAGATGCCCTATACCGAGTATGAATACTGGCCCGACCCCTCGCTGGAAGGGTTCTACCAGGGCGCCGACCCGCATGGCGCCATCCTGCGCACTTTCGTCAACGACATAGCCTTTTCGGTGGCCGAAGACTTCTCTGGCGAGATGCCATATGGCTCCATCATCGTCAAGGAGAACTATCCGCCCGATGACCAGGAAAACATGGTTGCGCTGACGGCCATGTATAAGATAGAAGGTTACAATCCTGAAGGGGGGGATTGGTTCTGGGCCAGGTACGCTCCCGACGGCACGGTGGACAAAGCAGGTAAAGTGGAAGGGTGCATCAACTGCCACAAACAGCCCGGGGCCTACGACTATGTACTGGGCTGGGACTTCGGACTCCCGGAGCCAGACGCCGAGGCGCTGTGGGCCTACCTGACCGAAGAGAGGCCCTATACCGACTACAAGTACTGGCCCGACCCCTCGCGGGAGGGATTCTACGAGACCGAACTGCCGCACGGCGCTTTCGTGCGCACCTTCGTCAACGACATAGCCTTTTCGGTGGCCGAAGACTTCCCCGGCCAGATGCCGTATGGCTCCATCATTGCCAAGGAGAACTACCCGCCCGGCGACCAGGAAAACATGGCTGCGCTGACGATCATGTATAAGGTGGAAGGCTACAACCCCGCAGAAGGGGATTGGTTCTGGGTCCAGTACGCTCCCGACGGCACGGTGGACGAAGCAGGCAAGGTGGAAGGGTGCATCGACTGCCACAAACAGCCCGGAGCCTACGACTATGTACTGAGTTGGGACTTCGGCATAGAGCCGCCTTCGAGAGGTCAGGTCCTGCTTGAGGAACGTTGCACGGTTTGCCACCCGCTGGGCATCATCACGAGTGCCAAGAAGACCGCCGAGGGTTGGCAGTCTACCGTGGATCGGATGAAAGCTATAGGAGCCTATCTTAACGACGAGGATACCGAGGCCCTGATCGGATACCTGGCCGCCACCTATGGAAAGGAGGAACAGCCTCCCCCAGAGGAGGCACCCTCCGAGGGCGCAACCTTGCTTGAGGAACGTTGCTCCGTTTGTCACACTCTGGATCGCGTCAAGGACGCCAGGAAGACCGCCGAGGATTGGCAGGCTACGGTGGAGCGCATGAAAGGCAAAGGAGCCCAACTTGACGACCAGGAAACCGGGGCCCTGATCGACTACCTGGCCGCCACCTATGGAAAGGAGGAAGAGACACCCTCCGAGGGCGCGGCCTTGCTTGAGGAACGTTGCTCCGTTTGCCACACTCTGGATCTCGTCAAGAACGCCAAGAAGACCGCCGAGGATTGGCAGGCTACGGTGGAGCGGATGAAAGGCAAAGGAGCCCAACTTGACGACCAGGAAACCGGGGCCCTGATCGAAT
>CAZYHC010000001.1:277809-283359 GCA_964646625.1 uncultured Anaerolineales bacterium
ATGAAAGGCAAAGGAGCCCAACTTGACGACCAGGAAACCGGGGCCCTGATCGAATACCTGGCCGCCACCTACAAGCCGTAGAGACAGGAATATCCATTAGACCCTGATAGTGAGTCCGCAACTCTCTCAAGTGGGAGTTGCGGACTCTTTTTTTTATTTCCCTTGACTAACCTCTCTTTTGGGGAGCTTTCCGGCGGGGGCTACACTCTGGGCGGAGGCTTCTGGGGCGGAGGAGCGTTAGTAGGGGCGGGGCGCGGAGTCTACCTGCCCGTCATCATGAAGTGAGAAATAGGTGCCTGGCACTTCCAAAAGTGCCAGGCACCTTATTATTTGTATATGAGGAACCATCCAGCGTCAGGCGTATTTGGGCTGTGCTGGAGAGGGACATTTATCAGCAGTCGCGATCTCGACGGGGGTAGAGACTTCGTCCGGGTTCAGGTGTTGCTCGAAGAAGCCCACCACCCTCTCCAGATAAGCCCGTCGGTTCTGAAAATAGGCTCCCACGTGTTCGGCTCCCTCGGCCAGCCATATCTCTTTGGGCTGTCCGGCTCGCTGATATAAAGCCTGGCTATGTTTCACCGGGGTCACCTCATCTTCTGTACCGTGGATGAGCAACAAGGGGCGAGGAGCAAGGTGAGCCACGGCCTCGACGGGCCTCACCTGGGCGGTGCGGAAGCCGTAACGGACGGCCAGCCAGCAGTCGGCCAGAGCGACAAAAGGCCGGGGCGGCAACCCGCAGGTTTGATAGAACCTGATCTCTACAATCTCCCGCAACTCGGCAAAGGGGCTATCGGCCACCACCGCCCTGATAGCCTGATTTTGGGCCGCGGCCATGATAACTACCGCTCCCCCCATCGAATAACCGAAGGCGCCGATGATGGCCTCGGGCATCCGCCGTCGCACGAACTCCACCGCGGCCAGGAAATCTCCTGTCTCGCGATAACCCACCGTCAGGGGAGCCAGGTCGCTCTGGCCCTGTCCCCGCAGATCGAAGGCCAGTACGTTAAAACCTCGATGCCACAGAGGACGAGCCAGGCTCAGCAGGTTGGACTTTTGTCCATGAAAACCGCTACAGGCGATCATCACCCGTCTGCTCTCTGGCCTGGACATAAACCAGCCGCGCAGGTGAAGGCCATCCTGACTCCTAAAAGTCACGTCTTCCCAGGGCAGTTCCAGCTCAAAAGGGGTGAAGACGTAGTCATCAGTATAAGAACGCTCCCGAGGGCGGGTCACCCGCCGCACCGTTATGTAGGCTCCAATGCTCAAAATGATCACGAGACTGAAGCCCAGACTCAAAAATATAATAGCGACGATGCTCATCGTTCCTCTCCGAACCGTTTGCAATTAAATTTTATGTTTAGATGTTAAATGAAGCATCGAGAGGCTAGAGAAGATTTGATAGTCCACTGCTTTGCTGTGGGCTATGAGGTTGGTGCCGGTGAGCACCTTACCAATTTAATGATACTCCGCTGCGAAAAAAGTGTCAATAGGAAATTGGTCCTCATCCTCTTGCCCCCGAACTATCTCGCCCTGCATGCCCTTATCGGTCAGGGCCACCAACCTGGTGGCCGTCAGAGTGTTAGTCAGTTCGGCCTCGCTCCTGGTCTCCACCCGGATGTAATTGTCCGTCAGGCCCAGCCACAGCCCGTCTCTCCTGCGCTCTTCCCACAGAACGCCCATCTTCCGCCCCAAAAAGTTTTGCCTGAAGGTGGCGGCGTTTCGTTGGGCCACACGCAACATGAGCTGGCTCCGGTCTCTTACCGTTTCGGGCGGGACCTGGTCGGGCATGGTCGCCGCTGCGGTGCCTGGCCGGGTCGAATACCTGAAGACGTGCAGACGAGCAAAGCCCATCTCCTCCACAAAGCGCAGGCTGTGCTCGAACTCCGCTGCCGTTTCTCTTGGAAAACCGACGATAAGGTCCGTGGTCAGGGCCAGGTCGGGTATAGCCTGGCGGGCAGCCGTCGCCAGGGCCGCAAAATCGGCGGTGGTGTAATGTCGGGCCATGCGTCGCAGGGTGGAGTCGCAGCCGCTCTGGAGAGGCAGATGCAGGTGACGGCACAGACGGGCATCCTCCCACAGATGCAAATAAGCCGGTTCGAAGTCCCAGGGCTCGATGGAGGATAGACGCAGCCGGGGCACCTCCGCGCGGCTCAGAATGGTTTCTACCAGAGACCACAAGGTGCCCTGGCTATTGTCACGCCCATAAGCGCCGATGTGAACCCCGGTTAGAACCACCTCCTGGTAGCCGGCGGCCAGCCTGGCCTCGATCTCGGCCAGAACGTCGGCTTGAGGGCGGCTGCGCTGCCGACCACGGGCTAAGGGGATGAGGCAATAGGCACAGCGATTATCACAACCGTCCTGAATCTTGACAAAAGCACGGGTGTGACCGTGAGGAATAGGGATGGAAAACAGGAAATGGGGGCTGC
Organism: uncultured Anaerolineales bacterium; assembly: GCA_964646625.1. Taxonomy (GTDB): domain Bacteria; phylum Chloroflexota; class Anaerolineae; order CAZYHC01; family CAZYHC01; genus DAOULT01. Next base: position 280,236 of record CAZYHC010000001.1, read on the forward strand.
TCAACCCTGCGGCCTGCTCTTCCGTGCCCAGCACCAACTCGACCAGGCGCTCTTTGTCGCTATTGCCTATTACCTGGTCGGCCCCTTCGATAGCGTTCACCTCGGCGTAACACCCCGTCACCACCAGCCGGGCGGAGGGATGGGCACGGCGCAGACGGCGGAGGGCCTGCCGGGATTTACGGGCTGCAACGTGGGTCACGGCGCAGGTGTTGAGCAGACAAAGATCGGCCTCCTCGCCCCGACCGACCAATTGACAACCAGCCTGGTTGAAGCGGCGGGCCAGGGTTTCCATCTCACTTTGATTCAATTTACATCCCAGAGATTCCAGATAAACCCTCATCATCTACACGTCTATAATTTAAGGAGTGGCCGCCACTTTGGCCCGTCCCCAATCGTCGCCCGCCGGGGAATCGACGAGCTTCTGGGGATTGCTGCCGTCGGCGTCCATGATCCAGACCCCCCAACCGCCATCGCGCACCGAGCGAAAGACGAGGCGCTCGTTGCCCAGCCAGGCGGGCAGGACGTCGGGGCCCGGCTCCTTGGTCAACTTGGTACGCCCTGACCCATCGGCGTTGACCACGTAGATATCCCACTGGTCCCTTTTGCCGGAGGCAAAGGCAATTTTCTGGCCGTCGGGAGACCAGGCCGGTTGTCCGTCATCGGCATCCGTAGTCAGCAAGGTGAGGCCGGTGCCATCAACGTTGGCGGTAAACAAACCGCATCGAGTGCCCTGACAGGTTTTGTAGATAATGCTTTGACCGTCCGCCGAGAAGGCGGGCTGATCGCCTTTACCGACCGAGGTTCGGGCGCTACTGGCTAGATCGAAGATAATGATCGATTTACCAAAGGCCAGGAGGACGATACGCTTCCCATCCGGCGACCAACTGTTACAAGCCACCGAGCCCTCGTTCCACGCCAGTTTTTGATCGCTGCCATCGGCGTTCATGATCCACAAACCGCCGCTGCCTCCTCCCTGCCGCCCCGTCCAACCAGTGAAGGCAATGCGCTGGCCGTCCGCAGAGAAGGAAGGATCGCTGGCCAGTTCGGCTATCTTGCGCCGCTCGCCGCCGTCGGTGTTCATGAGCCAGATGTTGTAAATCCAGGTCCCGTAACTCGTCACTTCCGCTTCGGCGTAGGCGATTTTACCGCCGCTGACGGTCATGGGCGTCCCTTCTGGCGAAGGGGAAGCGCTGATGACCGTCTTCTCAGGCAGAGGCGTTTCTATCGGCGTGACCTGTGGTGAGGGGAAGACGATGACGGTCGTGGCCCCAGGGGCAGGCGTCTTTGAGGCCGCAGGCGTGGTGGCGGTTGGCGTCTTCTGGGGGGCGGGCGTGGCGGCTATCGTCTCTTCGGGGACAGGGGCCTTTGTGGGCGGAGAAGGGGGGCCTGTCATCGGCGTTGCCTCAGTTGCGGTGGGGGCTACCTCGGCCACAGGCGCCTCTTCCACGGTAAAATCGACCGTCTCCACCAATTGGTCGCCGAGATAAATCTCAACCCGGTAATCGCCGGGGAGCCAGTGGTCATCACGGGCCGCGTTGAACCCGAGATAGCCTGAACCGCCCTGTTCGACGGCGATGGTGTACTCGTGCACAAGTTCGTCACCGTAAAACCACCTGGCCGTGACCTGCGAGCCGGCCTCCAAATTGGAGGCCCGTACCGAGCAGTAAAAGACGTCGGTGGGGGCAAAGGTCTCGGTCGCTTCGGTGGGTTTTTGCCATTCATCAAGACGCCTGGCCGTCACCACTTCGTCTAGGCTGGGCGATGGGACTGCCGCCTGCCTTACGCCCGGCAGATCACAGGCCAGCAAAAAGACGCCCAGTAAAGCGAGAGCCAAAATAGCACTCAACCACCATATCCTGCTCCTCATGTTTTTCCTCCTTACCTCATCAGGGGCCTGGCACTTTGGAAGTGCCAGGCATCTGGCTATGACTTCTGGAAAATAAAACTGAGCATGAAGCCCACAGATTCCGTTCTTTTCTCCAGGCACTTTAGACCCTGCGCCCTGGCCCATTCATCAACGTCTTTGAAGGTGTAGAACCTGGCCTGCGGAGCCATAAGCTGGTCGTTGAACAGATTCCAGGCCATCGGCGTGGGTATCCGCCGCGCCGCGCCCAGGATGAGCAAATTCCCCAGCAGCAGCGGCAGATAGAACAGCGGGAAGAGGACGTTACGCACTATCCACTCTCCGCCTACGGCCCTCGCCAGACGGCAGGGAGCGCCTAACACGGTGTAGATAATATAGTAAAGACTCAGCTTATTATAGATGGACAGGAAGAGCCTCCCGCCTGGCTTCAGAATCCGGCACAGCTCGGCGAAGGAGCGATGAGGGTCGGGGGTCATCTGGATGACGCCGTTGGAGATGACGAAGTCAGTAAACCCGTCCCGAAAAGGCAGGCTCAAATTGCTGCCCTGCACGCTCTGGACGCCTTTCTCCTTCGCCCTCTGCGCCGAAACAAGGCTCAGGTCCAGACCGATGGGCGTAACCCCGTAGCGTTTCCTGACCAGCGACGAGATCACCCCCGCCCCACACCCGACATCGACGACGGTGTCCCCCTCGCTCAACCCGCTCTGGCGCAGGAAGTGGCCCAACAGGGCTTTGTCCATCTTGGTTTTGGCCCGCTCCTCGGTGTCCAGGTCGAAGTTGTAGCGGTCGTAATGGGTCTGGGTGGCGACCAGGTCCCTTCGATAGATGGCTGGTATCTCTTCCACTTTCAATTCTAAATCCTCTCTCAATCGGTTGCTCATGCTCTATACGGCCTCCGGATCGCGGAGAACACGGAGGACGCGGAAGCGGCCCCTGGGTTCCGCGTTTTCCGTTTTTCCGTAACCTCCGCGATTCTAAAGTTATCTGCTTAACGGACAGCGATATATTCAGCAAAGGTCCTCTGTTCAGGGATGGGCAGTCCATCCTCAAGCAGCCCCTGCACGTGTATTTCCAGTGCTTCGTGCATGCTCTTTTCCACCTCTTCCAGGGTGGCGCCCGTAGCCACACAGCCGGGCAGATCCGGTGAGTAAGCTGAATAGTTCCCTTCCGCCTTTTCGATAACTACCAGGAAACGATACATATATCAGTACTTACGCAGTTCGTTAGGAGGTAGATCAGAGTAGACGAAGGACGCCGAAG
>CAZYHC010000002.1:0-76514 GCA_964646625.1 uncultured Anaerolineales bacterium
CTGGCCGCATTCTCCATGGCCGAACGGGTCACCTTGGCCGGGTCGATGATCCCTTTCTTGAGCATGTCTCCATAATCCTCGAGCAACACGTCGAACCCGATGTTCTTGTTCCCTTCCTGCTCCTGGTGACGCCTGACCTCCTGCACGATCACCGCCCCGTCGTGTCCGGCGTTGATGGCCAGTTGGCGCATCGGCTCTTCCATGGCCCGCCGCAAAATGGTCACTCCGGTGGCTTCGTCGGCAAAGGTGGTCTCCACTGCGTCCAGAGCAGGAATGGCGTTGATCAGGGCCACTCCCCCGCCGGGCACGATCCCTTCCTCTACCGCCGCACGCGTGGCGCTCAGCGCATCCTCCACCCGGTGCTTCTTCTCCTTCAACTCCACCTCGGTCCCCGCCCCCACGCGGATGATAGCCACTCCGCCAGCCAGCTTGGCTAGCCTTTCCTGGAGCTTCTCCCGGTCGTAGTCCGAGGTTGAGTTCTCGATCTCGACCTTGATCTGTTCGATGCGGCCTTTGATCTGATTCTCTTCCCCTTTGCCCTCGATGATGGTGGTGTCGTCTTTGGTGGAGAGCACCTTGCTGGCCTGTCCCAGGTCGGCGATCTGCACCGTTTCCAGCTTGCGCCCCATCTCCTCGGTGATGAGCTGTCCGCCGGTCAGAATGGCGATGTCCTGGAGCATGGCCTTGCGCCGGTCGCCAAAGCCGGGGGCCTTCACCGCCAGGCAGTTGAACACCCCCCGCAGCTTGTTGAGCACCAGGGTAGCCAGGGCTTCGCCCTCCACGTCCTCGGTGATGATCACCAGGTCGCGCTTGCCTACCTGCACCAGTTTCTCCAGAACAGGCACCAGGGCCGCGGCCGCCGAAATCTTCTTGTCGTGGATCAGGATGTAAGGAGCATCCAGTTCGGCCTGCATGGCCTCCGGGTTGGTGATGAAGTAGGGCGAGATGTAGCCCCGGTCGAACTGCATACCTTCCACGTACTCGGTCTCAAAGGCCAGCCCTTTCGACTCCTCGACGGTGATCACCCCGTCCTTGCCCACCTTGTCCATCACCTCGGCGATCAACTCCCCGATCTCCGGGTCGTTGGCCGAAATGGCGGCCACGTTGGCGATCTCGGCCCGGTCGGTCACGTCCACGCTCATCTCGCGGAGGGCTTCCACCAGGGCCAACGTGCCCTTCTCCAGGCCGCGTTTGATGAGCATGGGGTTGGCCCCGGCGGCCACGTTCTTCAACCCTTCGTTGACGATGGTTTGGGCCAGCACGGTGGCGGTGGTGGTGCCATCGCCGGCCACGTCGTTGGTCTTGGTGGCTGCTTCCTTGAGCAGTTGGGCGCCCATGTTCTGGAAGGGGTCTTCCAGTTCGATCTCTTTGGCCACGGTTACTCCGTCGTGGGTGATGGTGGGGGCGCCCCATTTCTTGTCCAGGGCCACGTTGCGCCCTTTGGGGCCCAGGGTGGTTTTGACCGCCCGGGCCAGGATATCCAGACCGATCTTGAGGTCTCGTCGGGCCTCTTCAGAAAATATCAATTGTTTTGCCATAGTTGTGTTTACCTCCTAATGGTTCAGGTTCTGGGTCAGTTGATGTAATCGATTGCATCAGTTTAGTCTGTAGGGTTACTCGACGATAGCCATGATGTCGCTTTCTTTCAAAACCAGGACTTTACGATCGCCCTCCAGTTTGACCTCCGTGCCGGCGTACTTGGCATAGAGGACGCGATCGCCCACCTTAACGTCCATTGGGATCCGCTCGTCCTCGTCTCCATAGCGACCAGGGCCGACGGCCAGGACGGTGCCTTGCTGGGGTTTCTCCTTGGCCGTTTCGGGCAGGATGATGCCGCTGGCGGTGGTCTCCTCCTGCTCTATGGGCTCCACGATAACCCTATCGCCCAGTGGTTTGAGTTTAATATCTGCCATATTATACATCCTCCTCAAAAGTTTAGATTTGAATCAGGTCCAACCTCTGCCCGAACGGGGTTGGTTCCGACAGAGGTTAGACCATTGGTTACCGAAATCAGGTTGCTACTTGGCCTTGACCTTGATGCTCTTGGGCTTGACCTCTTCCGCTTTAGGCAGGGTCAGGGTCAGGATGCCGTTCTCAAACTCGGCCTCGGCCTTCTCGGCCACCACGCTGGTGGGCAGAAGCAGAGAGCGAGAGAAAGCCCCGTAACGGCGCTCCTGGCAGATGTAGCAATCCTGCTCGATCTCTTCCTCTGTCTTGGTCTCGCCCTTAATGGTCAGCGTGTCGCCGGTAATGGTGATTTCGACTTCCTCTGGCTTAACGCCGGCCATAGCCGTCTTGACTACAACGTCCTCATCGGTTTCGTACATATCGACGGCCAGGGTTCCGGGAGCAAAACGCACCGGCCAGCCAGCCCTGGGGCGGACAAAGCTCTCCTCGAAGAGCCGATCCATTGCCTCCCTGAGCGACATAAGGTCCTGGAAAGGTTCCCATCTCACCAATTTAGCCATGATTGTTCACCTCCTCAAGTGATAGTTATAGTAGATATTTAATGGTATCAGTCTAAGCATTAGCTAAACTATGGGTGCCTGTGCCATGCTCAGATTGTACCACTTCTTTTCGATTACTATTATAGTAGGTCTGTATTAGAATAACGTTAGAGGAGTGTTAGAGTTTTGTTAGAGTTGGTCGTCGTCACGGATTTTCCCGTTTTGGCGTTTGGGGGCGAGTGTGCTACAATTAGATAATCCTGTGGGAATCCTGTAGGGAGATAATCAACACATATGGAGATGAAAGCTATCCCCAGCTCTGAGAAGTCGTCATGGCTATACATATTGGTCTTTATCTTAGCCCTGGGCCCGCGCGCCATAGGGCTTGACATTTTTCTTACCGTCGATGAGACGGGCTGGGTGAGGCGGTCGGTGGAGTTCCTCATGGCCCTGCTGAACGGGCAGCCGAACCAGGATGTCCTGCCCGGTCACCCCGGCGTGACCACGGTCTGGAGCGCCGTGAGTGGCTTGCTGGTCAGGTATCTGCTGCAAGGCCGCGATATTTCCCTGCCGGCTTTCCTGCGGGCTGTGCCCACCGAGACGGTCGATCCTGACTACCTGGTGGCTCTGCGTTTCCCTACTGCCCTCCTCACGGCCCTTTGTGTGGTGGGAGTTTACCATCTGGTCAGAAAACTGTCCAGGGAGAATGAGCCCGTAGCCCTCCTGAGTGCTATTCTACTGGCTCTGGATCCTTTCTACCTGGTGTATTCCCGCCTCCTGGATCAGGATGCTTTGTTGAGTGGGTTTATCATCCTGTCCTTGTTGAGTTTTCTGGTCTATCTGCGGGGCGAGAGACGTTACCTGGTTATCTCCGGTCTGGCGGCCGGCCTGGCCGCCTTGAGCAAAAGCTCGGCCTTGTTTCTGGGGCCTTTTGTGGGGCTGCTGGCGGCGGCGTGCTTCGTGGTCCGCTTCAGGGAGAGGTCAACGGTGGCTGGTATGGGCAGGAGTCAGGAGATGGTACAGGAGCTCGTGCGCTGGCTGGGAGCTTTGGCTCTCTGGCTTTTCAGCGCGGCCCTGATCTACGTGGCCCTCTGGCCGGACATGTGGGGCGATCCGGCGGGTACTTTCGCCCGAACCTTTCTTTTCGCCTTCCAGCGGGTGACAACCCGTCGCAAAGAGGTCTTTTTCTGGGGGCAGGTTACAGAGCCAGGGCTTTTATTCTACCCGATCGTCGTCCTGTTCCGCATGACGCCCCTGACCACCATCGGCACGGCGGCCCTTCTGCTGAGGGTAAAGAAAGGGCTCTTTCCCGGACGGGAGCAGAAACGGGACCGGGTTTTTATCCTGGTCCTTGGCCTCTACGTGGTGCTGTTCATGCTCTTTGCCTCTACAGCCGGGTACAAATACGATTACTACGTTCTGCCCGTCTTTCCCGCCCTGGATATCCTGGCCGCCGTCGGCTTGTGGAATCTATTTCGGGTGGCGAGTTCAAAGCTTCGGGTAGTGACACGACCTTTGGGCCTCATCCTGGCGGGTCTGGTCTTGCAGGCGGCTTTCGTTTTGCCTTACGGGCCCTATTATTCGGCCTTTTACAACCCTCTGCTGGGTGGGGGGCGGGCGGTGGTACATACCCTGATGCTCGGTCAGGGCGAGGGATTGGACGAGGCCGCCCGCTATCTCAACGGCCGGCCAGAGGCGACGGAAACGAAGGTGGCGGCCTGGCATCGCGGCTGCTTTGCTTCCTTCTTTCGGGGAGAAACCTGGGAGTTGACCAAGCGCAACCTCTTCTGGAAAGACGTGGACTACGCCGTATTGTATGCCAACCAGGTACAAAGACAGCTCCCCGACCCGCAGATGGTGAGCTATTTTCGCTCCCTGGAAGCGGAGCACGTGGTGCGTTTAAAAGGCATAGATTACGCCTGGGTTTATAAAGTGCCCAACCCCCTGGTCGATGTCCTGTTGCCCTTTCAACACGTGGCCCGTTTGGAGCTTGGCGACGAGATATTGCTCATCGGCTACGATTTTGATGATGAGCGGCTCGCAAGCGAGGGAGTGCTGGTCGTTACCCTGTATTGGCAGGCGCTTCGGGAGATCGAAGGGGACTATCACGGATACCTGAAACTGATAAACGGCGTCTACCAGGTGTGGGGAGAGCAGGCTGGTCGGCCGGCGGAGGGAGCCAGCTCCACCTCCTTTTGGAAGGCGGGGGAAATCGTCGAGGACAGGCGGGAGATCGTGTTGTGGCCGGGCACCCCGCCGGGGGAATACCGGCTGGTCGTCAGGCTGTACGATCCCTATCACGATCAGGAGTTACTGCCAAACGACGGGGAAGAGTTGATCCTGGAAGCGGTGCAGATAGCGCCCCGGCCATTTACAGACGTGGCCGCCCTGGATATTCAACACCCGCTCAAGGCGGACCTGGCCGGAACGATCCAGTTGCTGGGCTACAACCTGGAAAGCGGTTTCCGGCCGGGCGATGGCCTCCATTTGACCCTTTTCTGGCGGGCGCGCTCCCCCGTGGGGCAGGATTATACCGTCTTCACCCACCTGCTCGATGAGCAGGATCACATCCGGGCCCAAAAAGACAGCCAGCCGGTAGCCGGTTTCTACCCCACCAGCCTGTGGCCCCAGGGAGAGGTGATACGCGATCAATACGATCTGATCATTCCCCCCGATATTCCTGTGGGGAGATATTTTCTGGCAATAGGGCTTTACTCCGCGGATACGGGCCAACGTCTGCCCGCGTTCGGGCCGGAAGGGAAGCGGCTTGGAGATGACAGAATCGAGCTTGCGGAGATCAGCGTCGGATTTTAGAGCTCGACGAAATAGATCTCGCAGGAGCGGTCGATCAAGTCTTTGGTCAAAATGGCAGGGATGTTCAGGTAACGAGCGATATCCACCAGTTCGTCCAGGAGATCGCGCGGATGACAGGCTCTGAGCGGTCGATTGGTCTTTACGTAATACTCCTGCAAGAGATAGCCCAAACCCCGTTCGTCGTAGGGGACGTTTCTCCTCTTACACATGCGTTGGAATATCTCGCGGTACTCCTCAAAGGTGGGCGGCCCGACCAGGATCTTGTGGCGTATCCGGCGCAGGAAAGCCTCATCCACCAGGTCCTTGGGATCCAGGTTGGTGGCGAAGACGATCAATTCGTCGAAGGGGACCTCTATCTTGCGGCCGGTATGGGTGGTGAGGTAATCGATCCGTTTCTCCAGAGGAACGATCCAGCGGTTCAACAGGTCTGCGGGCCGCACCTGTTGGCGGCCAAAGTCGTCGATCAGGAACATCCCCCCGTTGGCTTTCATCTGAAAAGGGGCCTCATAGAACTGGGAGACCTCGTCGAAGATCAGGTCCAAGCTCTCCAGGGTAAGCTCCCCGCCCACGATGACGCACGGGCGCTCAATTTTGACCCACCTTTTATCCAGCTTTGTTTTGCCCAGGGCCACGGCGTTGGGGTGTTGGTCAGGTTCTTCCTCCTCCACTAATTCGTGGTTAATGTAATCGAAGACCTTGATCACAAAACCGTCCACTTCGGTAGCGTACGGGACGTACATCTCTCCCCTGAGCATCACCCTGCCGATAGCTTCAGCGATGGTCGTTTTTCCGTTGCCCGGCGGCCCATAGAGAAAGATCGAGCGGGCTGAATTAGCGGCTGGCCCTACCCTGTGGATCATGCGCTCGTCTACGACCAGTTGGGAGAGAGCCTTGCGCACCGTTCGTTCGTCTACGGTCACCCTCTGGACGGACTGTTTCCTGATAGCCTCCGAGTATGCTTTGAGGGGAACGGGAGCGGGGCCTGCGTACTGACTGCGCTCCATCACCTCTCTGGCCTTTTCGCTGCCTCTATCGGTGATGGCGTAATCGTAGGCCACCTCCCCTATACCGCTGGCTCCTTTTATCTCCAGGTATTTCTCGCGCTTGAGGAAATCCAGCACCTTCTCGACCACCCCCTGATAGGGCAGTTTCATCGAACTGGCCAGCTTATAGCCGGCCATAATACCTTCAAAGTAGATCGTCTTCAGAGCCAGGTCTGATAGAAAACCCATGCTCAGTCCAGTTTCTTCGATGGAATGAGGCTGTAGCGGTTCAAAGGGCAGGGATTTCGTTTCCCGAGCCTGAGCCTTTGAAGGAATTTTTAAAGCATCCATAGTCTTATCTCCTTAGTCTTATCTCCTTTTTGATTGCCATCACCATAACGTTATCTCAATTCGACCCGATCTCAAGGTTAGCTCGCAATGCCGCAAGTAAAACCTCTCCCTTCTAATCAGGGTTGACAACGATAGAAAGCCCCTGGCCGTTGGACATACTCCTGAATCTGGTGGGGAGGGCTTGGATCGGCCCGAGGCTTCCTTGACCCATACCATATTATACGGTATAATGCTGCGTTAATATCAGTATAGCATACCTTCGGGAAGATGTCAAACTAAAAAAGGGGAGGCCGTATTTACGCCTCATCCTGACACATCTTTTGGTTTATGTCTACCCCTAAATTGAGGTGCGCCCTACTTTCACCACAGTCGGTCTTTCAGGTAGTCTCCCTCTTGGGTGTTGCTGGCTGAAGGATAGCAACTTTTGAACCGCAGAGCACGCAGAGATCGCTGAGAAATACAAGAAATACTCTGCGAACTCGGCGTTCTCAGCGGTAAAATGCTTAGCAACACTTTTGGGGGAGACTATCGTCTTTCACTTCTGGACAAAATGTGGTAGAATATCACGGGCCTCGGCAACGAAACTGTCACCCACAAAACTGGAGTTCTTAGCCGCGCGTCAGGGGCCTGGCCACAGAGAACACAGGGTTCACAGGGGGAACACCCCCCTTCTCTGAGTTCTCTGTGCCCTCTGTGGCTTGAATCAGGGCCACCAGCCAAGTTTGGGAACGGATGAAGCAGGGAAGCATGAAAGAAGTCCAGGCGCTCGCTGAAAAGGTGATCGACAACGTAGCCACCGTCATCATGGGCAAACGTCAGGAAATACAGACCACCGTGTTGGCCCTTCTGTGCCAGGGCCATTTGCTCATCGAGGACGTGCCCGGCGTAGGCAAGACCATGCTGGCCCGATCGATAGCCAAATCTATCGGCTGTACCTTTCGACGCATCCAGTTTACGCCAGACATGTTGCCCAGCGACGTGACCGGCGTATCGGTTTTCAACCAGAAGAGTGGTGAGTTCGAGTTTCGACCGGGGCCGATCATGGCCCAGGTGGTGTTGACCGATGAGATTAACCGTGCTACCCCCAAGACCCAGGCGGCCCTTCTGGAGTGCATGGAAGAGAGACAGGTGACCGTTGATGGCCTGACCTATCCCATGGCCCAACCCTTTCTGGTACTGGCCACCCAGAATCCCATCGAGTACGAGGGCACTTTTCCCTTGCCGGAGGCTCAATTGGACCGCTTCATGATGCGCGTCAGTCTGGGCTATCCACAGGCCGCGGACGAGATAGCTATGTTGGAATCCCAGCAGCACGCCCACCCCATCCAGGAGCTCAGTCAGGTGGTGACCGTCGAGGATTTGCTGGCCGCTCAGGAACGACTCAGGGACGTTCACGTCAGTCCTTTCATCAAAGAGTACATCGTGTCCATAGTCAACGCCACCCGTTCGCATCCCGATGTCTACCTGGGAGCCAGCCCCAGGGGCAGCCTGGCCCTGTACAAGACCGCACAGGCCAGGGCCGCCGTGCTGGGACGGGAGTTCGTTATCCCTGACGACGTCAAGCTGCTGGCCCGCTTCACGCTGGCCCATCGTTTGATCATCAGCCCCGCAGCCCGCATAAAGAGCGTCAGTCCAGAGACCGTGCTCAAGGAGATCCTGGACTCTATATCCATACCGGGTGCCCGGGTAAGGGTCAGGCGTTGAAAAACAAAAACCATTATAACATGAAGGTGCCTGGCACAACGAACGTTCGCTGTTGGAAGTGCCAGGCACCTAGAGGAGATGAAATACATCATGCCTAAAGCCGACCTGGTGTTGCTGCACGCCCCCAGTGTCTACGATTTCCGTAAGGAATCCATTCTATATGGCCCGGTCAGCGATCTGGTGCCTTCCACCCCTGTGTTTGAGTTATATCCTATTGGCTTCACCACCATCGCCGAATACCTGGAGCGACGCGGTTTCCGGGTGCGTATCGTCAACCTGGCCGTGCGGATGCTCAACGAGCCCCGTTTCGATGCCGAAAAGTTCCTGCGCTCTCTCGACCCTCTGGCCTTTGGCGTCGATCTGCACTGGCTGCCCCACGCTCAGGGGGCGCTGGAGGTAGCCAGCCTGGTTAAACGTCATCATCCCCATACCCCTGTTATCTTTGGCGGGTTCTCGGCCACCTATTATCACGAAGAATTGATAAATTACCCGCAGGTGGATTACGTGGTGCGGGGTGATTCGACCGAGGAACCGATGGGGCAGTTAATGCGTTGTATCCAGGAGGGCCGCCAACCGGGCCAGGTCCCTAACCTGACCTGGCGAGACAGCCAGGGCGCAGTGCACGTCAATCCTCTATCCCACGTTCCGGATGACCTGGATTACGTGCTCCTCGATTACAGTTACGTGGTCAGGGCCGTAGCCCGCTATCGTGACCTGGCCAGCTTCGTCCCTTTCCAGCACTGGCTGGATTATCCCATCACCGCCGCGCTGACCTGTCGGGGTTGCACCCATAATTGTCGGACGTGCGGCGGCTCGGCCCAGGCTTTTCGGGAGTTCCACGGGAGGAAAAAAACAGCCTACCGTAGTCCCGAAAATCTGGCCCAGGATATCCGCAACATTGGCCGCTTCAGCAATGGCCCGGTCATCATCCTGGGCGACATTCGCCAGCCGGGCCTGGATTACGCCGAACGTTTCCTGGAGGCTATGAAGGGCACCAATAAGCAGGTTATCATGGAGATTTTCGGCCCTGCCTCCCGCTCGTTCATCCAGCAGGTGGCGACCACCTTCCCCGGCTTCACCCTGGAAATCTCCCCGGAATCGCACAGCGAAGAGGTGCGAAAAGCCTTTGGACGCTCCTACAGTAACTGCGACCTCGAAGCTACGCTGGAATACGCCCTGGAGGCCGGCTGTCACCGGTTGGACGTTTTCTTCATGGTTGGTCTGCCCAGGCAGGATTATCAGTCAGTCATGGACACCGTCGAGTACTGTGACTACCTCATGCAGCGTTTCAATGCCGGGGATAGTAAGCGGCTGTTTCCTTTTATCTCCCCCTTGGCTCCCTTCCTCGATCCCGGCAGCCTGGTCTTTGAGAATCCAGAAGCCTATGGTTATCGCTTCTTCTATCGTACCCTGGAGGAGCATCGCCGGGCGCTGATGCAGCCCAGTTGGAAATACGTCCTCAATTACGAGACCCAATGGATGAACCGCGATCAGATCGTAGCCAGCACCTACCAGGCTGGTCTGGGGCTCAATCGTCTGAAGGCCCGCTATGGCCTCGTCGATCCGGCTCTGGCGGAGATCACCGAACGGCGTATCCGCCAGGCCATGGAGCTCATTGACCGGGTGGACGAGATCATGGAGATCGCCGATGAAGACGAGCGACAGTCTTTGTTGACCGCGCTTAAGGCCACTATTGATGGGGCCAGTCTCTCCACCGTATGCGACAAGCGAGAACTGGAGCTACCCGTTGGCCGCCTGCTCAAACTGAACGTGCCCAAAGTAGCCCTGTTCTTCCTGGGCGATCTGTGGGCTAAAGTGCGTACCCTGTCGGGCGGAATAAGAGGCGGAGGGGTAGGACAAGCAAAACGGCCCGTCCCTGACCGTTAATCGAGATTGGACTTTTGCCATGCGCTTCAAACAAAGCTGGCCTGTGTTCGTGCTCTGGGCGGTCACTTTCGTGGCCGCGCTGGGCACGGGACACGATCTCTTTTACAAATTGGCCTACTTTCTCTCGGCTCTCATCGTCATCTCTGTGCTGTGGGCCTGGCTGAATGTCAGCGGGGTAAGGCTGGAACGCCAGGCCCGTTCTACCCGCTCCCAGGTGGGTAAACCGTTCGAGGAACGTTTCACGGTCAATAATACCTTTCTCCTGCCCAAACTGTGGCTGGAGTTGGAAGATGGTTCCGACCTGCCCGGCCATCAGGTCAGCCGGGTGGTCAGCGCCCTGGGAGGACGAAGCAGCCACAGTTGGACGGTCAGAACCAACTGTTGGTGGCGGGGAAAGTTCACCCTGGGCCCCATCGTTATGACCAGCAGCGACCCCTTTGGCCTGTTCGAGATGCGGCGCTTTTTCCCCTCTCGCTCGACGGTGATCGTCTATCCGGCCACCGTGGAGTTGCCCCACTTTGCCCCTTCTGTGGGGCAACTCCTGGGCGGCAGCATCGTGCACCGCCGCACCCACTACATCACTCCCAACGTCTCTACCGTGCGCGACTATGCTCCTGGCGACGGGTTCAACCGCATTCACTGGCCTTCTACCGCTCGCACGGGACGGCTTATCGTCAAAGAATTTGAACTGGACCCTACAGCCGATGTCTGGATTTGCCTGGACATGGACGCTGAAGTTCAGGCCGGTCGGCCCTGGGCCCTTCCCGCGTACTTTCAGCGACGTGCTCAATGGCGTGATTCTGCGCTATTTTGGGCCGATGCTCCCCCCTCCAAGATGGAACCCCTGACCGAAGAGTACGGCGTGACCATCGCCGCCTCTGTAGCTCGACGCTTTCTGGCCCGCGAGCTGAGCGTGGGCCTGATCGCTTACGGCCGACGCCGGGAAATCATCCAGTCTGACCGGGGCGAGCGTCAGTTGCTCAAGATTCTGGAGGCCCTGGCCCTGGTCAGGGCGGAGGGACGCACCCCTCTGGCCGAGGTTCTGGCCGCAGAAAGCGCCCGTTTTGGGCGCCACGTCACCCTGGTGGTCGTCACTCCCTCGGCGGGCAAAGATTGGGTGCTCGCCCTGCGCAACCTGGAGCGGCGAGGAGTGCGGACCATCGCCGTCCTCCTGATGGTTAACACTTTCGCCGCCGTGCGTGCCCCCCAGGAGGTACAGACTGAACTGGCGGCCAGCGCCATCACCACCTACCTGGTGAAGAGAGGGCAGCCTTTAGAATTGGCCCTGAGCCAGCCGGCCTGGTGATAAACGAAGAGCGAGGTGAATAACTTTTCATCCCGCTCTTAACTGCTGGCCCGATTCGATGAAGAGAACTAAACATCAGACGGCGGTGCTCCATGAGCTGTCAGAAATTTCTGGCGACACCAGACCAGGATTTCCCGTAGTTGTAATGCTCTCTCCCAAGTGTCTTTTGGCGACACTTCTACTGACGTTGGTGTTGAACCTTAAAATTCGCTGCGAGCGTCTCAAAGGGTCTTGACAGGGGGAGGCAAGTTTGTTATACTTAAGTAAGCGGTTACGCAAGCGGTTACGTGAGAGAGGGGAGATGGCGACTATTCGAGATGTAGCCAAAAGAGCAGGAGTATCCACGGCCACGGTATCCCACGTCCTGAACAACACTCGCTTCGTCAGCGAGGAGACGCGGGCCGCCGTCCTCCAGGCCATTCGCGAACTTAACTACCACCCCAGCGCCATCGCCCGCAGCCTCAGCACGCGTAAGACCCAGACCATCGGCATGTTGGTCTCGGATATCACCAATATCTTTTTCGGGGAGATGATCCGGGGCGTGATCGACGTGATCACTCCCCACGACTACAGCCTGCTGTTGTGCACCACGGAAGAGAGCCTCACCAGGGAAGAGGAATATTTGCACCTGCTCTTTAGTCGAAGGGTGGATGGCTTCATTGCGGCCGCCACCAGCCAGAAGTGGGCCACATTGCAGTTGGTGGAAGCCGTACAGATTCCTACCGTCTTCGTGGATCGCACCTTCGAAGGGATGAACGGCCCTTTTGTCGGCGTTGATAACGAGGGAGGAGCTTACCAGGCGGTGTCTCATCTTATCCAGGACGGGCACGAGCGGATCGGCATCGTGGCTGGCCTGGCCCGGATGTCCACCATGCGGGAACGCTTTCAAGGATACAAGCGTGCCCTGCGAGACCACGGTATCCCCCTGGATGAACAGTTGATGCTGTTCGGTGAGCTTTCGGTGGAGGGGGGACGGCGTTGCACCCTGGAGCTACTCAATACCATAGAGCCACCGACCGCTATTTTCTCAAACAACAACCTTCTCACCCTGGGCGTTCTGCTGGCCCTCAAACAATTGGAGTTGAAGTACCCTGAAGATGTGGCTTTGGTCGGCTTCGACGACCATCCCTGGGCCAGTGTTGCCTCTCCTGCCCTGACGACGGTTCGCCAGCCAGTCTATGAAATAGGTTGTACCGCCGCCAACATGTTGATGAAAATGCTGGCTGGTAAGTCTATTATAGAAGAACGTGTGTTCCTGAAAACGGAGCTTATCGTGCGGGAATCCTGTAAAGTGGGACCTCACGAATGATAGCTTCTTGTAGTCATAGGCTCTACATTGGCTCTAGCCTTCGCCCGGGGGCGGTGACTGTAATGTAAACGCAGATAAACGCTGGTGTTTTACCCCTTTATCTGCGTTCATCGGTGTTCATTGGCGGTGGAGTATCCCCGAGACGGGGACTGGGAGCAGAGGCAAGCAGAAAGGAGGTGATGTTGCCAAACTACTTGGGCTTGTTGAAGGCTGGTAAATTAACCTATAGCTTCTTCAATTAATCAATAAAGGAGAGGAAAATGAAAGAGCAAAAGATCAGCCGTAGACGATTTGCGTTGGGCATGATGGCCGCAACCGCGGGAGGTGTTCTCGCCGGATCTGGCGCTGCTCCTGCACGGGCAGCCGAAGAGGAAATCTATGGCATGGTTGTGTTCCTGAAGGGCTCGGAGTTCTTCAACTGGTGCTACAAGGGCATGATGGATGCCGCGGCGCGCATCGGTCCGCACATAAAGACCGAGCTCCAGGGTCCTGCGGAATGGGACGCCTCGCTGGAGGCACGAGCTATCGAGGAGTTGACCGCCAGGGGTGTGACCGGCATCCTCACCACGGCGGGAGACGCGGCTCCGATGGTGCCGTCAATTGACACCGCCATAGAGGCCGGGATTCCGGTGATCACGTTCGATTCCGACGCGCCAGCCAGCAAGCGGCTGTGCTTCTGCGGTACGCACAACTACAATGCGGGTTATAAGGCCGGCGAAGCCATGGCGGAATGGCTGGAGGGCAAGGGCAAGATAGCGATCTCCACCTTCCCAGGACCTGACCACCTGGTGAAGCGCGTGAACGGGTTCCTGGATGCCCTGGCGGCAAACGCACCCGATATCGAGACCATAACCGTCAATGACGAGGGCAAGGTCGAGGTAGCTGAAGCCCAGTTGACCGCGGCACTTCAGGCCGATCCCGAGATCACCGGCATCTTTGCCGCGCACGGCAACCCTGGTCCCGGCGGCTGCGCGGCGGTCCGCACCGTGGGCAGGATAGGAGAGATCCAGGTCATGGGGTTCGACTTCGGCATGCCCAACATCGAGCTGATTGAAAAAGGCGAGATGAAGGCCACGGTCGGACAGAATCCCTACCTCATGGGCTTCACGAGCATGCTGCTGGCCTACGGCGCGAAGTACCCCACCGAGGTGAAGTCCACGAACCCTGGTCTCGGCCACTGCGTGAACGCCGACGTCGATACCGGGGTGGCGATTCTCTACGAAGAAGACGTCCAGATGTACAAGAGCCCGCCCAAGTTATGATCTGACGCGGGATACGTGAGGAAATCCCACTTGTTGGTGGTGTTTCCCTATCAATGGCCTCCTCCCTCTCCCAAGCTTTGGGAGAGGGAGGAGATGCCCGAAGAGGTAGGAACAGAATATGTCAACATCAGATTCTGGCACCTTGACGTACAGAAGGCAAGCCATCCAGGCCTGGCTGACCAGATTTTTCAGAGCCAGGGCGACGACCTTGCTGCTCATCAACCTGGTCGTGGGGCTGGTTCTCACGATTCTTACGTGGCTAATCTATCAACAGCCCCGGTTTCTAGACCCAAAGAACCTGGCGTCCGTGGTCATGGGGATGACCTATGACCTGTTGATGGCCATGGGCATGACGCTGGTGTTGATCCTGGGCGGTATTGACCTTTCCGTTGGCTCCGTCCTGGGTTTATCCGGCGTGGCGACCACCATGCTGTTGAGTAAGCATGTGGTCGGGGGGGTGGTACCTGTGCCTGTGGCGGTGATAGTCGGCCTCAGCGTGGCTGCGGCGTGCGGCGCTTTGAACGGTCTGGGGGTGGCCCGGCTCAAGATAGCGCCTTTCATCGTCACGCTGGGCATGATGGCCATCGCGCGGGGGCTCGCCACCGTGCTGACCTCGGGCTGGTATATCTCCGGCCTACCGGATAGTTATCTGGCGATCGGGCAAGGAACCCTCCTGGGAGTACCGTACCCCGTGTACATCGGGCTACTGATATTGCTGGTGTTCAATTATCTGCTCAAACATTGGAAGCCACTCAACCAGGTATTTTACGTCGGGAGCAATCCATCGGCGGCGGCGCTATCCGGCATACGTGTCACGTTAGTGACTTTCTCCGGCTACGTGATCAGCGGCCTGTTGGCGGGGGTGGCCGCCATCTTCATGACGTCGCGCCTGGCGATGGGGTTCTTTCAGTTTGGTCTCGTAGCTGAGCTTAACGCCATTGCCGCCGCCGTCATCGGGGGAGCGAGCTTTGCCGGCGGATCGGGAGATCTCGTGGGCACCTTCCTGGGTGTGCTGTTGCTCGCCGTCATTAAAAACGGGTTCGTCCTGCTGAAGGGTAACCCGAAC
This sequence comes from uncultured Anaerolineales bacterium, assembly GCA_964646625.1. Lineage (GTDB taxonomy): Bacteria > Chloroflexota > Anaerolineae > CAZYHC01 > CAZYHC01 > DAOULT01. Next base: position 15,130 of record CAZYHC010000002.1, read on the forward strand.
TGGCAGAACGTGGTCAGCGGCGCAATCGTGTTCGTGGCTATCGCGGTCGACGCGTATCGGAGGAGGAAGGAAACCAGGGAGTAGACTATGGAACCTATCTTAAAAGTCGAAGGCATCTACAAGAGCTTTGCGGGCAACCGTGTGTTGGATGATGTGGCTTTCAGCGCAGAAGCGGGTCGGGTTCATGCCCTCGTCGGCGAAAACGGTGCGGGCAAGACCACGCTGATGAATATCGTCGGGGGCATCCATCAACCCGATGAGGGCACGATCTACTTCGATGGTCAGCCCGTCTCGTTTGCCGATCCTTTGCAGGCTATGGGAAGCGGAATCAGCATCGTGCACCAGGAACTGAGTCTTGCGCCCAACATGAACGTGGCGCAGAACATCTTCATCGGTCGCGAGAAAGCAAACGGCCTGGGTCTCATCAAGTGGAAGGAACTCTACGCCGAGACACGGGCCATCTTCGAGCGCCTCGGGATCGATGTTGACCCCACCACGTTGGTGAGCAAGCTCAGCGTGAGCATGCAGCAGATCGTGGAGATTGCCAAGGCCCTCTCGTTCGAGGCCAAGGTGATCATTATGGATGAGCCCACGTCCGCCTTGTCGGAAACGGAGATTGACTATCTCTATGCCATCATTCGCGATCTTGCGTCAAAGGGCATAGCCGTCGTCTTCATCTCGCACAAGCTAGACGAGGTATTTAGTATCGCCGACCAGATCTCCGTGCTGCGTGACGGGCGGATGGTGGGCACGGTCAAAACGGAGGAGACCTCCCGTGATGAGATTATCCATATGATGGTGGGCCGCCATATCGAGGACATGTTTCCGCCCAAGAGTTCGGGAATTGAAGAGCCGATTTTCTCTGTAGAAAGATTCAGCCGACCGCCGTATTTCCAGGACGTCAGCTTTTCTCTCCGGAAAGGCGAGATTCTGGGGTTCGCGGGCCTGGTGGGATCGGGGCGAACCGAGGTAGCGCGGGCCGTATTCGGCGCCGACGAGGCGGAGGCTGGCAGGATCACTCTGGAGGGAAAGGAGATTCGGATCCACTCGCCTCGCGAAGCGATTGAGCAGGGAATCTGTTATCTCACCGAGGATCGGAAAACCCTCGGTCTCTTCTTGAAGATGATAGTCCGGGAGAATATTGTGGCTGCGGCGCTTGACCGGTTCATCTCCAAAGTCGGGCTGCTAAAGCAAGGTTTGATCAAAAAGGAATCGAGAAATTACGTGGACTACTTGCAGATAATCCCACCTGACGATGAGGTCACCGTGATCAATCTCAGCGGCGGTAATCAACAGAGGTCTCTGCTGGCAAAGTGGCTTTGCGCCAAGCCAAAAGTGCTGATTGCCGATGAGCCGACGCGTGGCGTGGACGTAGGAGCAAAGGCGAAACTGCACGGCGATCTAAGAAAGATGGCCGAAGAGGGTATTGGCATCATTCTCATATCGTCCGAACTCCCAGAGGTTTTGGGTCTCAGCGATCGGATCGCGGTGTTTCGTGAAGGCCAAATCACGGCGATCTTGGAAGGAGACCAGGCCACCCAGGAAGAGGTGATGAAGTATGCAACGAAGTAAAGTCTCAGAATCGCAATCGTCCTCGTCGTCGAATGGTGAGGAGGCGACTGCGATCAGGAGTGCTGGCACAGTCCAATCGCTCAATATATTCCAGCGCATCGGGGTCGGGGGTATGCAGCAGGCCGCGCTGGTGTTGGTGTGCGTACTCCTCGCCGTAGGCATGCAGGTAAACTTTCCGCGCTATTTGAGCATAGCCAACATAGAGGTTATGTTGGTCAATTTCGTTACGGAAGGGATCATGGCCTTGGGCATGACCATCGTGATGATCTCGGGAGGTATTGATATATCTGTGGCCGCAGTTCTTCAGTTCACCGCCATCGTGGTCGGTATGCTGATGAATGCGGGACTCCCGGTCCCGGCGGCCATCGTTCTGGCACTGTGTGCGGCGGCCCTCATTGGTTTGATGAACGCGACGCTGACCAACCTCTTCAAAGTGCACCCCTTTATCGTCACCCTCGCCACCCTGCTGACCTTCAGAGGTATTGACCTGGTGATCACCAAAGGCACCACGGTAACCGGATTCCCCGACGCGTTCAAGTTCATAGGACAGGGAAGGGTCCTGGGTATTCGTGTGTTTCGCGTGTCGCTGATCCTGTTTGCGGTGCTGGCCCTTATCATTGGGTACGCTTTGAAAAACCACCGTTATCTCCAACAGGCTTACTTCATCGGCGGCTATCGCCGGTCGGCGCGCATGTCGGGCATCAAGGTGGAACGGTTCCTGGTCTTCGCCTTTGTTCTGAACGCCCTGCTGGCCGGGATCGCGGGCATTGTGGTGTGCTCCCAATATGGCGCGGCCAGTGTCAGCTACGGGCAAAACGCGGAGCTTCGGGTGATTGCTTCTGTGGCGATCGGCGGAGCCAGTTTTACCGGCGGCACCGGCACGATCTTCGGTACGACGCTGGGCGTTTTGTTCCTGGCCATGGTTTATAACGCTTTTAACATGACGGGGGTCAACACCTACTGGCAGGATGTCGCTATCGGGGCTATGTTGTTGATCGCCGTGTTCCTCGGTGAGTACTTGAAGCGGAGGCGGGTAGAACGGTAAAAGGGGGAATAGTGTACTGATGCCCGAAAACTACCTGATCGGCGTGGACCTGGGCACCAGTGTGGTGAAGGCGACCCTCTTCGACACAGCAGGACATTCACTGGCTGCCACCACGCGAGAGATGCACATCCACCAGCCTCACCCCGGCTGGGCCGAACAGAGGGGGGAAGATTTCTACGGGGCTACCCTGGGGACCATCGGGGAGATCCTCTCCAGATCTGGGTTCGATCCGCGCTACGTGGCGGCGGTGGCCTTTGATGGTCAGATGTCGGGGGCGATAGGCATTGACCACAACTGGGAGGAGGTAACCCCCTGGTATCCCTCCTCCCTGGACGCCCGTTACCAGCCCTATGCCGCCCACATGCGAACCGTCGTCGGCGACCTGATGCTCCGCCAGAGCGGGGGGCTGCCTTTTATGGGCCCTCGCATCCTGAAGTGCGCCCCAAAAACTGGGCACCTTTTGGGCGATTCTTAGTAAACATCGAGGGTCAGCTCTTGCGCACGTCGCCACTGGTCTTCGAACTCAGCCGGGGTGAGGTAGCCCAGCGAGGAGTGGATGCGCTTGTGCATATAGACCTGGTCAAGAAACCGACCCACTTGACTGGGGATATCATTATAGTCCTCATAGTCCGATAAGTCAACTTCTCGCATAGGGCAATTGCATTTATAAAATTGTCTCCCACTTGCGGGCAAAAATCGGGGTTTTAGTGGGGCTTTCGCTCCACTCAGGCCCTATTTTGGGCTGTTTTTAGGGAACGCAATCGCAGAACCGGATAAATGCAATCGCCCTAACTTCTCGCATTGGCTCAGCTAAAATGTTACCGAGGTGGTATACTTGACAACGCGATAAAATTGTGGTATAATCTGATATGTCGATTGTCGACAATCGACGAGCGACGATCTCTTGACCAAGAGGGTAAGATGTCTTCAGAGGTACCTCAGCTACAACCCCTCAATGTACTGAACCTGCGCTATCATATTACACGGCGAATACGCGACGCGATCTTAGATGGCACCTACAAACCCGGCGAACGGCTGGTTGAAACAGCTATTGCAAGCCAGTTGGGCGTCAGCCGGGCCCCGGTCCGCGAAGCGCTATCGGCTCTGGAGCGCGAAGGGATCGTTGTCAACGCTCCCAGACGGGGCTACTTTGTCATTGAGTTCACGGATAAGGACATTGACGAAATTTACAGTCTGCGCTTATTGTTGGAGATCGGGGCCTTGCAACGCGCTATCACTCGGTTCACTGATGAGGACATCGCCGAGATGCAGAGTGTCATTGACAGACTGGGCGAAGCGGCTCATCAGAAGAGTGACCCTGGAACGATTGTGGCGCTGGACTTATCGTTCCACGAGTTTATTTGCCGCATAGCGGATCACGGACGGCTTTATTCGGTTTGGAAGAGTATGCGTTTGCAGACGCAGATATTGATCGGACTGACCAGCAGAACCCACTACGAGTATCCGGATCAGCCTAAAAGGTTACATCAATCCATCCTGGATGCCATTGGGGATAGGGACTTGAAACGCGCTGAATCGAGTGTCGTTGATCACCTTATGGAAGCCCAGCGGCGTGCTTATATAGCTTTGCAGGTATTGCGTTCAGATGAGTTGGAGTAGGCTGAAAGTCGTGCTCGCTGTCGGTTAAGGCGTGCTCTTCGACATCAAGCGAGTGTTCAGCACTCGTAATCTATCCGACCGTCACGGATATCCACCGCCTACTACCATCGTTATTGTATGGAAGGAGCTACTGATGATTGTGCAATTGCAACGTGTTGGACTGGCAGTCAGGGACGTCAACCAGACGCGGCGTGTCTTCCGGGAGCTATTTGGACTGGGGAGCCGGGCTGAGGCCCCGGATCCGCTCATTGGAGTTCATAAGGCCGCTTCTATCCCCTTTCCTAACGCGTGTGCTCTTTATGTGATGGAAAGCTCCGATCCAAATGCCAGCGTATACCGCTATTTGCAAGAGAAAGGGCCGGGCCTGGAGAGAATTGTCTTGCTGACAGACACCATACAGGAGGACTATGAGCGGCTCAAAAAGGCAGGCGTGCAGGTGGCTGGTGATACAATTATGCGTACTGCTGTGGGGGACAGGCTAATCGTTCCTGCGGAGTATGTGTTGGGCATCACGGTGGAATTGAACCAGACCAGAGAGCCCGCTTGTAAATGCGACGAGCCATCGAACTGCTCAGGAGTGCTGGGACTCCAGCACATCGGGGTGGCGGTTTCAAACCTGGACGAGGCTGGCGAGCTGTTCAAGAAACTGTTCGACCTCGAGGTGCGAGGGCTTCGTACGGATCAACATGGCGGCGAGCAGAGAGATGCCATCATAGAACCTGGAAACGACCGACTCTGGCTGCATTTGACCCAAAGCTGGGGGTCAAATGCCCGGGTGCGGAAGTTTTTGGAGGAAAAAGGTCCGGGGTTGGAGCACATTTGCGTAGAGGTAGCTGATATTCGTGAAGCTGTGCTTCGAGTAACCGGGTGTGGCGTGCCGATTTATGAGCATAAGATATTCACGAATCGTGAGGATGGGTTTGAGGCTTTTGTCTATCCGGAGCATACCACTGGCCTAACGGTTGAGCTTATCGAGCCGTTTCCCACCAGCAGGGGCTATCGGGTGAGGAAGTAGTATGAAGATACTGATTATTAATACTAACGCTTCTGAGAGCATGACAGATAAGATCCGGAGAGTGGCTGAAGCAGCCAAGCGCGACGATTGCGAAGTGACCGTCACCTGCCTGGCGCGCGGGCCGGTCACGATCGATTCCTCGTATGACGAAGCGTACGCCATCGCGCCCACGATCGATCTGGTCAAGCAGGCCCACGAAGAGGACTACGATGCCATCATCCTGGCCTGTTTCTGTGACGTAGGGGTCGAAGCGGCTAAGGAGATTTCCTCGATCCCGGTATTCGGGTTGGAGGAGGCGACCTTGTCTGTGGCGCTCTTGTTGGGGGCCAAGTTTGGCATTATGACTGAAAAACGTCCGCGCGTGGCGATGAAGGAATTGCACGTCCGCCGGCACGGTCTGCTCGAACGTATGGCCTCCATTCGGCCGCTCGGGTTGTCGGTGGCCGAGTTGGACGCCGACCCCGAACGGACCAAGGCGGCGGGCATGGCCCTGGCGCGCCGCATGGTGGAGGAGGATGGCGCGGAGGTCATCATTATGGGCTGTGCGGCGATGGCGGGTTACAGCGATGAGATCGAGCGCGAGCTTCAAGTGCCGGTCTTGGATCCACTGAAGGTTACGTTGAAGGTCACGGAAGCCCTGGTCGATATGGGGCTGTCGCATAGCAGGGTGGGCCTGTACGCGCCGCCCATTCCCAAAGAGTTCAAGTAGCTCGACCGGAGAAGCGCCGAGGGCTGGCCTGTTTGGGGGTGTGACGCAAATCTAGAAAGATTCGATAACGGAGGTGTTGGAAAAGGTGTCTGGTTCTCAGACCAAGAAGATGATCGTGCAGCGGCATGTAGCCAACGAATTGTTGCAGGCGCCAGTCTTATCGCCCTTTCAGCGTTCTCCAGGTCGCGACCTCGGTGGGGAGCACCCTACCATGCAGCCCGCTCCTGCCATTACTGAAAGCGCTGCCACTGCCCTGGAACAAGGGCAGACTCACTACGTGGACGTGCCGGGCATCGCCCCGCTGCGCGAAGCGCTGGCTGCCTGTCTCCAGGATATGGGACTCGTTGGCTACGAGCAAGCGAACGTGCTCGTAACGGCCGGGGTTCAGGAGTGCCGCTTCCTATTGATTCAAATGATCGGGGATTTACTCGGCGGTATTGCGCTGCCGGAGGTGGTGCACCCTGGGGCGCGTAAGGCGGCCGGCGTGCGCCAGATCGAACTCAGGTCGCTGCCTGTCAACGTGGAAAATGGTATGTTGCCCACGCTGCCGGGCATGAGGGGGGCGCTGGAGGGTGGCTGCAAATTGCTGTATCTCGAATCGCCGGTGCGGCTGACGGGCGCGGCGTTTGATTTAGCGGCCGTCGAAGAGATTGCCCGCATGGTAGAGGCCTTTGGCGCCGCCGTCATCTGGGACCAGGGGCTGGCCCCCTGGGTGCAGGATGCTCAGTACATCTCTCTGGGAGCGCAGCCCGGCATGGCCGAGCGGGTAGCTGTGTTTGGCGAAGCCTGGCCTGGAATTGGCCTGGAGAGTTGGTTCGTCGGTTATTTGGCCGCCAACGAAGACTGGTGGGAGAGGATGCGTTCGCAGAAGCAGATCATATCGATCTGCACCAGCACGCCGTCGCAGTTTGCGGCGGTCAAAGCGGCTGAGATGTATGGCGACCTGCACGCTACCCAGTTCGCAGCGTTGGCCCAAAGCCGGCGTGAAGCGCTGGAGCTGGTCCGCGAGTTGAACGCCAAACCACTGGCTGGAGCCAGTGTCAATCTGATCGCTCTGCGGGTGCCAGATGTGGCGCAGGCAGGGGCGGTGTTGCACCACAATGGCTTTGGGTTTGTAGATGGCGCTGACTTTGGTGCGCCGGGGGTATTGCGCCTGTCTGTGACCGCCGACGAGGCCATCGTCGAGGCTTTGAAACAACTGGCAGAGTCACTTTAGCTTCACGGATTTTTACTGATTTTTGTGGAGGATGGTGGGCATGACGAACAGAAAGAGGGGGACAGACCTTCTTTACGGGTTGATTGCTGAGGCGCGGGGCTATCCCGACGCCATCATAATGGGGCGTGGCGATCCAGATTTTGACACGCCTCCTCATATCGTCGCCGCGGCGCACGAGGCGATGCTGAAGCACGCCAACGACTATACGCCCCCAGAGGGCATCCTGCCCCTACGCAGGGCGATTGCGGAGCGCGTGAAGCGCATCAACAACATCGACGTCGCTCCAGAGACCGAAGTGGTGGTCACCAATGGCGGACAGGAAGCGTTGTTCTTAATGGTGGTGGCCGTGATTGGCGAAGGAGAGGAACTGATCGTTCCCGAACCGAACTACAATACCTACAACGACTCGCTTCGCTTTGCAAGGGGTATCAAAGTGGGCGTGCCGACCTACCCGCAGGATGATTTCCGGATCGATCCGGAGAAAGTGCGCCAGGCCATCACCGGGCGCACGCGGGCGCTGCTGCTGGTGTCGCCTAATAACCCCAACGCCAGCGTGATCGCTCCCGGCGACATGCGCGAGCTGCTCCAGGTCGCCCAGGATAACGATCTGATGATCCTGGCAGACGATACCTACGACCAGTTCGTTTACGACGACTACGTGCATACAAATCCCGCCTCTCTGCCCGGCGGCAAGGAGCGCACGCTGACGTTGAACACTTTGTCCAAGGCGTTCGCCATGACCGGCTGGCGTACTGGCTGGATCGTTGGCCCGGCCGACCTGATGGCCCAGGTCAAGCAGTTGAAAGCGGCCGTTACGGGCGCGACCTCGATCATCGCCCAATACGCTGCCCTGGCGGCGCTGACCGGCCCCCAGGAGGCGGTGAGCGAGATGCGCGAGGCCTATGCCTGCCGTCGCCGTATAGTGTTGGAGGCGCTGGACAGCATGGGTTTCAGCTACGGCGTGCCGCAGGGGGGACAGTTCGTGTTCGTCGATATCAGTTCTACCGGCATGGACTGCGTGGAACTGGCCCAGAAGATCTTGAGCGAGCAACACGTGCTGGCCTACCCCGGCTCGGCGTTTGCCCCAGGCTGGGACCATTACCTGCGTATTACGTTTTTGCAGCCGGAAGAAAAGCTGCGCGAAGCGTTAGAACGCATGAAACTGGCGGTGGATAAAATCCTGGCCACGCGCTGAGTCACGAAAGTAGGTTGCTCTCAACTAATAGTTTTCACTAGGGAGGTGCTCAGATGTCGTCTGAAGTCAAAGGCCGCTGGCGGATCCTCGTTGCCGACGAGGAATACGCCAGTTCGATCTCCGAAGTTGCCGCTCGTTTCGAGAACCTGGAGTTGGTCTGCCCCGACGAGGCGCAAGAGGTGCGGATGCTGGCTTCTGGAGAATTCGAGGGGCTGGTCACGCAGTTTGCGCCGGTAGATCGTGCCCTGTTGGAGTCGATGGGCGGTCTGCGCGTGGTACTGAAGGTGGGACGCAGTTACTACAATATCGATGTGGATGCTGTGCGAGAGCGGGGGCTGACCTTTGCCTCGGCGCCGCGCAAAGGCCCCAATTGCGTGGCCGAACTGGCCACGACGTTGATCCTGGCCCTCAGCAAAGATCTGTTGATTTCGCATACGAGCGTGGCCGCAGGCGCGTATCGCCTGCGCGGGTTGCGTCCCGAGCTTACGGCGCAGCGGAAGATGGCTTTCCACTGGATGCATCACACCCGGGTGCACGAAGTTTGGGGCAAGACGTTGGGCATCGTGGGCATGGGTGAGATCGGCTGCGAGCTGGCCCTTCGCGCCAGGGTAATGGGGATGCGGAACGTTTACTATAAGCGCAATCGGTTGTCGCCGGAACTGGAGCAGCGCTTTCAAGCCGAATATCGCGACCTGAAGACCTTGTTGCAGGAGAGCGACTACGTCTGTCTGGCAGTGCCGCATACGCCCGAGACCGAGAAGATGATCGGCCGCGAGGAGTTGGCCCTGATGAAAGAGGATGCCTACCTGGTCAATATCTGCCGCGGCGGCGTGGTCGATGAAGAGGCGCTGATAGAGGTGCTGGCCAGCAACCGTATTGCAGGGGCCGGGCTCGACGTGTTTACCTTCGAGCCGCTGCCTAAAGACAGCCCGCTGTGCAAGCTGGACAACGTAATTCTTACCCCGCACATCGGAGGCGGCACGGGAACGAACCGGGTGATAGAGTTGACCGAGGCGTTGGAGGAGATGGAGCGTATTCTGTCTGGTGAGCCCCCCCGGATTGACTTGAGCCGAAAATGATATATACTACTCCTGCGTAGCCATCCGCCTCAAAACGGTCCTTCCAATTTGTAAAACGTTTGCCGACACGCATGGGCTTTGCGGCAAGCTTCTGTTATGCTCCCTGTCGCTTCCCATGTCTCAACCGGAGAGCCCTATACTAATACGATGTTAGCCATTCGTGCTGGTCAACTGATTGACGGTTACGGTGAAGAGCCTCGGCGCGATGCAGTGGTGCTCGTCGAAGGGGAGAAGATCGCGCAGGTAGGCCCTGCCCAGGAAATCGCGGTGCCGCCTGGGGCTAAAATCGTCGATGCCAGCGACAAAACCGTCCTGCCGGGCATGGTAGATGCGCACGTGCACATTCATACGCCGGGTGGCCCGACGGACAACTACGCCCTGGCCCATTTGAAGGAACTGCAAGGCGTTCTGGCGCTGCGAGCCTACACCTATGGCCTGCGGGCGCTCAGAATGGGGTTCACTTCGCTGCGGAGCCTGGGGTCGCCCGCTTACGTCGATGTGGCGCTGCGGGAGGCCATCAACGAGGGCCTGGTGGAGGGGCCGCGCCTGCGGGTGGCCGGACAGGGGTTGAGCGTCACAGGCGGCCACATGGATAAGGCCGATTGGTCGCCGGACGTTTTCGTCTCCGGCCGGACGGGCGTCTGTGACGGCCCCTGGGAGTGCCGGAGAGCGGCCAGGATCCAATTCAAGCGCGGCGTGGATTTGATCAAGATCAACGCCTGCGGGAGCGATTACCACCATCTGGATGTGCCGTGGGTGCAGGAGATGACCTGCGAAGAGATGGCGGCCATCTGCCAGGAGGCGCATGGGAACAAAAAACGCGTGGCGGCCCATACCGCCGGCGGCCCAGGCATCACCGAGGCCCTGCGCGCGGGGGTGGACTCCCTGGAGCACGCCCATTGGCTCACGGACGAGCAGATCGAGATGATGGTGGAACAGGGTACCTTTTACGTCCCGACGCTGATCGTCAACTCTCGCAGTGTAGCACTGGGCCAGGAACAAAAGGGAGCGACCGATGCGGCCTGGGCCTGGCTGGTCAAGGTCAACGAGGAGAAATGGGAGACCCTGGCGCGGGCCAGGGCGGCGGGAGTCAAGATTGCTGTGGGAACGGACGCGGGGTTTGTGGTCTATCACGGCCAAAATGCCTGCGAGTTGGAAGAGTTGGTGAAGGGAGGCTTTACGCCGATGGAAGCCATTGTGGCAGCCACCCGGGTTGGTGCGGAGTGCCTGGACCTGGATCGGGAGGTGGGAACCATCGAGGCCGGCAAGTACGCCGATCTGGTCATCGTGGATGGCGATCCTCTGGCCGACGTTCGGATTCTACAGGACGAGGCCAGGATAGTGCAGGTGCTCAAGGGTGGGAAGGCTGTGAAGTAGGAAAGGGGACTGGAAGGAGGTGGTGCATTTCAACAAACGATAGTAAAATCAGCTAGACATGGAACTTGCATCGCTTAGGCTCAATTGGAACAGAAACCTTTGAAAACAATGCATAAGGAGGTTAAGATGAGTTTAAAAAGACGTTCTGCTGGGTTTACTTTTTTCAGCGTGCTCACCTTGCTTTTCCTGGTGTTGAGTCTCTGCCTGGCGGTGATGCCGACCAGCGAGGCCGCCGAAGGTGGTGAGTTGGTGCTCCTCACGCGAGTTGAGCCGGATACGATGGATCCACATCAGACCCAGTCACGGTATGCCAGTATCGTCATCAACGCCATGTTTGACCCCCTGATCTGGATGGACGAGAACCTGGAGTTCCAGCCAGGTCTGGCTACCTCTTGGGAACTGTCCGATGACAAGCTGACCTGGACTTTTACCCTCCGCGAAGGCGTCAAGTTCCACGACGGCACTGACTTCAACGCCGAGGCAGCCTGTTACAACTTTGATCGCATCGTGGATCCTGAAATCAAGTCCGTGGGCGCTGGGGTCATCATCGGCCCTTACGATTCCTGTGACGTGGTCGATGACTATACTATCAAGGTCAACTTCACCGAGCCTTACGGGGCCTTTATCAACGCTTTAGGCGACCCCTATGGCTGGTTTGTCATGGTCTCACCAGCAGCCTCCGAAGAGTACGGGGCAGATTTTAACCTGAGTCCTGTGGGCACGGGCCCCTTCATGTTCGAGGAGTACGTCCCCCAGGAGATGGTCTCCGTCGTGAAAAACCCGGATTACAACTGGGGTCCTGACTTCTGGGACAATCAGGGTCCGGCCTACGTAGATAAGATTACTTTCCGCTTCGTGGGTGAGGAGATGACCCGCGTGGCCGCGCTGGAGACGGGAGAGGCGAACGTCGTCATGGAGATCCCGCCGCTGGAAGTACAGCGGTTGAAAGACGATCCCAACTTTAACGTGGTTTCAGCCCCGGTGCCGGGCATGCCCGTCACGGCGCTGATGAATGCCAGCAAGTCTCCTCTGGACGATGTGCGGGTGCGCCAGGCCATCAACTATGCCGTAGACCAGGAGCGGTTGGTGAACACCCTGTATGCCGGCGAGTGGTTCGCCGCTCACAACACCCTGGCTCCCAACACCTGGGCTTACGACGAAGAAGCAGCCTCGATGTACTCCTACGATCCAGACAAGGCCGGCGAACTGCTGGATGAGGCGGGCTGGGTAGACTCCGATGGGGATGGCATCCGGGATAAGGAGGGCGAGAACCTGGAGATACTGTACCTGGCGCTGTACGGGCCGCCTTACGATCCAGGAGAGGTCGTCCAGGCCCAGCTTGCGTTAGTAGGCTTTGACGTGAAGTACCAGGTTCTGGATGGGGCGCAGCACCGGGCGGCCTGCCGTCGTGGCGAACACGATATAGCCTGGACCCGCTGGGTGAGCGTAGACCCCATGGTTCTGGACACGTACTTTAACTCCCAGAACATCGGCACCGGGTTCAACTACAGCCACGTGCCCGATCCTGAGATGGACGAGCTCCTGGCCCAGGGCCGTGCGGAGACCGATCTGGAAAAGCGTCGGGATATCTACCAGCAGATTCAGCGTCGCATCATGGAAAACGCCCTGCTATTGCCCATGCACCTGACCGTGATGATCGTTGGCATGGAGTCCGGGGTGCAGGGCTTTGAGCTTGGCCCGGCAGGTTTCTTCCCCTGGAAATATAACAATTGGCAGTTGCAGGATTAGGGGGAGCCTACTTGTTTGCCTGGGGAGAGGCTTAGGCTTCTCCCCAGGCAGCAGTCGAGTTAATGCTATCGGCCAGTTGTGGGGTAAGGCTATGACCAAATACATCCTTCGGCGGCTAGTGCTTGCCATCCCGGTCGTCCTGGGGGTCTCCATCCTGGTTTTCGCTATGATCCACCTGCTGCCGGGAGACCCGGCTGAGATGATGCTGGGGGAGATCGGCAACACGCCGGAAAACATCGAGCGGATGCGAGAAGCATTGGGGCTCAACGATCCTCTCCACGTCCAGTATGCCCGTTACCTGTGGAATGCGCTGCATGGCGATTTGGGAGAATCGCTTCGAACGCGCAAATCAGTGACCTGGTACATTGGCAAACAGGTGATGTCTACGGTGCAGCTCACCCTGGCGGGAATCGGGACGGCGGTCATCGTCGGTATGATTTTGGGGGTACTCGCTGCCGTGTACCAGAACTCCTGGATCGATAATCTCAGTATGTTCACGGCCCTTTTTGGCGTCTCTGTACCTAACTTCTGGTTGGGTTTGTTGTTGATCTTTATCTTTGCTGTCCGGCTAGGATGGCTGCCAGCTACAGGTCAGGGGGGGGCAAACCGCCTGATCTTGCCCGCTGTGGCTTTGGCGCTCCCCTCGATGGCCGTCGTAGCCCGCCTGACGCGCTCCAGCATGTTGGAGGTGCTGCGGCAGGAGTACATTACCACCGCTCGGGCCAAAGGTTTGATCGAGCGCCTCGTAATCGTGCGGCATGGCCTCAAGAACGCGCTTATTCCCGTTATCACTATTGTTGGGCTCCAGTTTGGCAGCCTGTTGGGTGGGGCCGTGACGATTGAGACCGTGTTCGGGCGCCAGGGCCTGGGCCGTATCCTGGTGGATGCGGTGCTGGCCCAGGACTACCCCATGGTTCAAGGCTGCGTCCTGCTGGCGGCAGTTACCTACGTATTCGTAAACCTTGTGGTAGATATCATCTACGCCTGGATTGATCCTCGGGTGCAATATGAATAGCCGGTGAGGGCGGTCTGATGACAGAACTTACGACACAATTGGCAAGGCCCCTTCAAACCCGTTCGGATAGCCTGATGAAGATCGCTTTGCGCCAATTGTTGCGCAATCGGGCGGCCATTGTGGGGGCTTTGCTCATCATAGGTTTAATCCTGGCGGCCATCTTTGCTCCATTTGTTGCACCCCATGATCCCATCGAGCAGAGTATTGATAGCCTGGCTCCGCCGAGTTGGAGCCATCTCATGGGCACCGACCTCTACGGCCGCGATATCCTCAGTCGTATCATCTTTGGCACAAGGGTTTCGCTGCGGGTGGGCGTCATTGCCGTGGGCATCGGGGCCATCAATGGTGTAATCCTGGGGCTCATTGCGGGCTATTATGGCGGGTGGCTCGATTTGCTGGAGATGCGCCTGATCGACATCATGCTGGCGTTTCCCGGTCTTCTGCTGGCCCTGAGCATCATGACCGTGTTAGGCCCGAGCCTCACGAACCTGATGATCGCCGTGGGCATATCCTCCATACCCGAATACGCTCGTTTGGTGCGGGGTTGCGTGCTCTCGGCCAAAGAGAATGTATACGTGGATGCGGCGCGGGTGACAGGCTGCGGCAGCAGTCGGATCATGTTACGGCACATCCTGCCCAACGTAGTCGCTCCGGTCATTATTCTAGCTACGCTTGGGGTGGGGCGGGCCATTCTCCTGGCCGCGGCGCTGAGTTTCCTGGGGCTTGGGGCGCAACCGCCGACGCCTGAGTGGGGCTCCATGTTAAGTTCTGGCCGTGACTACCTGCGCCGGGCCTGGTGGGTCACCACCTTTCCAGGTTTGGCTATCGTGATCGTGGTGTTGGCCGTCAACATGCTGGGTGATGGGCTGCGGGACGCCCTGGACCCCCGACTCAGGATTGACTGACAGTGCGAAAGGAGTTAGGTTTCGTGGGAAAAGAACTGCAAGGAAAAGTGGCGGTCATCAGCGGCGCCAGCCACGGGTTAGGTAAGGCTATCGCCACGGCACTTGTCTCTTTGGGGGCAGATGTGGTGCTCCTGGCGCGCCACAAGAAGCCTCTGGAGGCAGTAGCGGAGCCGTTGCGGGCCGAGGGCCGCCGGGTGTTGACGGTGGCCTGTGACGTGTCGCAGGCGGAGCAGGTTAAGCAGGCGGCCAGGCAGATCGTCGCTGAGATGGGGCGGGTGGACATCCTGGTCAACAATGCCGGTATTCCCGCCCCGCGCACTTTCCAGGACACCGACTTTGCTGACTGGGATCGGGTCGTCGGGGTGAATCTGTCTGGGGTGTTCTACCTGACGCGGGCGCTGTGGGAGGCGCTGACCGGCAGTGGAGCGGGCTACGTGATCAACATCTCCGGCACGGCGGGCCTGCGCGGCGGCTCTAGCCCTGCGTATGGGAGCGCCAAGTTTGGCCTGACGGGTCTGACCCGGGCCATCGCCGCGTCGGGCAAAGCTCACAATCTGCGAGCCACCGTGCTGTACCCTGGGGCGATGGACACCGGTTGGCGCGGTGCTCCTATCGGCCAAAAGCCCCGGGCCGAGACTATGGACCCGCAGGAGGTAGCGCGCTTCATCGGTTACCTGGTGAGCACGCCCTCCGAGTTTGTGGTAAACGAAACGGTTCTGAATCCGATTGCAGATACCTGGTTATAACATGGAGGGTTATGTAACGATGGTAGAGGATACGGTAACTTTCAAGCCGCACCCGCGTACTGAGAACGTATTCAGGCGAGACGGCAAGCCGTTGGTTGCCAGGGTGCCGCATTTCAACGGGGATTACCTGCCGTTCTCGATAGGTGAAGCTCTGGACTTGCTGGGAGGTCTGGACAAGGCCATCCAGACCGGCGACCGGGTGATGATCAAGCCCAATTTCAACTGTTCGTATGCCATGCCGCTTTCGACCGACCTCGGTTTCCTGGCTGCGGTCATCGAAATCCTGCAAGATGCCGGGGCCAAGGTGACGGTGGGTGAGCTATCGGGGCGGGCCGACTGGCCGACGGAAAAGGTGATCGCCAATCTGAAGGTGATGCCGGTGCTGCACCGCCATGGGGTGCAATTCGTCAACTTCCAGTATGACGAGTGGATTACGATGGAAGTGGAAGGGCGGTACTGGAAGTCGTTCCGCGTGCCGCGCAGCATCTACGAGGCGGATAAGCGCCTTAGCCTGGCTAATATGCGCTGCCATTCAGCAGGACGCTATTCGGGGGCGCTCAAGTTGAGCGTGGGCTGGATTGACCTGGAGGACCGGGACTTCCTGCACGAAGATCGCGAGACGGTGGAGGCCAAGATCGCCGAACTGAACCTGGGGTGGCAGCCTGATCTGGTGCTGATGGATGGGCGGCGCAGCACGGTTACCTGGCACGGTCGGGGGGATTACGTGTATCCCAATGTGATCATGGCTTCTGGGGACCTGGTGGCCCTCGACGCGGAAGCCGTAAAGATGCTCAAACAATACCCGGAGAAGAACCGGCTGGACATTCCGGTGGAGGAGATAGGCCAGATCAAGGCGGCCGTGGAGCACGGGCTGGGGTCGCTGGATTACATCGTGGTCGAAGGGCAGGTCCGCACCTGCACCGAGGAGGAAGGTACGCTCAAGGACCCGGCATTGCTGGCCGAAGCCGCTCGCTTTGAAGCTGGCGACGCGGGCTGCCAGGTCTGTGATCCATAGGAGTGGCTTGAACGCCGGTGCGCGGCACTTTTGGCAGTGCCGTGCACCTGGGTGATGTTCATAAGCACCAAGGGAGGGCTTCAAAACGTGGACCGAGACGACCCCATTAACGGTTTTCTGGAGATTGTACTGGCTTTGAACGTGGCCGTCGGCAGGCGGACGGGGATAGAGCCGCTGCTATCTAAAGCCACCTACTCGTATAACGTTCCGACGCCGTCCTGGGATTGGGAAGAGATTGGCAGGCAGATCGAGAAAGTTGAATCTGCCCTTGATTCGTTGCCGCCGAGCCGCGCCGCCTATCTGGGGGACTTCCTTAAGGCTTTCTCGCTCATGGCGCGCCAGGGACAGGGCGACGAAATTCCGTATGCCGAGCGCGTGGTTACATATCTCCAGGTTCCCGGCGAACGCGTCCCTTCGACCGTGATTCAGTGGCTTGAGGCTGAATTGCGGGGCTTGATGGTCGAGGCCGGCTATCCTGACGATCTATCACTTGCCATCCCGCAGTGGCGTGAGCGCCAGACTATCCGGGGGGAAGCACTGATCGAACGGGCCCAATCGCTGCTCCAGCAGGCGCGCCAGAGGACGCAGGAGCGCGTTCTGCCCCTCCCCTCGGAACACCAGGTGACTCTCACTTTCCCCCAGAACTATCCTTATCGCGGCTACAGCGACTACGCGCGTGATTACCAGGGCCGAGTTTTCCTGAACGGCGACATCGGGTGGGAAGTTCCCAGCCTCAAACACGTCGTCTGCCACGAAGCTTTCCCTGGGCATCAGACCTTCTCCGCAATCCGGGAACAGCTTTTTCGCTCCGGCGCTCTGCCCGTTGAAGGCACCGTTTACTTCGGCAACACGCCCATGAGCCCCATCGTCGAGGGCATTGCCGAAGTTGGTCAAGAGATTCTGGGGATGGTGGAGACCATCGACGACCGCCTCTACGACGTTTACAACCGCTTCAGTTCTGCCGTCAGCACCAACCTGGCCTTCGATTGCAACGCCGATGGAATGGACAGGGAAACGGCTGTGACCAGGCTTATGAATTCCATCCACGTATCCCGAGTGTTTGCGGAGAAACGGTACCATTTTTGGACTGATGACTTATGGTGTACCTCATTTCCACACTACTGGTATGGCAGGGAGTTCATGCGGGAGAACTATTTGAAAATGAAGAATGACCTGCCGACCTTCTTCAGGATGGTCTATACAGAACCTCATACGGTTCGTACCTTGCGTGAAGCAATTCGAAATCATTTTATCCAAGGAGGACAAAAATGCTAAGACGTTTTGCGCTCGAACAGGATGTAGCCCGCCGGGTCAAGAGGCTACAAGCTTTTATGGAGGAGAAGGAGCTGGGAGCAGTGTTTATACCGGCGCGCGGTGCGCCGGGCATGATGGGGATGGCCAAGTACTTTACCAACCTGGTGCTGTGGGCTGGCCCCGCCTGGGTGGTGGTTGGTGCCGACCACCCGGAACCGGCTTTGATCCAGTGGTCGTCTTACGGGGCGGAGTGGAACCGCCAGGAAGCCACCACCTCCTGGGTGGAGAACCCTGACCCTGATGCCTTGGGGCGAGCGTTGGAGATCGCCCGGGAGTTTACGGCCTCAAAGAAGCGGGTCGGGGTGGAGCACGTATCCACCAACTGGACCCTGGGGGACTGGGAACGCCTCAACAAGACCCTGTCCGATTGTGAGCTCGTTGATATCACCAAAGAGCTCGATGCCATGCGCTCCATCAAATCTCACTTCGAGATAGAGGAGATCTACAACACGGGGCGCATCTTTACCGAGGCGATGGTGCTTTTTGGTGAGGTGGCTTGTCCGGGGATGCGGGCCTGGGATGCGGCTTCGGCGGCGGAGGAGGTGCTGAAGGCTCAAGGTTGCTTCTGGGGGCGCTCGAAGTATTCCCTCGATCTGCGGCCCTATACCATCCCCACCCCTCTCGACCGGCGTTTCACCGAGGACGACATCATCCTTTTTGAACTGGTATACACCGGGCCACTGGGCTATTGGGTCGAGATGACGGCTCTATACAGCTTCAAGGAGCTTCCGTCAGGTGTAAGGGCCCAGGTGGAAGCGCAGGAGCAAGTGATCGAGGCCGCCGCCCGAGCGGCCAGGCCGGGCGTGCCTATCGGCAAGATAGCCGAAGTGACCAACCAGACCTTCAAGGGATTAGGCTTCCCGGTGGTAGGTAAGCACACCCCGAATTGTCACAGCATAGGTCTGGATGAGAGCGATGGGCCTTCTTCCTGGTTCACTCCAGAGGAGAAGCTGGAATGCAACATGGTGCTTTCCTTCCATCCCAGTACGCTCCTGGAAGGGGATCGCGCTTTCCTGATCTCCGACAACTATCTGGTCACCGCTGAGGGCGCAGTACGCCTCTCTCCCAAAGACTGGACCTACATGCGCATCGAGCTTTGAGTTGCCAGGCCGGGAGAGGCGGTTTTGTAATATCTGTAGGGCTTGAAGGGAGGAGGCCGTGATAGCCTATATTGTTCGGCGGGCGCTGATCAGTTTACCTATCCTGTTTCTGGTTATCACCCTGGTATTCTTCGCCTTTCAGCTCATCCCCGGCGATCCGGCGCGTATGTATGCCGGGGAGCAGGCCACTTTGGAAGTGCTGGAGAAGGTCAGAAAAGACCTGGGGCTGGATCGTCCCGTTCTGGTCCAATACGTCTCCTACTTGAAGCGCCTGGCGCGGGGCGATCTGGGCCAGTCCTTTATCACCCGCCGGCCGGTGGCCGTCGAGATCACGAGCCGCTTCGGAAATACGGTAAAGCTATCCGTGGCGGCCATTTCTGTGGCTACTATCCTCGGTATCACGATGGGGGTCTTATCGGCTATCAACCAGGAGGGCCTTTGGGACTATGTGTTTAGCGTGATATCTATCGTCGGCATCTCCACGCCGGTTTTCTGGCTGGCCTTGCTCCTGATGTATTTATTCAGTATTCGGCTGCACGCTCTGCCGACCTCTGGGAACGATACCTGGCGGCATTATCTCATGCCCACTTTTTGCCTGGCCGTCTATTCCATCGCCTTTATCACGCGCATGACCCGCTCCTCCCTGCTGGAGATATTTGGGGAAGACTTTGTACGCACGGCACGGGCTAAAGGGCTTGCCGAGTACACGGTTCTGGCGCGCCACGTGCTCCGCAATGCCCTGATCCCCATTGCCACCGTGGTCGGACTGCGCTTCGGCTACATGCTCGGCGGGGCAGTGATCACTGAAACTATCTTCGCCTGGCCCGGCATGGGACGATTGCTCGTCACAGCAGTGGAACAACGTGACATTCCTGTGGTCCAGGGCGTGCTGTTAGTATTTGCGGCCTCGTTTGTGCTGGTCAATCTGACCATCGACGTTCTCTACGCCTTCATAGATCCACGGATCAGATATACTTAGTTGAAAAGGGCACGCCTATGAGCCTGCAGAACTTGTTCAAGCCTATCGCCCGTTTTATACGTACCTACAAGCTGGCTTCAGTCGGGGGCTTCATCGTGATTCTTTTTCTGCTGGTGGGGTTGCTGGCGCCCTGGATTGCTCCCAAAGATCCAAACAAGATCTCTGTTTGGGATTCGGTCAAACCGCCTGGAGGAGAGTTCTTGCTGGGGGCCGATCATAACGGTCGCGACCTGTTGAGCCGGATTATCTATGGGGCACGTATCTCTCTGTTCATATCCTTTACAGCCGTGGGCGTGGGGACGGTTATCGGGGTGACCCTTGGCACCCTGGCCGGATGGCACAAGCGGCTGGAAACCCCGATCATGAGGTTTATGGACGTGCTGTTGTGCTTTCCCGGCATCATCACTGCGTTGGCTATTATTTCCATCCTGGGATCGGGGGTTGAAAACGTCATCGTCGCCATCGTGATGTATCAGATACCGCAGTTCGCACGCCTGGCTCATGGGCTTACCCTCACCGTCAAGGAAAACACTTACGTGACCGCCGCCCTTTCTATCGGCGCCTCCGACAACCGGATTTTGTCGCAGCACATTCTGCCGAACATCGCGGCCTCGGTGATCGTGCAGATGAGTCTGCTGATTCCGGGCGCGATCTTGACTACCGCAGGACTCAGTTTTCTGGGGCTGGGCGTCGAGCCGCCGACAGCGGAATGGGGCTCGATGCTGCAAGACAGCCTGAAGTGGGCGCGCATGGCGCCACACGTCATGATCTTCCCCGGGTTGGCGCTCATGTTAGTGGTCTTTGGCTTTAATACGTTTGGAGATGGTCTGCGCAGTGCACTGGATCCAAGGTTGAGGCACAGATAGGTCTAACAGGCTGAAGGGAAGGAGGTGATGTCACCCGTTCGATCGCTGCTTTGACTGGTCAAGAGTTTACGGCAGGTAAACTCGCTTATTACTACTAAGGAGGTAGCAAAATGAAAATCCTACGTATACTGGTCCTGCTGGCTTTTGTTGGCGTGCTGGTGCTGGCTGCCAGCGGGACGCCAGAGGTGAAGGCTGAAGAACCCAAGTCTGGCGGCACGCTGACCGTGGCGGTGCCGAACATCGTGCACCTTGACTGCAACGGCGTCAACCAGTACGGTCTCAACGAAATCGCTCAACTGTTCTACGAGACCCTGGTCGATCGTAACACCGAAGGCGAGGTCGTCCCCCTGCTGATAAAGGAGATCGAGATCTCGGACGATGGCCTGGTGCACACCTGGACGCTTCAGTCAGGCGTGAAATTCCACGACGGCACGGACTTTAACGCCGAGGCGGTCAAGTGGAACCTCGAGCGCAAGATCAACAATACGCTGCCGATGTGGGATTTGATCCCCTTTGAGACGATCGAGGCTGTTGACGACCTGACGGTAAAGGTCACCCTCTCCCGCCCGTTCGCGGCTATTTACAACATCCTGCACGTCAAGACCTTTTCGATGTACAGCCCGAGCTTCGTCGAAGAAGTGGGTGACGACGCCCTCAAGAGCCAGGCCTCAGGGACCGGCCCCTTCATGGTGGAGGAATACGTTCCCAACGAGATCCTGAAGCTGAAGAAGAACCCCAACTACTGGCAAGAGGGCCTGCCCTACCTGGATGAGATCACCTTCCGCGTGGTCCCGGATAACAACACGCGGGCCACCATGCTGGAAGCGGGCGATGCCGACATAGCCGGATTCCTCTCCATCCAGGACCTCGAGCGGTTCAAGGTGAACGATGAAATCGCCGTCCATTCGGGGGTCAGCTCCAGGCACTTCTACCTGGCCTTGAATATGTCGAACCCGCCCCTCGACGACGTGCGCGTCCGCAAGGCCATCAACCACGCGGTGGACAAGGAAGGCATCGCCCAGATGGTCTTCCTGGGGTATGTCGCCCCTGCCAAAGCCGTCATCGTCAACCCTGCGGTTAGCGGCTACGCCGAGGCCGGGTACTACGAATACGACCCCGAAAAAGCTAAAGAACTGCTGGCGGAGGCTGGCTGGACAGACACCAACGGGGATGGCAACATAGATAAGGATGGCGAGGAGTTGGTGCTCGTCCTGCGCACCCGCAAGGGCACCACCCCGGGAGACATTGAGACCGCCGAACTGGTCCAGGGTATGTTGAGTGATATCGGGATCAAGGTGGACATTGACATCGTCGATACGGCCTCGTTCCTGGCCGAGCTTAACAAGCCCATCGAAGAAGAAAACTATCCTAAGTACGACCTCTGCAACCTGTCGTGGGGCACCTTCACCGGCGACGCCGAGTACGTGTTGAAGACCTACTACGCCTGTGACGCCTGGCCGCCCCGCTACTGGGACTATTCCCACTACTGCAACGAAGAGGTTGACAAGATGATCGCGGAGGCCGACACCGTTCCCACCCTGGAAGAGCGCAACGCCATCTATGCCGAAGTCATCAAGCAGGTCTGGGATGACGCGCCGACCCTCATTCTCTTTGATGGTCTCTCCACAGTGGCGGCCCGCAGCTACGTGAAGGGCCTTTACCTCGATCCAGCCCAAACCGTCTGGCCCGTAAAGTACGTCTGGCTCGACAAGTAGTAAGCTGTGTGCTGACAATAAATAAGGTGCCTGGCACTTCCAAAAGTGCCAGGCACCTACCGAACTGCGATGAACATGAAGCCGACTCCAGTGGACCTCATAATCGATGGGGGGATAGTATTGACGATGGACCCCCAGAACCGTCTGATCCAGGACGGCGCAGTGGCGGTGAAGGGCAAGACCATCGCCGCTGTGGGCACGGCTGAGGAGGTTCGGCAGGCGTACACGGCCGAGACGGTCCTGGAGGCCAGCCACAAGGTGGTGATGCCCGGCCTGGTGGACACCTACGGCCACGCCGGCCATGGGCTGATTAAAGGCATCCACCATCCCGGCCTGGGATGGCCCACCAACAAGTTGTATTTCCACGCCACTGACGAACGGTGGTGGTACGCCGAGGGATTGCTGTCTGCTCTGGAGCGGCTGAGGTTTGGCGTCACCTGCGGCTTCTCGGTCATCGGGGCGACGCCGGCCCGCATGGACAGCCCTGTTTTCGCCGAGCGCCAGGCGGAGGCCGTGAGCGAGGTGGGCATCCGGGGGGTGTTGGGGGTTGGCCCGCCGGACCCGCACGTCAGCCACGTACCGGAGCCGTGGAGCGGCACCTTCTGGGAGAGGGGCAAGCCGGTCGAGCATACCTTCACCTACGAAGACACCATCCGTAACGCCATCTCTATCGTCGAAAGCTGGCACGGCCGGGCGGATGGTCGCATCCACGTGGCCCTGCACTTCCCCTATCTCTTTGGCCGGCAGGCGGCCCATCCGCGCATTCCCTTCGTGTATAGGGATGAGCACGTACCGGTCATGATCGAGAAGGCCGAGGAGATCCGGGATCTGGCGGATCGCTACCACGTCCTGATCCATACCCATGCCTTCAAAGGCTCCATTGCCTTCGGGTTGGAAAAGTTCGGAACGGGTAAAGTCCATCAATTACTGGGGCCTGATGTCTTGCTGGCCCACTCCAATGGCCTCTCGGAGGAAGAGGTCCGCGTGCTGGGCGAGGAAGGGGTGGGCATCGCCGTGGTGCCCTTCACCCACGAGAACATTCTGTACGGCCCATGCCCGGCGGTTGAGCTGCTCCAGGCCGGGGCTAACGTGACCATTGCCACGGATGGGACCGCTCCCTATTGTTCTTACGATCTATTCAAGGACGTTTCGCGGGCGATATGGGCCCAATGGACCCGCTTTGGGGACCAGGCCGTGCTGCCGCCGGGGAAGGCGCTGCGCATGGTGACTATTGACGCCGCCCGCGCGTTGGGCCTGGATCACCTGATCGGCTCCCTGGAGGTGGGTAAGCGGGCGGATATCATTCTGGTGGATCTGTCCAGACCGCACCTGACCCCCGACGCCTTCGTGCCGCGGCTGCTGGCCTTCTACGCAAACGGCAATGACGTGGACACGGTCCTGGTAGATGGGACGATCCTGATGCAAGGTCGAAGGGTCAATACCGTGGACGAGGAGGCCGTGGTGGAGATGGCCCGCGAGCAGGCCGCGCGGGCCTTCGAGCGGTTCGACGTCTCCGACTATCTGGAAATGGATGAAAACTTCTGGCAGGGGTGGAAGTACTGAAGGGACGGGACGGAGGCAAGAAATGATCCAGGCAAACGAGATCTCCATTGCGCCCATAGCTCCTCTGGAGCCTCCCTTCCGCCTGCCCGAAGCCTGGTACCGGGAGAACGTTAAGCGCCTCCAGGCCAGACTGGGAGAGAACGGCCTGGAGGGGATCATTCTGGAGGACGTGTGGAACATTATCTACTTCTCCGGGCTTTTTCACTCCCAGACGGAACGACCCTTGTGGCTTTTTATCCCTACCGGGGGAGACCCCACCATTTTCCACCCGGCCCTGGACCGGGATCTGGTAAATACCTGGTGGATCGAAGATCGAGAATGGTACTTTGACTTCCCTCACCACGGGGCCTATAACACCCTGGTGTTTGAAGGGGGCCCGCCGGTGGATTTGTTGGCGTGGATGTTGGAGCGTCTGGCCGCGCGAGGGTTCAGCCAGGCGGTGCTGGGCCTTGAGAAGGAGTTAGACCCAGGCACGGCTGCCCGAATGCGCCAGGCTCTGCCGCACGCTACGTTCGAGGTCGTGGGCGATATCTGCCTCAAGATGCGCCGGGTGAAGACCCCTGAAGAGATCGCTCTCATCCAGAAAGCCATTGACCTTCAGGATCACATGCTGGGGTTTGCCCGCGCCTTCATTCTCGGACGGGGAGCGGGCGTCACCGACTTTGACGTCCGCCTGGAAACCGAGCGTTACGCCACCCATCTGCTCATGCAGTGGCTAAAGCTGGATGGCAGGCCGCATAATGGCGCCGGCATCAATTTCTGGTTCGGGTGTCGGGCGGGCCTTACGACGGCGTATCCGCATCCCAACCAGTTCCCCTACCACCAGATCGAGCGCGGAGATGCCATCCAACTGGCGGGATTTGTCCATCTCGGCGGGTACGTGGGAGAGGGGTATCGCGCGCTGCAAACCGAACCGATGACCGACCTGCACGAGAGGATGTGGGACGTTCACACCGAGATGACCGAACTTCAGGCAGAGCTTTGTAGAGCAGGCGCGCCTTGCAACGAGATCGCCAGCAGGGTGCTCAGGCTGGCCCGGGATGCTGGATTGGAAAGGTACGTCTACCATCGCCCGGCCCACGGAATCGGTATGGAAGGGCATCAACCCCCTTACCTGAGCCTGGGCGATGAGACCGTTCTGGAGGAAGGGATGGTCCTCAGCAACGAGCCAGGATTGTACAATCCTGAAGGCGGCTGGGGATACAATCATTCCAACACCGTGCTGGTGGGGAAGGAGCGGGGGATCGTTCTGAACAAAACCCCACTTACAAAGGAATGGTGTTGGCTGAAGATTTAGCGTTATCTGGTCGCGCTTCGCTGGTTTGCCGATTGGAGGATGCTTTATGCTTGGAACCAACGTCGAAGATCTGGTCGTAATGGCCGTCACAGGCTTTGTCAGTGCTCCTAAGCTGCCACGCTCCCCCTATCGCCCTGACACGGAAGGGATGAGCACGATGCCGATTGGGATGGCCGGCGTGGTGTACAACGCGCGGGTGGGTGATCCGGCCTTTGGGTGGGCTGGCGATCACGTCGAACCTGGGGTCAGTATCGCCCATCCCGATTCGGACATTGACCACGCCCTGCACTATCTCATGTGTGTGGGCAACGAGGCGGTAGTGGTCAGCGGCCTCGCGGTGGGGGCGCGGGGCGTCGTCACCGGCGAGCACGCTCGCGTGCTGGTTGATTTCGAGCCGGAGGTTTTAGAACAGCTTTGCATCGGCGATAAAATCCTGGTCAAAACTCACGGCCGCGGAATGCGCCTGCTGGATTGCCCTGGGGTGTTGGTGAAGAAGGCTGGCCCCAACCTGATAGAGAAGTGGGGACTTAGGCTGTCGTCCCGGGGTCGATTGCAGGTGCCCGTGGTGGCTACCATGCCCGCGCATATTCTGGGCAGCGGCGCCGAACTGACCCCCGAATTCGTCGATCAGGACATAATGACCGGCGACCGGGCTGCTCTGGCGGAGCTGGGTATCGACGATCTCAAGCTGGGCGACCTGGTGGCAGTGATGGATACCGACCACCGCTACGGACGCGGCTATAAGCCAGGGGGCGTGACCATCGGGCTGATCATGCACGGGGACTCTCCCACCTCGGGGCACGGCCCAGGCTGCCAGGACATGCTCGTGTGCGCCGACGGCGAGATCGAACCGATCATCGACCCTGATGCTAACATCGCCCAAATTCTGGGGATGTAGCACGACTTTCGATAGCATCTTTGCAACTGCGCTAGCCCCCGTCCCGGGGGCGGTGATCGTGGATTATCGTGACGTTAACGACGAACGTTCGCTGTGAACGTCCCCGAGACGAGGACTGGGAACGGGCGAAAAAGGAGAGCATCTATGCTTCGAACAAATCTTTCTGCCCTGGTCAAGATCTCCGTCGTGGGAGAAATTTCCAATCCCTCTATGCCCGGACTGCCGGCCAGCCCCTACCTGGTCAGCGCCGGCGGCGAGCCGCTGCTTGTGCCTGCCTTCGGCGGGCTGGTCTACAACGTGCGGGTGGGCGATCGGGCTATGGGTTGGGCGGCCGAATTGATTCAGCCAGGCGTTTCTATCAAGCATGGTGACCCCGAAGCCAACGTGGCGCTGGGCATCTATGCCTGTCTGGGTAACCGGGCCCGCGTCATGAGCGGCGCGGCCACGGGTGCGACCGGGACGGTCATCGGCAAGAGTGGCCGCTTTGCGGAGCACGTCATCTGCGACTTTGCGCCCGCCGACGTGGAGAAAATGGCGCCCGGCGATAAAATCCAGGTGCAGGCTTATGGGGTGGGGCTGAAGCTGCTGGATTTTCCTGAAGTCGATTTAAAGAGCTGCTCGCCCGAACTGCTGGAAGCACTGAATCCCGGTAGCACCGCTGATGGCAAGTTGGCGGTGCCGGTAAGGGGCATCGCGCCGAGTGTGCTGGCTGGCGCGGGGGCGGGGTTTAGCAGCGAGAAAAGCGTAATCAATCTGCAAACGACCGATCCCCAGATGCTTGCCGATTCGGGCCTGGTTGACCTGCGCTTCGGCGATCTGGTGGCTATTACCGATTGGGACGGACGCTTCAGCCAGGGTTACCTGCGCGGCTCCATCGTCGTCGGCGTCGTCTGCCAGGGAGCCAGTTTCCGCAGTGGGTATGGTCCCGGCCTGGCTATCATTATGACCAGCAAGACCGGCGCGGTCCAGCCCGTAGTGACGGACGGAGCGAATATTGCGAAACTGTTAGAGTTACGCTGATGAAAAGGTGTTTGACACCTGGTTTCAAGCATGTTATAATGTCT
The DNA here is from genome assembly GCA_964646625.1 of uncultured Anaerolineales bacterium. GTDB lineage: Bacteria > Chloroflexota > Anaerolineae > CAZYHC01 > CAZYHC01 > DAOULT01. Next base: position 42,184 of record CAZYHC010000002.1, read on the forward strand.
ACAGTAGACAACCAGATTGTCGTTCTATTTGGTTATTGCTCATTTCCAGATAGATAACTTTAAATATTGTATAGATCATAGCGTTTAGAATCGAAGGAGAGTACGGCAAGATGGCAATTCTTGGAGTGCAGCACATTGGGGTAGCGGTAAGGAATTTCCAGGCTGCCTGCGATCGCTTTGACGAAGTGTTCGGGCTTAAGGCGCGCGACTTTCGTGACGATCAGGGGGGCGGGATGCAGTACGACGCCCGCATCCTGCTGGGCAACGATTGCTGGCTGCATGTGGTGCAAAACTGGAACGGCGAATCGCGGGTCTACAAGTTCCTGGAGAAACACGGCGAGGGTCTGGAGCACATTGCCCTGGAGACGGACAGCATCGAGGCAGACGTGCAACACCTGCGCCAGATCGGCGTGCCCATCTACCAGGATAAGATATTCAATGCCCCGGATGGCTTTGAGGCTTTTGTCTACCCGGATCAGACCCCAGGCGTGACAGTCGAGTTGATCCAACCTCACGCCACCAGTTGGACCTACCCGGAGGACGCCGCTGCCAGGGTCAGCAGCAAGATGGGCATCACTAAGCTCCAGCACATCGGGATAGCCGTAAAGGACCTGCAAGCGGCCTGCGATCGTTTTGAGGAATTGTTCAAGCTCAAGGCGCAGGATTTCCGCGACGATCAGAGCAAGGGGATGCAGTACGACGCCCGCATCCTGCTGGGCAATAAGTGCTGGCTGCACCTGGTACAGAACTGGAACCCCGAATCGCGAGTCTCCAGGTTCCTGGAGGAACGCGGCGAGGGTCTGGAGCACATTGCCCTGAGGACGGGCACCATCGAGGCGGCCGTGGAGTATCTGCGCCAGATCGGTGTGCCAGTCTACCGGGACAAGATATTCGACGCCCAGGACGGTTTTGAGGCTTTCGTCTACCCGGATCAGACCCCAGGCGTGACAGTCGAGTTGATCCAACCTCACGCCACCAGTTGGACCTACCCGGAGTAGGTGCTGAATGACAGAGGAGCAACGGGCAGGTTTGCTGAAAGACAAGATTGCGTTGATCACGGGCGCGGGCCGGGGATTGGGCCAGTCTGTGGCTCTGGCCTACGCCCGGCAGGGCGCTCACGTAATCGCCGTGGCCCGTACCCGGCCCGAACTGGACAGGACAGCCGGGATGATCGAGGCCGAGGGGGGGCGCGTCCTGACCATGTCGGTGGACCTTGCTCAAGAGGATCGGGCGCGACAGATGGCAGAGCGGATCCTGAACGAGTTCGGCAGGCTGGACGTTTTGGTCAACAACGCCGCCCGGCTGCCGCTTAAGTCCTTCGAGGACATGATCATGGCGGACTGGGACGACACCATGACCATCAACCTGCGCGCGCCGGTCCTGATGTGTAAACTCTTCCTGCAAAGGATGAAGGCACAGGGGCGGGGCAGCATCATCAACGTCTCGTCGAACGCCGGGGTGAAGGGCTTTGAACTGGAGACGGACTATTGCGCCTCCAAGTTCGGGCTGGAAGGCTTCAGCCGCGCCCTGGCGCTGGAGGTCAAGAAGTATAACATCGCGGTCAACAGCATCACGCCGGGGGGCCGCTCCTATGTTCGGATCAAACCCACTTCCATGACCCAGGCCGATTTCGAGGCCCTCAGCGAAGAAGAGCAGGCCCAGTGGCACGACGCCATTGTCCTGACGGAAGCGTTTGTCTACCTGGCTTTGCAGGACGCTGATGGGGTGACGGGCGAGCGCGTCTATGCCTACGACCTCTCGGAGCGGATCCGACGGGAGGGGTGGGATATCAAATACCAACCTGCAATAACTGAATGAAAGAGGAAGCTGAAATGACAGAACCATTGAAGATCGGAACAATATCCGTAATGCCTGGCGAGGCCAGGCGCGGGGGGATTCCCATCGGCGCAGACATGTATGGCCGCCAGCGCGAACTCCCCCTCATCGTCTATCGGGGGGTGGAGGATGGCCCCAGACTGTGGATCAGCGGGGCGACGCACGGCGACGAGCCGGAAGGCCCGTACTCGATCATGCTGACCTTGCCTCAACTTGATCCCAAACAGATGAAAGGCACGCTGGTCGCCGTGCCTGTCATGAACGTCGAGGCTTTCATGGGCGGTGATCGGGGGGACCCCCGGGACACGTTCACCCATGACATGAACCGCATCTATCCAGGCAGCCCTGATGGGCGCGCCACCGAGCGGGTGGCCTGGGCGCACTACCAGGCCGTGAAGGACAACTGCAACCTGCACCTCGCCATACACTCAGGCGGCGACCACTCGTACCTGGATGCGACCATCTTCGCCGCTGAAACGCCCGAGTGTCTGGAGTTGGCCGGCGCTATGGGACCTGGCTGGGACCTGGTGAACACCAGCGGCGTCGGTCGCGGCAGCCCTGCCTCCATCCTGGCCGAGGAAGGGCGTGGGGCGATAACTATCGAGTTGGGCGGCTGGTGTCGTACCCTGACCAGCGAGTTTCACGAGATAGGCCGGCGCCTGTCCGAAGCTTATCTGAACGTGATGCGCCATTACAACATGATCCCTGGAGAAGCGCAGTATGCGGAGAGATGGCTGCGCGGTCACCAAATCGCATTGTTGGCGAACGCCACCGGCCTGTGGATCGGCGAAGACGTTGAGCTGCGCAAGCCTATGAGGAAAGGGACCGTGGTAGGGCGCATCTACAACCTGTATGGTGACGAGATCGAGGTGGCAAAGGCGCCAGAGGACGGCCAGGTATTCGGCCTGCGCTCCAATCCGATGGTGAAAACCGGCGACTGGTGCTGCTTCTACGCGGTCATCGACGAAGTGCGGGACGATCTGATCCCCCGCAGGTAATTGACTGGGGTGATGAATATGACGGATCGATCAAACTCTGACCATCGAGATAGGACTCTACGGGGCCTGATTCCAGAGGATTTGTTGAAGTTCAGTTGGCTGGAAGAGATCGCGCTGGCCCCGGATGGGCGACGGGTGGCCTACAGCGTGCGCCGCCCGGATGCAGGGCGCAACAGCTACCAGACGGACGTCTACCTGTTGCACCTGGAGACCCGTGCGATGCACAAGCTGACCAGCGGAGCGGGACAGGGAGGCTCGCTGGCCTGGAGTCGGGACGGGGCCAGGCTGGCCTATGTGTGGCGCGGCGCTGAGGAGACGGGCATCGAGGTTCTGGCGGCGGATGGCACACCTCAGCGGTCTTACGCGGTGGAAGGCTCTGCGCCGACAGGGCTGGACTGGTCGCCGGACGGGGAGCGGCTGGCCTTTGCGCGCTGGACGGAGGTGCGGAGTGCCAGCGATGGGGGCAGTCGGCCAGGGGTGCCAGCGCCGACGGTGCGGGTGGTGCGGCGGCTGCGGTACAGGCAGGACGGCGTGGGCTGGGTCGAGGACCGATACCGGCACGTCTGGGCCCTGGAGTTGGGGACGGGCGATCTGGTGCAGGTGACGGACGGGGAATGTGACTACGACCAGCCGTGCTGGAGTTGGGACGGGCGGCGGCTGGCGTTCGTCGGGATGGCGCGGGAGCAGAACACGGCGTTGGGGCAGGGACAGATATTGGTGTGCGACTACGCCAGCGGGGAGATCGAGCTGCTGATGCCGGAGTGGGAGGGCGCGGCAGTAAGCCCACAGTGGCGAGCCGACGATGGGGCCATAGCCTTTGCGGGGCACGCTGAGAAGCCGCCGGTCAATCGGCGTAGATTCTACCACGTGTGGCTGTACGATCTGGAGAGCGGCGAGGCCCGGGAGCTGACGGGCGACCTGGATCAGACGGTGGGGAACTATGCGGTGGCCGACCAGCGGGCGGGGCTGACCAACATCACGGTGAAGTGGCCGGGGGGTCAGGGCCCGATCTACTTTCTGTTGACGGAACAGGGAGCAACGCACCTGTACAGCGTGACTGAGGAAGGTGAATGGCAGCAGGAAGTGGGCGGGAAAGGCGTGGTGTTCGAGTACTCGCCGTCGGAAGCTGGCCGGGCGGCGTATGGGCAGGCCAACCCGCGCAGCATTGGGGAACTGTACCTGCTGGAGGGCGGGGCGAGTGAGCAACTGACGCAGTTGAACCAGTGGTTGAAGTCGCGGAGGCTTTCGGAGCCGCGAGAGTACTGGTACGAGGGTTTGGAAGGGGCGCAGATTCACGCCTGGGAGATCAAGCCCGTAGGATTTGAGGAAGGGAAACGCTATCCGACGATTGTGTACGTGCATTGCTCGATGTTTTCGTGGGACTTCAACCACGAGTTTCAATGTCTGGCGAATGCGGGGTACGTGGTCGTCTACTTCAATCAACGGGGCACTACCGCAGGCTACGGACAGGCCTGGACTCGCGCCAGCGAGGGCGACCAGGGCGGCAAAGATTACGAAGAGATCATGCTGGGCGTAGACGAGCTGGTGAAGCAGCCCTACGTCGATGCGGGTCGGCTGGGCGTGACGGGTGGGAGTTGCGGCGGCTTTATGACCAACTGGATCGTGGGACACACCGATCGGTTTGCGGCGGCGGTCACGCAGCGCTCGATCGCGAACCAGATCAGCTTCTTCGGCACGTCGGATATCGGCCCTGAGTGCACCGAGGGAGAGACCGGGCACAATCCCTGGACCGATCTGGAAGCGGTTTGGAGACAATCGCCGCTGGCTTACGCAGAGAATATCCGTACCCCACTATTGATCGTTCACAGCGACGAGGATTACCGCTGCCCGCTGGAGCAGGCGGAGCAGTTGTTTGCGGCGCTGCGCTGGATGGGGCGTGAAGTTGAGTTGGTGATCTTTCGGGGCGAGAGTCACGGTCTGTCGCGCGGCGGGCGTCCCGGAAACCGCATTGAGCGCCAGCGACGGATTTTGGGTTGGTTCCAAAAGCATCTGGGCACCGATCCAGCCTGAAATTGTAAAATCGGAGAGCAAAATCTGATTAGACTGATTAGAAAGGAACGTGTAATATGCGCATCGGGAATATTGAAGCGAAACCAGGGGAGCACGCCTTTGGCTACCTGGAAGTGGCTAAGTCTCGTTCTGGGCTCAGCCCGGATATTCCGGTTCACCTCTTTGTGGGTGCAGAGCCGGGCCCCACGCTGCTGGCCCAGGGCGCCATCCACGGCTCCGAGATCATCGGAACGATGGCGATCCTGAACCTGGTCAAGAAGGTGGACCCCAGGCAGATGAAGGGCAACTTGATCGCGGTGCCCGTAGTCAATCGGACGGGGTTCGAGTTGTCTGAGCGGGGCTCCAGGATAGACGGCAAAGACATCAGCCGTCTCTTCCCCGGCAACCCCCAGGGCAGCGTGTCCGACCAGGTCGCTTACGTCTACTTCGAGGAAGTGGTCAAGAAGGCGAACGTGATGATCGACTTCCACGCGGGCGGGCGTACTGCCTACGAGCGGTACGTGCTCTTCACCGCCGAGCAGGATCCCAATAATCTGACCGAGATTGAGAAGAAGCGCCGCAAGCTGGTGGTGGCCTTCGGCCTGGATCAGGCTGCCTTCTTCCCGCCTGGCACTTTTGGCGCGAGCACAGCCAAAGAAGCGATTGAGGGCGCGGGGGTGGTTCAGTTTACCACCGAGTTTGGCGGCGGCACGGGCTGGTTCGAGAATGGCGAGGACAACGTGCGGGACGCCGAGCGCGGCATCTGGAACACGATGAAGGCCATGCGCATGATTGAGGGCGAGTTCGAGGCAGACGGGCCGCTGTGCACCGTGTATAACGCGGGCGTGGTGTTGTGGAAACCCCCCGTTGACGGCTTGTTCATCCGCAAGAAAGAGTTCGGCGAACTGGTCAAAGAGGGCGAGATCTACGGGACGTTGCAGGATCCCTACACCGGCGAAGAACTGGCCCACCTGTACAACACCAAAGAGGCGATCGTCATCCCCAGCGGCCAGAACTGGCCTACGGTGGGGGCGACCTCCATCGGCATCCTGGGGATCATCGACCGCGTTGAGGACCGGCGGACGACCGATCTATACGTTTCGTTTGACTGAAGCTGCACCTGTATCAGAATGGAGGTTGTTTACATAATGAAAATTGGAACGATCGAAGCCAAAAGGGGTGAAAAGGCTTTTGGTTTTCTGAAGGCAGTTGAGACACACGGCAGGTTCTCGGTGCACGTGCCGCTGCACGTCGTCGAAGGCGCCTCGGGTGGCCCGGTACTGCTGGTGCAGGCGGGCGTGAGCGGCCTTGAGATCGAGCCCTCGGTGATCCTGCCCCGGGTGGTGGAGGAACTGGATCCGGCCGCGATATCGGGGACGTTGCTCTTGGTACCCCTGCTGAATACCTCGGGCTTTGAGTTCGAGCAGGTGAACGCCGTATGGGACGACAGGGATCTGAACGCGCTGGGCCGGGGCAAGGCGCATGGTACAGTGAGCGAGCAGATGATCCACCTCTATTATGAAGAGGTGATCTCCAGGGCTGATGCCGTGATTGACATTCACACTGGCGCGCTGTGGGGCTATTTCCGCTACGCCGGGGTGTACAGGGTCGGCGCGGTGGACAAGTCCCGCGAACTGGCGGTGGCGCTGGGATTGCCCCAGGTACTCCTGGGCCAGCCAGAAGATCGGTCGATGGCTTTTGAGGCCGCGAAAGACGGCAAAATGGTGGTCTCGGCCTGGATCGGCGGGGGGCCGGGCCTGCGGGACTATCGCGAGCAGGACATGCAGCGGGTCAAGAACGCGGTGCTCAACGCCATGAAGCACCTGGGGATGATGGCCGGCCAGGTCGAGTTCGAGGCTGGCAAGGTGGCTGTTATCGAGGGGCACACCGTCCTCAAGATCGCGGGCCAGCGCGGCCTGTCGTTCGTGGACAAGGGGAAGAGAGGAACGAAAGTCGGGGCTGGCGAGAAGATCGGGTACGTCAAGCATCCGTACACCGGCGACATCGTCCAGGAGATAAAAGCGCCGCGCGAGGGCGTCATGCTCCACGCTGGAGCATCGTGGCCCATCCTGCCGGAGGACGCCACGCTGGCGATCCTGGGGGATTTGGTGGAGGAGGTAACGTCGTGACTCAGAATCAGGTCTTGGACGTACTGATGTCTCGGCGCTCGATTCGTCGTTTCCAGGACCGTCCTGTCACCGAGGATCAGGTGCGCACTATCGTCCGGGCCGGCCAACGAGCTCCGGCAGCCGGCGAATTCTGTAGCGTCGTCTGGGTCAGGGGCGAGGAGAAGCGGAAGGAACTCGAAGCCCTTTTGCCCTCGTTTCCAATCTGTAAGAACGCCCCTGTTGCGCTGATCGTATGCGTTGACTTCAACAAGGTGGAGAAGGTCGTCCAACTGGGCGGACGTCAGATGCAGCACGACAGCTTGATGCTCTTCCTGGCCGCGCTCCAGGACGCTGCGCTGGTGACCGAAAATATGATCATAGCGGCTGAATCGCTCGGCCTGGGATCGGTGTTGCAGGGTGGCGTGGTCAGGGTCACGGAGGATTTGGCTCCCCTTCTCAGGCTGCCTGTGGGTGTTTTCCCGCTCGTGGGGCTGTGTCTCGGTTATCCTGCTGAGGATCCACCTCTCCGTCCGCGAGCGCCTTTTGAATACTTTCTCTTCGAGGATGAGTATCGCGAACTGGATGGCGAGGATGTAGACAAGCTTGTCGAGCACATGGATCGTGGTCGGCTTCAGGAGGGATACTATACCAGGTACGGCCAGATCCCTCCTCAGGATGGTCTGCCCATGATCAAGCAGCGTTACGGGTGGGCCGAGCATTACTCTCGCAAATGGGGTACACGGGTGCAATCAGCCTGGGAAGAGGGCTATCTTCTCGATTGCCTGCACCGCCAGGGCGTGCTTGGCGATGTCGTTTGGAAACGCACGGAGGAGTCGTGAAAATGCCCTCTGCACTGACTGTCGCCATCGTTGGGGCGGGCCAGGTCGGCCGAAGGCACGGTCGGGCTTTCGCTCAACTCGGCCCAGACGTGCGCGTCGTGGGCGTTGCCGATGTCGATGAGGGCCGGGCTGCTGAGTTGGCCGCGAGTTGTGGCGCCCGCGCTTTCGCCGACTATAGAGCCCTTCTTGAGCTAAGCCCTGACGTTACCGTCATCTGCCTGCCTCATCACTTACACCTTGAGGCCGGCCTTGCCGCGGCTGAGACTGGCAGCCACATTTTGATGGAGAAGCCGCTGGCTCATACGCTGGAGGATGCCTACGCTATCGTGGAGGGCTGTCGGCGGCACGGCGTGCGGCTGGCGGTGGGGTTTGTCCACCGCTATCGGGTCGAGTTTCAACGGGCACGCCAGCTCATTGCCAGCGGCCAGATCGGTACCCCGGCTATGGCTACCGACGTCTTTGGCATATCGGGCGGCAGGCACGTGCCTGGTTGGGTCTGGCAAAAGCGTTATTCGGGCGGGGGGATCGTGATGTACAGCGGCATCCATAGCATTGACTGGCAGTGCTGGCTGCTGGACAGCGAGGTGGAACAGGTTTTTGCCCGGGCTATGACCTACGGTCTGGATGCCGACGTTGAGAACGGGGTGGTAGCCACCCTGGTCTTCGCCAATGGCTGCCTGGGCACCTTGATCGGGAATCAACCGAACTATTTGGTGACCTCTCGCACCCGCGACACCGAGGTCTACGGCTCACACGCCCGCATCAAAATCCGAAGCGGCGAATATCTCGATTTCAATAGCGAAGCCCAGGCCTACCGCATGGAGGTGACGCGCGACGATCCCTTTGCTACCCAGGCCCAGGATTTTGTAGCTGCGGTACGAGAGCAACGGGAGCCGTGGATCGCCGGCCAGGATGGTTTGCGCGCGCTGGCCGTGACCATGGCTATCTACCGCTCGGCGGAGTTGGGCCAGCCCGTTTCGGTCAGTGATTTTTTACAATAGAGATACTTCAGCCCATCCGTAGTAAGGATGAATTTGTCAGGGATGTTGGGGATCCAGGGTCTCATCGGCAGCTTTCATTACAAGGATTACCGACGGTTCTGGACGGGGATTATGCTCACCCAGATGACACTCCGCATGCAGGACGTGGTGCTGGGTTGGCAGATGCTCGAAGCGACCGACTCGGTCTTTTGGGTGGGGGTGGTTGCCTTTGCTCGTGACTTGCCACTGCTCATCTGGTCACCTATGACCGGCGTTCTGGCCGATCGGATGAAGCGGCAATGGATCATGGCGGTGGCGCTGCTGTTGGCGTCCGTGTCCTCCGGTGGGTTGGCGCTGTTGACCGCGCTCGGCAGGGTATTGCCGTGGCACATCATTGTGGCTTCGTTCTTGCTGGGCAGCGCTTTCACTCTCTACGCGCCTGCCCGCTCGGCCCTTCTGCCGAATCTGGTGCCAGCGGAGATGCTTCTCAGCGCGACGACGGTCCTGTTCTCCAGCGGGCGCTTGATGGGTTTCTTCGGCCCCGTGACGGCAGGAGCGTTGATTGACATCATCGGCGCGTCGCCCACCCTGATGGCTGAGGTGGTTGTTTGCATCCTTGCCGCGCTGGTCTTTGTCAGGACGGGCGCTGAGGTTGATTGTCTGTTGCAGGGCTATAACGAACGTGGCAGCATGTGGCGCGGGATTCTCGAAGCCGTGGCCCACTTGCGTCACGATCAACCTTTGCTGGCCCTGATGCTCCTGAACCTGGTGATGGTGCCTATTGGCATGTCCTACAACAGTTTGATGCCGGTTTTTGCCCGGGAGGTTCTGGGGGCCGGCGCCTCGACTCTGGGATCGATGTTGGGCATTTATTATATGGGTATGGCCCTGGCGGGACTGGCGATGGCGGCGGTGGGAGACACCTTCCGCAAGGGACGTGCCGTATTGCTGGCGTCCACTGTGCTTAGTTGCGGCCTGGTGGTCTTCGCCTTCTCCAGGCAGGTCGTTTTGACCCTGGGGCTATTGTTCGTGTTGGGTCTTCTGGCCGGTGTCTATCTGACGCTGAATACCGTGATCTTTCAGAGCCGACCTCCCGACGCCTTGCGCGGGCGTATGATGAGCGCCTGGGGGATGGTGTGGGGACTGGCGCCTTTTGCCAACCTGGCGGCGGGTGCTATCGCCGAGCGGTGGGGCGTGACCACCGTCATAAGTGGGAGCGGCGCGATCTGCGCAGCGTTTTGCATCGGAATGGCACTGATTGGATCGCACCTGCGGGAACTGTGACCTTTGAACTTTAGCCAGGCATTAGGGTAAAAGCCGCGCTTACCTGCTCATAGCCCCCGTCCTCGGGAGTGTCCCAGGCGAGAACCGCTTTACAAACCCGCCCTCGGGGACGAGGGCCGGGAGCTTTTGAGAGGTAGGGTGCTACTTTTTGAAGAAAGGAGTTTGATCGAAGTGCTGACCCACGAATCTCTGAAAAAAGACGTTGCCCGGCGCATCGAGCGCATCCAGGAGATGATGCAGGAGAAAGACCTGGGGGCCCTCATCGTCGTCGGCGGCGGCGCCCCCGGGGCGATGGGCGCCATCCGTTACATCACCAATGCCCACCTGTGGGGTGGAGCTGGCTACGTGGTGCTGGGGAGTGAGGATCCTGATCCCTGGGCCGAGATCTGGAGCTCTTACCAGGCCGTTTGGACCCGCAACGAGACCACGACCGTCCCTGCGCGCGTCGAGTCGCCCGACGACGTGGTGGAGCGCACCACTCGACTGGCGAAGGAATACGCCGAGAAGAGTAAGCGCATTGGCATGGTCAACATGAACAAGCTTCTCAGCGTGGGTGAATACGGCAAGTTCGCCGAAGCTCTGGGGGGGTTCGAGATGGTGGAGGTGACCAGCGACTACAACGCCATCCGCCAGATCAAAACCCCGTTCGAACTGGAGGCCATGCAGCAGAACGGAGCCATCCTGGACGCCTGCATGGATATCTTCCGCGAGTACGCTCACGTAGGGGCGCGCTACTGGGACGTCTGCGCCGCGACGGAGGCTTTCGTCAAGTCCCACGGCGCATTTTGGGGGCGCACCAAGCTGTCCCTGGACATTACCCCTTATACCGTGCCTGCTCCCAAAGATTTGACCATGAAAGAGGACGACATCATCAACTTTGAGATCGTCTATGAGTCTCCCTGGGGCTACTGGCTGGAGATGACCACCGTCTTTTCGTTCCACGACCTGCCGGAGGACGTGCACGCCCTGCTCGAAGGCTACCTCAAGGCCGTAGACAACTCCTCGGCGGTAGCCAGGCCCGGCAACCCGCTGCGCATGATCTCTGAGGCCAACGATCGGACGTTGAGAGACCTGGGCTTTCCCGTCGCTGGCAAGCACACGCCCGATTGCCACAGCACCGGCCTGGACGGCAGCGATGGTCCGAGCTCAGCCGGGGCACCCGACTTCATCCTGAAGCCCAACATGGTCTTGTCCTTCCATCCTGGCACGGTGCTGGAGAACGACAGGGGATTCTTGATCTCGGACAATTTCCTCATCACGTCCGAGGGTGGCGTCCGGCTGTCGCCACACTCTGCCCACCGCTACCATTTGCTTTTGGATAGATAGGAGGACGGGAAGCCGATGAACGAGAAAGCCAAAGCTGATTTCAACGCCGTCGAAAAGATAGCGGCGTATGCCACCAATCTCAAGTTCGAGGCTCTGACCGGGTTGACGGTTACGCGCGCCCGGCAGGTAGTGCTGGATACGCTGGGCACGGCGTTGGGAGGATACCAGTTTCGCCTGGGGCGCCTGGCCGCGGATTACGCCGCCGCGATGCAGCCCGGGAACGAAGCGTCGCTCGTCGCCGACGGACGCCGCAGCACGGTGGAAGGGGCGGCCTGGGCCAATGCCGTTATGGGCAAGTACCTGGGCATGGACGACTCGCACCGGGTGTGCGGTCACGTGGCCGCCGAGTTGGTGCCGGTGGCCCTGGCGCTGGGTGAGTACAAGGGCCTCGACGGGCGCCAGGTGATCACGGCCATGGCGGCCGGGTACGACGTGTTCGGAGCGATCCAGCCCGCAGTGAGGGTGCCGCAGCGCGTCAGGGGGTTGGACCACAAAGGGCAGGCGGGCACTCTCGCCAGCTCGATCACGGCCGGGGTGGCCATGGGGCTTGACATGGAGAAGATGGCCCACGCCCTGGCGCTTTCGATGGACATGGCCTGCGGTACGGAGCAGTACGTCTACGATAGCGGCCTTTGCGACACCAAGGACTTGCTGGCGGGTTACGCCGCCCGCAACGGCATCTATGCGGCCAGGCTGGCAGACTTTGGGTTTCAGGGGCCGCCAGGTGCGCTTGATGGTTCTTATGGTTACTACCACGCCTTTGGCGACGGCTACGACCCTGCCTACCTGGATGGGATCGGCCAACGCTTTACGCTGGCCGAGACGGGCTTTAAGCCCCACGCCGGCTGCCGCCACGTCCACGCCTGCGTGGATGCCACCCAGGAACTGCTCAAGACGGGGAAACCCGCGCTCGACGAGATCGTCTCCATCGAGATTGGCACGTACAAAGGGGCCATGACCCCCTCGTTCCGGGTCAACTATCATCCTGAGAATGTGGGCCAGGCGGCGTTCAGCCTGCCCGTGACCGTGTCGGTGGTGTTGGCCCGTGGCGGCTGGTACCGTGAGGACATTGAGGCCTATGACCAGCCTGAGATCCGCCGTCTGTGGCCCCTGGTCGAAGTCTACCTGGACGAGGAAATCGAAGCGGCCTATCCCGAAAAGAACGGCTGCGTGGTCAGGGTGACGACCAAGAATGGCAAGCAGTACGAGGGCCGGGTGGACTACGCCAAAGGCGAGCCGGAGAATATGCTGACCGAGGCGGAGTTCGAGGCCAAGTTCCGCCGTCTGGTCGGCGAACTGCTGCCAGGCGGTCAGGTTGACCGGATCATTGAGATGGCCTCCAGGCTGGAGGAGCTTGAGGACGTTGGCGAGCTGGTGCGCCTGACCGCCAGGCCCTGAACAGGGGGATGCGGCTATGAAGATCGTAGAGGTGCGCTCCACGATTGCAGATGTCCAGCGGCGCGTGCCGTTGAAGACGGCTTACGGCGAGATGCCTGGCACCACCACGGTGGTGGTGCAGGTCTACACCGACGAGGGGATCACAGGCGTGGGACAGACCGTAGCGCCCGCGCCGTGGTATGGCGAGACGGCAGAAGCGATCAAGGTCAACATCGACAGGTATCTCCGCCCGGCGGTGCTGGGGCAGGACCCTTTCGACCTCGAGCGGCTGTTTGACCTGATGTACAAATCGCTTCGTGGAGCCCGCTACCCGATCACGGCGGTCGAGTATGCCCTGTGGGATATCAAGGGCCAGGCCCTCAACGTGCCGGTGTACCAGTTGTTGGGCGGCAAGTGCTGTGCTGGTGCTCCGCTGCACGCCTTCGTGGAGCGGACGAGCGTCGAGGAGACCGCGGCGCGTATTCAGGAGTTGGCAGCGCAGGGATGGACCTGGTTCAAAACCAAGATCGGCTTTGGGGTGGAAGAAGACCTGGCCTGGTATCGTGGCGTGCGCCAGGCAGTTGGCGACGAGGCCAGATTTCAATTGGACGGCAATATGGGATACACGCTCGGGGAAGCGGTCCAGGCCCTGACCCGGCTAGAGCGGATGGGGGGGCTGGCCCTGGTCGAGCAGCCGGTGCGCTACCTGGATGAGATGGCGGCCCTGGCGGCGCGGCTGGAGACCCCGCTCCAGGCAGACGAGGCATTGACCAGCCTGCGCAGCGTGTACGAGATCGCGGCTAAGGGCGCGGCCCACGTGCTGCACTTCAAGATACACAAGTACGGCGGGCTGCTACAGGCCAAGCGCATGGCCGCAGTCGGCGAAGCGGCAGGGCTGGAACTCTCCGTGGCGCCTTACTTTGACGTTCTGGCCGCCGCCGCGACCCACTTCGCGGCCTCTACGCCTGGTGTCAAATGGCCCGCGGGGGCATCCGATATGGCGGATACCCTGCTGGCCGAGCCGTTCGTGCCCACGGGACAGGTGATGGGCCCACCCGAAGGTCCGGGGTTGGGCGTGAAACTGGACGAAGATAAGCTGCAATTTTATGCGAGTAAATGGGAGTAAGAGTCACTCTCGCAGAACATTACGGTTATCGGTAGGTGGGAAAGATGGACGATCTGATAGAACGAACCCTAAAGTGCCTGGAGCAGAACCATTGTTGAGGCGTCGGCTCAGCGTTTAGATACTTTTCATCGGGGTGAAGGTATGGGGGATGTCCCTGGCATCTCCCGTGAGGGCCAGTTAGAAAGGGGGTGAGGGCTATAGAAAAGACCTGTTGTTCTGTTGGGTGTCGGTTTCCGTAGTAAAATCTAAGGGAGGAAAGAAAGATGAAAAAGAGACTGGTTTTCAATTTGGCGCTCCTGCTGGTCGTGGCCGTACTGCTGGGGCCGACAGCGTTTCCAACCGCGGGGAGGGCCGCTGAGCCAACCGAGTTCGTGTTTGCGCACACGGGCCCCATCCGCACGATGGACGCTCCGGTGACCTGGTACGGCTCAACGCACTGGCTGACCAACCTGCTCTACGACTGCCTGATCTGGCGTAAGGCCGATGGTTCCGGGTACGTGGGGCAGGCGGCAGAAAGTTGGGAAGCCATCGACGACGTTACGTGGCGCTTCCACCTGCGGCCTGGGCTGACCTTCCACAACGGCGAGCCATTGGATGCGAATGCGATCAAGTGGAACATCGATCGCGTGAAAACGCGCGAGGACTTTATGGTGCAACCGCAGTGGGACTTCGTGAAAGAAGTCAAGGTGGTGGATGACCTGACCGTTGACGTCATCACCCCGCAACCCCACGCCTACTTCGAGTACGATGTCAGTTACAACGGCTGCGAGCTGCTGCCGCCTAAGTACATAGAAGAAGTTGGCGAGGAAGAGTTCACCTTGAAGCCCGTCGGCTCTGGCCCCTACAAGCTGACCGAGTTCGTCGCCAGCGAGCGCTACGTCTTCGAAGCCTGGGATGACTACTGGGAGGGCCGGCCTGAGGTGGACCGCGTCATCTACCAGGTGATCTCGGAGCCAGCCAGCCAGATCGCGGCTCTCCTGGCTGGGCAGGTTGATCTGGTGGCCAATGTGCCGCTCCCGGACCGTGAGAAGGTGTGCGGCACCGAGGGGATCGAGTGTACGACAAATACCTCGAACCGTTTGCACCACCTGTACCTGCGAACCGAGATCGAGTCCGGCGAGATGGCAAAGGAGTATCCCGACTATCAGCCTGCCACCCTGGATAAGCGTATCCGCCATGCTATCGACTATGCGCTCGACCGCAACTTGCTGGCTGAGGTCCAGGGATCTGGATACCCGACAATAGTGCGCGTGGGCAGGTACTACCCAGAGGGCTTTGCCGACAAGTTCGCAGGGCCAGAGGTCGCTGCCGAGCGGTACGATCCGGAGTTGGCCAAGCAGTTGATCAAGGAAGCGGGCTACGACCCTGACGCTGGCAACAAGCCCAAGCTCTATCTCGATTCGCCGGGTTTCTACTTCGGCAATGAGAAGGAAGTGTGCGAAGCGATCGAAGTGATGCTGGAAGACGTGGGCTTCGACGTTGAGTTGAACATACTCGACAGGTCTGCCCACTTCGAGCAGATCGTCGAACCGGGCACCAACCGGGATATCTTGCAGGTGACGTTGGGTGGTAGCCCTTCGCTCGTGCCGCTGTTCTACCACTGCGACTGGTGGGAGCCCACCTACCACGTGTGCGACCCGGAGTGGGATAAGGTGACGGAGAAGATCATGGTCACGATCGATGCGGAGGAGCGGCTGAAGTTGTGGGAGGAGTGGTGGGATTACTACCTCGACTATGCTCATACCATCACCCTGTACGAGATCGACAACACGTATGCTATGAATGACGAGTTCGATTGGACGCCGCGGGCAGACGGCTGGATGACCTTCCGGGGCCTGACATTGGCTGAGTGACAGTGGATCGTGGTCTCAGAGTTCGTGGGGGAGCCTCATTGGCTCCCCCACTTCCCTCTGGTGGCGAAACGTAGTGGCAAGGACCTATGTGTCCTTGAGGGAGATTAAATGCAAAGGTACATTCTGTCTCGTCTGTCTCAGTTGGTTATCACCATTTTTATCGTATCGTTGCTGGTGTTTTTCCTGGTACGCCTGAAAGGAGACCCTGTCTCGGTCATGGCTCCGCCCACGTTTAACGTGGAGCAGATTGAGCGGCTGCGGCGAGCCTGGGGATTTGATAAGCCTCTGTGGGAGCAGTACCTTATATTCCTGCGCAAGGCTGTAACCGGCGATTTCGGTCTTTCCATACAGCATCGGATACCGGCCATGTACCTGGTGGTGCAGCGGCTTAAATGGACGTATATGCTGGCTGGCGCCTCAGCTTTGATCGCGCTGGCAGTTGCCATCCCCCTGGGGGTGATATCAGCCGTGAAACGCAATAGCGTGGTGGATTTGCTTGCCACAGGCGTGGCTACGGTGGGCACAGCCATGCCCGGTTTCTGGTTTGGGATAATGTTGATGCTGATTTTTTCGGTGCACTTACGGCTGCTGCCTGCTTATGGGGCAGAACAACCGACCTCGATCATCATGCCGGCCCTGGCGTTGGGCACGGGCATGGCGGCCCGCATTTCCCGCCTCACTCGCTCCTCGATGCTGGAGACGCTGGGACAGGACTATATCCGCACCGCTTATAGTAAGGGCTTGAGCAATCGCGTTGTGGTGTGGCGGCACGCGCTGCGGAACGGATTGATCCCTGTGGTAACTGCTTTTGGCCTGCAACTGGGTTGGCTGTTGGGGGGCTCCGTAGTCGTAGAATCGGTGTTTGCCTGGCCGGGTCTGGGGCGGCTGATGATCGAGTCCATCCACATCCGCGACATCACCATTGTCCAGGCCGGGTTGTTGTTTTTTGCCACCTCCTTTGTTCTCATAAACCTGGTTGTTGATATCCTATACACTTTCCTCGACCCGCGCGTTCGTTATGACTAGCCCTCAGAGTGATTGTGGTGAGATGCATCCCGATAAGACTATGCAAAGCTTGAACATGGATAGCATAACCCTGGACCGCAGCTCATTGAAGGCCCGTGTGGGCTACACAGTTCAATCGCTACGCCGCAGTCCGGTCGGCATTATGGGCATCATTTTGGTCTCTGTAGTGTTGTTCTTCGCCATCTTTGGCCCCAGTGTTTCCCCTCACGACCCGAAGCAGCACAATCTGCGGGCCCGTTTCAAGCCGCCTGGGTTCACAAACGAAACGGGGACCTATCTGCTGGGGACCGACCAACTTGGTCGTGATATCCTGAGCCGTATGATCGCAGGCAGTCGCGTGTCGGTGGTGGTGGGCTTGACTTCGGTAGTGATTGCGGGGACGATCGGGGTAGTGTATGGCCTCATTGCCGGATTCGTGGGAGGCCGGCTGGATGCTTTGCTCATGCGTGTCGCCGATGCGTTGCTGGGGATTCCATTTATCGTATTAGTGGTTGCGGTTTCGGGCGTGGTGGGGCCAGGGCTGATTACCCTGATCCTCATCCTGGGCTTCACGGGCTGGGTCACTTACGCCCGCGTTACGCGCGGCGAGGTTTTGGTGGTGCGCGAGTTGGAGTACGTCACCGCGGCGCGCGCCATCGGCCAGTCGAATCTCAAGATCATGTTGAAACACGTTCTCCCCAACGTGATGACCTCCGCCATCGTCCTGGCGGCCTTGCAGGTGGGCGTAACTATTCTGGCTGAGTCCTCGCTTAGTTTTCTGGGCCTGGGTGTCCAGCCCCCTACTATCACCTGGGGGCTGATGCTGGCCGACGGACGGCAGTACCTGGGGAGCGCGTGGTGGCTGACGACGTTCCCCGGCCTGGCCATCACGCTCACGGTGCTGGGGGTGGTCTTCGCCGGCGATTGGCTGCGCGACGTGTTGGACCCTCACCTGCGCGGTCAAGGATAATGCCCCTGGATAAGAGAAAGGACTTCTACTATGGTGCAAAGAGACAATTTTCGGGTACCCCGTTCGCGTGTGGACCAGACGCACCGGGCCATGCGCGCCGAGATCCTAGAGGCGTTGGAGCCGATTCTGTTCGGCCCTTTTTCGCTTGGTCCTTCGTCGCCGACGGAACAGGTGTGGCGCAAACTGGAGCAAGATTTTGCCGCCACGGTGCAGCAAGCCTTTGCCTGCGCCGTGCATTCGGGGACGGTGGGCCTGTTTCTGGCCCTGCGCGCCTGTGGCGTCGGCCCAGGCGACGAGGTCGTCACCGTTGGCAACTCGGACATTTCGACTACGGCGGCGATCTCGAACTGTGGAGCCAGGCCGGTGCTGTGCGACCTGTTGGAGACGGATTACACCATCGATCCTGCCCTGGTGGAGCCGCTGATCACCGAGCGCACGGCCGCCATATTGCCCGTTGACCTGTACGGCCACCCGGCGGACGTCAAGAGCCTGCGCCAGGTGGCCGACCAGCATGGGCTGAAAATCATCGAAGACGCGGCCCTGGCGGCCGGGGCCTGTGACTACGGCCAACCGGTGGGCGCTTTCGCTGACGTGACCGTGTTCAGCTTTGCGACTCTCAAACCACTGGGTTGCGTGGGAAACGGCGGTATGTTGACCACCGATGACGAGCAGATCGCACGACGCATGAGGCTGCTGTGCGGCTATGGTCACACGCCCGAGAGGCGGGCAGATACGCCGGGGCACCAGATGCACGTGGCCGAAGGGTATAACATGCCCCTCGACCCGCTCCAGGCTGCCCTGCTGACCGTCAAGCTCCCGCACCTGAAGGAGTGGACCGAGAAGCGGCGTGCCATCGCCAGGGCCTACGCCGAAGGGCTGCAAGATTCGGGAGCCATATTGCCCAGCTTTCGCCCTGAGTCAGAGCCTACCTTTCGTTCGTATACGATCCGGGTCCAGGATCAGCAGGCGGTTTACCAGGCCATGCGGCGTGCGGGAGTCGAGGTCGTGCTGCACTACGTCCCGCCTATCTACCAGCAGCCGGTCTACGGCGGCAAATTGACTGGAGCGGACCGCCTGCCGGTTACCGATCAACTGGGCCGCGAGATCATCTCTCTGCCGGTGACGCCTGAGTTGAATGAAGACGATATTCAGTTTGTCGTCAACGCCTTAATGAATGCATTAGTCGAGCCGGGAGGCAAAGCATGACGAGAGTTATAATGAGTGGTAACGAAGCCATAGCTCGTGGAGCCTACGAGTATGGAGTGAAGGTTGCCACAGGCTACCCAGGCACTCCGAGTTCGGAGATCCTGGAAAACGTCGCCAGGTACAGAGAGATTTACTCCGAGTGGTCGGTCAACGAGAAGGTAGCCATGGACGTGGCTATCGGGGCCGCTTACGCGGGCCGGCGCGCCATGGTCACCATGAAGCAGGTGGGGATGAACGTGGCGGCCGACTCTTTCTTCTACGCTGTCTATACCGGTGTACAGGGCGGGCTGCTTATCGTGACGGCGGACGACCCGGGCATGTTCAGTTCTCAGAACGAACAGGACAACCGCCACTATGCCCGTTTCGCCAAGATGCCGATGCTTGAGCCCTCGGATAGTCAGGAGGCGAAGGATTTCGTGGGGATCGGCCTGGAGCTGTCGGAGGAATGGGATACGCCTGTCCTGCTGCGGACGGTGATGAGGGTTTCCCACTCTGCTTCGCCTGTGGAACTGGGGGAGCGGAAGTATGATGACCGCGCTCCCACTCCTCCTCTGGAGCGCAACCCTCGCAAACTGGTCTCTACCTGTATTTGGGCGCGAGATCGGCATCCAGTAGTGGAGGAACGCCTGAAAAAGCTGGCCGAACTGGGCAGCGCTTTCCCCTTCAACCGGCTGGAATGGGGAGATCGAAAGCTGGGCATCGTAGCCAGTGGGCCTGTGTACCACTACGCCAGAGAGACCTTCCCGGAAGCTTCCTTCCTCAAGCTGAGCATGACCTATCCTTTGCCCCATGCTCTGATCAGGGAGTTTGCCGAAGGGGTGGAGCAGCTTCTGGTCGTTGAAGAATTGGATCCGTTCCTCGAGGAGCAGATCAAGGCCCTGGGGATCGAGTGTCGTGGCAAGGACGTCTTCCCTGCCGTGGGCGAGTTGACCACCGCGGTCATCGAGCGGTCGGCGGCGGAAGCGGGTATCCTGCCCTGGGAAGCGGTCAAGGGGGCGCGGCAGGTGGCGCCATCGGAGCTGCCCGGTCGCTCTCCCATATTGTGCCCTGGGTGTCCTCATCGCAGCACCTTCTACATTCTCAACAGGATGAAGGAAGTGGTGGTGGCTGGCGACATTGGCTGCTACAATCTGGGGGCCCTTCCTCCTTTCAATGCCACGGATACCATGGGGGCCATGGGAGCGAGCGTGGGCGTGGCTCACGGCTTTGACGTGGCCGGCATCCCCGACCCCTTCGTGGCGGTCATCGGGGACTCTACTTTCTTCCACGCCGGCATTCCGCCTCTTCTCGACATTGTCCACAACGGCGGGAAGAGCACCGTCGTCATCCTGGACAACCGCACCACAGCCATGACAGGACACCAGGACCATCCTGGGGTAGAGGTGAAACTGGGCGGAGAGCCCGCCCCTATGGTGGATATAGAGGCCGTCGTCCGGGCTTCGGGAGTGACCGACGTGCACAAGGTGGATGCCTTCGACGTGAAGGCGGTGGAAAAAGCCTTCAAGGAAGCTCTGGCCTTCGACGGTCCATCTGTGGTGATCGTGGATGGGCCCTGCTTCTTTGTGGGGCCAGGCTCGGCCGGGACTTACGTGGTGGATGGCGACGAATGTGTGGCCTGTGGTATCTGCTTCCGTCTCGGGTGCCCGGCCATTATTCGCTCCGACGAAGTGCACGCCAAGACCGGACGCCACAAGGCAGATATCGATCCCGTCCTGTGCGTGGGCTGCGACATGTGCGCCCAGATTTGTCCGACCGAGGCCATCCATCCAGCCGAGGTGGAAGAGGAAGAGAGGATCGAAGTATAAATGGAAACCGTGAATTTCTTGATTACGGGTGTAGGCGGTCAGGGGACCATTCTGGCCAGTGACATCATGGCCGCCGTGGGATTGGCTGCGGAGTATGATGTCAAAAAGTCTGACATCCTGGGCCTTGCCATACGCGGCGGGGCGGTAGTGGGGCACGTCCGCTGGGGAGAGCAGGTCCACTCGCCCATTGTACCAGAGGGTCGCGTGGATTACCTGTTGGCCTTTGAGATCCTGGAGTGTCTGCGCTGGCTCAATCAGGTTCGCCCCGCAGGCACGGTCCTGGTCAACCAGCAGGAGATCCACCCGGTGACGGTGAGCAGTGGAGTTGCGACCTATCCAGATGAAGAGACGGTGGGCCAGGCGCTCCGGGCCGCGACTCCCAACGTGTATCGTATCCCGGGGCTCGAGATTGCTCGGAAACTCGGTGATACTCGGGTGTTGAACGTGGTTCTCCTGGGGGCGCTCTCCGCCCTGCTCCCGGTGGAACCTGATATCTGGGAGAGCGTGCTGAAAGAACGGGTGCCATCTCGCTTCGTAGACCTGAATCTCCGGGCCTTCCAACAGGGGCGCGGATGGCTCCAGGAAAGGAGATAACCAAACATGAGAATCTTTGTCATCAACCCCAACACGTCCGAGAGCGTCACGGAGCACGTCCGTCGGGAACTGGAAAAGATCAAGCGCCCTGATACCGAACTGACGGTGATGAATCCTGAGCACGGTCCGGTATCCATCGAGTCGGTGTACGACGAGACGCTGGCCGGGCCGCCCACCCTGGAGTTGGTGCGCAGGGCCAACGAAGAAGGGTACGACGCCATCGTGCTGGCCTGCTTCTCGGATCCAGCCCTTGATGCCGCCAAGGAGATTTCCGACATTCCGGTCGTCGGGATTGAGGAGGCGACCATGCACGTGGCTGCCATGTTGGGGCACAAATTCTCCATCACGACTGCCTTTCGCAATCGTGCTCCAACCAGGGACCTCCACGTCCGTCTGCGGGGGGTGGAGAGCGCCTTTGCTTCCACTCTGGTGCTGAACATGTCCGTGCTGGAGATGGATGCGAACCCGGAGAAGGCCAAGGCCCGCATCCTGGAACTGGCCCGCACCGCGGTCGAGGAGGAAGGCGTAGAGGTGATCATCCTGGGCTGCGCCGGGCTGGCTGGTTATGCAGAAGACTTGGAGCGGGAATTGGGCGTGGTGGTGCTGGATCCCACTTCGGTGGCCCTCAAGGTGGCCGAAGCCATGGTCGATCTGGGCCTGCGGCACAGCAAGATCGGGCGCTTTGCCAGGCCGCCGGTCAAAGAGATCAAGTGATGCTAAGGAATTGAAATGACAGAAGCGTTTGATCTGCTCATCCAGGGTGGTGTGGTGGTGACAGGGGCGGGCATGGCTCGCGCCGACGTGGGCGTTCGCGGGGAGACGATTGCCGCCGTGGCTGCCAATCTTCCCTCAGAAGGTGCCCGGCGGGTCGTTGACGCCTCGGGCAAGCTCGTCCTGCCGGGCATCATCGACGTTCACACTCACCCCGTGTACCTGGACGACGTTCATCACACCTCCATCACCGCCGCTTTTGGCGGCACCACCACCGCCATTCACTACGCCTACGCCCGCCCGGGGATGGAGGTGTTGGACACCATCAAAAAGTTCCGTGACGATGGCCTGGAGAACTCTTTGACCGATTTTGGGCTGCACGCAGGGCTTTTCGACGTGGCCAATCAGATCGAAGAGCTCCCGGCAGCCTTCAAGCTGGGCGTGACCTCTTTCAAAGTGTTTATGACCTACGCCAAGATCAAGTGGATGACCGACGACTACTGGCTGATGGCCACCCTGGATGTCATCGGCCAGGAGGGGGGCCTGGTTGCGGTTCACGCCGAGAACGGCTTGGCTACAGACTACCTGGAAGACAGGTACAACCGCATGAAGCTCTCGGCCCTGGAGGTGTTCACCCGCACCCGGCCGGACGTGCTGGAGGCCGAAGCCATCAACCGGGCCATCGCCATGGCGAAGGTGGCAGACTGCGCTCTCTACATCCCCCACGTCAGCGCGGCCCAGGCTTTGGCTCCCATCCGGCGGGCGAGAGAGGAGGGACAGGTTGTGTACGCGGAGACCTGTCCCCAGTACCTCACCCTCACGGAGGAGATGCTGCACGAGCGGGGCCCTCAAGCCAAGATTGGGCCGCCCTTGCGCACTGCCCAGGATAACGAGGGGCTGTGGCGAGGCGTCCAGGACGGGACCATCGACACCATAGCCAGCGACCACGCGCCCAAGCCGAAAGAGATAGACGATGATTTCTTCGAGGCCGCCTATGGTTCACCTCAGGCGGAGACTCTTTTGACGGTCACTTACGATGCCGGGGTGAACACGGGCCGCATCAGCCTGCCCAGGCTGGTCCAACTGCTTTCGGAGACCCCGGCCAGGATCTTTGGCTACTACCCGAATAAGGGAGCCATTGGGCCGGGGTCTGACGCCGATCTGGTGATCTTGGACCCCGCGGTGCACTTTACCATTCAGCACGCCCATCAACATTCCCAGGCCAACTACACTTTGTATGAAGGACGGGAGTGCCTGGGTCGTCCAGGGTGGGTCGTGCAGCGTGGCCGGGTGTTGATCGAAGATGGGCAACTGGTCGGTGCGCCGGGGCGGGCGAAGTACCTGCCGACCCAGGCCGCCGTCAGGGGGTTGTGAGGCTGGAATCTATTTCGAACTCATCACATCTTTGGAGGTATAAATTATGGTAGAACCGATCATCAATCTCAGCCGGGGGATACCGCCACCTGAGGTCTTTCCCATAGAGGACCTGATCCAATGCGGGGAGGCTGCCCTGCGGCGGGACCCAAACGTGCTCTTGCAGTATGGCAGATCGCCAGGATATGCTCCCATGCGCGAGTGGCTGGGCCAGCAATATGGAGTTGGGCCCGATCGGATCCTCATCGGCAACGGCTCGATGGAGGTATTGTCGTTTACCATCCAGACCCTGCTGCGGCCGGGCGATCGGGCCTTTGTGGAGTCACCTTCTTACGACCGGGCCATCGCTCTGCTGCGGCGGTCTGGCGCTCAGGTGGCAGGCATCCCCCTGGAAGAAGATGGCCCGGACCTGAACTTTCTGGAGGAGGAGTTGAAGCAGGGCCCGCCTGTGCTGATGTACCTGATCATGGACTTCCATAACCCGACGGGGATCACCACCAGCCTGGAGAAGCGAAGACGGCTGGCCGCCCTGGCGGGGGAGTATGGCTTCTGGATGGTAGAGGATTCACCATACAGGCCGCTCCGCTACAGAGGCCAGGACGTTCCCACGCTATGGTCTCTGGCGCCGGAGCGAGTGCTGCACACGTCTTCATTTTCTAAGGTGCTCGCGCCTGGGTTGCGCTTTGGCTACGTGGTGGGGCCCGCAGAAGCGATCGCCAGGTTGGTCGAATGGGCAATCGACACCTACATCGGCCCGGTCTTCCCCACGCAGGGGATAGTCTACGAATACTGCCGCCGGGGGTTGTTGGAGCCCAACATCGAACGATTGAAGGAGGTATACCGCCCGCGGCTCCAGGCTGCCCTCTCTGCCCTGGAGAAGCACCTTCCCCAGGCTAGCTGGACCTTGCCAGAAGGCGGCTTCTTCGTGGGGGTCACCCTCCAGGAGGGAGGTGACATGGCGAGCTTGCTGGCCCGGGCCGAGCAGGCAGGGCTGAAGTTCAGCGATGGGCGAGGCTTTTTCCCCAACCCGGCCGATGGGAATCGCTTCCTGCGCATCCCCTTCTGTAGCGTTACACCTGAGGAGATCGAAGAAGGGATGGGGCGCCTGGCGCGCATCCTGTAGAGAGACGGGGCAGCCACTCTGACCATCGTGTCTCTTAATCTATTGCGAGAGGTAATGGAATATGTCTATCTTGTATGGCAAGGATATCTTGCGCACCGATGCTCTTTCAGACGAAGAGCTGGAGCTCATCCTTTCGACGGCGTCCCGGTTCGAGAGTGTGCTCAAGGCCGGGGAGCGCCTGGCGAACATGGAGGGCCGGGTCCTGGCCACTCTTTTCTTCGAGCCGAGCACGCGGACCCGACTTTCCTTTGAGACCGCCATGCTGCGCCTGGGGGGCCAGGTGATCACGGTGGCAGACCCTAAGACTTCGTCCACGGCCAAGGGCGAATCGCTGGCGGACTCGATGCGGACGGTGGAGGGGTACGCCGACGTCATCGTCATCCGTCATCCCCAGAAAGGCTCGGCCCAGGAGGCGGCTGAGGCTGTGGCAGTGCCCGTGATCAATGCCGGGGATGGCACGGGTCAGCACCCGACCCAGGCTTTGTTGGATGTCTACACCATCCAGCAGGAAAAAGGCTCGCTGGAAGGTCTTACCATGGCCCTGGCCGGCGACTTGAAGAACGGGCGTACGGTCCATTCGTTGGCGTACCTGCTGGCCCGGTTTGGCATCCGACTCCTCTTCGTCTCGCCGCCCGGCCTGGAGATGCCTGCGGAGATCGCCGCCGATTTGAAGAAGATGGGGGCAGACGTCGGCGCAGGACGCGACCTGGCAGCCGCCGTGCGTCAGAGCGACGTGGTGTACGTGACGCGCATCCAGCGAGAACGGTTCGAGGATCCGGCCGAGTACGAACGGCTGAGGGGCTCCTACGTGGTGGACATGGCTATGATCCACCAGGCCAAGCCGGGTATCACCATCATGCATCCCCTGCCTCGGGTGGATGAGATCGCCCCGGAAGTAGATGCCTACCAGGGCGCAGCTTACTTCCGCCAGGCGGCCAACGGTGTGCCCATCCGCATGGCCTTGCTGGCCCTGGTTACCGGGCGCGAATAGGGGCGGCTGTTCATGACGATGGAGCCTTTCCGTGATCTCTCGCCGCTGCTGAACCCTGGGGCCATCGCGGTGGTGGGCGCCTCGGAGCGTCACGGGAGCGCGGGCCGCCTGGTTCTGGAGAATCTACGTCACCTGGAGTATCGGGGGGGCGTCTATGCTATCAACCCGAAGCGCAAGGAGGTGTTGGGCTTCCCCTGCTATCCCGATCTGAACTCACTGCCCGGGCCGGTAGATTCGGTGGCGGTGTTGCTGGCCGCGGAGAAGGTTCTGTCCGCGCTGGAGACCGCGGTGGAGGTGGGCGTCCAGGCTGCCTGGGTGCTCGCCAGCGGCTTTGCCGAGGCTGGACCGGAGGGGAAAACCCGCCAGGCTGCCCTGTCTCGCTTCGCCGAGGAGACCGGCCTGCTGGTGTGTGGCCCCAACTGCATCGGCGTGGCTAACCTGGTGGACCGGGTGGCGACGTACAGCGTGGCCCTGAGCCCGGCCACCCGAGCTGGCGGCGTCTCGGCGGTGGTGCAGAGCGGCGCCCTCTGTCTCGGACTGGCCAACGCGGCCCGTTTCGGTTTTCGCTACCTCATCTCCAGCGGCAACGAGGCCGTGCTGAACAGCGCCGATTACATCGGCTATCTGGCTGGCGATCCCCATACCCGGGTCATCATCGCCTTTATGGAAGGGATCCGCAGCCCGCAAAAGTTTGTGGCCGCGGCTCAGGCTGCGGCCGAGGCCAGCAAGCCCATCCTCCTGGTGAAGGTAGGACGCTCTGAGACTGCCCGCCGGGCGGTGCAGGCCCACACCGGCAGCCTGGCCGGGGCCGACGCGGTGGGCGACGCCGTCTTCCGTCGCCTGGGGGTGATGCGGCTGGACACCCTGGACGAACTGGTGGAGACGGCAGAATTGTTCCTCACCTGCCCTCTGCCTGAAGGTGAGGAGGTAGGATTCCTGAGCCTGTCCGGAGGGCAGATCGGTTTGGTGGGAGACCTGGCTGAGGACCTGGGGCTGGAGTTTCCGGCTTTCTCGGAAGAGGCACGACAAGCCCTGACGGAGATCCTGCCCCCCTACAGCCCCATTGCCAACCCATTGGATGCCTGGGGCAGTGGCGACCTGGAGAGAACCTATCCGGCATGTGTGGAAGTGGTCTCCCGGGAGGAGAATATCCACCTGCTGGCCGTGAGTCGGGACACGCCTCCTGAAGTCGCCTCTCGGGAGGTAGAACAATCGCTGTCCGTGGCGGAGGCCGCGGTGCAGGCTGCTAAGGAGACCGGTAAGCCGGTGCTCTTTTTCTCCAATCTCTCCACAGGCTTTCACCAGGAAGTGAAGAAGGTGTTGGATGCGGGCGGGGTCCCATACTTACAGGGGACGCGGGAGACGTTGCGGGCCATCCAGTCCTTTGTGCGTTATGCGAGTTTCCGCCGGCGCGTGGGGGAGTCAATAGCTGCTGGTTGTCCTTCGCCGGCCGACCTGCCTGACTGGCGAAGGAAATTGCAGGGAATGAAGGGAACCCTTTCGGAGGTGGAAGGGCGGCGCCTGCTGGCCGCCTACGGCATCCCTGGTCCGAGAGAGGCAGTGGTCACCACCGCTGAGGAGGCGGTCGAAGCATCTCAGCACATCGGTTACCCGGTGGTGCTCAAGATTCTCTCTCCCGATGTCCAGCACAAGACAGAGATCGGCGGCGTGCGGGTGGGCCTGGGAGATGAGACGGCCGTGGTCACCGCTTTCCGTGAGGTGATGGAAGCGGCCCGGCGGCATCATCCCCGGGCGCGGTTAGAGGGAGCGGTGATCCAGGAGATGATCCCTGCTGATGCCGTGGAGGTTATTCTGGGAGTGCTGCGGGACCCAGACTTTGGCCCGGTAGTAGTCTTTGGATCGGGCGGGATATTGGTAGAACTGTTGAAAGATTCTTCCCTGCGCTTGCCGCCTCTAAGTCACGAAGAGGCTTTGAAGATGATCCAGGAGACGCGGGGAGCGCGTCTCCTGGAGGGGTTCCGTGGGCGGCCGCCGGCTGACGTAGACGCGCTGGCGGATGCTCTGGTGCGCCTCTCCCAACTGGCAGTGGACCTGGGCGATCTGGTCGCCGCCTTGGACGTCAACCCGCTGATGGTGCTGCCAGGAGGACAGGGGGTGCGCGCGGTAGACGCTCTGGTGGAACTCGCCTAGCGAGTCATCGAGCGGGACGCCTGACTAACCTCGCTCCCCCACTACGTGGGGAGCTTTTTCTTTTAGCAAGGGATACAGCCTGCCCACGCAGTTGAGTGTAACTTGATGTCACGCTTGAGATGTGGTAAAATCCCATTAACCGAAGAGCAAACTTCTGGTATGATGTGGCTCAAATCGCACGAAAAAGGTGGGCCTTTTGAACGAGACAAACGAGCGCCGAGTTAGCCCGGCGTTGATTGTGATTATTTTCGTGGCTTTGGCCTTGCGGCTATTTCAGCTTGGCCGCCAGAGCCTATGGTATGACGAGGGGGTCAGCTTCTACATGACCAGGTTGGGCCTGGCCGAAATGATGCGCTGGACGGCATATGACATCCAGCCCCCTCTCTATTATCTCATCCTTCGTCTGTGGGTGCTCCTGTTCGGCCCTAGCGAGTTCTCCCTGCGGTTCCCCTCTCTGATCTTTGGTCTGTTGACCGTGCCGCTCGTGTACCTGGTGGGCAGGCGTCTCTTCGACCGGGCCACGGGACTGGTGGCCGCTGCGCTGGCCGCCATCGCTCCCCTCTACCTGTGGTATTCCCAGGAAGCTCGCATGTATACTCTGCTCACCTTCCTTTGCCTGCTGTCCAGCTATCTTTTGCTGCTGGCTATAGACGAAGTGGAGCCCAAAAAGCGCCGTTTCCTGTGGTTGGCTCTGGCCCTGACCGATGCCCTGGCCCTTTATACTCACTACTTTGCCGCTTTTGTCATCGTCTTCCAGGCCCTTTACTTCCTTCTCGCCTGGGGGCGCAGCCGGGAACGCTCGCGGCTCCTGGCGGGAGCGCTGGCCCTGGTGGGCATCGTGTTGCTCTATTTGCCCTGGCTGCCCTTCGCCTTCATCCGTTATGGGACCGACGTTAGCTACTGGGGCGGCACCCTCAAGCTGAACGAGGTCTTACGCAAGCTGGTCATCTCTTTCAGCCTGGGGGAGAGCGTCATCGAGGCTACGGCGGCTAAGCTCGCCATTGGTTACGTGGTGATTTTCCTTATCGCTGTGGCGCTCATCGCTGTTCAAGGCTCAAGGGTTCGGGTTTCAGGTTTATTTTTGCTGCTCTATCTGCTGGTGCCGGTGGTGCTCATCGTCGCTTTCGTTTATCGCAACCCCAAGTTCAACCCTCGCTATCTGATGCTGGCCTCGCCGCCGGCCCTGCTCATCGTGGCCGCGGGCCTGGTCATTCTATTTCGCAAGGGAACGGGAACGAAGAACGCGGGCCGGGTGACCTTGCTGCTTGCTGCCTGCTGCTGTTCGTTGTGTTCGTTGTTCATCCTGGGCACTATGGCCTACGCCGATTACAACCTCTACTTCGACGTCCGTTTCACCAAGCCCGATTTTCGGGGCGTGGCGCGTTACCTCGATGAACACCAGGAGCCCGATGAGGCCATCATCCTGGCTTCGGGACACGCCTACCCGGTCTTCACCTATTATTACCAGGGGGATAACTGGCATCCCATCCCCCCGCAGCGGACGCTGTCCACCGTAAATACCCTGAACTACGGCCTGGCCGACGACCTGAACCGCATTTTGAAAGGCCAGAAGGGCGTATGGGCGGTGCTGTGGCAGGATGAAGTGGTCGATCCTAACGGCTTTCTGACGGCCATGCTGGACGAAGGGGGCGAGGCTTTGCCTGTGGAGGCCAGCTTCTACCACGTGCAACTTCGCCATTATGCCCTATCGCCGGGGGCTCGCTTCTCCTCCGAACCGGCCATCGAGCACCCTCTGGCGGTGAACTTTGGAGACAAGATCGACCTGCTGGGTTATGGTCAGCCCCGACCGGGCACGGTGACCCTGTACTGGCGGGCCAGAAGTGAAATGGAGGAGGATTACAAAGTCTCCCTGCGCCTGCGCGATGAGGACGGGCATTACTGGCACCGCCGCGACCGCGACCGACGCCCGGCCGCCGATCTGTACCCCACCATGCGCTGGAAGCCAGGCGAGGTGCTTTTTGGGAAATACGAGGTGCCCGTCCTGCCAGGCACGCCGCCGGGAGAATACTGGCTGGAGGCCGTGCTCTACTCGGAGGCCGCACCCGAAGCCCTGGACGTGCTGGACGAGAACGGCGCGCCCAGGGGCAAGAGTGCCCTCCTGGGGATGGTGACGGTGCCCAGAGCCGAGCCGCCCCCCACGCGGGAGGAGCTGGGCATCCAGAATCCGCTGGAAGCCAATTTTGAGGGACGCCTGGCTCTCCTGGGTTACGAGATCGGGAGCAAGATCGCTCAACCCGGCGATAGACTTTACATAATGCTTTTCTGGCAGGCTGTGGCGGAGGTGGCGGAAGATTATACCCTGGTCGTTCGATTGGATGGGGAGGAGGGTCAGACGTTCCTACCGGCCAACACTGCTTATCCGACCAGCCGCTGGACGGCAGGCGAAGTGGTGCGCGGCCAGTACGATTTCGACGTGCCTGTCGGGGCTGAGCCGGGCCAGGCCAGTTTGCAGGTCGGCCTGGTCGATGGGATAGGAGAGATTGTCGGGCAGTTCGTGACCCTGACCGACCTGGAGGTTGAGGCCACGGAACGGGTCTTCACAATTCCAGAGACGCAATATCCCAGCGGAGCCAACTTCGGGGAGGTGGTGACCCTGATCGGGGCCGACCTGGACGCTACGACGGTCGAGCCAGGGGGTACATTGCATCTGACCCTGTACTGGCAGGCCAGGGCTAGGATGGAGACCTCTTACACTGTCTTCACCCACCTGCTGGGGGATGAAAACCGCATCTGGGCGCAGAAAGACAGCCTGCCCGCCGGCGGCGAACGCCTCACTACCGGTTGGGCGCCCGGCGAGGTCATCCGCGACGATTACGAGTTGGTGGTGAAGAACGATGCCCCGCCGGGGGAGTACGTCGTCGAAGTGGGGCTGTACGATGCCTCCCGCCCGGATTTCCCCCGTCTGCCCGTCCTGGACGAGAGCGGCGAGACGGTTGATACGCGGGTCATCGTGGTCGATAAGGTACAGGTGGAGTGATTTGACGAAAGGTGCCTGGCACTTCCGAAGTGCCAGGCACCTCCAAATTTGACGAATGGGTTTGAATCTGGTACACTATCTGTGCAATCCAGCAGACACGGATTCCGCTCACGGATTACACGGATTGATCGCCCTGTACTTGGTTTCATAGGTGCGCGTGAACAGCAATCCGTGACATCCGTGAAAAAATCCGTGTCGGCCTGTTCATAACCATTTTTGGCAAAGTCGTATGGAGGCAAATGAACCATGGTGAGGGAAACCGTTATCAGGGCTGATGAAAAAGTGCTGCTCGAAATCCAGGTCATTGCTAAACAAGACAAGCGTACCTTCGACGAAATAATCGGCGAAGCCCTGGTCGAGTACCTGGAGAGACGCCGGGCGGAACAAAAACTGCCGCGTGAAGATCCACCCTTCGCAGGCATTCTTCGCAGTGGCGAGAGGGATATTGCTCAGCGCGCTGAGGAAATACTTGCTGAAGAATGGAGGCCGGATTAGACTTGTTCGCTTTGGCTGATACAAGCTTTATCTTTGCAGTCATAGACGAAAGCAATGCCGGCCACAAAGATGCTCGGACACTCTACAAAAGTTTGCCGGATTGCATTCTGTTGCCTGTTACCGTGCTGCCAGAACTCGCTTTCCTGATGGGGCGCTCAGGCGGTACACTCTCTGTTGTTGCCATGATACGAACTCTGCGTGCCAGCGATATAAGGTTTGTTGATTTATGGCCGGAGGACTACGACCGTACAGCCGAGATTCTGGAAGAGTATGCCGATACCCGCATAGATTTCGTAGATGCTACAATCATGGCGCTGGCTGAACGCCTGAACGTCACGCGCATTCTAACCCTGGACCGGCGCGATTTCGCGCTTTACCGTCCCGTTCATTGTAGCCACTTCGAGATTTTGCCCTGAGAAGGCTGACAATCGGGTTAAGGAGGTAAATATATTTGAATCGTTTCATCGCTTTTTCGTTGCTCATTTTTGGTCTGATTCTTTCAGGCTGCGCTTTTCGGCCTTTGCTCTACGAGGTGAGCGTCGAACCTGACACCATCTCGCCCAACGCCGACGGAGATGACGACGTGGCCCGCATCAACTATAAGCTCTCGGGCAGGGCCACGATTTCCATTTACGTTGTCGATGCGGAGGGCGATAAGCACTACATCCGCAAAGACAAGCCCCGTATCGCGGGCGAGTACTTTGCCCTGTTCGGGGGCACGATTGAGGGCAACCTTCTGCCCGACGGCCAATACACCTGCGTGGTAGAAGCCAACGATGGGACGGAGACGACGGAAGGGGAGGCCCCGCTCACCATCTCCGGCGGAGACGCGACTCCCCTGGAGCTGACCAGGTTCACCGTCTACCCCGATACCTTCACCCCCAACCGGGACGGCATCAGCGACCGGGTCAGCATCAGCTATTACCTGAACAAGGACGCCGACGTCAACATCTACCTTTTGGGCCCAAACGGCGAGCAATATCCCATTCCCGAGGAAAAGATCACCAAAGCGGGCGAGGCCGGTTCTCACGAGCACGACTTCGATGGTGGCATCGATCTGGGGGCCACCCCGCCCCCGGACGGCACTTATACCGTAGTGGCCGAAGCAGTGGACGCCGTAGGCAACCGGGTGCGGGCCGAAGCGCCTTTGACCATCGTGGGCGGCGGCGTGCCTCGCGCCGAGATCATCAACCGGGCGGCCATCTGGTCGCCGCTGGTCGTCCCTCTGGGCGAAACGTTGACTTTTACGGCCACGGTGGAGAACTTCGGCACAGTGCCCATCCGCACCAAAGGGCCGCCGCCGGGCGCCACCTATACCACCAGCCAGAATTTCAACACCCTGGGCTTCTACGAGGAGCCGGGCATCTTCCGCCTGGGAGCCGATTACGAGGGCAACAGCCAGGGACGTAAATACCCCTACCGCTGGCAGTTGGGCGGCGACGACGAACTGACCGTTATCGACGGCCAGAAATACCTGATGCCCGGCCAGCGGGTGACCATTGTGGGCCACATCAAGATAATCGATGAACCGCCCAAAATCAACCCTCATTACTGGTTGGGCCTGATCCACGAGCAGGTGCAGATCGTCAACGACTGGGTAGAGGTCACGGAAATATCGATCGGGTTTTAAATTATTCAAGCCACAGAGGGCACAGAGAAAGAGGTTTTTTCCTCTGTGAACTCCGTGTTCTCTGTGGCTAAGAAGAACTACTGAATTTGGCAAAATCCTGGGCCGGGAGTATAATGTCTTCCGAAAATTATACGCTGACGGTGGTGTTGCCCACCTACAACGAACGGGACAACATCGGCCCGCTGATCGAGGCCATTCTAGAAGCGTTGGATCCTGAGCCCCAGATTATCGTCGTGGACGACGACTCCCCTGACGGCACGTGGCAGGTTGTCCAGGATATGCAAGAAACCCGCCCCCCCGTCGAACTGTTGCGCCGCGTGGAGGAGAGGGGGCTGACCTCGGCCATCGCCGCCGGAATCGACCGTGCCAGGGGAGAGGCCGTGGCCTGGATGGATTGTGATTTCTCCATGCCGCCGGAGTTGCTCCCTGACCTGTGGGCTGCTATAGACGAAGGATACGATCTGGCCGTTGGTTCCCGCTACGTCAGGGGAGGGCGGGACGTGGGCCACTCGCTGGCAGGGCGCCTTTTCAGCCGCACCATTAACCTTTTTGCCTCGCTTCTCTTGGATTTCTCTGTAAAGGATTATACCAGCGGTTACGTCGTGGCCAGACGTGAGGTGTTCGATAGCATCGGCCTGCGGGGCGATTACGGCGAGTACTGCATCGACCTTCTGTACCGGGCCAGGCGGAGGGGCTTCAAGATCAAAGAGATACCATACAATTGCGTGCCCCGCCGGGCCGGGGAATCTAAGACGGCCACCGAGATCAGCGGTTATTTTAGAAGAGGCTGGAGGTACGTGGTCACCGTGCTGCGGCTGCGGTTCGGCAGAATTTGAGGAGGGTGAAAAGGCATGGCCCGATTTGTAACAGAACTCAGGCTGGAAGAGTTGGAGGATCTCATCCGCCGCGTGGTGCGGGAAGAGCTGGAGCAGCTACGGGCTGAAAAGGTGGTATACCTGGATGATGATTCGTCTTTGTACCAGGACATGCTGGAAGCCAAGCGCCAGAAAGAGGCTGGCGATTTGCGCGTTCTCTCCCTGAAAAGGTTATTGCGTCTGCTGGCGGCTTACGCGGACTGGGAAACTCTGCCGCCTCACCTGCAAGATGCGGTTGATACTATGCTGGTTGAGGAGTCTTTGGCAGAAGGAGGGCAACCGCGCTCTCTGCGCGAGGTTCTGGAGGAGCTTGGTGGATTGCCTGAAATGAGATAGGCTTATTGAGAGGATGGTGAAGCAGATGGTTACAAAACTGGCAGAATCGTCAGTAGAAGAAGCGCCTGTTCCCTCTACGCGCTCCTATTATCCTCGCCTGATCCAGAACGAGTGTGGGGAAACCATAGGCGTTATTCTGGCTTACGCCGACTACCAGCGATTCTTGCATTTGCTGGTAGCTCACGAGGATTGGGAGGAACTGCCGTCTCACCTCCAAGATGCGGTTGATAATATGCTGGCTGATGAGGCTTTGGCAGAAGGAGGGCAACCGCGCCCTCTGCGCGAGGTTCTGGAGGAGCTTGGTGGATTGCCTGAAATGAGATAGGCTTA
>CAZYHC010000002.1:76614-200941 GCA_964646625.1 uncultured Anaerolineales bacterium
TTAGCTGAGCCGTTGGGCTGGTACTTCACCCCATGCTGCTTGCGATGGTTTTTTAAGGTTGTGCCTGGGGTGGATTAGGGTGCTGGGGGGTTGATAAGTCCTCATGGAATATGAACAACAACGTTACTATTTCTGGTGCGGGAGGGAGAGGAACTGCGAGTTGTTTACACCGGTCATCTCAAGCTACGTTTGCAGGTGAGGCGAATCCCTGAAAAGCTGCCCGAATGCATTTACCGCGAGGCCAGGGATCGTTATTACAATCACGTTACATCTCGCTACATCGCTGTGATGTCTGTGATCTATCGTCGTAGACGCAGGAAGATGATGATCGCTTACGATGAGTTCCCTGACCATGTGGAGATTGTGACTATTCATCCGATTGAAGATGACCAAATTCGAAAACGAATTTTTACAGGAAGGTGGACGCATGAATAAGCCAACTGTACACTATGATGCAAAGAGCGACGTTCTCTATTTCCTGGTGCGAGAAGGAGAGGAAGACAGGTTTGTGGAAGTTGCGGAGGGGGTCAACGTCGAGTTGGACGAACAGGGCCAACTCCTGGGGGTAGAAATTCTAAACGCCTCGCACTTCCTGCGAATGGCCATTGGGCCTGAACGCCTGATTCAGCTTGCTCAAACCGGAGCTTAATATTTACGATTGAGGAGAAATGAATGGTTGATTTTTCAGACGTGCAGCGTGCTATGGAGCGGCTTGAGGGCCGGGTGAACCGCACCGAGGTTACGACGGACCCCGAGCTGAGCGAGCGACTTGGGGTCAAGGTGTGTTTCAAGTGGGAGAGTCACCAGCTTACGGGCGCCTTCAAGGTGCGCGGGGCATTGAATACCGTCCTGAACCTGCCGGACGAACGGCGAGAGGCCGGGGTGGTGACCAGTTCGTCCGGGAATCATGGCCTGGGGGTATCCTACGCCGCCAGGCAGGCGGGCATCCCGGCCATCGTCTATCTGCCGGATTACGCCCCGCAGAAAAAGATCGCCGCCCTGCGTGAACTCGGCGCGGAGGCGCGGATCGTTGATGGCGGGTACGGCCTGGCCGAAGAGACGGCCATCCGGTCGGCGGAGGAGACGGGCGCGGTTTTCATTTCGCCCTACAATCACCCTGACGTCATCGCCGGGCAGG
This sequence comes from uncultured Anaerolineales bacterium, assembly GCA_964646625.1. Classification (GTDB taxonomy): domain Bacteria; phylum Chloroflexota; class Anaerolineae; order CAZYHC01; family CAZYHC01; genus DAOULT01. Next base: position 77,753 of record CAZYHC010000002.1, read on the forward strand.
GCACTATCGTCCTGGAGTGGCTGGAACAGACTCCGGATCTGGATACGGTGCTGGTGCCCGTCGGGGGAGGAGGGCTAAGCAGCGGGGTTGGCCTGGCGCTCAAAGCCCTGCGGCCGACGGCCCGTCTCATCGGGGTACAAAGTGAGGCGTCGCCTTTTATGTACGAGTATTGGCACGGGCGCGATATGAGCGCGTTCGAGGTTCGCCCCAACCTGGCCGACGGCCTGAGCGGGAAAATAGACCCGCAGTCCATCACCCTGCCGCTGGCGCGCCGGCTGTTCGACGATTTTATCTTGGTCAGCGACGAAGAGATAGCTCGCGCCGTGGCCTATTGCTACCGGAAGCACGGCGAGATGGTCGAGGGCGCGGCTGCGGTGGGGTTGGCCGCTTTGCTGGCGGGCAAAGCAGAAAATTTAGGCCGCTCGGTTGGCGTGCTGATTACGGGCGGCAACATAGGCCCCGACCAGCATCGGGACGTATTGGATAGAATAGGAGAGTCGATATGCTAAAACCTGCTGATCTGCGTCCGGAGGACCTGGGCGAACTGGCCTCCATTATTCCCGACTCCGAGCCTGAACTGGAGATTTCCATTAAAAGGATCCCGGTTTCTGAGCCGGGCCTCGGCAGCAGAATCATCCCCGTCTGCGAACCCAGGCTGGATGGCAACGAGAAAAAATACGTGCTGGATTGTGTGGAGTCAAGTTGGATTTCCTCGGCCGGCAAGTACATCCCTCTTTTCGAGCAGGAATTCAGCCGCCGCTGTGGAGCCAGATATGGTGTGTCCTGTTGCAACGGCACGGTGGCCTTACACCTGGCGCTGGCCACTTTGGGTATTGGGCCGGGCGACGAGGTCATCGTCCCCACCTTTACCATGATCGCCACTGCCAACGCCGTGACTTATACCGGGGCCAAACCCGTCCTGGTCGATTCCGAGATGGAAACCTGGAACATGGACGTGACCCAGCTAGAGAACAAGATCACCGACAGAACCAGGGCCATCATGCCTGTCCACACCTATGGTCATCCGATTGACATGGACGCCATCGTGGACCTTGCGGAGAGGCACGGTCTCTTCGTGGTCGAGGATGCCGCTGAAGCGCATGGGGCGGAGTATAAAGGCCGCAAAATTGGGAGCATCGGGCACGCTACCTGTTTCAGCTTCTACGCCAACAAGATCATCACCACCGGCGAGGGAGGGATGATCACCACCAACGACGAGGAATTCGCCAGGATCGCCTGGAATCTGCGTGACCACGCCTTTTCCGAGGAAAGGCACTTCTGGCACAAACATCTGGGCTACAACTACCGCATGACCAATCTCCAGGCCGCGGTGGGCGTGGCCCAGACGGAGCGCTTCGACGAGTTGGTGGGCATCCGGCGTGATAATGCCCTGTATTACAATTCGCTGCTGAAAGAGGTGAAGGGCATAACTATTCCGCCCGAAGCTTCCTGGGCCAAAAGCGTTTACTGGATGTATTCCATCCTGGTTCAGGATGATTTTGGGATAAGCCGTGACGAGCTGAGGAAACGTCTGGCCAAAAGGGGGATCGAGACCAGGACCTTTTTTATCCCCATCCACCTCCAACCCATCTATTACGAAGCGTACAAGGGGCAGAGATATCCTGTGGCCGAGGAGCTATGTGGCAGGGGTTTTTATCTCCCCTCTGCTTCCACCCTGACTAAAAAGGAAATCACTTTCATCGTTGAATCGCTGATCGAGTGTCAGAAGGAGTGATGAAGGGAAGGAATGATAAGGAAGGGTGCAACCAGGCTGGCTCTCGTCCTGGTGGGTCTCTTGCTCCCGTTGGTGGTGGCAGAGGTCTTCCTTAGAGTGAAGTTCCGCCTGTTGCCGCCGTGGGAGAGACCTCAGTTTTGGCAGTACGATCCGCTGCTGGGTTGGGCCAAGATACCCAACGCAGAAGGTATGTTCGTTGGCTACGAGTACCAGGTGGAGATCGAGATCAATTCCAAAGGGCTGCGAGACGAAGAGGTGCCATACGAGAAGCCGGAGGGCGAATATCGCGCCCTGGCTCTGGGCGATTCTTTTACGGCCGGCCTGGAGATAGAGCAGGATAAAGTGTGGACCGAGGTGCTGGAGGACATGCTGGCCTCAACAGGCAAGGCCCAGGTCCTCAACGCTGGCACCAGAGGCTATGGCACCGATCAGGAGTATCTTTTCCTGAAAAGTGAAGGGGTGAAGTACGACCTCGATCTGGTGATTGTAGCCTTCTATGAGAACGATCCCCTGGACAATAGCCGCGCTTATCACCTGGGTCGGTTCTATGCCAAGCCTCGTTTCGTCCTCCAGGATGGGGAGCTTGTCCTGACCAACGTTCCCCCGCCCGAGGTGCCTCTCGACCTGGAGCACTCGGCACAGGACTTGCTTCGTCGCTCTTCGTATCTGTATCGTTTTCTGGAAGAGATGCTCGCTAAGGTGAGCTACAAGGAAATCCCGGATTTTGTCTACATCTACAGCCGGGTTTACCCCGCTGACCTGGAGGAGGCCTGGCAGGTGACGGAGGCCATTTTAGCGGCCATGAAAGCTCTGACGGACAGCATGGGGGCCAGGCTTCTCCTTGCTAGTGTGCCCAATAAGGTGCAAGTCTACCAGGAGGAATGGGACAAAGCGGTGAAACAATATGGCATGAGGGCGGAGGATTACGAACTGGATAAGCCCAACCGGTTGCTGAGCGAAATCTGCGAGCGGCATGATATACTGTACCTCGATCTGGCCCCGGCTTTGCGCCGCGATGTGGCTCAGGGCGGAGACCCCTACTTTACCCTCGACGATCACTGGAACGCCACAGGGAATCGTCTCGTCGCCCAGGCTATCTATGACCGCCTTTTGGAAGCAGGGTGGCTCCCAGGAGGTTCAAAATGACGACCAAAGGTTACGGCCTGACGGCCAGACTTGGCGTTCCCTACGAGGAACCCATCGAAAAAGTGACGGCGTAAGGCTAATCCAGCGTTCCGGCAGTAGGGGGTGGTGCTTGCTCCTTTCCACTGGCGGAGGTCGGCGGGGGAGGTGGAGCGCTGGTGGGAGGGGGCGTTGGTGAAGGTTGGGCCTCTTGAATGTGAATGGGGGTTGGTGGAGGGGGTGGTGGTGCCTCTCCACCGGCGGAGGTCGGCGGGGGAGCAACATAAGTATCGGTGGGCGGAGGCATTGGGGTAGGAGTCGCGCTTTTAATGGAAACAGTGGGAGGGGGAGGTATCTCTGAGCCCCCAGGACTGGTCGAGGTGGGGGGAGGGGGCACGTATCTCGTTGGAGTGGGGGTCGGCGGCTTAGCGGGAATTGGGGTGTAAGTCGGCGTCCAGTACGGGGGCCGGGTGGTCTGAATGACGGAGGGAGGCCGGGTAGGAGAACGGGTGGGCGAAAGAGTAGGTGCAGGAGAAGGGGCCTCCGTACCCGCCAGGGGCGGCGTGACCGTTTCGGTGGCGGTCAGGGTCAGCGTGGCCGTTTTGGTAGCCGTCGGGGTCATCGTGGCGGTGGCCGTTGGCTCGAAGAGTCCGAAGAACGTGGGGCTGCCCAGGTAAGCCAGCAGGCAAAGCAGCAGGATGAGCAAAACGGCGGCCCCTCCCAGGACGTAACCCAGCCGGGAAGGGAAGGCAGAAGGCGAAGGGGCTGGTGGCTGTTCGGCCATCTGTTTACGGGTTTTGGCTTCGGCCAGTTTTTGGAGCGCGTCGCCGTAGTGGGGGTCTATGTCCAGCAGTTGTTCGAGCAGGTCTATGCTTCTGTCCCACTCCTCTTTTCGCATTTGACGCACGGCCTGGTCGTACAGGATGCTCTTTTTTTCCTGCTGGCGTTTTTCCTCCCGGACGAACTGGCTTCTTTCCAGTTTTTCGGTCAGATCGAAGATCACGCCATCCGGGGTGGTCATGTAGAGCACTGGCGTGCTCCACTCGATGGAATTTTTAATGTAGGCGGCCATCGCTTTACGGGCTTCGGTCACGGCCGCATCCAGGGGATAGCCATCTACCAGAGAGATGTAAAATTCGCGAGAGAAGATGATCGCTCCCCAATCGCTGATATCGAACTGCATAGCCACCACGGCCGGGATACCGGCGCCTACGATGGCTGCTGCCATTCCGGCGAAGGGGTCGGTGATAGAGGTTTTGGCCCCTTCGCAGGCGTTGAGCACCACCAGCCGCAGGGGGAAGTGATCGCGCAGGGCGCGTCCCAGGTTCTCGCCATTGATGAGCCAGCTTTTGCCCCGCTCATCTTCCAGGATCAAAAAGCCTTCCTCGGCTTCCGGTCTGTACTCACCGTGCCCGATGAAGTGCAGGATGTGGAACTGCTTCTGGCGCAGGATGCGTTGCAGAGCGGAAAAGGTCCCCTGCCCTTCCAGGAACTCGATCTCGACGGCCCCCGCCTGGCGCAGTTCGCTCAGGGCGTTAAGAAGCCTCTCCTTTTCTCCGGCCACGTCGAGAGGGGACTGGTCGTAGGCGTTGGCGATGACCACCAGAATGCGTAGCGGGAGCGAGACTTTGAGTGGTCTGAGGCTTTGGGGCAATTCGAGATAGCGCACGATGGGGGTATGAGTGGAAAGGGCCACGAAGTCGCGGCTATCGGGGTTATACATTAATTCCCAGGGCACGCTGGTCAGCGTGTAGTCCAGGCGGAGCTTCACCCGCAGCCCTCTTTCCAACTGTTGGGCGTGGGCGAAACTGGCGTTGTATAAGGCTCTGGTTTCTTCCTGGAAAAGGGCGTTGTAAAGTTGACGACCAGCTTGCTGAATGCGGCGAAACTCGGCGGGGCGGATACGGCGGCCGGGATGCCTGCTGCGCAACAGGGTGTTTTCTATGAGCAAAAGCAGCCCCTCTAACTCTTCTAAGTCGAAGGGGAGGACAAATTGCCCCTGGGCCGAGTCGCCCCCGGCGGTGGTCGCCGAGACCAGGTATTCTTTCTCGTCCCCCTGGCGGTCGATTTTTATCTCGAAATCCTCGTACAGCAGCATGGCCGTGCTCTGCTAAGCCCACAATAACACGCGGTAATAGCCTACTGTTTTCCAGTCGTCCTTATCGGCTGGACCGCGCCCCACTTTGGTCCACTCCGTGTAAATGTGCATTTCTTTATCGGTAGCGTTGTGCACGATACAGTTGTGCAGCGCGGAGACGATCTTCGCCACGTCGTCCTTATCATGAGAATGGACGTCTATTCTGCCCTCGGCGGTGACGGCGTGAGCTCCTTCTATTCTCCCTGTTGGATTTCCTTCGGCATCTAACTCCGCCGCGCAGAACCAGATTTGCACGATTTTGGGGGGCATTCCGAGGTCGTGCCTGACTACGTAATCCATTTGCACGTATTTTTCTCCTGGCGTTCCGTGTCTTTGGGTGGCTTCTGCGCCAGAGAGAACAAAGTGCCACTGGCTGAACCAGTATCGGCTGAGGCCGAGCACAGATTCGGGGATGCCTCCACTGTCAGCACGGGGTATTTCCTCTGGTCTTATTGTGGTGGTCATTTTGCTCCTCCTTGTGGATTATTTGTATACAAACTTTTTCCTGCTATTATTATACCATAAAAAATGGTCTTTGTAAAGCGAAACCGGCTCACAGACGGTAGTAAAAACTATTGCTTGTGCTTTTAGGCACAATCGGGGTAATTAGCCATACTATATATGGGCTCGAAAAGCAGCAATAGTAAATGCGACCGTCTGCCCGTTAGTTTGGAGTCGGAGGAGAAAACTCTCAGGCTTTATTATCGGCAGGGCAGGGGTGCTCCCTAACGAAATTCGAACCAGGACTTTATCTCGTTGGTACCCCGTCCCTCGTAACAGATCGTGTTGAAGTTGCTCATGTACTCCATGCCACTTATAGCCCCAATGAAGGTGGGAGCATCCACGATCCAGTGATCTCCATCCCGCACTATGTAGCTGGTTACCCCTGAGCGCCTCAGAATCAGGATGCTCAAATTCTGGGGGTTATAGCCTATGCAGTCCTCTTGGGGTTGTGGAGCAGCCAGCGCGCTTTCCTGGCCTCCCCTGGAAAGAAAACTGAATATTACGACCAAAATCACGATAGATATCAAGCCCAGTACCCATAACCAGCGTTTCATTTTACCTTACCTCCTTTTAAATCTTTAGAAAGTTATTCCCCTCCGACTCTTGAGGCTATTATATAGTAACTGTGTGGAGTTTGTCAATCGGGTAGGGTAGCTCCTGGTGCAACAGAACCGTCCGAAAAGTTACCGTTTCGTGACACTTTTGATACTTTACGAATGAATCTAAGTGTGGTAGAATAGAAACAGGGTGGAGTTGCGTTAGGATTAACCCCCACACTCTACTGGAAAAGGTCTGTGGTGCTGTGCTTGGTCATCTTCTCATCAAACCAGCAAATGGTGGATAGTCAGGACCTTTTGAAACAATTGGTAAGATTGAGAGTATAGACGTTTGAGCCGCGATGAAGCGGTCTAGGCTGTACCTCAGGAACTCCTCAATACGCTTTTCTCCCCCCGAGAGCCGGTCGGCAGACCGGCTCTCTTTTTTGTCCCTTTCCCCAGGCGCGGCATAGGAGCCTGGCCCTTCCAAAGCCAGGCCCCTGTTCTACGATAGTGTATCGCCTGCCATGCGTAAACGGAGAATCTGTGGTATACTATCGGGTAATGGAAAGGGAGGAGCAAATGTTTAAACCCCAACGCATGGATGCCGGCTGGCTGTTGGTCGGTCTGTTGTCCCTGTTTGCCATCTGGCCTCTGCTGGCTCCCGGCCTGCCCCACACCGCCGATGGGCCGGTGCACTTTTATCGCGCTGTTGACATGGATCGCTGCTGGCGGGACGGCGTCTACTATCCCCGCTGGGCCCCCGACCTGGTTTTCGGCTATGGTTGTCCGCTCTTCAACTTTGCTCCCCCCCTGCTCTATTATCTGATTCAGACCTTTCATCTCCTGGGGTTGGACCTGGCCGTAGCCATGAAGATGGTAGTTATCCTGTTTCTGGTCCTCTACGCCCTGGGCATGTATCTCTTTGCCAGAGAGATTCTGGGGCCAGAGGCCGGTCTCCTGGCCGCCGCCGCTTATCTTTACGCTCCCTACCGTCTGCGGGAAGCTTACATCCAGGGCAACTACGCTCAGTTTCTGGCTCTGGTCACCTTCCCTTTCATTCTGTGGTCCTTCTACAGGCTCATCGACACCGAGTCGCCCCGGTACGTGGTGGCCTGTGCTTTTTCTTATACGGCCCTGCTTCTCAGCCACAACATCAGTGCCATGCTCTTTTCGCCCCTGCTGGCTGTTTACGTGCTCTTTACAATCGTCGCCAAAAGGCGTTGGGGCGTTCTGCGTTGGGCTATCTCTGCCGTGTTGCTGGCGCTGGGCCTGGCGGCTTTCTTCTGGCTGCCGGCCTTTTTTGAACGGCGTTTTATCTGGTTCGAGAAGATCACTACCGGACATTTCGACTTCCGCCTCAACTTCTTGAGTCTGGGCCAGATTTTCGCTCCCCCGGCCGTCCTAGACGCCGCGGCCCTGAACCCTTATCTCCCTCTGGGCCTGGGTCTGGCTCAGGCGGTTCTTTCCGCGCTGGCTCTGATCGCCCTGGTCCGGCCAGGCGCCCGGCACTCCCAGGGCGCCAGGCCCCTCGCTCAGGTGCTCTTCTTCGCCCTGGTTCTGGCTGGGGGGCTGTTTATGATGTTGCCCGTCTCGACCGTTTTATGGGAGAACGCGCCTCTCCTGGCTTTGACCGAGTTCCCCTGGCGGCTGCTGGGTCTGACGGCCTTGAGCAGCGCCTTTCTGGCCGGGGCCAGTGTGCGGCTGTGGGCCGATCTGGGGGGCAATGGAGGCAAGCTGCTGGCTTCGATCCTCTCTCTGGCCTTTGTCCTGGTGACTTCCTTCGTCTACCTTTATCCTCGCCAGCCTTTCGTCGATATGCGGGGCAGCACCCTGGCCGACATCACCGCGTACGAACTGCGCACCCAGACCATCTGCACCACCGGGGCCGGGGAATTCCTGCCCGTCGGAGTGAAGGAACACCCCTCCACCTCGCCTATGGCCCAGGACTACCTGGCCGGGCGGCCTGTCGTCAAACTCAACAACGAACCAGGAAGGCTGCCCTCCTTCGTTCAGGCTGAGCATCTGAACTATACGGCCGTTGCCGACGAATATCGCTTTACCAGCCCCCAGCCCTTCACCGCCCGGATCAACACCCTTTACTTCCCTGGCTGGCGGGCCTACCTGGATGACCAACCGGTGCCCATTGAGGTTTCTTCCCCTTTGGGCCTTATCGAGGTGGCCGTGCCTGCGGGAGAGCATCGCCTGTCTCTGCGCTTCGAAGACACGCCGATCAGGACAGGGGCCAATATCCTCTCTATCTTTGCCCTGTTGATCTTGCTGGACCTCTGGGTGAAGCTACGTGGTGGAAAGCGGCCCGATACCCCTGGCTGGTCATGGCCCCAGGCTCTATGGCTGGCTGTAGCTCTCCTGCTTCTCTTGGTGGTCAAAGAAGCCTTCGTCGATCCTCACACCTCCTGGTTCAGGAAACGCTCCCCACCTGACGGGGTGCTGGGCGTCGAGCATCCGGCCAGAGTCGAATTGGCCGCAGGGGTGCGTTTCTTGGGCTACGATCTCGATGAAGACGTGGTGCGCCAGGGCCAGGCCCTTCACCTGCGCCTGTACTGGAAGGCCACCGAACCCCTGGAGGTCGATTATCGCTCCTTCGCGCACCTGGACACTCCACCCCATTACACCACCAGGGCCCTGTCGGACCACCTGAATCCGGGCGGCATCCCCATCTCCCGCTGGCCGCCGGACCTTTACACCCGAGACGAGCACCTGATCGAGATCCCAGCCGATGCCCCACCCGTAGAGTACACCATCCGCGTGGGCCTCTACGACGGCCAGACGGGGCAGCGGTTGGCCGTCTCAGGCGGAGATGATACTATTCCCTTACAAACCGTCCACGTGCTGCTCTCCGAACCGCTGAACCCCCAACGCCTGCCCCATAGAGAGGAGCGTTTTATCCTGGGGGGACGCATCGAGCTTCTCGGCTACGAATTGAATCAGGGGTCTGAATTGACCCTCTACTGGCGGGCTAAAGAGGAGATCGAGGAAAGCTATACCGTCTTCGTCCACGTGCTGGATGCGGCGGGCCAGGTGCGCGCGCAGCGGGATAGCCTTCCTCTGGATGGCATGTATCCCACTTCGTCCTGGCTGGTCAACCAGGTGATCGAGGACCGGCACCAATTGCCCCTGGAGATCCCAGCCGGTAGCTATCGTCTGGCCGTTGGGATGTACGCCCTGGATACTATGGAGCGTTTGGAGGTCAGAGACCTGGCGGGGGCGGTTCAGCCTGAAGGTCAGATCGTCCTGGAGACGCCTCTGGAGGTGCAATAACAGGGGCAGACTTTTTCCGGGGCGACTATTTCTAATCCCCAAACAATATTGCGCGTGTCCGCAAGATCGGTTATAATACGATTATGTATATTGTATACAGGAAAGGGGGTTCACCATAACCACACGAAAAAGCGAAACCTGGGTTGACGGTACTGGCCGATAGCAAAATCCCGATCGTATAGGGTTACAGTTAATAGAATCCATCAAAAAGGAGGCAGGATCATGAAAGAACGAAGGTACGATATTGATTGGGTGAGGGTTGTGGCAACGCTGGCTGTCTTTGTGTTGCACTGCGGCCGTTTCTTCGATACAATTGATTGGCATTTGAAGAATGTCCAGCAGAGCGACGTGCTGACTCTGTTCCAGGCTTGGCTCGATCTGTGGATGATGCCTCTCTTGTTCCTGCTTTCTGGACTGGGGTCCTGGTACTCGCTAAGATCCAGGAGCAGCGGGCAGTATCTCTTCGAGAGGGTCAAGCGGCTTCTGATCCCTCTGTACACGGTGGGCGCGTTTGTCCTTTTGCCGCCTCAGTTCTACTTTGAGCTCGTATCCCATGGAAGATATGCTGGCTCCATTTGGAAACTGATTCCGCCTCTTTATGGTGGTCCCCTGAGGTTTTCCCTTGATGCGCCCTATCTCATCAATCTCTGGCCCGGTCATTTGTGGTTTCTCCAGTTCCTCTTTATTGTGTCTCTCTTGATACTGCCGCTACTTCTCTATCTCAAAGCAGAACCAGGTCAGCGGCTGATCGAAAGACTGGCTGGGTGGAGCGATCGCTGGGGTGGCATATTTCTATTCCTGATCCCACTGGCCCTCGTGCGGATCGGTCTGAGAGGCTTCTTTCGGGGGGAGCATACCTGGGCCGATCTTGTCTACTACGCGGTCTTCTTTCTCATAGGCTATGTCATGGCGGCTGACAGACGCTTTACAGAAAGCTATAAGAGACATGGCTGGGTATGCCTGGCTCTGGGCATTCTTGCCTATGCGGGTGAACTTGCCCTTATCTTTGGATTGCGCTACCCCTATCCGGGTGCCGAGTCCTTCTCGTGGACATACGTGCTCTTTAACATGGTGATGAGCATCAGCAACTTTTGCTGGGTCATGTTCATCCTGAGCCTGGCAGCCAAGTACCTGAATTTCAGCAACAAGGTACTGGCCTACGGCAACGAGGCGGTCCTTCCCTTCTACATACTCCATCAGACGATTATCCTCGTCGTTGGCTGGTTCGTCATACGCTGGAACATGGGCATTGTGCCGAAGTATCTGATCATCGCCGTGGTTTCCTTCCCCCTGATCATGGCCCTGTACGAACTGCTCGTCAGACGCTTCAACGTGGTGCGCTTCCTGTTCGGGATGAGGCTGAAGCGGAAAGCACCAGCAGCGCCCGCCCTGCGCCCGGAAGAGGGTGCGGCCTGAGCATCAAGCGGGCCAGGTGTCTGTCACCCGGCCCGCCAGCCGACAACGTGGGAGGACACGAAAAAGTAAATCTGGAGTTGACTGTACTGATCGAGGGCAAAAGCCCAATCATGAACAAAGGAGGTAAGATCATGAAAGAACGAAGGTACGATATCGATTGGCTGAGGGTTATAGCCATGCTGGCAATTTTCTTTTTTCACTGCGCCCGCTTTTTCGATACAGAGGGCTGGCATTTAAAAAATGTGGAGCAGAGCTTCACTGTAGAAGTGCTAAGGCTTGGTTTGATCTGGGTCTGGGTCATGGAACTCTTCTTCCTGCTTTCCGGAGTGGGTTCCTGGTACGCCCTGAAGTCCAGGACCGGCGGGCAGTATCTCCTTGAGAGGGTCAAGCGGCTTCTAATCCCTCTGTATACGGTGGGCATGTTTATCCTTATACCGCCCCAGGCCTACTTTGAAGTCGTCACCAATCGAGGGTATACCGGCACCTTCTGGGAGTGGCTTCCGCGCTATTTTGGCGGTCTGCCAGGCGACTTTGTCAGTGCTAATTTTCAAGATGCCCAGTTTTTAGTGCCCTATACCTTTTCCGGTCACTTGTGGTTTCTGCAGTATCTCTTTCTTATCTCACTCATGACCCTGCCGCTGCTTCTCTATTTAAAATCAGAACGGGGTCAGCGCTGGATCGAAAGACTGGCCGGGTGGTGCGCTCGCTGGGGCGGCATATTCCTATTCGTGATACCCCTGGCCCTCGTCCGGATCGCTCTCACATTTCTTTTCAGGGGTGAAAGAACCTGGGCCGATTTCCTCTACTACGCAGTCCTCTTTGTAATAGGCTATATCATACCGGCCGACCAACGCTTTACCGAGAGCATTAAGAGACATGGGTGGGTCTGCCTGGCACTGTGGATCGCTGGCTTTGGCGGAGCAGCTTTTTTCGTATTGGTATTAGGTTACAACCCTGATAGCGAGCTTTTCTCGTTTATGTACGTGCTCTTTCAAATCGTATGGAGCATTACCAACTGGAGCGGGGTCGTCTTTATGCTGAGCCTGGGAGCAAAGTACCTGAATTTCAACAACAAGTTGCTCGCCTACGCCAACGAGGCGGTCCTTCCCTTCTACATATTCCATCAGACGATTATCCTCGTCGTTGGCTGGTTCGTCATACGCTGGAACATGGGCATTGTGCCGAAGTATCTGATCATCGCCGTGGTTTCCTTCCCCCTGATCATGGCCCTGTACGAACTGCTCGTCAGACGCTTCAACGTGGTGCGCTTCCTGTTCGGGATGAGGCTGAAGCGGAAAGCACCAGCAGCGCCCGCCCCTCGCCTGGAAGAGGGTGCGGCCTGATCACCCTCGTTTGCCACCTCGCCGGGTGACACCACGTCGCCCGGCTTTTTGTTATACTGAGCACAGATTTAGAAATCTCTGCTCATGGCCCTCGCCTTCGGGGACGAAGGCTAAGAGCGCTCTACCGATGGCTATATGAGCCGTACCATTTCATCGTTTGCAGGGCTGGAAATCAGGCCCCATGATGACGCGGATGTCTACGGGGCTATCGGGGTCGAATTGCTGCTGGATGCGGGCCGGAGGAATATCGAGGGTTTTGCACAGGTGGCTCAGGGTATAGCCTTTGCCCGTGTAATCGATGACGGTGGTATGGCTCACCCTGGCGGCCTGGCCCACGTCTACCACCTGAAAGCCCTGCCAGCGCAGACGGGCGGCGGCCAGTTCGGCCAGGCCGTCGCGGCCCGTCCCGTTCCACACCTCGATCCTGGCTCCCTCTCTGACCAGCCAGCTTACAGTTTCTTTCGGGGGGGTGAGGAGCTCGGCCACGGTCTGGCTGATTTGGGGGGGGTCAGGCAACAGCACCCAGGCCCCTCCTGGCGTGACCCAACTCCTGACCATAGTGGAGTCGATGAACCGGCTCTTAATGCGTGTAGGGCCCAGTTGGGTGCCCAGATAGGCCAGGGCCAGAATCTGCTCCAGGGCCAGATCGGTTTCCATCGTATCTTTCAGGACTTCCCACAAGCGGGGGATCTGGGTCAGTATTTTGGGCTGCAAGGACTGCTCCCACAGGCCGGTAAGCACCTTTTGTTGTCGCCGTGCCCGGTCGAAGTCGCTGGTGCTGAGCCGAGAGCGGGAGAAGAAAAAAGCGGCCTTACCGTCCAGATGGTGGACGCCAGAAGTCAGAGATAGACGGTAGAAGCCGGTGGGCGAATCGGGATCGGGGAAAAGGTCGTTTATGGGACAATCTACGTAGACGGTCACGCCCCCCAGGGTGTCGATAATCTTCACGAAGCCCTGGAAGTGGACTCGCACGTAGTAATGGACCGGAATCCCCAGGTTGTACTGGATGGTGCTCTTGAGTAACGCCGCGTTACCGTTGTCGTAGCCGGAGTACTGGCCTCGGAAATCGGCGGTGTTGATGCGTTCGTAGCCGTAGGTGGGAATGTACACCCACAGGTCACGAGGGATGGAAAGCAGTCCTACCGTCTTGGCTGAAGCGTTGACCGTGACCAGGATAATGCTGTCGGTGCGCCAACTGCCTCCGTCTCCTCGTCTGTCGCTGCCCAGCAGAACGATGTTTACCACTTCCGGCGGCAGTTTCACTGCGGGTACGAGCGGGGGAGGGTAGGATTGAGAGCCGGAGGCCGGGGGGGTGGGCGCTACCAGCAGAACGAAAGTGGCGGTCGGGGTGGGCGTGGGTGTGGGGGGTAAGGGCGTGGCTGTGGCAGAGGGAACGGTGGAGGACGGCGTAGGCCGCGCCAGGGTAGGTGTGGCTGTGGGCCGGGTAGGGAATTGCCAGACGGTGGGGGTGATCGGATAGTGGGGGTTGTGGGCTTCTGGCTCGACGGGCGTGGGCCTCGGTTCAGCCGCCGCCAATGTAGGCACGCTTTCTTGAGCCGATTCCAGCAGATAGTCCAGCGGAGGGATTCCCCAGGCCACCCAGATGATCGTGATGTAAACCAATATGTTGGCCAAACCCATGCTTCTGATAAGCACCCGAAAGATACTCGTCATCCAAGTTCCGCCTATTTGCCGATGCAGAAGTGAGAGAAGATGGTGTCCAGCAGGTTCTCGCTAGCCGTCTCGCCGGTGATTTCTCCCAACGCGTTCACGGCGGCGGTTAGATCGATGGTCACAAAATCGGCGGGCATATTCTCTCGATGCGATTGCTCCGCGGCCAGAACGTAGTCCAGGGCGCGGCGCAGAACATCTTTGTGACGGGGGCTGCTGACCAAGGGAAGATCAGAAACCCATACCTGCCCGGCAAAGACTCTCTCCACGATAGCTTCTTCCAGTTCCTCTAGACCCTGGCCGGTCAGGGCCGAGATTGCGACCCGGGGGAGCTGGGGGAGAAAAGCGGCGGCCTCCGCCAGACGGGGGAGGTCGCTCTTGTTTATAACCAGGATAGTCGCTCTATCGCCGATCAGGGCTGCTATTGCGCCATCGGCCTGGTCCAATGCCTGACTGCCATCGACGACCATCAACACCAGGTCGGCCTGGGCCAGAGCCCGGCGGCTACGCTCGATGCCCAGCCGCTCGATCACGTCCTCGGTAGCGGTGATGCCTGCCGTGTCTACCAGCACCAGCGGGATGCCCCGCAGGTTGATGGTCTCCTCCAGGGTGTCGCGCGTGGTGCCGGGGATAGGGGTGACGATAGCCCGGCTGGTATGTAACAGGGCGTTGAGCAGGCTGGATTTGCCCACGTTGGGCTTGCCCACAATGGCCGTGCGCACTCCCTGCCGGTACACAAGGCCCTGATCGGCTCCGGCCAGCAACTTCTCCAGTTTATCTCTGGCGGCGGCCAGGGGGGGCGCAATGTCCTGGAAAGGGATGTCCTCCTCGGCAAAGTCGATGGTGGCCTCCAGATAGGCCAGCACTGCCAACAGGCTGGCCCGCACGGCCCGGATCTGGTCGGAAAGGCGGCCTTCCAGTTGATCGACCGCCACCCGCAGACCGGCCTCAGTCTTGGCCTGCACGATGTCCAGTACGGCTTCGGCCTGGGCCAGATCGAGGCGTCCGTTCAGAAAGGCCCGCAGGGTCATCTCTCCTGGACGGGCCAGCCGCGCTCCCCCGCGCAGAGTGAGCTCCAGGACACGACGCAAGGGCACAATGCCCCCGTGACAGTTGATTTCCACCACGTCCTGGCGCGTGTAGGTGTGGGGAGCACGCATGTAGGAGACCAGCACTTCATCGACCACCTCTCCCTGCTCGGCCTCGACGATGTGGCCGTAGTACAGGCGATGGGAAGCCAAAACCAGATCATCCTGCACATGAATCCGTGAATCCGCGAAATCCGTGACCGAAATCCGTGTCGGCCTGCCCCTCACAAATATGGTGGACAGAATATCCAGGGCTTGTGGTCCGCTCATGCGTACAATGCCGATGCCTCCCTCGCCGATGGGGGTGGAAATAGCGGCGATAGTATCATCCAGACTGTACATCATCTTCAGATTATCTTCAACCATCCCAGGTGGTAATCTAGATGACCAATGCTAACCCTGCTTACTATTTTACCACAGCTTGGGAAAAAATGGAAACGGAGGGTTGTTCACGGTCAATAGGGCCTCCTGGGATGTGTGATAGTGTGGGATAGTGTTGGATAAGGTGGGATATTGGCTCAGGATTCAAGTCGCTGTAGCCAAATATAGAACGTATGTTCTAATAATCCTCACTTGAAGATGTAGAAAGTGCCCCGTTTCTCCCCGATCTTGAGCAGCAGGTTTCTATCCACCAGGTCGGCCAGATCGCGGCGGATGGTTTCAGGGCTGACCCCAGGGCATAGGTCCTGGTATTGGCGGTTGGTGATCCGGCCCTGCTCAGTCAGGTAGGTCAGGGCTTTTTCCTGGCGCTCGTTGAGGCGCAGGTGGGCCCAGCGTTTGGTGGTGCTGACCAGACTTTCGCCAGGGCCGTGCAGGATGACCGTGAACCCGTTGGTCGTTTCCTTGAAGACGGGTGCCGGCAGACCATAATCGCGCATAAGGGCTATCATGCGGTCGATGCCGTAGCCCAGGCGCTCGATAAAGCCCATGTCGGCCAGCACCTGGACGATGGCCTGGTTGCGGGAGAAGCGTTCGTTTATGATATTATGCACCGTGACGTGGCCGGGCAGGCGGCCGGGGCTGTAAAATTCAAGGCGGTCGTTAAACATCAGGACCCGGATGCCCTCCCCCCTGATACTGTAATCGCGGTGGGCCACGGCGTTGACGATGGCTTCGCGTACCGCTTTAAGGGGGTATTCGGTCCGCTCCTCGCGTTCCCAGCTCACCAGGCGCACGCCCTTGCTTATGTTGGAGACCAAAAAGGCCTCGGCCCGGCGAATCTGGTCGGGCAGGGTGCCTTTGATGTCTTCGCGCAGGAACTCATCGCTCATGTCCTGGGCGGCGTAGCGCACCAGCACGATCTCGCTGTTTCTGAGGAAGCGTTCCGGCTCCCGGCCGAAGAGGAGCAATCCGGCGTTGGTGGGTTGGTATCCTCCATTAGCCAGGGCCAGACAACCCCGCTTGTGCAGGGCCTCCTCCGGCGTGGAGACTACCACGCCCTCCAGCGCATTCAGGTAGAGGTCTACCTTGTCCCAGGCCAGGTCATCCAGAGTGGCCTCCGGCGTGATCAGCGATTCAAAGCCAGTCTGGCCGCGTTCCATCAAAAGTCCTCTTAGTTGGGGGGCGGGGATGGGTTTATTTTCGGTCCCGTCCCGGATCAGGTAGCGGCCTTCCAGGTTGTAGACGTGGGGTAGACCAGGGGGCACGACGACGGCCAGGATAGGTTTGTCCTGGAGGGTGGTCATTTGGGGCAGAGGGATGATCAGGGGGGGATCGCAGAGCAGGGTGGCCTGAATAACCCGTTCCCGCGCCGCTTGGAGGTCTTTTACTCCCTGGAGTTTGCCAGATCTGGTCTCTGCGCCCACCAGGACGGTGCCGCCTCGGGCGTTGGCCAGAGCTATCAGGGCTTCGGCCAGTTTGGGCGGGGCGGTGTTCTCCGGGAGAAATTCGACGGTCGGCCCCCTACCCTGTTGACATAAAGTTAGAAGGTCACGTTCGCTCAGTTCGTTCAAGGCAGTTAACCCCTCCGAGGAAACGTGGGGTCAGTGCAGGTAGTCTTTCAGGGAGCGCCGGTGGTTGACGTGGCGCAGTTTGCGCAGCGCTTTTTTTTCGATCTGGCGCACCCGCTCACGGGTGATGCCGAATTTACGTCCCACCTCTTCCAGGGTATAGCTGCGGCCATCTTGGAGACCGAAACGTAATTGCAGGACGTGGCTCTCACGGGGAGAGAGGGAGTCCAGGGCCTCCTGAACCCGCTGGCGTAGCAGACGATGGGTGGCGACCTCCACCGGCGAAGGCGAATTCGCATCTTCGACCAGTTCGCCCAGATGGCTCTCCTGCTCTCCGCCCACAGGTTCTTCCAGGGAAAGGGGACGTTGGGCCAACTGCAGGAACTGCTGCACCTTCTTAAGGGAGATACCCGCTTCGGCGGCCAGTTCTTCCGGGGTGGCTTCCCGGCCTAGCTCCTGCTCCAGACGACGAGAGAGACGTTTTAGCGAGCGCAGACGTTCATTCAGGTGCACGGGCAGCCGGATGGTTCGACCGTAATCGATCACGGCCCGGCCGATGGCCTGCCGAATCCACCAGGTGGCGTAGGTGCTGAATCGGTAGCCACGACGGTAATCAAATTTATCGACGGCCTTCATCAGCCCCAGGTTGCCTTCCTGGATGAGGTCCATAAAAGGGATCCCTAAGCCCCGATACCGTTTGGCGATGCCGATCACCAGCCGAAAATTGGCTTTGATAAGCCGCTCACGGGCCATTTTACCGCTCTCCCATTCTTGCACCAGCGCCTCGCGATCTATTCCCTCGCCATCGCCGTCGGGTATTTCCAGGCGGTGCTGGGCAAAGCGACCTTGCTCCCACTGTTGGGCCAGGTCTCTCTCTTCTGTTGCTGTCAGGAGAGGGTAGCGTCCTATCTCATGCAGATAAAGGGAGATGGGCTCGACCGAATCCGGGCCTGGCAGGCTGGCCTCTTTCTGATCCACCTGGTCGAGAGGAGTGTGGACCTCAATGCCTGCCTGTTCCAGCAAGAGGCATATTTCTTCAAACTGCTCTGCACTCTCTGCCGCCTCAGGAAATGTGGCCAGAAGTTCATCTAAAGAAAGACTGGTCTTGTGCTCCGTTTCCAACAATTGCTGAAGCTGCCCGGCGATCTTTTTATTTAACTCTTGCGCTGTATTTCCTTCCCCCATTTCCATAACACTCCAGGCGGCTCGTTAATCTTGGCGCGGTTTGCTGCTTTCCCTCCAGCGTTTTTCGCCAAGCTATGTTCTTCAGGGTAGCCGGATAGACGACAGAAAGGTCAAGAGGCTGGACTTGGGCGTCGTTTCTTGTAGCGATAGGTGATTCGGCCGCGTGTCAGATCATAAGGTGATAATTCCAGGCGGACTCTATCCCCCAGGAGTACGCGGATATAGTACTTGCGCATCTTGCCCGACAGATAGGCCAACACTTCATGGCCGCTATCCAGTTCGACCCGAAACATAGTGTTGGGCAAGGTCTCTACCACCGTGCCTTCTACCTCAATCGCTTTTTCTTTCTTCTTGCCCGTTTTCTTGACCACACGATCCTCCTTCTTTCCACCCACCAATAACCTGGTGGCGATGGCCGGTCTGGCACCGAAAGCGATGTGCCTGATTTATGAGAGATAATCTTTCAACTGCCGACTGCGCCGAGGGTGACGTAATCGGCGCAGGGCCTTTTTTTCGATCTGCCGGATGCGCTCACGAGTGACGCCGAATTTGCGCCCTATCTCCTCCAGGGTGTAGTTGTGTCCGTCCTGGAGGCCAAAACGCAGCCGCAACACCCGCGCTTCGCGTGGAGAAAGGGTGCTCAGAACATCTTCCAGTTTTTCACGCAGTAAACTATGATCGGCTGCTTCAGGGGGGACGGGCGTTTCGTCGTCCTCGATGAAGCTGCCCAGTTCGCTATCTTCTTCCTCGCCCACCGGTTTCTCCAGAGAGACAGTGTGCTGCGAAACCCGCAACATGCGGCGCACTTTGCGGGGGTGGATGTCCATCTCCTCGGCGATCTCTTCGGGGGTGGGGGGCCGGCCCCGGTCCTGTTCCAGGCGACGGGCCGTACGATAGAGTTTGCGGATGCGATCGCTCATGTGGACGGGCAGCCGAATGGTGCGGCCCTGATCGGCCAACGCCCGGCTGATGGCTTGCCGAATCCACCAGGTAGCATAGGTGCTGAATTTATAACCCCGCCGATAGTCGAACTTATCAACCGCCTTCATCAGGCCCAGATTGCCTTCCTGAATGAGGTCTAAAAAAGGGATGCCCTGTCTGACGTATTTTTTAGCTACGCTGATCACCAGCCGGGTGTTAGCCCGAATGAGATGATCGCGCGCCTCTTTACCGACCTCGATTTGTCTCCATAATTCGGCCTTCTCGCTCGCGTCGCGGCCGTTTCGGGCCAGACTTTGTTGGGCCTGTCTTCCCCTCTCCAGCCGTTTAGCCAATTCTACCTCTTCATCGGGGGTCAGTAAAGGCACGCGGGCCATCTCGCGAAAATAGAGACTGACCGTATCATCGACAGGTATCCCTCTCAGGTCCAGGGTTTCGCTCTCCAGGGGCATTTCCGTCACTTCAACCTGCTCTCTCCGTTGCGCGACTTTGTTACCCTTCTCGGTTTCATCGTAGACATAGATGTCGTGGTCGTGAAGGTAAATGAAAATATTTTCCAATTGAGCCAGGTTCTCTTCAGCTTCGGGAAAGGCTTGCATCAAATCGTCGGTGGTCAGATAGCCCCGTTCGAGGGCCTTTTTTAGCAGCCCCCTCATCAGTTCTGATTTACGTTCCAGTTCAGACACTTTTCACCTGTTCCTTTTCTCTTATCCGTCGCTCTGGCTCAGACCGGGAGGACAACGCAAATGTGCAAGCCATGGGCGCCTCTCGTCTGTTGAGGAGTCGAGACCTAATATCTCGATCTCCTGTCTTGCTGTCTTTGTTTGCGCTTGGCCCGTCGAATGGCTTTTTTCTTTTTCATACGCCGCAATGCGCTTTTAGAGATAAACCAGCGTTTTCTACGTACGTCTCCTAAGATACCACTTTCCGCTACCTGTTTACGAAAACGTTTCAGTAATTCTTCCTGAGATTCACCTTCTCTGAGAGCAACTGTCATTTACAACCTCTCCTTATTTATATTATACTTTGCATAAAAGAAACTCGGTTGCCTGATCTCATCGAACACCTATGGAATGACAACCGAGCTACCGAGTGCGTTGATACGCGTCGCGCAGGCTAGCCAAGGCTATGCGGCCTATCACGGCAGAGGTCGCTACCGATCAAAAAGCTTCCCTGATTTCAGCGTTCGCTCGTCACCCCTCGACCGGTTAAAAAGGGCCTTGCTGCGCCCCCTTTTAACCCGCTTCACATCGACACGCCGAGCGAACTTATCTTCATTACCTCCGTCGTGCCCTCTTGGTGAGGGGAGATATGTTTTGCTGCCACATCGGTTTTCGGATGGCCGAGCACTCAAATTAGATAGCCTGCAATACGCTACCTCGGCCGTGCTCTCTCGATCGCTCGATGAGGCGCTCGATTTCAACGGTACCTGAAAGTCTGGAGGAGGGATTCGATGAGGTGGAACCAGCAACCTCGCGAGGCCTTCGCCCATAAAAGGCCGAGACGGAGGCCGCTCGCGGTGTTTCTTTACACTACCACATCCTTAATATTATACACGATTTTCTGGAAATAGTCAATGAAAAAATGAAAAATCACTCCTGCCCGAAATCAAATGCCTCAGTCCAACAGCTCGGCCGGCCGCACCCATCTTTGTTCTGCGATGGACTTCTCCACCGCTTCCAGCACGGCCTGGCACTGCACCCCGTCCTCAAAGTTGGGCACCGGCATCTCGTTGTGGGCCAGGGCCTTGAACAGCTCGTAAGCCTGGTTGACGAAGATAGAGCCATAATGGATGAAATGACCGTTAGGCCACCAGTTTTTCACATAGGGATGGGCCGGATCGCCAACGTAGATGGTCTTGAAGCCTTGTTCTCTGGGCGGGTCCTCCCAGGAGAAGAAATGTAGTTCGTTGAAATAGTTATAGTTGAAACGCAGGCTGCCCTTCTCGCCGTTGATCTCGAACCCCACCCGCTCTTTGTCCCCCCCGGCGTAGCGGGTGGCCTCGAAAGAGCCGATCACCCCATTCTCGAAGCGAGCCAGAAAGATGACCGCATCATCGACCGTTACCTGACCGCTCTTGGTTGGGTCGTCCATCAGGGGGCGCTCTTTCTTGAAGGTCTCCCACATGCCCACCACCGACTCGATATCGCCCACCAGGAAGCGGGCCAGATCGATAATGTGCGAACCAATGTCGCCCAGCGCCCCCGAACCGGCCTTATCTTTCTGCAAACGCCAGACCAGGGGGAGGTCTTCGGACATGACCCAATCGGAAAGCCAGGTGGCCCGCCATTGGCAGATGCGACCCAGCCTGCCCTCCTCGATGAATTCTTTGGCCAGGGCTACAGCCGGGATGCGCCGGAAGTTGAAGGCGATCATGTGCTTGACTCCGGCCTCTTCTACGGCGGCCAGCATCTCTCTGGCTTCGGCCAGGTTGTTAGCCAGGGGCTTCTCACAGATGACATCTTTGCCTGCCTGGGCGGCGGCGATGGACATCTCGGCGTGGAGGTAGCCGGGACTGCTTACGTCGATGAGGTCAACGTCTGCCCGCTCGACCACTTTGCGCCAATCGGTTTCGTACTCCTCCCAGCCGAACTGTTTGGCGGCGGCTTTGAGTGCCGCCTCGTTCCGGCCGCAGATGACTTTCAGCACGGGCTGATATTCCGGCCCGAAGAAGAGGGGCAGATTTTTATAGCCGTAGGAATGGGCCTTGCCCATAAATTTGTACCCGATCAGACCAATGTTTATCTCTTTCATTTCAGCTTCTCCTCCTCATTGTGTCTTGGAAACTCCTTTGACCGTACTGGTTTTTATTTTGCCGGCGGGTCTGGTTTTAAGGTCGTGTCATGGCCCTGAATCGACGAAGGTAAAGGCCTGATCCAGCCGCGTGAGCTGTAAAATGCGCATTATCCTGGGCCTGACCCCCGACAGGACCAGTTCCCCATCTTGCTGGCGCATGTCCTTCTGGCCCGAAGCCAACGCCGCCAGACCGCTGCTGTCTATAAATGGCACCTGGCTCAGGTCCACCACCGTGCGCTGGCCGGCGGCTTTGGCGGCCAGGGTCTTGAGCAATTTACGCAACTCGCCAGCCCCCTGGGAGTCCAGATTGCCTCGTACCCGTACGGTGGTCACCCCGTCCTGCTCATCTGTGTCGATTTGAATCGCCATTTGCCCACTCCTCCTTGGTAGAGCCTGGTTTAAGGTCACCTCATGGCACTGAATCAACGAAAGTGAATACCCGATCCAGCCGCGTGAGCTGGAAAACGCGCATTACCTGCGGCTTGACCCCAGACAGGATCAGTTCCCCATCTTGCTGGCGCATGGCCTTCTGGCCCGAGACCAGCGCCACCAAACCATTGCTGTCTATGAACGGCACCTGGCTCAGATCCACCACCAGGCGCGGCGCGGCAGCTTTGGCCGCCAGGGTCTTGAGCTGTTCACGCAACTGGTCAGCCCCCTGGTAGTCCAGAGCGCCCCGCACCCATACGGTGGTCAGGCCGTCCCGCTCACCGGTGTCTGTTTGAATCGCCATTTGTCAGTTTCTCCTTATCAGGGCTTGTGCCCAAAACGTAGTCGCCAGATATCGCCATGTGGGGATTTGTTCTGATTAAATTATATCTTAACTTTCGTCCGAGATCAAATGCCTCAATCCATCAACTCGGCCGGCCGCTGAATCCGAGGGCTGATTCTCTTCGCAAGTACTCCATGAGAACGTGATGCACGAGACGCTCAAATGCGCGCACTGACGGCAGTAGATCCTTTTCCTTCCACTCCTTTTGGCCAACAAACCGACCAAGGCCAGCCGGAATCTCATCATCGAGAGCCATTGATGGTGGGAGGGGTACTCCCTCGTGTAGGGTTGACGAGCGAGCATCGTATATACGGCCAACATACTCTTCGACTTGTGAGGCGTCTTTGAGGCGGAACGCCAAGTTGTTTGGGCGCGTGGGGTCACCCCAGAACTCATCTGAGAGATGTTCAATAATGAATTTCTTGAAACGCTGCTTAATGAGAGGCAGAGGCTTGAGCAGTGCCCGTTCGATTGCTCTGTACTGTTCGGGATCAGGGACAGTGGCTTGTATCAAGCTGGCTGCTTCCTCATTCAAATCCTCAAGTCGGACACCATTGGGGTCATAATCATGGAGCAAGGATTCTATAGCTGAAACTAGACAAACATATGCCAGTGTTTTATCCCGATCAATGAGAGACAATGCCAGATGGTATAGTCGAGCCGCCAACATAAAAGGTTCCACCCGTCTACGCTTCAGGTCTTGCTCCGTCAGGGGCTTCTCTCTCAGCCTCAAACCCTTGAGCATTTCGAAGTAGGGTACAACAGTTTTGAGGTTTATAGCCTGTCCATCAACATTGCTTCGGGCAACTTCATGGCCGCCGGGGAACCTTTTCATCAGTGGAAGCCGGCCGAGTTTCAGAGATCGGGAGAGCACAAAGTGCGCTCGTGTGAACAAAGTCATCAGAACCGTGACCTCATTTGGCAAGCCGCCCGGCAGATAGTACTGCTCCTTCTTGGGCGGAAGGTTATCCCAGGGTTTTTCCGATGGATATGAAATCGTCCGCAAGTAGGCCGCTCTAATAGTAGTCTTCTCATACACAGGTGGGGGGATTTCCCACAACTGCAAATAGACACAACCCAGGTCTAGCTCACCGTGTAGGTACACTCTTGTAAGGACTTCGAATTCGGAGATCTGGCCTTGACCCGTTTCTCCGCTTTCCAGATGCTTGTCCCACTCATCAAGTAGATGCATTACCGTTTTCCCAATGACTTCTCATAAATGACCCTTCCATATTTCGAGGCGGGATAGGCAATGCCGCCAATCACCTCTCGGGTTTCCTCAAACTCCTGTTGCGAGATGGTGATCGCCTGGATGGGCAGGGGCATATCCCTGAGCAGGCCGTGCATCCGTGCCAGCCGTTCCTGGCGGCCCAATCGTCGCTCGGTGACGACCAGCAGATCGAGGTCGCTGTCGGCCGTGGCTCTTCCTTCGGCGTAGGAACCGAAGAGGATCACTTGCTCCGGCGCAAAAGCGTCCACAATACGCTTTACAATCTCTTCGAGCAATTCGTCGGTCACAGGCCGAAAGACGGCCGATTTCGAACGTGGATGGCTCATGGCTGGCCTCGCTCCAACTGTGGGCTGCGAAAGACCAGTACGCGCTCCGGTTCAGCCTCCACACGCCGCAACAAGACCGGCTGACGGCCAAAACGCTGCCTTATGCGGCTGTGGAGCGACTGGAAATCTTCGTCGTGATCAACCACCTTCCCGCTGTGGATAGCCACATACTGTCCCAGGTATTTCCCGGCCAACTCGGCGTGCATGGAATGAAATGCCTCTGCCTCGGCCTGGATCTTCTCGCGCTCGAGCTGGCGCAGGTAGGTGCGCACGGCGGTCTCCAATAGTTCTTCGGGCCTCACAGCCTGCTCGGCTGCGATCTGTTTCAGTTGTTCTATTAACTGAGGTTGCAAAGTTATGGTAGGCATGAGTCATACTCCTTCCTCTGCCACATTCAACTTGGGCAGTCCAATCACCCCAAACCACGTCTTATCCAACAAGTCCACGATCTTCACTGCTCAAGTACGACCCCAGGTGTTCCATGATCACCGTAGGAACCGAAGAAGATCACCTGCTCCGGCGCAAAAGCGTCCACAACGCGCTCTACAACCTCTTCGAGCAACTCGTCGGTCATGGGCCGAAAGGCGGCCGATTTCGAATGTGGATAGCTCATGGCTGGCCTCGCTCCAGTCGTGTTCTGTCGTTCGTTAAATTCCCTCATTCGTTGTTGTTGTCTCTGTACCCTCTGGCTCTCATTGTAACATAGGTGCCCATAGAAATCAAGCTTGTCCCACCAAGGCGGAGCTTTTCAATTCTCCCACAATGAAGTAAAATAGAAGCGGGTGGAATCGAGGAGGAGGATGAGCAGAGGGGCAGATGTTCTTGTCTATTTCTTCCCTTTCTGGTATACTTAAGTTAAATGGTAGGGGGGACGAAGCTGGTTGAGAGTGGCCCTGGTACACGATTGGCTTAACCAGATAGGCGGCGCGGAGGAAGTGCTGGAAGTGCTCAAGACCATGTATCCTCAGGCCCCGATCTACACTTCCATCTATGGGCCGAAGGTTATGCCGGCGCACTATCGTTCCTGGGACATCCGTACCTCCTTCATGGACAAATTGCCCTTCGTCAAGGGCCATCATCAGCCCTTTTTGCCCCTGTACCCTCTGGCCTTTGAAAGCTTCGATCTCAGTCAGTACGATCTGGTCATCAGCAACAAGAGTGGGTTCTGTCATGGGGTGATCACCCCACCAGAGACCTTGCACGTTTGTTACTGCCTGACCACTACCCGCTATTTATGGAGCTATCCGGCCTACGTCGAGCGCGAGGAGATAGGGCCTCTGGCCCGTCTGATCTTGCCGCCCTTTCTGTACCATTTGCGGCTCTGGGATCGGGCGGCGGCTGATCGGGTTGATCATTTTGTAGCCATTTCCCAGGCGGTCAGGCGGCGCATTGCCAAACACTATCGTCGGGAGTCGGCGGTCATTTATCCTCCTGTCGATATCGCGGGGTACGAATGCGCTGCGATTTCTGAGCACGACGATTATTTCCTCATCGTCTCGCGCCTGATACCCTATAAACGCATCGATCTGGCGGTGCGGGCTTTCAACGAATTGGGTCTGCCTCTGATCATCATCGGCGAGGGACGGGCTCGGGCCAGCTTGCAGGCCATCGCCCGGCCCAACGTCAAATTTTTGGGCCGTCTCCCCGATGCGGAGGTCAAAAGGTATCTGGCCAGATGTCGGGCCTTCGTCTTTCCGGGCCTGGACGATTTTGGCCTGGCGCCCGTCGAGGCCCAGGCCGCCGGGCGGCCGGTCATCGCCTATGCCGGAGGTGGGGCGCTGGACACCGTGGTGGAGGGCGTAACGGGCACCTTGTTTCACCCTCAAACCCCGGAGGCCCTGGCTGAGGCGGTGCGCACCTTCGATGACGCCGGCTATGACCCGGCCGTCATCCGCCAGAACGCCGAACGATTCGACGCCAGCGTCTTCGAGGAGCAACTGAGGCGCTTCGTCGAGGAGAAATACGCCGAACATCAGCGATAGTCCGTTTTGCCTGGGGTTATTTTCTGGAGTTATTTTATGGAACTGCGCCAATACTGGCACGTGGTCTGGAAAAGAGTGTGGATCGTCATCGTCATTGTCCTGGTGGTGTTCGTAGCCAGCCTGGCCCTACGCGCCACGCCGCCGCCTGTCTACCAGGCCACGATGCGCTTTCTGGTCGGGATATCGCCGGAGGAACGTCAGGGGGAGTATTACACTTACGACCGTTACTATACCTGGCTGGCCTCCGAGTATCTGGCCGACGACTTTTCGGAGGTGGTGAAATACTCGACCTTTGCCCAGGACGTGAGTGCCCGGCTGGCCCAGGGGGATTCGCCCCTTGTCGTGCCGCCTGGGGTCATCCAGGGAGCCACCGTAGCCGAGAAACAACATCGGATCCTGACCCTGTACCTCACCTGGGGCGATCCCGACCAACTGGCCGCCATCGCCGAAGCTGCCGCTCAGGTGCTTCAGGAAGAGGGGCCCGGCTATTTCGCCCAGGTAGGAGTAGGCGGAGCTCGGATGGCCGTGATCGATGCTCCAGCGGTGTGGCCGGTGCCTCGCAGTCTGCGAGAACGGTTGGATCTGCCTCTCCGGCTCTGCCTGGCCCTGCTGGCCGGTCTGGCGCTCACCTTTCTCCTGGATTACCTGGATGATACCGTACGCGATCGCCGTGAACTGGAAACCATGGGCCTGACCGTCCTGGCTGAGATTCCACCTTCTCCCGGCGCGCGATGGCGGCCCTGGCGCCGTCCCAAATTGCCCTGAATTTTTTGCTTAAACAATGGAGATGTGGTAGAATAGGTGATTGCACTACATCAAAAGTCGGCGGGCGCAACTGGTTTATTTATCCGTTGCATTCGTGGTTTGTCTCCGCTGCCAATTCATATAAATAGATACGGAGGATAGCTTAGCGTGGAGTTCACACGATATTTGAATATATTCTTGAAAAGAGGTTGGATCATCGCCTTGCTGGTGGTTATCACGGCCGTCAGTGCCTATGGCTTCAGCAAGATGCAAACCCGTATTTACAGAGCCAGTATCCAGATCAGCATCAACCCCGCCCGGCCCGATTGGGGACTGGCTCAAGTGGCCAAGATCATGTTGCGCAATTATACCATTAATATGACCACCCATACCTGGGCGCAGAGAGTGATCGATACCTTGCAGTTGGACGTCTCGACCGGCGAGCTGTTGCGTGACATCACGGCCAGTTCCGACGATGCCAACCTGACCATCCAGCTCGACGTCAAACACCAGTTGCCGGAGGTGGCTCAGGAGATTGCGCAAACGTGGGCCAACTTCTTCGTGGAATGGCGCGCTAAAGAGAACCTGGAGCTAAACAAGGAGGACCGGGTGGGAGCGTCCATCCTGGATGCCCCCAGCGTCAGCATCTTCCGGCCCAAAACTAAAATCAACGTGGCGGCCGGTGGAATCCTGGGGGTGCTGCTCGGAGGGTTGATCGTCCTGTTTCTGGAATGGTTGGAGTCGGATATCATCCGCACGGCTGAGGACGTGGAACGCTACGTGGGGGTGGTGGTGCTGGGTTCTATCCCCACCATCACCGCTGATGAGACCGTTCCTGGCAGCAATAGGGGCTGGTTCGGTTTGAAACGATAAATAGCATATGTTAGCAGGAGGTTTGCATATTCAATGGTAAACAATCGGCGGGAGAGCCTGATCACGGTGGCTAATCCCCGTTCCCCTGTCAGCGAAGCTTATCGCACGCTCAGGACTAATCTGGAGTTCTCCAGTCTGGACAAGCCTCTGAAAACTATGGTGGTCACTTCTGCTGGTCCAGAGGAAGGCAAATCGACCACCCTGGCTAATCTGGCGGTGGCTATAGCTCAGGGCGGTAAAAGGGTTATTCTGGTCGATTGCGATCTGAGACGGCCTTCCCAACATCAGATTTTCGGGGTACAGAATGGGAAGGGGCTGACCACCATGGTCGTCGATGATGAAGCCATGAAAGCCCCACCCTTGCAGGAGAGCGGCATCGAGGGCCTCCGCCTTCTGCCCAGTGGGCCCTTGCCGCCCAATCCGGCTGAACTGCTGGCCTCACGACGCATGGGGGAGATCATTGGCCTGCTGGTGGAACAGGCCGATATGGTGCTCTTCGATGCTCCTCCCATCATTGCCGTAACCGATGCGGCGGTGTTGTCGTCTAAGGTGGATGGGGTGCTATTGGTCGTCAACGCCGGGGGCACCAAACGAGATCACGCTCAAAACGCTAAAACCCTGTTGGAGAAGGTCAACGCCCGGCTGGTGGGCGTCGTTCTCAACAACGTTCGCTTTGATACCAGCTTACATCGTTACTATGCTGAGCAAGATCAGATCGGTTAAGTTCCGTTTGTGTGGAGTCCCCAAACGATCAGGACCAGATAACCGCTGTCGCACGAGGCCGTCATTTTTCTGGTAGAGAAAGTGCCGTGCACTGCCAAAGGGCGCGGCACTTAGAGGAGCATGTATTTTCGGTGATCGACATCCACAGCCACATTCTGGCCGCTCTGGATGATGGGGCGCGCAACATGGCCGAGTCCCTGGCCATGGCCGAGATGGCCGTCGGCGATGGGGTCCAGCGGATGGTCGCCACGCCGCATAACGTGTGGGACACGGGCCTGCGCAAAGAAGTTAGCTCCATGATCTCCACGGTGCGGGACATGGTGAGGGAATTGCAGGCCGAACTGGATGTCCGCCACATTGAACTTAAAGTTGTGCCCGGCGTTGAGGTCTATCTTGTCCCCGAGGTGCTTGAGCACCTGGATACGGGACGGGCATTCACTCTGGATGGAACACGCTATTTGCTTTTGGAGTGGCCTCTTTCGGCCTATCCTTTTTACACCGAAAATGTCATTTTCGAGTTGCAGGTCAGGGGTATCGTCCCTATTCTGGCTCATCCGGAACGTAATGCCGTCGTCCAGGAAGACCCCAACATCCTGTACCCTCTGGTGGAGCGTGGGGTTTTGACCCAGGTGACGGCGGCCAGTTTAACGGGTCTGTTTGGGCCTCTGGCCGAGAGGACAGCCCAGAGGCTACTGGAACATAACCTGGCCCACGTCATTGCCTCCGACGCCCATGCCCTTACCAAACGCTCGCCCATCCTCTCGGCCGGGGTGGAGAAAGCAGCCAGGGCGATAGGCGAGCAGCGGGCCAGGGCTATGGTCGAGGATGTGCCGGCGGCCATTCTGCGTGACGAGGAGGTCACCGTCGAACCGCCCCGCAGGTATAAGCCTAAACGCGAGTGGTTCTGGCAAAGGTAGGTATCGAACTGTAGAAACAAGATGGGAGAGGAGTAAGAGAAGGATATGAAAGCTCTCGTTCTAAGCGGTGGCAAGGGGACGCGTCTCTATCCCCTGACCTACACCAGCGCCAAACAACTCATCCCGGTAGCCAACAAGCCCGTGCTTTTCCGGGTCATTGAGGCCGTCGTCGAGGCGGGCATCACCGAAATCGGCATTGTGTTGGGCGATACGGCAGAGGAAGTCAAAAGCGCCGTAGGCGACGGCTCCCGCTGGGGAGTGCAGATCGCCTACATCCCGCAGGAAGCTCCCCTGGGGCTGGCCCACGCCGTTAAGATCGCTCAGGATTACCTGGGAGAGGAGCGTTTTGTGATGTTCCTGGGCGATAACGTCATCGAGGGGGGTATCTCCAGCCTGATCTCGCAATTCGAGACCAGCGAGTACAATTGCCAGATCGTCTTGACCAAAGTGGAGGAGCCGCAGCAATATGGGGTGGCTGAGCTACGGAATGGCCAGATTGTGCGTCTGGTGGAGAAGCCCCGCCAGCCTAAAAGTGACCTGGCCCTGGTAGGCATCTATATGTTCGACCACCACATCTTTGAGGCCGTCAACGCCATCACCCCCTCCTGGCGCGGCGAACTGGAGATCACCGATGCCATTCAATACCTGGTTGATAAGGGCTACCGGGTCTATCCTTATATCCACCGGGGCTGGTGGATCGATACCGGGGCCCCAGGCGATATACTGGAGGCCAATAGCCTGGTGTTGGACGAACTGGAGCCGTGCATCGAGGGATACGTGGATCGGGATTCCAGTATTAACGGCAAGGTGGTCATCGAGCGCGGCGCAGAGATCATTAACAGCGTGGTGCGCGGCCCGGCCATTATCGGCCAGGACAGCCGCGTCGTTAACTCCTACATCGGCCCTTTCACTTCCATATACCATCATGTATTTATCCAGGGCAGCGAGATCGAGCATAGCATCGTGCTGGAGCACAGCAGGATCGTGGACATCGAGCAGCGGATCGAGGACAGTCTTATCGGTCGCCATGTGGAGATCAGCCGCTCGCTGCTGAAGCCCAAGGCCTATAAGATGACCTTGGGAGACCACAGCAAGGTGGGAATTATTTGCTAAAACAAATTTAGAAAGAAAGGAGGTATTGTTTGTGCCTAATGTAAAAAAGTGGCGTAAGAGGAAAATAGCCAAGCA
Organism: uncultured Anaerolineales bacterium; assembly: GCA_964646625.1. Classification (GTDB taxonomy): domain Bacteria; phylum Chloroflexota; class Anaerolineae; order CAZYHC01; family CAZYHC01; genus DAOULT01. The sequence goes on from CAZYHC010000002.1 coordinate 108,212, forward strand.
CAAGCATCGAAAGATGCTGAAAAAGACGCGCTGGAAAAGAAAGCAGAAGAAATGAACGATTAGCTTCTTTACCATCGTTTTATGGAGCGATAGCCGGAGCTGGCGCCTACGCTCCGGGCACGAGCATCTGAATATTCTGGAGGACATGCGCCAAGAACTGGAGCGCAGGGAGTCCCTCTCCCCCAGGAGAAAGGATGGCTGGCTGATGGAGAAAGAAGGAGAGCGAGATGCCGACCCTGCAGGTGGATTTGTCCCCCGATCTTTCGCAGAATGTAGCCAGGTTGATAGAATCGGGCCGCTATAAAAGTATAGACGAGGTCTTGTCCGCTGCTGTACAACAGTTGGCTGCCGTTGAAGAAGGCAAGGTGCTCCTTGAGCCGGCCGTTCCGGTGCGTCTCACAGTTCATATAGAATGGTCAGGTGGTCAATGCTGTGTTTACTGCCCGGAACTGGACCTGGCCACAGCGATGGATACCGAGGACGAGGCCCTTACCGATCTGGCCGAGATGGCCGTGGAATACGCTGAAGATTACCTTGACGATTTCGCCTTTTATGCCGGAAGCCCGGATCGGGGTGGGCATCTCTCCTATATTCTGGCTGTAGCCAGGTGCACTACTGAAGAGTTCGTTGAGATTTTGCGAGGTAAGAGTTGAAGGTCACTTTGATTTATGCCGGCATTACCGGCAAGGGGTTCAATAGTGTAGGGCAGGGCATGGATTCGGGCTGGATCAGTCACGGGCTGGCTATCCTGTCGGCGGTGGTCAGGGAAAAAGGTTTCCAGGTGGACCTCATCGACCTGCGGACGCTCCAGGGTTGGGAGCACTTCCGTGAGGAGTTGGCAGCCCGGCGCCCGGCGGTCTGCGGCCTGACCATGATGAGCGTCGATTACAACCCGGTCATGCGTTGTGTGGATGTTATCAAGGAAGTCGAGCCGGGCGTGGTGACGGTGGTGGGGGGGCCTCATCCCACTCTGGTCACCGACGAGGTGTTAGCCAACCAGAACATCGACTACGTGATCACGCACGAGGGAGAGATCGCCTTTCCGCGTCTTTTATCCGCCCTCCAGGAGGGACAGCGGCCGGCCGACCGTCTCATCCAGGGGCAGCCCCCCGACCTGGATGCCCTGCCCTTCTCCGACCACGAGCTCTTTTTACAGGAGTGGCGCAAGTGGGGTTACGACCTCGATTCGCCCGAAGTTCCCTTTGTGCCCGAACTGCCTCCCCCTTTCGTGACCCTCATCGCCGGGCGAGGTTGCCGCTACAATTGTAGCTTTTGTCAGCCCGCGGAGCGCATCCTTTTTGGGCGACAGGTGCGCAGGCGCAGCGTGTCCAACGTTATAACTGAGCTTGAGCACCTGCGTGATCGTTACAGTTTCGCCAGCTTCATGTTTCACGATGACACCCTGATCGAGGATCGGGAGTGGGTGATGGACTTCTGTCGGGCCTATAAAGCGGGGGGTTTCCACCAGCCCTTTTTCTGCCAGGGGCGGTCAGACATCATCGTGCGCCACGAAGACATGGTGCAGACCATGGTCGCGGCCGGGCTGCGAGGCTTTTTCATCGGCTTTGAGAGCGGCAGCGACCGGGTGCTCAGGTTTCTGCGCAAGGGCGCCACCCGCCAACAAAACCTGGAAGCGGCCCGCATTTGCAAGAAATACGGCATCGCCATCTGGGCCAACTACATGCTGGGACTGCCCACCGAGACCGAAGAAGAGATCGTGGAGACCATTTCCATGCTCAAGGAGATCGACCCCGATTATTATAGCCCGGCTTTCTACACTCCCCATCCGGGCAGCGACCTTTACGATTATTGTCTGGAGCACGACCTTTCCTTGATCGAGGATCATGATAGCTACCGACGCAACCCCGACGAAGTCAAGATCAAAGGTCACGATTACCGGTTCCTGAAATGGGCCCTGAAGGAATCTCAACGCCGCAGGGCCGTCAACCGCTTCAAACGAGTGGCCCGCCGCTACTGGAGACGCTATGCTTCCCCAAGAAAAATAGTGCGTAAGCTGAAAGAACGTCTGATGGTTCCCAGTGCATAGCCCGACGTTTTTCGGCTGATTGAGGAAAGCAGCCATGAACGAGAAAGCACTCAGAATTCTATTGGTGGAAAACGATTCCTACCAGTGTGAATCTATGGTCAAGACGTTGGAAGAGTACGCACCTGCCTGTCAGATAGAGATCGCTTCGGCCTGGAGCGAAACGCTGCGCAAATTGATGGAGAACGAGTACGATCTGCTCCTCCTGGACTACGACCTGCCCCAACGCGAGGGACTGGGCATGCTCCACAGAATCCAGCGGAAAGGCTATCCCACGCCGGTAGTGATTATTATAGAGCCGGGTCAAGAAGAAGTCGCCGTCTATGCCATGCAGGATGGCGTTTTTGATTGCCTGATCAGAACGGAAGGCTATCTGACCATCCTGCCTTTGGTGGTGAGCAGAGCCCTGGAGAGACAACACCTGCTCGATGAATGTCGGAGTAAAGAGACAGGCATCCAGGAACGTGACCGTCAGATGGCTGCTCTAAACATCATCTCTGAGGCCGCGGGCCAGGTCCTCGATCTGGGCCAGATTTTGGATAGGGCTTTGAGCAAGGTGATGGAGGTTACGGGAGCCAGGGCGGGAGGCATCTACATCATTGACGAGTTGACCGGGGAACTGTTTCCCTTCGTGCAACGTGGGCTGACTTATTCCTTCGCCCAGATGACGGCTGGCTTGAAGCGGAGTGAGAACCTGGCCCGCCAGGTAGTCCAACTGGGCACCTCTCATCTGGCGGAAAACGTTTCCGGCACGTTAGAAGGGGCCGAAGAGGCGGTCTTTTCTCTGGTCTGTGTGTTATTAAAATCAAAGGGCCAGGCCCTGGGGGTAATGAACCTTTTCATGCCGGTTGAACGCTCACCCGATCCCCGGCAAATGGAGCTGTTGATCACCGCGGCCAACCAGATGGGGCTGGCGGTCGAGAATGCTCGCTTACACGAGGGAAGCAGCGAGCACTTGATAAAGCTGGAAAAAAGCAACCAGATATTACGGGAACTCAACGTCCTGTTGGAAGAAAACCAGGCGCAACTGGAGGGGCAGTTGGCTGTTCAGCAGCAGGCCGCGGCAGAAGCGACCCGCTCCGCTTTGCTCCCCGCCGATCGGGGAATCCTGGCTTTGAGCATAACCACTTCTCTCGAACTGGATCAGGTTCTGGACGAGGCCCTGAAACGAGCCCTGGAGGCCACCACAGCGGACGCGGCGGGCGTTTTTCTGCTGGACAGGGAGGAGCGGGAATTGAGCCTGGCCGCTGAGCGCGATTTGCCCCAAAGCTTCGTTCAGACTCAGGCCAGGATGAGTGCCGACGAAAGCGCTCTCGCTCAGACGAGCCTGGTGGAAAATATCGCCGAAGATGCCGCCGCGCGGAAGATATGGGCCGAGGCGGAAAGAAAAGGGTTGCGTTCGCTGCTTAGCGCCCCTTTGCGAGCCGAAGATGAGCTGGTAGGCATGATAAGTGTCCTGGCTCGTGGTCAGGGCCATTTCACCTCTGAGGAGGCCGAACTTCTGAGTGTCCTCGGCCAGCAATGTGGGTTGGCTATCAGGAATACCCAACTATACCAGGCAACCAGACTCCAGGTGGAAAAGCTGGAGGCCAGCAACGCAATGCTCCAGGCGGCGAACATCCGTCTGCAAGGCAGCCAGGAAGAGTTGGAAAGCCTGCTGGGGGCCATGATGGAGGCCGAAACGGAGATTCAACAATATTATAAAGAGCTTTGGACCCTGAACTCTATCGCCGCCACCATCAGCGGTTCCCTCAATCTGGATGAGATTCTGAACAGCGCGGTGAGCAAGATGACGGATATCATGGAGGTGGAGGCGGGGTGGGTCTATCTCCTGGACGAGCATGACCATATGCTGAAGTTGAGGGCCTATCATGGCTTGCCGGGCGAGGTGGCGCAGGGTCTGGCGGCGGTCAGGTTGGGGGAGGACCTCAACGAATTGGTGGCTCGTTCTGGGGAATCGATTTTAATCGAAGACATCTCCGCAGATCCCAGATTTACCAGGGTCACCTCCACCACCGAAGCGTTTAGCTCTCTGGCGGCGGTGCCCTTGAAAGCCAAGGACCTTATGTTGGGAGTAATGGGCGTGACCAGTTCCAGATATCGTCAGTTTACCCCTCGTGAGGTGCAGCTTTTGACCTCTATCGGCTATCAGGTAGCGGTGGCCATCGAAAATGCTCGTCTGTACGACAAGGCCAGACAGTCGGCCGAAGAGTTGGAACGGGGCAACGAAGTGCTGCAAGAGGTCAACGTGCTGCTGGAGGAAAGTCAGGCCGAGCTGGAAGAGCAGATCACGGCCTTGAAGAAAGCGGAGGCCGAGATTCAACAGCGTAACAGCGAGCTTTCGGCCCTTAACGCCATCGCGCAAACCCTGAACCAATCGCTGGATGTGGAAAAGGTCTCCGGCGACGCTTTGGATACCATGCTCCAGACCATGCAATTGACTTACGGTGAGTTCTTCCTGTTCAATGAGGCCACCAGCGAGGTCAGCCTGCTGGTGCATAGAGGGATGCCGCCCGCGTTTGCCTTTGAGATCAAAAACTTTGGGCTGGGGGAGGGGGTGCCTGGCATGGTGGCGCAGACCAAGCAGCCGCTGGTGATCGAGGACTTGCGGCAGGACATCCGTTTCATCCGGGGGCTGAGAGAGGAGGGAGAGGGAGAAGAGAAGAGCCAGCCCTATACCGTGATCGGCGTCCCCCTGCTGGCCCAGGATCGTTTGGTGGGGGCGATGGATTTCTTCAGCACCGAAGAACGGCGCTTCACCCCCCAGGATTTGTCTTTGCTGACCACCATCAGCCATCAGATCGGCGTGGCCGTGCAAAATGCCCGCCTGTTCGAGGAGGTCAAAGAAGCGGCCGCCCGCCTGGAACGGGCTAACGAGGAATTGCAAGAACTCAACCGCCTCAAATCCGATTTTATCGCTACCGTCTCCCACGAGCTTCGTACTCCGTTGGCTTCCATCATGGGTTACGTCGATCTGATGCAGGACCAGGAAACAGGCCCTTTGAATGAGGAGCAGACCAAATACATCGAGATCATCGAAAGAAACACCGACCGGCTCAGCCGACTGATCAACGACATTTTGGATATCTCCCGCATTGAGGCCGGACGCATAGACCTGGTCATGACTACCATAAAGCTGGGGGATATCGTTCAGGACGTGGCCCTCACCATGCGGCCCCAGGCCCAGGCCAAGGGGTTGGGGTTGAATATCGCCGTGGCCGATGAACTGCCTGCCACTCAGGGCGATCCCGACCGCATCAAACAGGTGGCGGTCAACCTGCTCTCTAACGCCATCAAGTTTACCTCTCATGGGGGGCGGGTGGACGTTCATTGCTATGGAATCAGGGTGGAGGAGGGCCATGTCGAACTCCTGACCACCGGTCCTTACCCCCCCAATCGTAGCCTGGCTTTGGGCGAAGGGGATTGGCTGCTGACCCAGGTGATCGACACCGGCATGGGCATTCCTAAAGAGGCCCTGGATAGGATTTTCGAGAAGTTCTACCAGGTAAGGGACGAGACTGCCCGCAGGGTGGAGGGCAGTGGGTTAGGTCTATCCATCGCCGAAGGGATTGTCAAGGCTCACGGAGGAGAGATGTGGGCCGAAAGCCCCGGCCAGAGACAGGGCGCGACTTTCACCTTCGCCCTACCCATTGTGGAGAGCGAGCCCAGACCCGTGTACGAGGAAATCCTGGCGCCAGCGACCGGGTTGGGCACCTTGCTGGTGGTGGACGATGACCCTGACATCGTCAACCTGGTGCGTCTCTATCTGGAGAGTGAAGGGTACTCGGTGGTCACCGCGTACGGTGGAGAGGACGCCTTGCACGCTGCCGAAGAAGTTAAACCAACGGCCATTGTGCTCGATCTGTTGATGCCTGACCTGGATGGCTTTGCCGTGCTGGAGAAACTGAAGTCCAACCCGGCCACACGGGATACGCCGGTCATCATCATTTCTATCCTGTCCGATAAGGAAAAGGGTTTCAGTCTGGGGGCGGTGGACTATCTGACCAAACCCATCGACCGCCGACGTCTGATCGCCAGCGTGCAGAAGTTGATTCTGCCCATCGGCCAGGAAGACCAACTGGCCCCTATCCTGGTGGTAGACGATGATCGGGAGATCGCCGGCCTGGTAGAAGCCTATCTCCAGGGAGAGGGTTTTGCCGTTACCTGTGCCTACGATGGCCTGGAGGCGCTGGACAGGATCAGGGAGGAAATTCCCAGTCTGATCGTCCTGGACATTCTGATGCCCGGTATGGACGGTTTTCAGGTCATTCAAGCGCTAAAGGCCAACTCCGTAACCCGCATGATCCCGGTCATCATTCTCACGGCCAAAGACCTGAGCGAGGAGGAGCGGGCCTCGCTCCAACTGGGAGCTACTAAATATCTGACCAAAACGTTATTCTCTAAAGAGAGATTGCTGACCGAGGTCAGGGACCTGTTAGGCAAATTGTATCGCGAATGACCGAATAGACGAATCCAGGTGAATGATACCTGCGTGGCTTGTCCCGCAGGTGATAGAGTTGATCGGGAGGTACTCGACGGTGGCGACCATTCTGGTGGTCGATGATGAGTTAGACCTGGTGGAGATGTTGAAGATCAAGTTGGAGCGGGCTGGTTATCACGTCCTGACCGCCGTCAACGGCTCCGAGGCTTTGGCGGCCCTGGTGGCAGAGACCCCTGACCTGATCATCCTCGATGCCATGATCCCGCCGCCCGATGGGTACAAAGTGTGCCGCATCATTAAATCCAATCAGCGTTACCAGAACGTACCGGTGCTTATGCTCTCCGCCAAGGGCATGAAGGAGGATGTGGCCAGAGGTTACGAGGCTGGAGCCGATTATTATCTTACCAAACCGATCAAGCCCACTGTTCTGGTGAATAAAATACGGGGGATCTTGAATGCCCAAAGCTAGGCCGCTCTTTATGGGCCGGTAATTATCCCTGCCTGGAAAGCACCCGCCCTGGGTGGCTTGTCCCGCAGGTGCAAGGGGGTTGAAAATGGACGTTGACGGCATGACTTTCACCGACAAACTGGTCCACTGTGAGGAATGTGGGACGGAGTTCGTCTTCACCGTGACCGAACAGCGGGATCTAGCGGTCAGTGGTGGTCCGGTGGTTGATCCTGAGCTGTGTCCCGCCTGTCGCAAACTGGTGGGGATGACCGGCAAACGGCGTGGTCAGGTGAAAAGGTTCTTCGTGGGGAAAGGCTATGGTTTTATCACCGAGGAGGGGGGGCAGGATATCTTTTTTCACCTCTCCGATATCGAGAGCCAGGCCTTACCCAGGCCGGGACAGGAGGTGGAGTTTGGGATCAAAGAGACTGACAAAGGGCCGCGGGCCGTTGACGTGACCTTTCTGTCGGAAGGGGAGGCCGATCAGGCGGAAGAGTAGGACATTAACCGGCCAGCAGAGGGCCGATTTCCGAAAGGCTGTTGACGATTCGATAGCCCCTGGCCTCGTAGTGGTGGGCCTTCTCTCCAGCCCGGTCGAGCAGGATAGGAAAGGCCACCAGGTCGAGGATGGGCACGTCGGTAAAGCCATCCCCGACGGCCGCCGCCGTGCCTGGGTTGATGTCCTCCTGGGCCAACAGGGCCGCTTTGTCCTCCGGGTGGGGGACATCTACGATAATATCCACCACCGCCCCGTGACGAAAAACGAGACGGTTGGCCCTGATGGCCTGGAAACTGTCCAGCAGCTCGGCCGCCTCCAGGACAGATTTAATGATGTCGTAGGTGCCACAACTGATGACCACGTTGCGCAGCCCGGCCTGGTGGAGGTGGCGGATAACCTGTCGACCGGCCTGGGGGATGGAGGCCGCATAGGACCGGGCCGCGCCATCCAGTGTGGTCGAGGTCATGCCCCGCAGACACCACAGGTATAGCGTCCTCTTGAATAAGCGAGGCCCTAACCACCCCTTCTGATCGCCGAGGATGGCCAGTCGAGAGAGGGGTCGTTTCAGGCGGCTCCACCCCTTGCTCCACTGAGCGCCCAGATCGCGCAGCAGGGCTTGCTCGCTGTCGAAGGGCACGAGCGTGCCGTCAAAGTCCCAGATGACGGTGGATAGAGATGTGTTCAGGGTGGATGTCTCCTTCAGCAGGTAATTTTTACCCGCATTTATTTCCCCTTTATTCCCTCACGGTGATATGCACCACCTGGCTTTCCAGCCTGTGGCCGTCGGCGTCGTAGCCCACGGCCCGGAAAGTGTGCGCCCCCGGCTCGAGCAGCCACATGAGACGATAGGGTGGACGGTGTACTGTGCCCAGAGGCGTATCGTCAGCGTAGAGGGTGAGCTGGGTGACGGTCACCCCGTCCGCCGGGCGGGCGGCTACTGGAATCTGTTGGTCAGGTCGCGGGATGGCCGGGCTGACGAGGAACACGCTGCCTTCGTCGGGGCTGATTATAATCAGCGGCCGGGAGTCAGACTCAGCGGACGAGGGCCCTGATGCTTCCAAAGTGTCAGGCCCCTGGGGGCGTTGTTCGTAGCCAGGGGGTGAGGTGCCTGGCACTTCTAAAGTGCCAGGCACCTGGCTTCGGTGCAAGGAGCAGTATTCTCTGGGCGGTTCGGGGATAGCCAGCTTTCGGCCCCATTCCAGGGCTTCGGCGGGCAGGAAGGTATAGACTCGCTCCTCGACCCGCTCCGGCGGACAGTGTTCGGTGGCCAGCAGGCCGGTATCAACGTCGAGGCGCAAGGCCCGGTGCATGGTGCATTCTATGCGGGGTTCGGTGCCTGCGATGAACAGCTCTTTGCGGCGCTTGTAACAGTGGGGGCCGGGCAGCAGGCCCGATTCGGCGCAGATTTCGACCCGCACCATGCCCGGCGGTTCCACGAAGTCCTGTACAGGCCGGGCCTTGAGCACCTCTTCCATGAAATCGTGCCAGATGGGGGCCGCGCCCGTGATGCCCGAAACGTGGCGCATAGGGGTATTGTCGGCGTTACCGACCCAGACGCCCACTACCAGGTCGGGGGTATAGCCTATCGTCCAGTTGTCACGCCAATCGGAGGTGGTGCCTGTCTTGGCCGCCGCCGGCCGGGAAAGTTTCAACACGCTGCCCTCGCCAAAGCCGGGGATGCGGGCCAGGTCGTCGGACAGGATATCGGTGATAAGATAGGCTACCTGGGGGCTGAGCACCTGTGCTCCTGCCGTCGGCGGCCACTCTTTGAGGACCCTGCCCTGGCTGTCCTCGACGCGGGTGATGAGCAAAGGTTCCACCCGGCGTCCGCCGGTGGCAAAGGCCCCGTAAGTGGCCACCAGTTCCAGAAGACGCACTTCCCCGCCGCCCAGGGTCAGGGCCAGGCCAAAACGCTCGCTGTCGTCGAAGGTGGTGATCCCCAGGCGGCGGGCCAGGTCGGTCATATTCTTCAATCCTACGTGGTCCAGGACTTTGACCGCCATCAGGTTCAGGGAGGAGGCCAGAGCGGTGCGCAACAGGACGGGGCCGTGATACCTGCGGTCGTAGTTCTGGGGGACGTAGGGGGCGCCTTCCCTGGTGAGAAAAGAGGTGCGGACATCGACCAGCATGGTCGCGGCCGTATAGTCCCGCTCGAAGGCCGCGGCATAGGTGATAGGTTTGATGGAGGAACCTGGTTGACGGGTAGCCAGGGTCACGTTAACCGCCCCGTCGATGCGAGGATCGAAATAGTCGGGGCTGCCCAGCATAGCCAGCACCTCGCCCGTCCGCGGGTCGATAGCCACCAGGGCGGCGTTGTGTACGTTGCGGTCCAGCAGGTCGCCTTGAGTACAGGGCTGTCTGCCCCCACACCTGGTCAGGCTCGCCAGGTGACGACGGGCGATGGCCTGGGCTGTCTTTTGCATATCCAATTCCAGGGTGGTGTAGACCCGTAACCCCCCCTGTTGCAGGGTAGCCAGGCCAAATTCGTCTTCCAGCAGGCGCCGCACGTGCATCACGAAATGAGGGGCGCGGATAGGGAAAGGGGCGGCAGCGAAGTGCAGTTTTTCTTTTTCAGCCAATTCGGCCTGTTGGCGGTCGATGTAGCCGTGTTTGACCATCAGATCGAGCACGACGGCCTGGCGCTCGCTGGCCGCCTGGGGATCGGTGAGAGGGTTGTAATGGCTCGGAGACTGGGGCAGGCCGGCTAAAAGGGCGCATTCCGCCAGGTCCAGGTCGGCCACGGATTTGCCGAAATAGGCCTGGGCCGCGGCCTCCACCCCATAGGCCATGTTGCCATAGTAGGTCTCGTTCAGGTAGAGGGCCAGAATCTCGTCTTTACTGTAGACGTGGGTCAGGCGATAGGCCAGGATGGTCTCTCGCAGCTTGCGGGTCAGGGTCCGCTGACCGCGCTCCGCGGGAGAGAGCAGGATGTTGCGGGTCAATTGTTGGGTAATGGTGCTGCCGCCGGAGATCACTTCGCCGCCCTGGAGGTTGATGATGATGGCCCGCAGGATGGCCTTGAGATCGAGGCCGGGATTGGTGTAGAAACTGGCGTCTTCGGTAGCAATGGTGGCCTGGCGCAGATAGAGGGGGATGTCTTCCAGACTGAGGGGAGTGTGTTTGCCCAGGTGAGGGTCGATGACCTCGTAGAGGAGACGCCCCTGGCGATCGTATATTTTGCTGCTGGGCGCGGCGGCACGGCTGTAGAGGCTATCAGGCGAGGGCAGATCGGCGATGAGCCAGGCATGTAGCCCCCAGCCCGCCACACATAAAATCAGACCAGATATTGCCAGTAAAATCAGAAAACACCGACGAAAACTCATTTTTCTATTCTATCGTTTCTTTATTGCCTGTTCAAATTGTTTCATTAGCTCTTCAGTTCATCAGAGCCGCTCTCGGTCACTTATCGGTATAACTGTCGCCTCAATATTTTACACCAAAGGGCAGTAAAAGTAAAACCATTGACAAAATCCAGTCCATAATGTACAATCTTTTTTAAAGGAATTAACGAGCCTGACCGACAACGCTGGTCCGTGGACGAGTAAATCAACCAATTTGTGTTATTCAGGGAGACTATTAAATGCCCAGACGTGTACCTGTGATCCTGTTACTGCTGAGCATTTACCTTGTGCTCATGGCCTGTGTTGCTTCGCCGCTGGGTGGCTCTCCTACCCGGCCGCCGCTGTCTGAAGCGTACGTCGAGGAAGCACGGGCGCAGTATACGAAAGGTCATTTCTTATATCAGACCAATAGATTTCCGCAAGCTCTGCCCGAACTTCGGGAAGTGGTTGAGCTCTACCCCGAGAGCGAGTGGGCCGACGACGCCCAATATTTTCTGGGATTTTGTTATTGGCACATGAACGCGTACTTACAGGCCATCGACGAGTGGCGCAGTATGATAGCACATTACCCGGCCAGCGAGTGGGCCGACGACGCCCAGTTTTCCATTGCCAAGATCTACGATTCCATTCGGGAGTATGGTAGGGCGCTGGCCGAGTATCAAAAGTTGATGGATAACTATCCCGACAGCGAATGGACACTCAAGGCTAAGGAACGCATTGAGCAACTGCAAGATAGTCTATGGTGGCCGGTTTGGTTTTGTTGAGCGTGCGGGAAAGATAAATTGCAAGGGGGGGAGCATAACCAGGTGGGAGAGAAGGTGGATCGATTTCAGGGTTGCCTGGTGGGACTGGCTGTGGGCGATGCCCTGGGCGGCCCGCTGGAGTTCATGTCGCCTGCTGAGATCGTGGAGGCCTTCGGTGGTCAGGTGCGGGAGATGATGGGCGGCGGCTGGCTGAATTTGCGCCCTGGTGAGTATACCGACGATACTCAGATGATGCTCTGCATAGCAGAAAGCATCGTGACTCAGGAAGCTTTTGACATGGAAGATGTGGCCCGTCGCTTTCTGGCCTGGTACAGGGAGGGGCCTAAGGATATCGGTAAGACCACCCGCCTGGCCCTGGAACAATTAGCCAGGGGAGTGCCCTGGCGAGAAGCAGGCATGATCACCAATCAGCGTCTACACGGTCGCACCGCTGGCAACGGCAGCCTGATGCGTTGTGCTCCCATTGGCCTCTACCATTACCGGGACTATCATCGCCTGATCCGGGATTCGATGGATAGTTCCTGTATCACCCACTGGGATGCGCGGGCGGGCTATGGCGTGGCGGCTCTCAACCTGGCTATCGCCGAGCTGGTGCAGGGGCGGCGCGATGACCTGGTGAATAGGGTGCTTTTTTACATCGAGAAAGCCAACCCACGGGTGCGCAAGATGTTGAAAAAAGTGGAGAAAAAGCAGATGAAAGCCCTCAGTCCCAGTGGCTACGTCATCGATACCCTGGAGGCCGCCCTGTGGTGTTTTCTAAAGGCCGAGAGCTTTGAAGAGGCCCTGATCTCAGCCGTGAATCTGGGCGGTGACGCCGATACGGTGGGCGCGGTATGTGGAGCTTTGGCCGGGGCACATTATGGCCTGGAAGGCATACCACGCCGCTGGATAAGAAGCCTGGAAGACTGGGGGCACATCTCCAATCTGGCGGCCAGGATATACGCCCTGGCCCCTGGATAGCCATCTCAAGAGAGACAGGGAAGAATGAACGTTCTGGTAACTGGTGGAGCCGGTTACATCGGCAGCATCGTGGCCGAAGCACTGCTTGAGGAGGGCCAGAGGGTCATCGTCTACGACAGCCTGGAACGCGGCCATCGGGCGGCGGTGCCCTCTGAGGCGGCCTTTGTGCAGGGCGATATCGCCGACCGCCCCAGACTGGAGCGGGTTTTCAAACAGTACCAGGTCGAGGCCGTGATGCACTTCGCCGCCTACATCCTGGCCGGCGAGTCGATGCAGGACCCCGGGCTGTATTTCTGTAAAAATGTGGCTAACAGCGCCCGTCTCCTGGAGGTTACAGTGGCCAACGGGGTCAGGCTCTTCGTGTTCTCCTCAACGGCGGCCGTATACGGGGAGCCACAACACAGCCCTGTTGTGGAGACGGATGCTCTGTGGCCCATCAATCCCTATGGCGAATCGAAGCTGATGATCGAGAAAATGCTGCACTGGCTCAACCAGGTTAATGGGCTGCGCTATGCCGCCCTGCGCTACTTCAACGCGGCGGGCGCTTCGCTGACGCGTGGTGAGGCTCACCGCCCGGAAAGCCATCTCATTCCCCTGGTTTTACAGGTGGTCCTTGGTCAGCGTGAGCACGTTGACATTTACGGCACCGATTATCCTACCCCCGATGGAACCTGCATCCGGGACTATATCCACATCCTCGATCTGGCTTCCGCGCACCTGCTGGCCTTGCGCGCGCTGGAGAAAAAAGAACGCCTGGTCTACAATCTGGGCAATGGCAATGGCTACTCGGTGCGAGAGGTCGTCGAGGCGGCCCGTGAGGTGAGTGACCATCCTGTCCCGGCTCTGGAAAGGCCCCGTCGGCCCGGCGACCCGGCTGTTCTGGTAGCCAGTGCAGAGAAGATAAAGCGAGAGCTGGGCTGGCAGCCTCGCTATCCCGACTTGAAATCTATCGTCGAGAGTGCCTGGCGCTGGCATCGTGACCACCCTCACGGTTACGCATAAAGACAGGCCGAGACCATGAAAACCCAAACTCCTGATTATTACCGCTTGTTAGGGCTGACACCCCAGGCCACGGTCCAGGAGATCAAACGAGCCTACCGTCGCCTGGCCCGGCGCTATCACCCGGATGCCAATCCGCCGGAACGCAAGGAGTGGGCCGAGGCGCGTATGCGCCTGCTTAACGAGGCTTACGAGGTTTTGGGCCGCCCCAAAAGCCGGGCTGCTTACGATCAGGGCCGACGCCCCTGGTGGAAGGGGCCACCCTCGCCGCCTCGACCGCGCCGCTCAACCAGGACCTACACCCCGCCACCCCGCAGCAGTGACGACCCCTGGGTTGACGAGGTTTTCGCCCAGAGCGAAGCCTGGGCCAGAGACTCCTTCAGGAGCCGGGCCAAAGATTTTTTCACCTGGGATTACATCCTCAGGACGGAACGGGGCCTCCCCCCCTGGGCCACTAAGACGCTCATCATTGTCTTGCCTGCCCTGATCGGTTCGGTGTTGGCCGTGTTTTTATCGGCCCTTATGGCTGAGCCCAATAGTTTCCCTGTCCTGGGATGGTACTTTCGGATACTCTTTCCCTCTCCTTCCGATCTGGCGATCAACTTCATCGCCGTGACGGTAACGATCCTTATTGGCTATTTGTTCTTTAAACTCTGGTACATCTATTATCGATAGATAATGGACAGGTCAAAGTTGATGGAGTAGACGAGGTGCGTATCGGCATCAATGCTCTTTTCCTGAACAGGCAAACTACGGGCAGCGGGCAGTACATTCGACATTTGGTGCAAGAGCTGGCAAAAATAGGGGAGGAAAACCATTACCTTCTCTACCTCGAGCCTGGCCTCGAGGAAAACAACGACTTTCAATTGCCGACTTCTGGGTTTCGGGTCGTTCGCACCCCTGGGCCTCGGTTAGGCCGAAATCTGGCCAAAGTGTGGTTTGAACAGGTCGCCTTTCCCCGCTTTTGTCGTCGGGAGGGCGTGGATCTCGCTCACGTGCCCTATTTCGCCTCCCCGCTGGCTCCCACCACGCCGACGGTGGTTACGGTCCACGACCTTATCCCTCTGCTGCTGCCTGCCTATCGAGGCTCTGTGGCGGTGCGTCTCTACACCCGACTGGTAGCCGCTGCCGCCCGCCGCGCTGACCTGGTGCTCACCGACTCGCGGGCTTCGAAGGAAGACATTGTACGCCATCTGCGCATCCCGCCTGAACGGGTACAGGCCATCTACCTGGCTGCCGACGATATCTTTCGACCCGTAGAGGACGGGGGCCGTCTGGAGAGAGTGCGGGATAAATATAACCTGCCCCCCGGCTACGTCCTCTACCTGGGCGGCTTCGACCGGCGCAAAAACGTCCCCACTTTGCTGAAGGCTTTCAGTCGAGTGGTGGCAGGTGATCTCTACCTGGTCGTGGCCGGACGGCTGCCGGAGAAGGATACTGCTTTCTTCCCCGACCCGCGCCGTTGGGCGCAAAAGCTGAACCTGGGAGAAAGAGTGGTTTTTACCGGCTGGGTAGCAGAGGAGGATAAACCGGCTCTCTATAGCGGGGCGCTCCTCTTCGTCTTTCCCTCTCTGTACGAGGGTTTTGGGCTGCCGCCCCTGGAGGCGTTGGCCTGTGGCACGCCGGTGGTGGCTTCCAGGGCCGGATCCCTGCCGGAGATCGTGGGCGAAGGGGGCATCCTGATCGATCCTGAAGATGTGGAGAGCCTGGTCGCAGCCATGCGTAAGCTGCTCTCCGACGAAAACCTGCGGGCCGAGTTGAGAGAGAAGGGGCTGGCTCACGCCGCCACCTTCAGTTGGGAGAAGACGGCGCGAGAGACGCTGGAGGCTTACCAGCAGGTTGTTTCTAATGTGGGAGGATGATAATGATAAAGCGTATTCGGGTGAAAAACTATAAGAGTCTGCGCGACGTGGATCTGGAGTTGGGGCCTTTCAACGTGCTTATCGGGCCTAACGCCAGCGGGAAATCTAATTTTTTGAACTTGCTTCAATTGATCCATTGGGCTCTAATCTATGAAGTTGATAAACCTGTTATACAACAAGGCGGGCCGTCGTCTGTGCTGTGGCAAGGAAATAAATCCTTGATCTTATCGGTGGAGATGAGATTTAAACTGGACAACTACCCATCGCTTGTCTATTACCTGGAGATTGCTGCTTTGAAGACAGGTGGCTCTGGCGTAAAGCATGAAAGGCTGTTTGTTTCCAACTCCGAAGGTGGAAAAAAGGAGGAAGCAATTTTTGAAGCGAATTGGGGTGAGGGCAAGATTTTAAATGAGCGAACGGGAGAAGAAGTCGGCTTCACAATGGGCCGGAAAACTCTAGCCCTAGCTGCCTTAGGCTATCTGGATGATTACCCTACCGTGAGTGCTTTGCGAGAATCCATTCAGAATTGGGCTTTTTATGATATTGACCTTTCCAACGTCCGGGACACTGAAGACTATACTCCTGATGAACAGATCTCTTACAGTGGGGCAAACCTGGGTTCTGTCTTGCTGACGCTGAAGCAACAAAAGCCGGAGGTCTTTGCAGAAATCATGGACAGTTTGCGAAGAGCTATCCCCTTTATCGAAGCAGTGGAACCATTTTTTAGTTCCCATACCAGTCGTGTCCATATTGAGTTGCTAGAAACAGGTTTAAGCAAACGCTTTCCTCTTCTTCCCCAGAACATCTCTGATGGCACGCTGCGCTTCCTGGCTTACCTGGCGGTGTTGAAGCTAGATGACCCTCCTCCTCTTATCTGCATTGAGGAGCCGGACCGCAGCCTGCATCCCCAGTTGATGCTCCACCTGCGCGATGCTTTTCGTTCGGCGGCGGAACGCACCCAGATCATCGTCACCACCCACAACGCCGACTTCGTGAACTATCTGACTGCCGAAGAGGTTATCACCGTGGACAGAGTGAAAGGTGAAAGCCAATTCACGCCGGTCTCCACGGTTGAGGACTTGCAAGACTGGCTGGAGGATTACCGCCTGGGCGAAATCTGGGAAATGCGACTGATGGGGGGCGTGCAGTGATCCGCATCTACTTTGTTGTTGAGGGTGACTCGGATGGTAGGTCGTGTGAGATTATCGCCCGCAAGGCACGGCCCGAAATTCAGACCGATTACCTGCCGGCCGGAGGATGCGGAGAGATCAAACGCCGGGGAGATAGGCTGATCGGTGGGCTGCTCAAAAAGCGGGCCGATTGTGTCATCGTGGTGGTGGACAAAGACAGCGGGCACCCTGGGCGCGGCCCGGCCTTTGAACAGGAAATCCAGGCTCACTGTGACGCTTTTCCCCAGGCTTATCTGGTGCTGGCTATCGAGGAACTGGAGGCCTGGCTGCTGGCTGATTTGCGGGCTGTAGAGGACTATCTTTCTCAACGGAGCAAAAGGATGAGTCTGAAAAGCCAGCAAAAAGGCGATACCCAAACCTTCGAAGACCCCAAAGGTGAATTGACCCGTCTTTTTCGCCTGGTTTGTGGACCAAGATATGGTTACGAGGAGTCAATGGCTCCCGAAATCGCTGAGTATCTGGCCCTGGAGCGGGCCCTGCCCCGTAACGAGAGCCTGGGCACTTTTTGCACCACCGTGAAGGAGAGATGCCCCAAGGAGTAGTAAGCGATTGCGTGTCCTGATGATCTCCAAGGCCTGCGTGGTAGGGGCCTATCAGAAGAAGCTGGAGGAGTTGGCCCGTTTCAACGACGTGGAGCTAACGGTCGTCGTGCCCCCGTACTGGCGCGACGAGCGCGGGGTGCTGCCCCTGGAACGGGCGTACACCGAAGGGTACGAGCTGATCGTGGAGCACATGGCCCTTAACGGCCATTATCATCTGCATTTTTACCCCGGTCTGGGCCGCCGTCTGCGCCGCCTGCGCCCTGATATCGTGCACATCGACGAGGAGCCGCACGACGTCGTCACCTTCCAGGCCATGTGGCTGAGCGGCCAGGTGGGAGCCAGGGCTCTTTTTTTCACCTGGCAGAACATCTATCGTCGTTATCCGTTTCCCTTCAGTTGGCTACAGGGCTACAACTTCCGCCACGCGGCCTACGCCATCGCCGGAAACCACGAGGCGGTGGAGGTCTTGCAGGGCAAAGGCTACCGTGGCGCGGTAAAGGTCATCCCCCAGTTCGGGGTCGATCCCGAAATCTTCCGGCCAAAGGTGCCTGGCACTTTCAAAGTGCCAGGCACCTCTAGGAGTAAGGGTGAGGAGGAGCTGGTCGTCGGCTATGTGGGCAGGCTGGTGGAACAAAAAGGGGTGGAAGTCCTGCTTCAGGCGGCGGCTGGCCTGGAGGGGCGGTGGCGGCTGAGCATCCTGGGGAGCGGCCCACTGCGGCCCCGCCTGGAGCATCTGGCCCAGGAGCTAGACCTCTCCGCCAGGGTGACTTTTGAGGGGCCAATTCCTTCTACCGAGGTGCCCCATTACCTGGCCGCGCTGGACGTGTTGGTGTTGCCTTCCCGCACGCGTCCTGACTGGAAGGAGCAATTTGGACGGGCGCTCATCGAGGCTATGGCCTGTGGCGTGCCCGTGATCGGTTCCGATTCGGGCGAAATCCCCCACGTCATCGGGGGGGGGGGGCTGCTTTTTGCCGAGGACGAGGTGCACGACCTGCGGGCCAAGATGCAAAAACTGTTGGACGATCCGGCCCTGCGCGCCAGGCTATCGGCGCGTGGCCGGGAACGGGTGTTGGCCCACTACACTCAGGCTCGGGTGGCGGCCGAAACTTATCAGATCTATCGGGCCTTGTTAGATAGGTGAAAGTGTGGTAGAATAAAAGTAAGGGACGAGAGGGCTTCTGCTTTTTCGTCTTCAGATCACGACTGAGGAGGAGGTTAATAAAATGCGCAAAGTTCTGGAGTTTCTTATGGCGGTTATCCTGGTTGGGGTTTTGGCCCTGGTCTCTTCCGGCCCGCAGGCCAGCGCCGGGCCGCAGCGCTCGCCGAAGAACGGCTTCATCGAGGCGGCCACTGCCGATGCCGTCAGCTTCCACCCTTACCTGACGACCGACACCGGTTCGACCAGCTACCAGGGTACGATCTACGCCGGAGGGCTGCTGCAACGCGACCCGGAGACGCTGGGCATGGCCCCCAACCTGGCTAAAGAGGTACCCACTGTGGAGAACGGCGGCCTCTCCCCGGATTTCCGCACTTACACTTTTCACCTGCGGGAGGACCTGATGTGGAGCGACGGCCACCCTTTGACCGCCGAGGACTTTCTGTTTACCTGGGAAAAGGCCATGGACCCCGAGAACGAATATCCCTATCGAGGCATTTTTGATTTCATCGAGTCCGTGGAAACGCCCGACCCTTACACCATTGTGGTTACGGTTAAGGAGGACCAAAGGCTGTGTGCCGCGATAGAGGGCGTCGATCCCGCCAACCCTCCTCTGCCCAAACACGTCTGGGAAAACCTGGACTGGAAAGACCCGGAAACCAACCCGGAGATTATGAGCCCTTCGGTCTTCTCCGGCCCTTTCAAGCTGGTGGAATGGGTCAAGGACGATCACGTCATCTTCGAGGCCAACGAGCACTACTGGCGCGGGCGGCCCAAACTGGATACCTACACCATCCGCATCGTGCCGGATCAGGAAGTAGCTTATACCATGTTGAAGAACGGCGAGGTGGATACCGCGAGCGTCACCCCCGAAAACTACGACGACGCTGTGGCTGACCCCAACATCACCGTCTACGAGTGGTGGCTGGCGAGAGGTGTCTGGTCCTACGTGGGCTTCAACCTGCGGCGGCCACACCTTCAGGACGTGCGGGTGCGGCATGCTCTTTCTTACGCCTTGAACAAGGAGCAGATCATCGACAAGGTGATGAACAACCTGGCCCGGCGCACATATTCCGTCTTCCCGCCCGATGCCTGGACCTACACCGACGACCTGCCCCATTACGACTACGATCCCGAAAAAGCCAAAGAGCTTCTGGCGGAGGCCGGTTACCAGCCGGGCAAAAACGGCATCCTGGAAAAGGACGGCGAACCGCTTCATCTTAAGCTGCTGTATGGGCCACACACCAGCAAAACGTGGGAGCGTATTTCCGTCGTGCTTCAGTCCCAGTTTGCCGACGTGGGCGTCGAGGTGGAAATCCGGGGTTTGGAGTGGGGCACCTACCTGGAAGCCACCAAAAACGAGCCCTGGGATTGGGACCTGACCCTGGCTGCCTGGCGGGCCACCCTGGAGCCGCACTGGATGCACCAGATTTGGCGCTCCGAGGGCTTTCCCGACCTGAACTACGTGGCCTACAAAAATCCGGAAGTAGACGAACTGTTCGACCTGGCAGGCCTGCCTGAAACCACCGACAATTGCAGCAGGGACAAACGGGCGGAGTACTATAAGGAAATATCTCGTATTCTTGCCGAAGACTCGCCTTACATCTTTATGTACCAGAACCTGTCCTTCACTGGCATCAACCGGCGTATCGGCGGCATCGTGCCCACGCCGATAGGCATCGGCTACAACATCGAAGAATGGTACGTTAAATCGGAAGAAGAACTGAAAGGGGAGCAGTAGTAACGACTTTAGTCACCACTACCTGAGGCTTTGCCGATGAAACGGTACGTTATTCGCCGCTCAATCCAATCTGTTTTTTTGCTACTGGGCATCAGCATCATCAGTTTTAGCCTGATGCACCTCTCTCCCGGCGGGCCGGTGCAGTTCCTGGAAGACCCGCGCCTGACTCGCGAGCACAAGGAAGCACTGGAACACCAGTTAGGACTTGACCAGCCTTTGCCCATCCAGTACCTCCGCTGGCTGTGGGGCGTGGTGCGCCTCGACTTCGGCAAGTCCTACGTCTCTCGCCGTCCGGTGCTCAAGATGATTGCCGAACGGATACCGGCTAGCGTACAAATGTCCGGAGCTGGCCTGATTCTGGGCCTGCTGGGCGGCATTCCGCTGGGGATCTACTCTGCCCTGCGGCGCGGCAGTTGGTTCGATAACGTCACCCGTGTTTTGACCGTGGTCGGCAACGCCGTGCCCCATTGGTGGCTCGGGTTGATCCTGATTATCGTTTTTTCTTCGACGATCAGGATTTTCCCCTCGGGGGGCATGTACACTATCGGGCGCGGAGATTTGTTAGATCGGCTATGGCATCTGATCCTGCCCGCCATCATCGCCGCCACCGGCGGGTGGATTACTTACCTGCGTTTCATGCGCTACGAGGTGCTGGAGGTCATCCGCCAGGACTACGTGCGCACCGCCCAGGCCAAAGGGCTGCCCTGGTCAATCGTCCTGCAGCGGCACGTGTTACGCAACGCCATTCTGCCGGTGGTCACCATGATGGGCGGCATCCTGACCATCGTCATCTCTGGGGCGGTGCTGTTCGAGACCGTCTTTTCCTGGCCGGGCATGGGGCGGATGGCGGTAGATGCCGTTTTCAAGCGTGATTATCCCTTGCTGATGGCCTTGAACATGATCTCTTCTTTCCTGGTGATCCTGGGGAATTTGTTGGTCGATATTGCCTATGGCTTCGTCGATCCTCGGGTCAAGTACGAATAGCGGCAAGGTGTGAGCAGCAAATGGCCGAAGAAGCACTACCCATTGCCAAAAGAGAGGTCAGAAAACGCCTCAGAGAAGTTGAGGAGCAGACTTACTGGCAGGCCGTATGGTATCAGTTGGGCCGGGACAGGATTGCCATTGGTGCCGCTTTGACCCTGGCTTTCATCGCCCTGCTGGCGGTGGCTGCCCCCTGGATCGGCGACCACGTTCTGGGTTACAACCCAAACAAGATCAACCTGGACGAAGAGTTTGCGCCGCCCACCTGGGTGGAAGTGGGGGTGGGGGCTTGTCTGAGCGGTGGAAGCGCCTGCCATTGGCTGGGCACCGACGACGTGGGGCGCGACGTGCTGACACGAGCTATCTACGCCGGTCGGGTGTCTTTGAGCATCGGGTTGGCGGTGGCCGTGGTGGCTATGACCATCGGCGTGTTGTTGGGCCTGGTCAGCGGCTTCTACGGCGGCCAACTGATCGACGACATCATCAACGCCGTGATCCAGACTTTACGTAACATCCCCACTATGTTTTTGCTGATGATGCTGGTGCTGCTTTTCAACCCCACTCCCTTTTTGCTGGCCGTTTTCATCGGCATCACGGGCTGGATGGGCACCGCCCGGCTGATACGCGGCCAGGTCTTTTCCATTCGGGAGCGGGAGTACATCACTGCGGCCTGGGCTATAGGGGCCAGCAACTGGCGTATCATTCTGCGGCATATCCTGCCCAACGTCTCCTCGATGGTCATCGTCATCGCCACCTTCGACGTGGCAGGGGCCATCCTGGTGGAATCGGGCCTCAGCTATCTGGGGGTGGGCATTCAGCCGCCCACCGCCAGTTGGGGCAACATGCTCCAGGGCTCGATCAGCTACATCAACAAAGCGCCCTGGCTGGTGGCCGCGCCGGGCCTCTTCATATTTCTGACCACCCTCTCCATCTTCCTGTTTGGCGATGGCCTGCGGGATGCCCTGGACCCCTGGTTGAAAGAGTAAAAAGGTGCATTGGCACTATAAAGTTAGATTGGCTCTCACCCACGAGATGAAGCGAGCGCAATCCATCTCCTCGGTGAGAGCCAGTCTGGTTTTGTTTTCGGTGTGAGAGTGTGGGATTCTTTCCTGAAGATGAGCTTTGTACTCTCGACCATATTTCAATTTGGCGACGGAGGGATCGCGGGCGTTATCGAATCCCACGATGACCTCCTGGCCTTTGAACACGTAATAGGCGTACCTCCGCTCTTGGTCGCCGAGTACGATCTCGTAGAGGCGAATGCTATATTGACCGTAGACGCCTGTTAACTCTAGCAGGGAGCGTTCTGGTTTCTCGTCCCGTTCTGTAACCCTGATCTGATCGAACGCCGCAGTGAATTGAGCGACTATTCCGTCGAAATATTCTGTAGGCGTCGATACCATTCCTCAAGCTCCAGGGCATAGAATTCCCAGGCTATCATATCGCCTTCCCACATGGCAGTCTGGGGAGAAGCGTTCAGTTGGTTTACATATTCTTCATCCGTGGCCGTTCTATAAGCGAAGAGCTCATAGCTACAGCCATACTTATTCTCCCAGGCTTGCACTTTGCTCCTCAGTTCGAGGATACGTTCGGTGGCTTTTTCGACAGCGTATTTTCTGAGGGCCTCATCGACCGTCTCTTGCAAATTGCCGAGAGCGCCAATGATATCGCTATACTGTTTTTTGATGTTTACAGTTGCCATCTTGTTATATCCTTGTTATTCCACCGCCCTGTCTGTTGAAAAGCGGAGTATCAAGCGGCCTTCAGAAAAAATGTCAGACCTATCGAAGTTTCATTTCATTCTCATTATATCATCTTTCGGCATATCTGTAAAGCTTTCTTACCGGGGTTCAGAGAGCTTATGAAACAAGACTACACTTTTCTTGAAATCTCAAGTGCACATAACGCCTGATTGTCAATCCGGCTGATCTGTGGTAAACTTAAAGATGTCGCTTTCGTGGTGGCATCTCCTTTTTTTATTGGGAATCGACCTTTGGGAGACAGATCGTGCATCTGCTTTTCATCGTCAAAGAGATCGACAACGAACCCCAGGGCATCCTGCTCATCTCCGCTGTTTTGAAGCGGGAGGGGCACCGCGTCAGTCTGGTGGTGGCTACCGAGGCCGATCCGGTGGAGACCGCTTTGGGCCTGCGGCCGGACGTGGTGGGCTACACCGTCTACACCGGCACCCAGAACTATTACCTGGACGTCAACCGCCGCATCAAGGCCGGGTTGCCTGACGTTTTTTCCATTTTCGGTGGCCCCCATCCCACTTTCTTCCCGGAGATGATCGAGCACCAGGGCGTGGACGGCGTGTGTGTGGGTGAAGGCGAGTACGCCATGCTCGAACTCCTGAATGCTTTGCAGGATGGCCGCCCCATAGTCGATATAGCTAACTGGCACTTCAAGCGAAATGGCGAGATCGTGCGCAACCCGGTGCGTCCCCTGCTGACCGAGGCCCAGTTGAACGAGCTACCCTTTGCCGACCGCGGGCTATTGTATGAAGCCCATCCGCCCAGCAAACGCAACAAAATCCGGCCCTTCATCACCGGGCGGGGCTGCCCTTACGATTGTACCTTTTGTTTCAACAAGGCTTATTCTGAGCTTTACCAGGGGCTGGGTCGGCGCCTGCGTCGTCGCAGTGTGGGGAACGTCATCCGCGAGATAAAAGCGGTGCAGGCTAAATATCCGCTGGCCTTCATCACCTTCATGGACGACACTTTCATCCTGAACCGCCAATGGCTGGGTGAGTTTGCCACCCGCTACAAGGAGGAAGTGGGGCTACCCTTCTGGTGCCAGGTGCGGGCCGACCTGGTCACCGACGAGATGATCGCCATGTTCAAGGAGGCCGGTTGTGTCAGCGTCAGCTTTGGCCTGGAGGCGGGCAACGACCGGCTGCGCAACACCGTTCTCAATCGCCGCATGAGCCGCGAACAGATTCTGGCGGCCTCGCGGATATTGCGTCGGCACGGCATCGCCTTCATGACCAACAACATGTTGGGCCTGCCCACCGGTTCGCTGGAGACCGACTTTGAGACTTTGGAGTTGAACATTGCCTGCCGTCCCAGCTACGCCAACGTTTTTCTCTTCCAGCCCTACCCTAAGACGGAATTGGGCGAATTGGCCTATCGCCAGGGCTGGATGGCCGGCTCCTTCGACGACCTGTCGGGGTCGGTCAGCGACAACACGGTGCTCAAGTTCGGCAGCGAAGCAGAGAAACGCCAGATCGAGAACTTGCAGAAACTTTTTGCCCTGGCGGTGGAGTATCCTTTTCTGGTGCCTTTGATCAGGCAGCTTATCAAGCTGCCCCGCAATAGCCTTTTCTGGCTCATATACAAGCTCTGGAAAGGTTATGCCATCAAGCGACGTATGTTTCCTTTCCGCCTCACTCCCGGAGAATACGTAGGCGCGGTCTGGCAGTACATGCGCATCCGCAGCCAATGATACCGTTAGCGGTAAGGAGATGTGAAGATGACTCCGTGTGAGCAAAAAACGATTCTGGCCTGGTTTCATCTTGGTCTCATGGGCCTCGTTCTGGTGGTTTTTCTGAGCTTCGCCTCTTTTCGGTCCGTATGGGCCACATCGTCCCTGGAAAGGGTTGGGGAAGGCGCTGGTCAGGTTGCATCTACCCCGACCTTCACCCCCACCTCGCGCTGGGTGGGCCAGATCACGTCCAGGGCGGTGAACATGGAGCTGGCGGGCACGGTTTTGCGTGTTTCGGTGGAAGGGCTGAAGGGGTTGCCGGTCAAGGTCTATAGTCAGGATGATTGGAAAGCCATCGGCTATACCGGCACCAAACCGGAATATGGGGAGTACGTGGTCGAGTTCGCGCCGCTCTCAAAGGGCTATTACACCATAGAGCCGGAGGGGCTGGGGGCGACCGTAGCGTTTTACGCCGATGCCAAGAGCTACATTTTCGTCAAATTTACCCGTGAAGAGGAAGTCGAGCCTACGCCCACCTTGACAGACTCTATACCTGGGCCGATGCCTACCGCGCCCCCGACGCTGACGCCTTCGCCAACGGCCACGCCGCCGCCCACCACGCCATCCGAGCCGGTTCCCACGCCAGTGCCCGCGCCAATAGCCACGCCGCCGCCCACCGCGCCGCCCGAGCCGGCCCCGACGGCGATACCTACCCCGCCCCCCGTCATCCCTACGGGCACCACGGTGACTACCGGTACCCCTCCGCCCCAGCCTCGCTGGCAGGGCCGCATTGTGCGCCAGGAAGAAGGGCCTTTTTACGCCGCTCTGGCTGTCAGCATCCCTGGCTTTAAAAACATAGCGGTGGACATCAAATCGGACGGCTGGGGAGCCAGAGCCTTCACGGGCACCAAACCAGAGTACGGGGACTTCGCCTGTGAGTTTGGTGGTCTCTCGGCGGGCACCTATACCGTCATCCCGCAAGGTCTGGGCACCAGTATGCAGGTCGATTTTGGATTGGGTGGCTTCGCCCTGATGGAGTTCACCTCGTACCCGATCCTGACCCCACCTCCTTCTCCGCAGCCCTCGCCCCCTTCTTCGCCGCCTCCTGATCGCGAGCCGGGCCCTCCGGTGACGCCTTATCCTACCGCCGAAGCCACCGCTGCCAGGCCGTTGCCCACCGCCCCCCCGCTGGCAGCTACGGCCACCGCCATGCCGCTACCGCCCCCTCCAGTCCCCACCTCTGAGCCACAGCTTGTCTGGTTCGGGCGGATCGTGCGCCAGGTCAGTGGGAAAGAGGGGGGTATCCGCACCTCCACCATTGCCGTGCGGATCGCTGGCCCCAAAAACGTGCTGGTGGAATTAAAGATCGATGGTTATAGTGCCACAGCTTTGACGGGCACCAAGCCGGAGTATGGTGACTCTGCCTGTGAGTTCGGCGGCCTCTCGGAAGGCACCTATACTATCATCCCGCAAGGGCTGGGCGCCAGCCTGGACGTTACCGTCGATCAGGGCGGCTTTGCCTTGGTGGAATTCGTTTACCAGCCGGTGGCTCCGACCTTCGCTTCGCCTGCTCCGGTCCCCGCCGGGGGCTGGTCGGGGCAGGTGCTCCTCAACACCAGCCAGCAGGGAGCGAGAGGAGCCTCCTCGGTGATCATTGTCCGTATCCTGGGAATGCAGGGCTTGCCTGTGGAGATCAGGGCCGGGGGCCTCAGCGCCACCGCCTTGACCGGCACCAAACCGGAATATGGCCCGTTCGCCTGCGGGTTCGCCGATTTGCTACCAGGCACTTACCAGATCATCCCCCAGGGGTTGGGGGTGAGCGTGCAGGTCACGATGGACGGTCTGGGACTGGCCATCGTCGAATTCACCCAGCATTGAGGATAAATGAGAGCGCCGCTATGAAGCTGTGGTTGTTCAGCGAACATTCAACAATAAGAATCGCCGGACTCGCCCTCTTGACGGCGGTGGCCTTTCTGGTCTACGGATGTGGGTTTGGCCCTGCCCCAGACTCCACCTGGTCGCTGAGTCTGCCTGCTCCCGCTGCCACCTCGACCGCAGAAAACGCGGGCCTGACCATCACCTTGTGGCACGCCGCTACAAAGGAACAGCAGGAGGTCCTATCGGCTCTCGTCGAAGAGTTCAACGCCGAGAACGAGGGCCACATCGCCGTCAGGGCCGAGCACCAGGACGATTACGGTTATCTCAGGAAGAAGATATTGGCCGCCATTGCCCTCGGCACCCCGCCCGATCTGACCATCGACTCTCGTAGCCAGATCGCGGTCTATGCCGAAGCCGACGCCATTGTCCCCCTGGATGGCTATGTAGAAGAGGAAGGGCCAGACCTCGCTGATTTCTTCCCTGCCATCCTGGACGCGGAGCGGTATCCTGCTTCGGGACATCGGCTTATGAGCCTGCCCCTGGACCGGAGCCTGGAGGTGATGTTCTACAACGTCGATCTACTCAAAAAGGCCGATTTAGAGGGAAAACCACCCCAAACCTGGGAGGAGTTCGCTGCTATGTGTGAGGCCGTGACCGGACGTGAGGTCAAGGGTTACACTTTGTTGCCTGAGGCTTCCCTCCTGATCGGCTGGATTTTAAGCCGAGGCGGTCAGCTCGTCAGCCAGGATGGTACAAAGGCCCTTTTTAACGAAGAGGCGGGGATCGAGGCCCTGACTCTCGTTGATGATTTGTTGATTGACGGGCAGGCTTACCTGGCAGCCGATTTCGACGATATCCTGAACAGTTTCGCCGGAGGGAAGGTGGCCTTCGTCATGGATTGTACCGACAATCTGCCCGCTTACATCGAGGCCACTACCGACGAACAGACGGGGCAGCCCAAGTTTGAATGGTCCGTGGCCCCTTTCCCTCACGACACGGCTGAGCCGGTGGTTTTCGTCCGTGGCTCCAGCCTGGCTATCCTGGCCACCACCCCTGAAAGAGAGAAGGCGGCCTGGACCTTCGCCAGGTGGTTGACCAAAGGGCAGTGGGCGGCACGTTGGGCGCTGGCCTCCAACCGTTTTCCCGTTCGCCGCGCCGCAGCCGAGACGGAGGAAATGAAAGCCTATTTTGGGCAAAAGCCTCTCTACGCCAAAGCTTTCAGTTTTCTGCCCTATGGTCAGGAGGAGCCGGCTATCGCTGAGTGGGAAATCATACTTGGCCTCTTGCGCAATGCCGTGGCAGATGTGGTCGATTTGGGCCAGAGCCCCAGAAAGGCGCTCGATGTGGCCGAGGTGGAAGCGGAAGCGGTTCTGGTCAGATAACCAGGTTGCGATTTTGGAGGTGGTATGTCAGAGTTAGACAGGTCGGAGATTAAATCGGAACTGATGAAAGTGGCTCTGGCGGCGGCTCGCGGCGCCGGCCGGGTGCTGGTGGACAGCATGGAACAGACGCGCCAGACCAGGAGTAAGGGGCTGCGGGATATTGTCACCGATGCGGATCTCTCGGCCAATAAATTCATTATAGAGACCATCCGCCGCCGCTTTCCCGATCACGATATCCTGACCGAGGAGGGGGATCGAGGCCCCAGTGACCAGTTCCAGTCCGACTATCTATGGATCATAGACCCTCTGGACGGCACCAGCAATTACGCCCACCATTATCCCTGCTTCTCCGTTTCCGTGGCTCTCGCTTACAGGCAGGAGCTCCTCCTGGGCGTGGTATACGACCCGCTCCGTCAGCACCTCTTCAGGGCTATGGCGGGCGAGGGCGCTTACCTGAACGACGAACGCCTGCACGTCAGTTCCACGGAAACGCTGATCGATTCCACCGTCGGCCTGGATTGGGCTCATGAGCAGACACTCAGGGAGGAGACCGTCCGGCTGGTGAGAGCTATTGCTCCTCGCGTTTTAACTCTGCGGTCTCTGGGATCGGCTGCACTGAGTTTGTGCTACGTGGCCGCCGGCTGGTCGGACGCCTATTTCCACCGCAGGCTGAACGCCTGGGACATGGCGGCTGGAGCCCTCATCGTGCGGGAGGCCGGGGGAAGCCTCAGCGATTTGAGTGGAGGGGAGTGGCAGTTGTACCGCCCGACCTGTCTGGCCAGCAATGGTATCCTCCACCAGGCCGTAGTGGACGCTTTCCAGTCCCCGCCGGGAGATTCCAGTGTCCATCCTTGAAACTAAAGATGTTATAAAAAAGTATCAGATGGGAGAGGTCACCGTCGAGGCCCTGGCCGGGGTAGATTTCGAGGTGGAGAAGGGGGAGTTCGTGGCCGTCATGGGCCCTTCGGGCAGCGGCAAAAGCACTCTTCTGCACCTGCTGGGCGGGCTGGATAAGCCCTCCTCGGGAGAAATCAACCTGGCTCAACAAAACCTCTCTGCTCTGTCCGATAAACAGGTCACTCTTCTGCGTCGCCGACGGGTGGGCTTTATCTTTCAGTTTTATAACCTGTTACCTACTCTGTCTGCCGAGGAAAACGTGGCTCTGCCTCTGCTCATCGACGGCAGGCGTCTGAAGGACTATCAGGCCAGGATCGACGAGTTGCTGAACCTGGTGGGCCTCAGTGAGCGCCGTGAGCACAAGCCTGACCAGCTCAGCGGGGGCGAGCAACAACGGGTGGCTATCGCCAGGGCTTTTGTCACCGACCCGGATATTGTTCTGGCCGACGAGCCTACTGGCAACCTGGACTCCAGGGCCGGAGAGGAAATCCTTAAACTATTGCGTCGTTCCTGTGATGAGTATGGTCAGACCATCGTCATGGTTACCCACGATCCTAAAGCGGCCAGCTATGCCGACCGCATCGTCTTTATCAAAGATGGTCAGATCGTCAACCAAATCAAACTGACCGCTGGCAGAGACACGGGGCCCATCCTGGAACAACTGGCCAGGCTGGATCTCTGAGCGGAGCACCGCAGAGGACGTTCATGTATGCGTGGAAGTGCGTTATGGAGGACCGCAGCCCAGATCGCTTTACTTGCATTTTGGAGCCTCAGCCTTTCGGGTTGCCAGGTCATTGATCTTTTCTCCACTCCTACCCCTACCCCGGCGCCTCCGCCGCAGACGAGCCGGCCAGGGGTCACGATGGTCTCGGCCGAGGGGGTGGTGGTGCCCATCAAAAAGGCCGAGCTGGCCTTTGAGATAAGTGGCCGGGTGGAGCAGGTGCTGGTGGAGGAAGGCGACACGGTTGAGGCCGGGCAGGTCATCGCCCGGCTGGAGGCTGCCGACGCCCAACAGCGGGTCAACGAGGGCCAGGCCGCGTTGCGCATCGCTCTGGCCGAACTGGCCCGCTTGAGAGCCGGCGCCAGGGAGGAAGAGATCTCCGTAGCCAGGGGACAGGTTTCCGCGGCCCAGGCCAATCTCGAAGTGAGTTGGGCCGACCTGGCTGCGGCCCGGGCCGAACTGGCCCGGCTGGAGGCTGGCCCTAAAACGGAAGAGATCGCCGCGGCCAAGGCCGTCATGAAGAAGGCCGAAGCCGTCCTTAAACTGGCTCAGGACGAGTATGACAAAATCGCCTGGGCCTCGGCTGTGGGAGCTTCCCCCCAGGCGGTGGCCCTGGAGCAGGCTACCCTGGATTACGAAAATGCCAAAGCCCAATATGAGGCCCTGGTGCGAGGAGCCACCGAGGAGGAGCTGGACATTGTCAGGGCTGCTGTCCAGAAGGCACGGGCCGCCGTCAAGGTGGCAGAGGCCCAGGTCGAGCAGGCCCAGGCCCATCTGGACTTGCTGGAGGCCGGGCCTTCGTCTGAGGAGATAGCCGTGGCCCAGGCCAGAGTCGATCAGGCCCAGCGTGCCCTGGAAGGAGCCCAGACGGCCCTGGACAAGACCATCCTCACCGCTCCTTTCGCCGGAACGATCGGCCACCTGGCGGTCGAGGAGGGGGAGGTGGTAACCGTTGTGGGCAATGTCACGCCGGTGGTCACCATCGGCGATTTGCGCCGCCTGCGGGTGGAGACCGATGACCTGAGCGAGGTGGACATCGCCCGGATAGAGATCGAGCAGCGGGTTGAAATCGAGGTGGACGCCCTGCCCGATACGGAGTTACATGGGCGGGTGGTGGAGATCGCGCCTATGGCTACCGTGCAACAAGGCGACACCGTTTATACCGTCACCATTGATCTGGAAGAAGGGCTGGAAACGGGCCTTAAATGGGGCATGACCGCTTACGTGGACATCGTCGTTGAGGAGGAAGAGGGAAGCTGAATGGACCTGCTTTATCGCCGCGCCCGCGCTTTGGGGCTGGCCCTGACCAGCGAGCAACTGGCCTCCTTTCAGGCGTACTACGAGGAATTGACGGCCTGGAACGCGCGTTTCAACCTGACCACTATCACGGAATACGAGGAGGTCCAGATCAAACATTTCCTCGATTCGCTTAGCTGCCTGCTGGCCCTGGATTTAGACGTTGATGAATCTCTATCATGTATCGACGTGGGGGCCGGAGCAGGCTTTCCGGGGCTGCCCCTTAAAATAGTGTGTCCCCGCTGGAGTCTGACCCTGCTGGAGAGTACGGGCAAGAAGGTGACTTTCCTGCAACACCTGATCGAACGGTTGCAGGCGGAGAGGGCGAGGGCGATCAAAGGCCGGGCCGAAGAACTGGGACGGGACCCTGCCCACCGCGAAGGCTACGATCTGGTGTTGGCCAGGGCGGTGGCCCCCCTGCCTGTTTTGGTGGAATATACCCTGCCTTTCTGTCGGCTGGGAGGGATGGTGATAGCCCAGAAGGGGCCGGAAGCTCAGGCGGAAGCGGAGGCCGCGAGGCCAGGCGTGGCTATTCTTGGGGGACAGTTGCGCGACATCAAAGCCGTGCCCTTACCGGGTCTGACCGGGCGTCGCCTGGTGGTCATCGACAAGGTAGACCCCACGCCCGATAAATATCCCAGACGGCCGGGGGTCCCCGTCAGGCGGCCTCTTTCCTGATCTTGCCCTTAGCCCAATGCCGTTAACTTGAGGGCCAATGGATACACTCCAACCTGACAAGCCCTCGTGCCTTGGTCTCTAATCGTCCAATGAGGCCCGGAGCTTTTACTCTGTTCGTTGCTGATGAGTATATACACAAACATAACCGCCACAAAACTGCCACAAAACGCTAATAATATTCGGCCCCGTTTTATGTTATAATTGTAGGGTGAGTGTACCTGGAAGTCAGGTCTCTGCTTACTATAGCTCAAGTTAACGGGATTGGCCCTTAGCCCAAAAATTTCATGAAATTTCATTGAATGTATTAGTCAATGAGATGGTAGACATTTGCGTTTGGGCCGAAATGGGTGTATGATATGCAGTCGTGAACCAGAAGGGCACTTCCACTAAGGCCCAGAAACGGGTTTTACGGTAAGAGAAGAAGCCCAGTTGCGGGATGCCCGTCGTATAGTCAAGGGCGAATTTGTCCCGCCCTCATCTTAACTAATACAAAAAATTTAATTGACAGGAGCAAACTAAAACAAATGAAAAACTCAATACCGACTCGATCTGGGTGGCTGAACAGGTTAGCCCTATTCATTGGATTGATCTTGCTGATTTTCACGGCTGCCCACCTCCCGCAGGCCGTGGCCCAATCGGATGAGGCTCAGAAACCTTTTATCCTGCCCTTCAAGGAGCCACCAGGCCCAGACACCTGGCTGCTGGCCCAGCCGTACGGCAATACCGTTGGTGCCTATCGTCAGCGCAACACCACCTACCACGCCAACCAGGGTATTCATTTTGGCGTGGATTTCAGCGCGCCCTGCGGCAGTGAAATCGTGGCCATCGCCGACGGCGTCGTTTTCGCTGTAGACAGCATGAACTTTGGCTCGGCGCCCCATAACTTGATGATCGATCATCCAGACCTGGGCTACGCCTCTTTCTACGGCCACCTGCTGGAGCGGCCTGAAGTGCAGCCCGGCCAGCGAGTGGAGGCCGGCGAGGTGGTGGCCCTTGGCGGCGATCCGGCTGAGACCTGCTATGGCCGTCCACACCTCCACCTGGAGGTGCGTGATCTGAACCACGTGCGCAAATACAACCCGGTGCTCCTGATCGAGGCTGACTGGGACAACCTGGCCCTCGTCGGCTCTTTCAGTCGCACCTTCGAGCGTGACCTGGATGAGCCGCGCAAGTGGCAGCATCTTGACGACCAGCCGGAAGCGGTGATCGGCGGCCCACCGCTCAACGACTTTGCCCACCCCTGGCCGCCGGACTGGCAAAGTGGCGGAACGCGGGTAACGGACAGCGTTACTTCGTGGTCGTCGCCAACTCCCACGCCGCTGCCGTCGTCAGATGTCACGCCGTTACCGGCGCTGCGCCGACTCGTGACGGGCGGCTGCTGCACCCAGCCCTTCTGGTCGCCAGATTCCCGACGGGTGTTGTTCATCGACAGGCCGGCCCCGGAGGCCCCACTGGGCATTTGGGGCGTGGAGGTGACTCAGCCCAACCCTACACCCATACTGGTCACTGAACGCATCGCCTTATACACGGAGGATTGGACCTACCTGGTCGATTTGGACGAGGAAACAACGGTCATCGAGCGCCTGGCCGATGGGGCGCGTTGGACTGTTCCTGCCGAGGGCCGCCCGGTCTCCTTCTCGCCGGGCCGGAAACACATCGCCTGGCAGGTGAGTAATGAAGAAGCGCTCTCCGAGCACCGCATGACTCAGGTGTGGGTGGCTAACCTGGACGGCAGCAACGCCCGGTCGGTAGCCACGCTGCCCCGGGGCGGTCTCAGCGGTTGGATTTCGGACGACGTGTTGCTCTTGAGCGGCCGCGAATCGCTCCAGTCGCGAGAGCAGGTGCTCTATACCCTCTCGCTGACCAGCGGCCATACCACCGAGTTGGTGCGGGCCGAACGACTGCGCGGCGGGCTCCTGTCGCCGGATGGGGCCTGGCTGGTCTACCTCATAGCCCTCAACGAAGATCAGGCCCAGAACGGTCTGTGGCTGATGCGTACCGACGGTTCAGCACGGCGCAGGCTGGAGAGCGAACTCTTTGGGGCCTATCAGTGGCGCGACGCCCGCCGCCTGCTCATCGTCCCCTTCCGGCTGGAGGGCGTTTCCCACGAGCTCTGGGAGCTGGATGTGGAGACGGATGAGACCCGTCGCCTGACAAATGCCGAGGTCACCTCTTTCAAGATTGCCAATGGCGACTGGTCCGTCTCGCCCGATGGTCGGCACGTGGTCTTCGTGGAGAGCCGGGACCGCAACACCTGGTTGCTGAGGCTGGGGGATTAACACGTTACCACTAACGCTTCTACTGCTGCAAAGTCCTTAGCCAATTCATCGGGAGTATAGTTGATATTTGTACCAGGTGCCGTTAGTAATCTTTTGCCACGATTGGCAAATACACGCGCTCAAGATATTCATACGCTCCAATGTCGAAATCGGCTATACCATCCTCATCTCCGTCCTGAGGTCGAGGATGCCCGTCGAGATCATCGACTGGGGCGTCAATGGAGGAACCCATGTCTATGGCAGGTGAGTCTGGCTGCAAGTGGAAATCTGCCCCAGACGGATTCGCAAACAGTGGAGCCCCTTCGACGTAGTCGTCGCCATAAATCTCCCCCTCGCCGCCTCTGTAGCCGTCAATAAGATTATGATCCACCGTCAAAGTCTCCGTTGGAATGCTTGCATCTACGGCAATTTGAAATGAGAGATTCTGGCTGCAGATGTTGTTTCTGATGGTGACATTCTGAACCTCCGGATTCTCAAGGCCGATTCCTCCGCCCCAGGGCTCCCAGCCATTGTTGTAGAGGGTATTGTTGATAATTTTGATGTCCCTTATTGGGTGGGAGGCAGACGCTGGGCAGCAGCCAGACAGCCAGATGCCTGCGTATTTATTGTGATAGGCGACATTGTTATAAAGGCGGATGTTTTCAAGAGGACCGCCCACTTCAGAAGCTATGGAGAACCCATTGTCAGAAACATCGTGGACAACATTTTGGAAGACATCAATGTTGAAGGTGCGTTTACCTGCGGCATCTACATAAATACCGACAGCCTGGGTATGATGCACGTGATTGCGATACACCTTTCCATTCGAAGAGCCATCCTTTGCAACGATCCCTTCCTTGTCATATCCGGCGATGCCATTGTGAACATGGTTGTTCTTGACTTCGAACGTATCGGTGTCGGCCACCGTGAGGGATTCCTGCATTCCGTTATAACAAGCCAGTTCGACCTCATTGCCATCAACGATGATGTTATTGCTACCCCAGACTCCAATGCCAGAAGAAGCGGTGTTGTAGGTATAGTTTTTTTCAACGATGATATGGCCCGAATTGTCAATGAGGATGCCCGCGTAGGTAGAATTGATGGCCCTCAAACCGGAAATCCTGATGTAGTTCCTGCCGGCGACGTGGAACAACCCCTCATCCGCTGGCACCGATACGCCGTTCCCATCAATCGTCACCTTCTCCCCAGGATAGGCGGCATAAGTAATGTAGTGATTACCGTCGCTCCCCGAATTCTGGGGGATGACCCTTTCCTGGTAAGTCCCCGCCCTGATATAGACGGTATCACCTGCCACCAGGGTATTAGCAGCTTTCTGGATATTCCGCCAGGGCTGGGTTTCTGTCCCCGGGTTGGAATCATTGCCGGTTGGGGCCACGTAGTACACATTCCCGTGCAGTGCCGAGGCTTCTTTGCCAGGCACAGCCGCCAGCGCACTGCGCCAGACCAAAAACAACGTGACCACCGTTATACCAACCATCTGCTGTAGCAATTTCTGGTAACTCATTTTCCATTGTTCTCTTGTTCTCTGCGGACTCGGCGGTGCGAGCGGAGGCGGTAAGGAAAGCCATGTCATAACCACCAAGGGCACAAAGGCATAAGGACTTTATGCTTTGTGCTCCTGGGGTGCTTTGTGGTTTGAAATTATTTGCGGGCCAGGCCGGGCTCCGCCGCAGCGGTGAGGTCTTCCGCCTCCTTGCGGCTATACCAGATGGCCGCCCCGATAGCCACGATGCAGATAGCGGCTCCCGCGTATATGGCGGGCTGGAGGGACGGAGTGCGAGTCAGTTGGACCACCAGAGGAGCGATGATAACCGATACCAGGTTGATGACCTTGATCATAGGGTTCATGGCCGGGCCGGAGGTGTCCTTGAGCGGGTCGCCCACCGTATCGCCCACCACGCTGGCTTTGTGGCGCTCGGAACCTTTGCCCGTATTTTTCTCCAGGTCTCGGGGTTCGTCCTCGATGGTCTTCTTGGCGTTGTCCCAGGCTCCGCCGGCATTGGACATGAAAACAGCCATCAGTTGCCCGGCCAGGATCACGCCGGCCAGGAAGCCCCCCAGCGCCTCTTGACGGAGCAGAAGACCTACCATGATGGGCGTCAGCACCGCCAGAACGCCCACCCCTATCAACTCCCGCTGCGCGGCGGAGGTGCAGATGCTCACCGCCCGGCCGTAGTCCGGCTTGACCTTGCCTTCCATCAGGCCCGGGATGCGGAACTGGCGTCGCACCTCGTTGACGATCAGGTTGGCCGAACGTCCCACCGCCCGGATGGTCATACTGCTGAACATGAAGGGCACAGCCCCTCCGATCAACATGCCGATAAACACCTGCGGAGTAGCCACGTTGATAACGTAATGACCGCCAGGGTAGATAGTCGTCACGTCAAGGCCCAGGCTCTTAAAGGCTTCGAAGATGGTATCGCCGAAGGCCCCGAACAGGGACACGGCGGCGATAACCGCCGAGCCGATGGCGATGCCCTTGGTGACGGCTTTGGTGGTGTTGCCCACGGCGTCCAGGTCGGCCAGGATTTGCCGGGCCTCGGGCTCCATGTCGGTCATCTCCCCGATCCCCTGGGCGTTGTCGGCGATAGGCCCAAAGGCGTCCATCGAGATGTTGTTGCCCGTCAGAGTGAGCTGGCCGATGCCGCATAGGGCCACGCCGTAGAGGACCATAATCACGCTCTCGCCCTGGAAGATGAGCACCGAGACCATAATGGCTACGCAAATGACCACGATGGCCCACACGCTGGATTCCATTCCCTCGGACAGACCGGACAGGATGGTGGTGGCCGGGCCGGCGTTGGTGGATTTGACGATCTCCTTTACCGGCTGGTGCTCGGTGCTGGTGAAGTACTCCGTCAGGTTGTTGGTAACCACGGCCAGCAGGATACCGGCCATAGTAGCCACGGCTACTCGCCAATCACGCATGTAGACCAGGGCCAAGATCCAGAACCCCACAATGGAGATGACAGCCGCTATCCGGAAACCACGGTCGATGGCCCGGAAGGGGTTTTCCTCCTCGTGGGCGCTGCGTACCGAGTAGGTGCTGATTATAGAAGCCAGAACGCCGATAGCGCGCACCAGCAGGGGATAGACGATCCACTTCGGTTCAAAGGGCGTCTTGGTCATGGCGATAGAGATACCCAGGATCATGGCCGAAACGATGGTCACCTCGTAGGACTCGAAGATGTCGGCGGCCATCCCTGCGCAGTCGCCCACGTTGTCGCCCACCAGGTCGGCGATCACCCCTGCGTTGCGGGGGTCGTCTTCGGGCAGGTCTTGCTCCACCTTGCCCACCAGGTCGGCCCCCACGTCGGCGGCCTTGGTGTAGATGCCCCCGCCCACCCGCATAAAGAGAGCGATGAGCGTGCCGCCAAAGCCGAAGCCAAGCAACACTTCCGGGGCGGCCTGTCCATAGGTAATGAAGATGATCGTGCCGCCCAGAAGTCCCAGGCCGTCGGTCAACATCCCGGTGATCGTGCCGGTGCGGTAGGCGATTCTCAGGGCCTCGCCCACCGATCTTCGGGCGGCGGAGGCCACCCGCACGTTGCCCAGCACCGCCATGCGCATCCCGATCTGGCCCACGGCCAGCGAGAAGAGGGAGCCCATCAGGAAGGCGCCTCCACGGCCCAGGGCGATTTGCAGAGTGTCAAACCCGGCCCTGGTCACGTACTCCGGCAGATGTTGGATCAGGGCCGCACTGCCGAACAGAGCGACAGTCAGGACGACGATGAACATGATGATGATGCGCAACTGTCGGCTAAGATAAGCTATCGCCCCTTCGCGGATAGCGCGGGAGACTTCCTGCATCTCCTCTGTGCCTTGATCCTCACCTAGAATCTGACGGGTCAGGAAGACGGCATAGAGCAGACCCAGGATGGCTACTCCCAGCACGCTCCAGATAGCGGTGATTTCGAAAGCAGATGCTCCTTCGATTGACATAACTAACCTCCTGCAAAATGATTACGGGAGGGATTGTACTAAAGATGGGTTGAAAAGTCAAATTTACAATACTTCACTTTACCCATATCTTCCGCGCTCTCCGCGCCCTCCGCGAGCCGAAGGCCACAATGCGGATAAAGTTCAAGAGAATTGCCTGTTGACTTTCAGGCTATTGGAGGTTATAATAAATATGTCGATGCTTTTTCGTCACGTTGGTCCGGCTATCTGTTTTTTCTTTACGATCGGGGTTTAACCTCCGATTCAGGCACCCGGCAAAGGAGGAGTCTCAACCATGTGCAGGCTGACAAAAAGCGGTACAGTGCTGTTTCTGGTGGTTGTTCTCGTGATGTTTCCCGTTTCGGCTCTGGCCCAGCCGAAGGCCATGGATGCCAACCTGACCGCCAACTGGGGTTTGGAAGACCCCTATAACGTCTATGGCACCTACGGGGGCTATAACCTGAGCGTGGCTAACAACTGGCATCGTTTCCCGGCCGATAGCGAACCCAAATTCATGAGGTCTTCGGACTACGCGGCGATGGTGGGGGGCGTGAACGAGAAGACCGAGGGCAGTAACTCCCAGAATTTCTGGAGCCAGGCGCCCTTTACTGCGGGCGTCTACCAGCAGGTCGGCGGGGTAACGGTGGGCAAAGCCTATGGCGCCAAAGCGTCCATCCTGACCATCTACCAAACCTCGGCCTCCCGCACGCACGGCAAGATGTTCAAGCAGGTGGGCATCGATCCCTATGGCGGCACCGACCCCAACTCGCCCAACGTGGTGTGGGGCGAGCAGGACGGGGACGACGTGTACTGGCGGGATATGCGCGCCGCAGCCATCGCCAAAGCCACCACCATCACCGTCTTTGCCCGGGTCCTCAGCCCGGAGGCCGTCGCTGGGGTGTACCTGAACCAGGTCTTTATCGACGCCATCGTGGTGGCCGAAGCTCCTACCGTCAGCGCCTCCTCGCCGCCCCAGGCGCCCTCCACTTTCGAAGTGGCCTGGACCAACGGCCAGTTTGCCCCAGGAGGGACGGGCGACCCGCTTCAATACGACGTACAGTGGAAAGATAACGCGGGCACCGACTGGACCAAATGGCACGGCAAGGCGTCCGGGACCTCCGATACTTTCGGGCCGACTTTACCCCCTACCCGCACCGAGCCTTTGGTCGTAGGCCACACCTATTATTTCCGGGCTCGAGCCTGGCAGAAGTATAAGCCCGAGGGCATCCGGCTACATGGGCCCTGGCCCGATGGTTACGACACCGCCACTTTAGTGGGCTCCAGGCCCATAGAGGGCTACGTCCTTACTAACCGGGAGTATCCTGTTCAGGGCGCCACGGTGAGCATCAGCGGCACGGCTGTATCTGGTACAAGCGACACTCAAGGGTATTATAACCTCAACCCGGCGGCGTCGGGCACCTACACCCTCGAAGTCAGCCACAGCGATTATGAGGCCCCACCCTGGATCACCACCAATTACGTGACCACCATTGGCTCAAACGTCACCTTCATCATGAAACCCTGGGACGATGCTGTCACTAACGGCGACTTTGAAAACGGGCTGAGCGGCTGGACGCCCTCCTGCACCGGCACATTTACTGTTACCAGGCAGGCACGCAGTGGGGCTTACTCCCTGGTTATGAGCAACACTATGACCAATACCTGCCGCCTGAGCCAGCTCTTCCCCATCAGGGAAATGTACGAGCCAATGTATGAGCCCACTCTCTCCTTCTGGTATAGCGCCGCTCTCTCCTCAGGTGGGGGGGTCACGGTCAGCGCCCACAGCAACTTCGCGCCTGCTCGCGTCTTCAGCACCGCCCAGAGCAGCGGCTGGACCCACCAATGGCTGGTGCTGGCGGAGGGCGGCACCTATTCCGGTACGGTGGAGATCAGCTTTGATGTGGTCGGGCCCGCCGTAGTGTACCTGGACGAGGTCAGCCTGGGGGGAGGAGAGCATCCCTTCTACGTGGACCTGCCGATTTTGCTGCTGAATTATACTCACTGATCGTAATCAGTAGCCTGGAGAAATTTTCGGGGCGAACAGGGCAGAGGTGATTTTTTCACATTTTTATGGTATAATAGTACGTGTCAGGGTTGCTCGAAGCGTGCTTTCCACTCTACTTGCTGGCCAGAAAGCGTAACGGGAGAGGGCTAGTGCTTGCCGCTCAAAGGTTTTGTTGCAGGGGGGGAAGTGCTTTATGGCTTGTACAATTGCTGTTGCCAATCAAAAAGGTGGGGTAGGCAAAACGACAACCACTATCAATCTGGGGGCGGCTCTGGCTGAACACAATCGCAAAATCCTGCTGATCGATATGGATCCTCAGGGGGCGCTTTCTATCGCTTTAGGTATCAATTCTTACAGTATGGATGAAACTTTGTACAATGTGCTGGTGGATTCCTATTTGAACCTGAGCGAAGTTATCTACACTGTTAGGCCCAACCTTGACGTGGTGCCCGCCAACATCGATCTGGCGGCCGCAGAGATAGAGCTGATCTCGACTATTGCCAGAGAATACATCCTCAAGGAGGCCCTGGCTCCTGTACAGAATTTATATCACTACATCCTGATCGAC
This sequence comes from uncultured Anaerolineales bacterium, assembly GCA_964646625.1. GTDB lineage: Bacteria > Chloroflexota > Anaerolineae > CAZYHC01 > CAZYHC01 > DAOULT01. The sequence continues at coordinate 148,246 of CAZYHC010000002.1, forward strand.
TGTTCTCCCAGTTTGGGCCTTTTGACCATTAATGCCCTCACTGCTGCCGACAGAGTGCTGATTCCTATGCAGTGTGAATATCTTGCTCTGCGAGGGATGCGTGTTCTATTGGATACTATCGAGAAAGTCAAAGCCAAGTTGAATCCCCAACTGGAAATATTAGGGGTGCTGGGCACGATGTATAATGCCAGAACGTTGCACGCTCGGGAAGTGTTGGAAGAGGTACGATCTGTGCTTGGAGAAAAGGTGTACGATATTGTGATCAAAAGCAGCATCAGGTTTGCCGAAGCCCCCGTGGCGCATAAACCTATTCTGGATTACGACCCCAGGCACGAGGGAGCGATGGCCTACAGGCAGTTAGCGGAGGTGATTATTAATGGTGAGGAAAAGAGCTAGTCTCAAAGGCATGGGGGCGGACATTTTCTATGGGGAGGGAGTCCCTCCTGAGCCTAGAGTCAAGGACGAGGCCGATCTCGATCTGGAAGAAGCTCTTGCAGAGGAGGCAGGAGCAGCCCAGCCGATGATTGAAGAGGAGGTCATTGATGATGATGTAGAAGCCTTCCTCGCTGAAGAAGTACTGGCGGCCGAGCCGGAACCCCCTTCGACAGTGGTGGCACCCGAGGAACCGGAGCGGCCGTCAGAAGCAGTTCCACCACCATCGCCCTACCCGGAGCACAAGCCGCGGCCCTCGGAAGCGGCCCCGCCGCCCTATCCGTGGTACGAGCCGCGGCCCTCGGAAGCGGCTCCGCCGTCGCCCTACCCGGAGCACAAGCCGCGGCCCTCGGAAGCGGCCCCGCCGCCGCCCTATCCGTGGTACGAGCCGCGGCCCTCGGAAGCGGCCCCGCCGTCGCCCTACCCGGAGCACAAGCCGCGGCCCTCGGAAGCGGCTCCGCCACCACCCTATCCGTGGTACGAGCCGCGGCCCTCGGAAGCTGAGGTTAGTTCGCCTCCAGAGGCCGATGAACCGTTCGTAGATAGCTCCTTCCCGCCGCCTGAGGACATCACTTTGCGGCCTGAGGCTCCACCTGCCATTCCAGAGCCTGGCCCCCTGCCTCCTTATGAGGCGGAGTACGTGCTGCCTCCCAGACTGAGTATAACGGAATGGCCTGGCGAGGAAGCTCTGCTTCTCTGGCCCAAGGAGCCTCTCGGTCAGCCGCCGATACCGGGCGCGGAGGACTTGGAGGAAGAAGCTCCCTTGCTCGAATTTGAGGAGAGAGAAGAGCAACCGTCACGGAGACGCGAGGAAGAGGAGGTTTTGGAATTTTATGGCCGGCGGAGGGAGAAGCTAAACAAAAGCATTGATATTCTGTTTGATACTGTCCCTCGTGAACTGGTAGGCAGGGAGATGGGCGGGGCCCTAAAGCTGTTGACTGAAGCGCGGGATATTCTGGCTGAGAAGCCCCGCCAGTTCGACGAGGCAGAATATAAGGTTGCCCGGGCCGAAGCGATCGTAGAAAATCGACGCATCATCAGATACAGTTCCAGCATCCATGGTAATATTCTTCTTTTCTACGAGATTATCTGGTTTCTTCTTCTGTTCGCTGGTTTTCTTTTGAGCCAGAGAGTGATCCAATTTGTATCGTTAGTTGCCACTCCGGGCGCGGATGCAACCCTATTTTTCACCCCCTTCTGGAACACCATGATGTGGGGTGGCATCGGCGGTGTGGTGGGAGCACTTTACAGTCTGTACTGGCACGTGGCTGTTCAGCAGGATTTTAATAAATATTATACTATGTCGTATGTCGTACAGCCCATCATGGGCCTGATCCTGGGGGGAGCTATTTACCTGGTCATGGCCGCCGGGTTCCTGGGCACAGAAGTACAGAAGGCAGCAGGTGTAGCCATTTATCTCCCTTCGCTGGTGGCCTTTGTCGCCGGGTTCCGGCAACAATTCGTCTACGAGCTGATTGACATGATTGTCAAGAGGCTCACCCCCAGCCTGGGAGGGGAGGGGAGAGAGGAGGCAGAGATAGAGGAGGTCACAGAGGAGTCCACAGGGGAGAGCGGGGAGTAAACGAGCTCGATGCCGCCTGCTTCGGAGGAGGAAGAAAAGGAGAAGAATGAGCAACAGCTTGAGCTGAGATACAAGGCAGGAGCTTAGTTCCTGCCTTGATTTTTAGCCAGTTCGACCTTTTTCAGTCGAGGGTTAGGGGTGGGGCCCGGTATGCGACCGCGCTTGGCCAGAGGTCGGCCTTCCACCGCTTTAATATCGGCTGTAAAATCGATAGGCGACGCGCCGGAGATGTAGCTGCCGACGCCAAAGACATCGACGGGTGCTCCCTGTTCGATGAATTGTCGGATGCGGGTGACATCTATGCCGCCACTGACCACGATCTTAACCTGTTCGTAACCAGCCTGGTCCAGTCTGGCTCGCACCTCTTTGACCAGATCGGGAGTGACGCGGCCTCGTTCGGCTGGAGTGTCCAGTCGCACAGCCCATAACTTGGGGCCCAGGGCCTCGGCTACCCGCAAGCTTTCCTCGGCCTCGTCTTTAAAAGTATCCACCAGGGCGATGCGCTTGATTTTCGGATCGATGTGCCGGTCGAAGGCCAGAGTGGCCTTGACGGTATCATCGAAGATGAGGATCATAGCATGGGGGATGGTGCCGCTGGCTTCCAGGCCGGCCAACTCTGCTCCGGCCGTGGTAGCGCAGCCTACGCAACCGCCCACGATGGCCGCGTATTCCATGCGGGCTGCCACATCGGGATGCACATGACGGGCTCCAAAACTGATAATAGGGATGCCGGCGGCCGCCTGAACACACTGGTGAGCGGCTGTAGCCCAACCACTTTCGTGGGCCAGCGTGCCCAGCAGGGCCGTTTCGTACAACCCGAAACTGTTGTAAGGAGCGGTGATGCGCAAAACTACCTCCCTGGCTTGCATGGCCTGTCCCTCTTCCAGAGCTTCCACCTCGGCTGTGGACGGCAACACGAGGCTCAGCAGGTCCAATACTTCTTTCATCCCGCATAACAGCCCCTGGCGGCTGGGAAAAACTTCCATCGTCACCGTCGGGTTCAGCCCTTCTGCTTCCAGTATTTTTTTGGTGCGCAGAAAATAGACATCGGCCGTTTTACCCGAGAGTATGGGATGAGCGGGATCAAACTTTGGTGTCGCCAAAGCCATGGCCTCCTCTCACTTCATTAACGTATACTTTACAACATATACTCTACTCAAGAGGCTTCAACTTCCTCTCGACCCTGCACACAGTGTTCGGGGAACGTTATTTACTGCCCCCTTTTATCTCGTCTAGACGTTAGCTTATCTCCGTATAGTATAACAGATTTGCCCTCGGATTGCAATACTCGCCGCAAGTTTGGGTAGTCAGCCCGGCCTTCAGAACAAGGAGCGCAAGGAAACAATGGTGACCACGTCAGCCACGACCCTGCCCCGTAAAAAAACCTATTGCCCCGCCTTTTGAGCCAATGCTGGAGCTAACGAGAGATTGCATCGTCGTTGAGGTTATTTTGGAAGGTTTTTGGAAAGCCGGCAGGCCATTTTGTAAGGCCGTTGGAAGGTGGAGAGGGTATAATTATTAAGAGGCACATGGACTGGAGTGCAAAATCCTCTCACATAGCTTAAGTTTGCGATCAAGCCAATCACGGCCTGGGTCGTCCAGGGTGGCGAAACTTTGTTGCCAAAAGATGGCTTTATAGGGTATAATGATGAGTGTCGGCAAGACGGACACTGAGCGTGGTAGGAGACCATCTAATGAGCAACCGAGGGTTGGCCCTCATCTCAGCGTTTCTGGCGGTGTTTGGTTGGGCGGGACTAGGCTATCTGTTGAATAACATCCAACCTCAAGCTATAGCTATTTTAGCTTTTTTTATCTTACTTTTTGCAACCTTAACCACTACTTTCATTCCGGTGACCTGTTATCTCAACCATCGCTTTGTCGATCCCAGGGACCCGCCGGACGGCTGGCGGTCGGTACGTCAGAGTGGATGGCTGGCCTTGTTTATCGTCCTGTGTGCCTGGCTCCAGTCTTTGCGGGTTCTTAATTGGGTAGTGGCTCTTCTCCTGTTAGGGGTGTTCGGCCTGATAGAAATTTTCATCTTAACCAGAGAGTGACCGGAGAGCGGGCATATTTTTACCTTATTTTTACTTTATGGTATAATGTGTAGGAAGGTATGGCTCGCTATAGCAGATCATGGAGAGAATAACCTGAACAGGTAAGGTGGCATGAGAGATTCAATATCCACTGTCCAACAAGAATCAGCTAAAGAAGATATAAAATTTGGTGACACTATGATTTCAACGTTGCTCGCTTTTGTGAGGAGGCTGGCCATCACGCTGACCGGAATCAAAGCTGGAACAAAAGCTGAAAAAATGGAAGCCAACTCCTGCACGTCCGTTATGGCTTCTAGCCCTTTGCCCGATCTGGAGGCTGCTTTGATTTCCGTAGGCCAGGAGCAGAGATTAATAAGATGCAGCGTCAAAGATGGGGACTGGCTGGCGTTTGAGATAACCACCTTGCATCGAGTCTCTGAGATCATCAACTCACCCCTGCCCCTGCCTGCTATTTTGCAGCAGGTGGTGGGCGAGGTGGTAGAAAATTCTCGGCTGTCTGCGGCCTGGTTGTTCCTGCTCGACGAAAGGGAGAACCTGAAGCTCCGGGCGGTGGCCGACCCGACTTTGCAGGGGGAACGATGTCTGGATCAGTGGGAGTTTACCCTGCCGAGCATGGCTTTGGCCACCGGCCAGCCATTATTGATCCCGGACCTGAAAAGGTGGTCGCGCTTGCGTCCTTTTGTTCCCTCTTCAGAGGTAACCTCGACTTTGTGGTTGCCCATCTGGGGTAGGGATAGAGTCAACGGCGCCATCGGAGCTTTGGGGGTGGGCAGCACCGAGAAGGAGATCCTCGACCAGGATATGATTCGTTTCCTCTCGACCGTCAACGCTCAGTTAGCCATCGCCGTCGAGAACGCCAGGCTTTGCCATCAGATGGCTGCTGAGCGTCGGATGCGTTTGGAGATGCAAAGCTACCTCTCCCCCCGGGCAGTGCAGGCGGTTACCGATGGAAAATCCTCCCCAGGCACCACCAATGAGCCGCGAAGGATGAGTGTGCTTTTCGCCGATGTACGCCGCTTCACCGCCCTGGTGGAGAACACGGATACAGAGGTGGTGATCCAGTTGTTTAACGAGTATTTCAGACGGGTGCAGGATATCGTCTCCACGCGTGGCGGAGTGGTGGACGAACTGGCGGGCGACAGAATTATGGCCAGCTTCGATGCCGCGTTTGTGGGCCAGAGTGATGCCAGACAGGCCGTAACCGCCGGCCTGGAGATTCTGGGCGCCCTGGACGCTCTGCATGAAAGCTGGCGAGGGCGTGATCTGCCCACCTTCGAAATCGGGATCGGCATTAGCACCGGGACGGTGACCACCGGTAGCATCGGCTGCCGGGAGAGGAAAACCCTGGTTACCACGGGCGAAACTCTCAACATCGCCTGGCGCACGGAACAGAAGACCAAAGAATTTAACAGGCGTATGATTATCACCGAGAGCACCTTTGAGCAGGTCAAAGACCTCATTGACTACGAGGAGTTGGGGCCAGTGAGGATGGCGGGCGTTAGCTCCCTCGTCAAGCTTTATAGCGTCCGTGGGATGAAGCAGAGGGGCGAGGAATAAGATGCAGGAAGATCTCAGGAAGCTGCCCAGCGTAGATAAGTTGCTTAGCGAAGAAAGCATTCAATCCTCGGTCGAGACCTACAGCCATGAACTGGTGGTAACGGCCATCCGTCAGGTGCTGGACGATACCCGACAGGCTATCCTGAAGGGAGCTTGCTGTCCCCCTCTACCGAAGTTGATCAGCGCGGTGCAAGACCATCTGCTAAGCTACTTACGTCCTACCCTGCGTCCGGTCATCAACGCCACCGGGGTGATTATCCACACCAACCTGGGCCGCACCCCCTTGAGCCTGGAGGCCAGGGCCGCTATGGAAGCGGCGGCCCGTGGTTACAGCAACCTGGAATACGACCTGGTTGCGGGGCGGCGTGGTTCTCGCTACGTCCATGCCGAAGAACTGCTTTGCCAGTTGACCGGCGCGGAGGCGGCTCTGGTGGTCAACAACAACGCGGCCGCCGTCCTTTTGCTCTTAACCGCTCTGGCTCAGGGCCGCCAGGTGGTTATCTCCCGCAGCCAGTTGATCGAAATCGGAGGTGGGTTCCGCATCCCCGACGTTATGCGCCAGAGCGGAGCCCACCTGGTAGAAGTGGGCACCACCAACCGCACTCACCTCCGCGACTATGAAGAAGCTATTGGCCCGGAGACGGCCCTGCTAATGCGCGCCCACCATAGCAACTTCAAGCTCATCGGTTTCACCCACGAGGTAGGGCTGGACGAGTTGGTTGAGCTGGCTGCTCAGCACGGTCTGACCGTCGTAGATGACCTGGGCAGCGGCACCTTGCTGGACACCGCCCTCTATGGCCTGGCCCACGAGCCTACCATCCAGGAAAGCGTGGCCCAGGGAGCGAACCTGGTCTCTTTCAGCGGCGATAAGCTGCTGGGCGGCCCCCAGGCCGGCCTTATCGTCGGCCAGGAGGAGCTTGTCGTCCGCCTGAAAAGCCATCCCCTGACTCGCGCCCTGCGGGTGGACAAGACCACCATCGCTGCTCTGAACGCCACCCTGCGCCATTACCTGGAGGGCAAGGCCGCGCAGAAAATCCCCGTCTGGCGCATGATAGCTGCGTCCCTGGAGAGCATCGAGGATAGAGCACGGGGCTGGGCGGAGCAGCTTGGGGGAAAAGTGGTGGATGGTCATTCGACGGTGGGGGGTGGGTCTTTGCCCGGAGAGAGCCTGCCCACCAAACTGGTGGCCCTCCAGGTGGCCTCACCCGATGCGCTGGCCCGCCGCCTCCGCGAAGAAGAGCCAGCCGTGGTCGGGCGCATCGAGGATGATCGTTTCCTCCTCGATCCACGCACAGTTTCGGAGGAGGAAGAGGAGATGCTCATCGCCGCTGTGAGAAGCGCCCTGCCCGCAATGGATTAAAAGACCTCGTCCACCGCCACCTGGAAACCATCCAGCAATGGGGAGTGGGCCACTTCCCCTGGCCCGAACTTGCCCACCAGAACGTAGTCGCCTTCTTCCAGGGTAAAGACCTCGATGGTGCGGGCCCGATAGTCCACTATCCATTATTCCTGTACGCCGGCCGTCAGGTAAGCCTGAAATTTCTCGGTGCGGTCGTATAGCCAGGTGCTCGGCAACAGCACCTCGACCACCAGGTCGGGCGCCCCTTCAACGTACTGCTCATCAGCTATATACTGCCGCGCCGCCGAGATGAAGAAGATGTCCGGCTGGACGGGCACGGGCTGGGTGGGCAGCCGCACGCCGCATGGAGCGATCAGTACTTCGCCCAGATTATGCTCCGACACGAAAGCTCTCATCTCGGAAGCAAGGCAAAGAGACGCACGCTGATGTTTAATAGCCGGTGGTGGGGTCATATACAACACTCCGTCCAGCACTTCGTAGCGAAAGCTGTCGTCGGGCAGGCGCAGCCAGTCCTCGTAAGTCCAGTCCCCCTGTGCGGGCGGCCAGGGCCGTGCTGGTGAGGCTATCTGATTCTTTTCAGCAATTTTGTCTGAACTCACTTTTTGTCTCCTGGAATTGCCCTCATCAAGTGCCAGGCACAACGAATGTTCGCTGTTGAAGTGCCTGGCACTTTGTTATGCTCTCACCTGCTATTGTATCACGATATTATCCAAAAATCAAAAATATCAGCGGATGTTTCCACCCGCTGAGTTTGCGCTGAGTTATTTCCGGCTACAGCTTACGGAAGATGATGCAGCCGTTGTGGCCGCCGAAGCCGAAGGAGTTGGACATGGCCGTTTTCACGTCGGCCGGACGGGCTTCGTTGGGCACGTAATCCAGATCGCAGGCCGGGTCGGGGTACTCGTAGTTGATGGTTGGATGTATGATCCCTTCCTCCATAGCCTTGAGACAGGCCAGGGCCTCCACTGCGCCGGCGGCCCCCAGCAGGTGCCCAACCATGGACTTGGTGGAACTGATGGGCAGCCGATAGGCGTGCTCGCCGAACACCGCTTTGATGGCCTTGGTCTCCGTAGCGTCGTTCAGAGGAGTGCTGGTGCCGTGGGCGTTGAGGTAATCGACCTCTGCGGGCCGTATCCCGCCGCTCTCCAGGGCCATGCGCATGGCCCCTATCGCTCCAGCGCCGTCCTCGTCTGGGGCGGTGATGTGGTAGGCGTCGGCCGTAGCTCCGTAGCCCACTACTTCGCCGTAGATGCGCGCCCCGCGTTGTTGGGCGTGTTCCAGGCTCTCCAGGACGAGGATGCCCGCTCCCTCGCCCAGGACGAATCCATCGCGCTCGGCGTCAAAGGGGCGGCTGGCTCGTTGGGGGTCGTCGTTGCGGCTGGAGATGGCCCTCATGACGCTGAAACCGGCCATGGCGATAGGCAAGATGACAGCCTCGCACCCTCCACAGATTATGGCCCTGGCCGCGCCGCGTCGGATCATCTCTGCCGCTTCGCCGATGGCGTGAGTACTAGAAGCGCAGGCCGAGACCACGGCAAAATTAGGCCCCTTCAGCCCGAAGGAGATGGCTACCTGTCCGGCAGCCATATCGGGCAGCATCATGGGCACAAAGAGAGGGCTTACCCGTTTGGGGCCTTTGGTGTCCATTATCCTGATCTGATCCACCAGGGTGCCCATGCCGCCTATGCCAGTACCGATGATAACGCCTATGTCGGCGCCGTTCGAGTCGTCGATGGTCAGCCCGGCGTCTTCGATAGCCTCTCTGGCCGCCACCAATGCGAATTGTACCACGCGGTCCATGCGCCGCGCCTCTTTGTGCCCGAAATGCTCCTTGGGATCGAAAGCCTTGACCTCAGCCGCAAACCGAACCTCAAGTTCTGAAGCGTCGAACAGGGTAATAGGGCCTACGCCGCTGGTTCCCTCTCGTAAGGCCGCCCACGTGGTCGGCGCGTCGTTACCTACGGGAGTTATAGCTCCCAATCCCGTCACCACTACGCGATGATTATTCAAGGTCCACCTCCTCAGTATAAAATCTCTCTTTCAACATATAACACACGGAGGGGTAAAAAGACGCGCTGCTGTTAGTCTGAATTCAAGACAGACGAAGGTCTGTAAGGAAACCTGCGTCTGGTGTGCCTGATATATGCAATTCCCACCTGGTCTGACGGTAGCAGACAATAGACTATCCAATAATTACCGGCCAAGGTGCGCCGAAAACCCTCCCATTCGCCGTGCATCGCTGAACCGAGGTAAGGGAAATCGGCCAGCATTTCAACTTTATGTAATATCATAGATAGCTCGCGTCGGTTGGCGACTGCCTCCAAGTCTTCAAGGGCCGATTCAAGCCACAGGATTTTTGCTCCCATTGGCTTACTCGTTATCGTCAGGGCCAAATCGGGCTACAACCTCCTCATGAGGTACCCATTTGCCTTCGGCCATTTCCTTTTTAGCCCGGGACAGTTTCTCCCAGGCTTCAGGGCTGCTCATTTCGTCTATAGTAGCCAGCAACTCCTGGTAGTATTCATAATCGATGAGCACGCCGGCCGCTCGCCCTAGCCGTGTGAATATGATAGCCTCATCGGTACCGTCGATCATATCGAAAAACTTCTCTGCTGCTGCTTGTAACTCGTCAATAGGTACAATTCTTTCCATATCTACCAATATACTCCTTTTTAGACTGCTATCGTCACCTTCAAGGCGTCCAGGACGTTCTGAATTCTGTTGATGATGGTGGTGGTCTCCGAACCGGCAAAGAGCAGGCCGACGACGTAGCCTTCATCGTCCAGCACCGCCGAGCCCGAATCCCCGCCCAGACTCATGTTACCGGCCACGAGTTGATCGACCAGGGTGGCATTCCCCGCTGAGCCATAGCTGACTTTCACGGTGGCATCTATCTGGGTGATCTGGCCGTGAGTCAGGCCCGTGGTGCGTCCGCTCTTCTTGATGTTCGCGTTCAGCGTGCCTTCCCTGGCCCCTTTTGGCACCCCGATGGCCACAATGTTCTGTTCTACCAGGTCGGTGGAAAGGGGACGGGCCAGGGCGGCATCGACCGTATTCACCCCTGGGGTCTCCTGAAAGGCCGTTATCCTGTGATCGGAGCCCGCCATCTGCGCCAGGGCGTTCAAGAGGCTCTCCACGGTTTTGGCCGTGGGGCAGACCGGGGGACTGCTCCCGAAGTCGAGGGGTACGAAATCTTCGAGGACGGCGATGCGGTCGTGCGAGGTGCCCCCATCGGCCGGCCCGGGTTGGAGGATGCTGTCGCCCACCTGGGCCGCGTTGGAGGCGGCCAGGACGTGGTTATTGCTCAGGATGAAAAGCTGCCCCTCCCTGCGGACCAGACAGCCCAGCGTCCCGGCGGTGATGGACTCGTGACCGATGGAGACCCCGCCCGGCGCAGGACGCCAGCGGTCGGTGCGAGCCTGGAGAGCCCGGATCACGCCGGTTTCCTGCACGTCTGTCTTGACTTCGTCCACCATTTTGGGCACGATGTCTTCAGGCATAAGTTGCGCCTCCGGCATCTTTTTTTCCACCGAGACCACGACGCAGAGCTCAGAACTTATCCGGCCGTTGGTTTGCTTGAAGCCCACCCCGCAAGCCACTACGTTCTTGCTCTTCAATAGAAGATCGACGTACTTCCTTTTGGCTTCTCTAACCAGATCTATGCTCATCGGGATTGCCTCCTTAAATTGGGTAGCTGGGTACTACCTGGCTTCCTATTTTTTTGGTAGTCTCCCCCAAAAGTGTTGCTAAGCATTTTACCGCTGAGAACGCCGAGTTCGCAGAGTATTTCTTGTATTTCTCAGCGATCTCTGCGTGCTCTGCGGTTCAAAAGTTGCTATCCTTCAGCCAGCAACACCCAAGAGGGAGACTACCATTTTTTTATAGGGCGCGAATCTCGCCTACTTCCTGCACGTCGGTGAGCACTTCTTGTATCCGGGGAGGAACGACGTCGGCTGGCTTGAGGTCCCAGAGTGGCTCCTTTTTCCTCACCATGGCGATCAGGCTTAATTGATCGGTCTGGCGGCCGGCGATTTCTTTGTAGCCGATGCCCAGGCCCACCACGTTTTTTTTCTTCAATAGTGCCTCCTGGTGGCTGTTCTTGACCGCTCTTATTTTCTCTAACTCTCCGTTGGACATTCTTTGATCCTCTCTATTCTGGCTCCTAGCTTCTGGAGCTTTTCCTCGATCCGTTCGTATCCACGGTCGATCTGTCTCACGTTACGGATGACGCTCTGTCCCTGGGCGCACAGGCTGGCTATAAGCAGGGCCATGCCGGCCCGGATGTCGGGACTTTCCAATTCCTCGCCGTGCAAACGAGAGGGGCCCACCACTACCGCCCGATGGGGATCGCAGAGGATGATGCGGGCCCCCATCGCGATCAATTTATCCACAAAGAAAAGGCGGCTTTCAAACATCTTCTCGTGGATCAGGACCGTACCTTCAGCCTGAGAGGCCACCACCAGGGCAATGCTCATCATATCGGCGGGGAAGGCGGGCCAGGGAGCATCGTCGATCCTGGGCACCGCCCCATCGATGTCGGGCACGATCTTCAGGCTTTGCTCCCTGGGGACGAAAACGTCCTGGCCCCTGATCTCCATCCCCACTCCCAGCCGCTCGAAGATCAGGTGGATCATGCGCAGGTGCTCGGGAACGGCCTCCTTGATGGTTAGCTCCCCGCCAGTCACCGCCGCCAGACCGATGAAACTGCCCACTTCGATGTGATCCGAAGCGATACGGCATTGGCCGCCGCCCAGACGCTCCACTCCATCCACGATCAGAGTATTGCTGCCAATGCACTCGATCTGCGCCCCCAGACTTTGCAGAAAATGGGCCAAATCCTGCACGTGAGGCTCCGAGGCCGCGTTGCGGATGATCGTCGTGCCCTCGGCCAGACAGGCGGCCATCAGCACGTTCTCTGTGGCCGTCACGCTGGCCTCGTCCAGAAAGATGTCCCGGCCCTTCAGCCCATTTGCTTTCATTACGTAAGCGCCGCGCTCCAGGGTTATCTCGGCTCCCAGGCTCCTCAGGGCCATCAGGTGAGTGTCCACCCGGCGGCGCCCGATGACATCTCCACCCGGCAGCGGTAGCTCGACATAACCACAGCGGGCCAGCATCGGGCCGGCCAATAGGATCGAAGCCCTGATTTCCCGACATAACCTGGGATTTAAGGCTGCTTTGGCCACATTTTGGGCCTGGACGGTCAGCTCATGATCGCCAGTTTTTGCCACCTCCACGTTCAGGTCGCTCAACAGGGCCAGCATGGTATCCATGTCCTTGATCTGGGGCACGTTGTTTATCGTGACCTTCTCGTCGGTTAACAGCGCGGCGGCCAGGATCGGCAAAGCGGCGTTCTTGTTGCCGCTGGGAACGACCACGCCGTTCAGAGGATGTCCTCCTTCGATCAGAAATTTTTCCACCGTATTTTCTGAACCTTCTCCCTTCCCATTAATATGTCAGTCTATGGCCTGGAAATCAAACTATCCAGCCAAAGCCCCATGTCCGTTTCCAGCTTAACCTGCTGGCTGGCTAACAAAGCGCGGATGGCCGTCCAATCTGGCTTGATATGGTAGACGTAGTGATCCTCGGTCACTTCCTCCTCGTCGATAGTGGCCAGACGAGGTTTTACCAGGTAGTGGATGAGCAAGTCGAGTTCTTTATCGTCCTGGGAGTCGGCTGGATCGAAACGCAGCCAGCGGTTGGGCCACGTCAGGTTACGTTCCCATAGATACAGGAGACACAGGCGCAGATTCAGGGTCTCCAGGGTATTTTCCAGGCGCGTCAACTGCTCCTCAACGACCTCCAGCCTGGCTTTGTACTCGGCCAGTTTGGCCCGGCGGCGGTTTACTTCCCGCTCCGTGAAAGAGGTGCCTAACAGGCGATCTATGATGATTAGAAGTAGAAACAGTATCCTGTCACTCGGGCTCATGATTCCCTCTGCGTAGCAATACCGCGTCTCCTGCCGCGACCCGCAAAGTCGAGGCGGCATTGCCCCCCGGCACAGCTATTTCCAGGTGTCCCGAACTGCCCACGAGGGCCAGGGGTTTTCCTGCTTCTCCCTCCGTGTAGGTGCTCCTGACCCCTTCGATCTGCTGCCCCCCAACTTCGATGACGATTCCATCGTCCAGGGAAAGGCCGATCCTCTCGCTGTCGTCCTCCTGTACGTCGGTAATCAGATTGCCGAAGCGGTCAACGTGGATGATGTGGCCGACGACGGTGTTATCGGGGCGCACAGAGGGGTGGGGCGTAGGGAAGGTCAATAAGTCCTGCCATGCTACAGGCTGGCCCAAATCTTCCAGCGGTACACCTTGAGCCAGGTGGGCGGCCACGGGAGCGAAGATATCGCGGCCGTGAAAAGTGCGGCTGATCTTCGGCCGCCAGTACCGGGCCCTGGTCAGACTGACCGCCTGCTCCACCCTTTCCTCGGCTATAACGTAGCTCAACACGCCATTATCGGGGGCTACGAAACAGGCCCGCTCCGTCCTCAGAGCAATGGCCTGCCGGGCGCTGCCTACCCCTGGATCGACGACGACCAGGTGGACGGTGCTCTCTGGAAAATAGCGGTGAACGGTGTGGAGAACGAAAGCCGCTTCTTGTACGTTTTGGGGGGCGATGTCGTGGGAGATATCCACTATGGTGGCTCTGGGGGCGATGCTCAGAATGACTCCCTTCATCGCCCCTACATAACCATCGGCCCACCCAAAATCAGTGGTCAAAGTGATGATCCTCACCATTGGATTTTATCACATAGGGCTTCGATAGTCAACAGGGGCCTGGCCCTTTGGAAGTGCCAGGCCCCTGGCCGTTACCCACGTGGGCACTGGCCGCGAGCGATGACCACCGCCAATCCATCGAAGTGCATCCCCATTTCGAGCGGGCCTCGAATGTCCTGGCCGCCATCGAGATCGACCACGCCCACCATCCCGGCCCCGGCCTCACGGGCCAGGGCGGCCAGGTCTACCGCCCGCCGGGGCCTGCCCCGGGCGTCCACCCGGCTGCCCGGATGGGGCTGCCTGCCGGATAGCGCCGTCGTGCCGTTGTCCAGGATCAGCACCAGCATGGACGCCTCCACCTGCGCCGCATCCACCAGCCCGCTAAAGCCAGAGTGCAAAAAGGCTGAGTCGCCGGCCAGGGCCACCACCCGTTTTCCGGTGCCGCTCAGGGCCAGGCCGGCCGCCGTCCCAATGCTCGCGCCCAGGCTGTTCTTGACGTCCAGCAATTCGTAGGGCGGCAACTGGGCGCGGACCATGCAGCCCGGATCGCCAACGATGACGAACTCGTCGCGCCCCCCCAGGTGAGCCATGACCTCGGTGAGAGCGTCAAAGGTGGGGATGTAGGGGCAATCATGGCATAGGGGCTTTCGACTGGGCCGGGGGCGTTCGCTCTCCCCTTCGGTGGGCAGCGCCAGGTGGGGCACGCAACGGTTCAGCGCGGTCGCCATCTGGGGAGCAAACAGTTCGCCGGCGCGGGGCACGTGGCCGGTGTCGCGGCCGTAAAGGGGCAACCCTAACCCGGCCCCTTGCGCCGCCGCTCTCACCGCCCTTTCGACCAGGGGGGCGGTTTCCTCCAGGATGAGGGCCGATTCCACCGTCTTCAGAAAGTCCGTTACTCGCCTGGCGGGCAAAGGATGAAAGGTCCCCAGGCGCAGGAGGCTGAGCTCGGGCGGGACCGCGCCGCCCAGCAGGTCTGAGAGCTTCTGGTAAGCGAAGCCGGCCGCAATCACCCCCTGGGGCCCGTCCCCTTCCACCCCGTTGAACGGCGAACCTTCAAAGCGGGCCTGGACCGCGTCCAGCCATTGGCCCAGGCGGCGATGGTAAGGTACGACGTTAATGGGCAGCACCACCCAGCGCATGAACTGGCGCTGAAAGGGAGGGGGCGGGCCCATGGTCGAAGGTGGAAGCGGGGGCAAATCCGCCTCGGCCAGGACCAGGGCGCGGGTGATGCGCACCACGACCGGCTGGCCCGATTCCTCGGACAGTTCAAACGCCCCACGCATGGCCGCCCGCGCCTCGGAGACGGTCGTGGGTTCGAGCAGAGGGACCTCGGCCATCAGGGCCAGCACCCGGCTATCCTGCTCGTTTTGTGAGCCCCAACTGCCGGGGTCGTCGCCGACCAGGATGACGAAGCCAGCGTTGCAGCCGGAGAGGTTAAAGGCCATCAGCGGGTCCAGGGCGATGTTTAGCCCCACGCTTTTCACGGCCAGGAGCGAGCGCCTCCCCCCCAGGGAGGCCCCAAACGCCATCTCGATGGCCACTTTTTCGTTGCTCGTCCACTCCACCTGTACCTGGTCGGGCGAGGTCAGTTCCAGGATGGCGTTGACCACGGCTGTGGCCGGCGCGCCCGGATAGCCGGTCACCAGCGAAAGGCCAGATTCGATGGCCCCACGGGCCAGGGCATAAGCGCCATTAGACCTGTTCATAGACTCACTCACGTTTTGCCTCCACGATCTAACTATAGGAATTCCAGCAGCCCGGCGAAAGCGGTGAACCCCGCCCCGAAACTGCACAACAGCCCCACGTCGCCGGGCTGGGGGGCGTGTTTTCGCCGCACCTCCTCCAGTACAAACAGCACGGTGGCTGACGACATGTTGCCGTAGTGGTACAACACCGTGCGCGAGGAGAGCAGCGCCTCGTCGGGGAGGGCCAGGGCGTGTTGAAACTCGTCGAGCACCTTTTCTCCGCCAGGATGCACGATCCAGTGGACGATGTCCTGGCAGGTCATCCCGTTCTCGGCCAGCAAATTGTCGATCACCTGCTTGCCATGTCTGGCCCCCAGCGTGGGCACCTCCCGGCTGAGCACGTTCCTTAGCCTGGAATCCTCGGTGGTGTAGTACAGGTGTTGGCGGTGTTCGGGAAACAGGCCCGCCGAAAAACTCTTGAGGCGAATGCCTCCCTTCCCTGGACTCCCTGGACGGTTCGTGAGCACGGTGGCCGCCGCCCCGTCCCCAAAGATGGCGTTCGACACCAGGATGTCCGGAGCCTCGGAGAGGAACAGGGTGGCGGAGCAGATTTCCACCGAGATGGTCAATACGATATCGTTGGGGTGAGCTTGCAAAAAGTTACTGGCCGTCTCCAGGGTGGGGAGGGCTCCGCCGCAGCCCATGCCCATCAGGTCAAAGGGCCTCACGCCCTTCTTGAGGGGCAGAGCTTCGGCCACGTAGCTGGTCAGGCCGGGGCATAGATAGCCCGTGCAGGTGTTAATCACCACCGCGTCCACGTCATCCGGGGTCAGACCCGCCTCGGCCAATGCTCTGCTCGCCGCCTCAACCGCCAGGGGCACCGCGAATTTCTTGAACCGGGCGATGAGTTCGTCCTGAGAATCGTGCAGGGCATCGGTCAGCGCCTCCATGCCCAGGTGGCGGAAGCCAATGGACTGGTTGTCGATTAATATCCGTTTCAGCAGGGCCCTGGCCTTCTTGGAGAGAGGGATCATTTCCACGTAAGCCTGGTAAATCTCCTCCTGAGACAGCCGCAAGGGGGGATTGGCCGTACCCAACCCCACCATCCGCACGTCCATCGTTTACGATGCCTCCTCTTTTTTGTTCATGATCAACAGAAAACGGTAAAAGAAATGCCACTCCAGGCGAAAGTCACGGAAACCATCATCCCTTAAAAGCCTCTCCAGTTCGACCAGGGTGAACCCTCTCTTGATCGACACGCGGGCGTCGTGCCTGAAGGCCGGCGACCCTGTTAAGGTGAACAGCCAGGCAGCCAGGTAGGCCAGAGGAGCGCGCACCAGGTCGTTGATCACCAGCTTGCGTTGACACATTCCTAACAGGTGCCTCAAAACGTGCGGCACTTCCTCGTCGGGGAAGTGATGGATGAACAGGGAGGCGTGTACGTAGTCGTACCCCTGACCGTCGAAGTGTAGAGCGTCCTGGCAGGAGATGGAGATTTCCGGGTAGTCCTGGCATTTCTGGCGGGCCAGTTCCACGATGATGGGGTGGATGTCGAGGCCCTCCACCTGGAGGCGATAGCCCTTCCGGCGGCCCCACCTGACCAGGGCGATGGGAACGTCGCCTATGCCGCAGCCCACGTCCAGGAGGCGGTAGGTTTGGCGGCGCTCCCAGTTCCGGCTCTCGCGCCCGAAGAACGAGAGAACAGGCCGAATGCCCCCCAGCCAGCGGTTGACCGGCTCAAGAAAACGAAAGGTGTCCTCCACTTCCTGGCGGCCAAAATCAAGGCCGTCCATAAGTTCCGCTTCCGATGTCCGTCGCTCCAACATGCCGCAATCCTTCACCGATCCGTGTCAGAACATTTTACCACAAAGGACACAAAGAGCACAAAGAACACCAGGGTTAAAAGACTTTGTGTCCTTCGTGCCCTTTGTGGTTGAAATCCGCGTCATCCGTGCCGTTCGTTGTTAGAATCCGTGTTGGCCCCGACCACCCTGGCCGCCTGCCGCGCCAACTCCACGGCGTAGTTCATCCCCCGGTCCCAGGGGTAGACCTGGCTCATGTTCGCCAGGTAGAGGCCGGGGATAGGGGTCTCCAGGGGCGGGATATTGCGGGAGTGATTCACTTCGGGCACCGGCTGGGCGTAGATCTCGGTGAACTTCCACAGGCGTCGCACCCAATCGGGGCGGAAGTCGGGGTTGATGCGCTGCAAGGCGGGGGTGAAGCGCTCCAGCATCGCCTCGGGCTCGATCTCAAAATAGGGGTGTTCGGGCGGGAGGTAGTCCCCGCAGTAGACGATGTGATCGTCGCCGTAATGCCGCCGGGAGACGTAGTTGGTATGCTCCACCAGGGACAGGAAGGGGAAGCCCTCCCGCTTGGGCAGGTTGATCCAGTAATGGCGGTCGGTGAGGGGATGGCGCAGGGCCAGCACCAGCACTACTGCGCCCAGGGACTTGAGTTGCTCCAGCCCGGCGGCGTAGTCGGCGGGAAGCTCAGGGGTGCGGTCGCCCAACATGCGGGGGGAGCAGGTAGCCAGGACGCGGTCGTACAGGTCGTGGCTCTCGCGCGTCGTCAGGCGGATCCGCTCCCCCTCGCGGCCGATCTGCCGCACGTGGGTGTTGAGACGAAGTACCGCTCCCTGGACCTGCACCCGTGCCGCCAGCTCCTCCAGGAAGGCCTGGATGCCGCCCTCAAAGTAACCCAGGCGAGTGGTGCGCTTGGCTATGCGAGCCCAGAACCAGGCCATGTTCACCTGGCGATAATATTCCTCCCCGAACTTGCCGATGAGCAACGGCTGCCAGAGGGTCTCGTAGGCCCGCCGCCCCAGGGCGCGGGAAAGCCATTCGTGGGCCGTGTAACGCTCCAGAGGGCGCCAGAAGGGCATGTAGCGGATCAGGGCCGTGACCAGCCCGAAACGCAGGCGGTCGTGCAGGGGCAGGGGGCGGAAGGTCAGGACGCGCATGGGACTGTCCAGGGGGTAGACCTGCCCCTGGTGATACACAGAGGTGATGGGACGAGGGAAGAAGAGGCGGTCGGCGAGCCCCAGTTCCCGAATGAAGTTGATGATCTCCTTATCGCTGGCAAACCAGTGATGGTAAAAGCGATCTAACGACCACGCCCAACGCTGGTCCCGAAAGCCTGCCGCCAGCCCTCCCACGTAGGGTCGGGCCTCGTACACCGTGACCTGATGTCCCAGCCGGGTCAGATCGTAAGCCGCCGCCAGGCCGGCCGTCCCGGCCCCGATGATCCCGATATTTGACATAAACCTCTCACCTCTCTACAGATTCGCGCCCGGCGGTTGGGGGCGCGTCTATTTGTTCGGGAGATGCGGTCTGGCGCTCGCGGAGGGTGCCCACCAGCCACAAAGAAGTCCTAAAGTCAACATCGCTTAGGGAGCGCCGAGGGCAGTGTCCAGGCGGATGACCAGCAGAATCAGGGCCAGGTAGAGGTTGGAGGCGTGGAACAGTCGCCTTTCATTAGGCTAATTGAAATATACAGCGCAATGGGCTTCTCATCCTGTTATCAGGGCCAGCTTTTCCCCCAGGGTAATATCGCTATAACTATAGGCCCCCGTGGCGACTCCCATGAATTTTCGCAGCAGGCGCTCGTCCCAGCTCAGCCGCCGGATGGCCCGGTTGGTCAGCCACTCGAAGCGTGAGGCATACAGTATGAGCTGGGTGAGCTTGAGCACATCCCCGATGGCGCGGGCGCGCTCTCCGGCATACCGGGCCAGGACATCTTCCCCGAAATTCCCCCTGGCGAAGGCGTCTTTGATGACGGGCAGGGCCGCCTTCATGCTCTTCAACGCCAGGGTCATCCCTTCGCCGGTGATGGGGTCCAGAAACCCGGCGCTGTCTCCGATCAACAGCAGCCCCGGACGGTAGATCGGTGCTACCTTCAATCCCAGGGGCCCCACGGACAACACGGGCGGAACCAACTGGCTATCTCCGAGGCGCTCCCCGAAACCTTCCACCGATTTCAGGAAAGTTACGTACCCCTGGGCGAGGTTGCCTTTGAAGAACTTGATCAGCTTCTCTTCGAGCAGAAGGGCCACCAGGGTGAGGTCTCCATCGCAGGGGGCCACGTAGATTTCGCTATCCTTCTGGAGGATGACCTCGATGTACGAACCCGTCCCCTCGACCCCTGCCAGGTGCCCGCTCACCCCGAACCGCCTTCGGGATAGATAAGTCTTCTTGATGCCACATCGGTTGTGGAAAACCGAGCGGCTTCCGTCCGCCCCGATGGTGAGGGGAGCGCGGAAGCTCTCTGGCCGGTAGGTTTTGTTCATCGGGTGGCCTGCTACCCCCTGGATAACGGGGCCTTCCTGAAGGGCCTCGACCACCCGAAAGCCTTCCCGCACCGTCACGTTGGAGAAGGATTTCGCTCGCTCGATGAGCAGGTGATCGAGGAGATAGCGGCGCATCACGACTCCGTGGGAGATCTCGTCCTTGCCCCGAGGGAGATCGGCCCCGGCCCACATTCCATCGTAGCTGCGAACCCGCAGCCCCTGGACCTTGAGCCCGCCCTGGGCAAGGATCTCCGGGAGAACGCCCAGTGACTCCAGGACGGCGGCCCCCTGCGGCATAATTCCCTCGCCGCACGGCTTGTGGCGGGGGAAGACTGCCCGGTCGAGCAGGAGGATACGATGACCCTCCTGCGCAAGGGCTATGGCGCTGGAGGTGCCTGCCACACCAGCCCCAACGATGATGATGTCATAATCCCATTTCATTATCCGAGCCCTCAAGTCCCTCGCACCAGATGCCAGCCGAGGTAGGCCGAAAACCCTGTGGACATCAGATAGCCGAAGCGCATCATGCGCACGTAATTTTGTCGTATCTGGCTCTCGTCGAATTGTCGCCACCATTGATAGATCAGTCCTGCAAGCCCCAACAGGCTAACCCCTATCAGGGCGGCGTCCCAGGGGCCGCTGTAGCGCCACAGGATAAAGGCTCCCAGAATCGCGGCCGCCGTCAGGAGCACTATGGCAAAGGGAAAGCAGAGCTCCCCCCAACGCACCGCAAAAGTGATGTCGCCTCGCTCCCGATCCTCAGCTCGCTGGTAGAGCTGGGTCAGTGGGTAGAACGCTGTAGCAATCAGCGAGGTCATCAGGAAGCCTGCTCCGGCCTTCAGCGAGAGCAAGGTCGTCCAATCGTCCTGCCCGCACAGCCACCCCCCCATGGTGGCTCCGACGCCCATCCCGATGGATACCGTCAACAGGCTGGCCCAGGGATAGGATTTCAGCCGGATGGCCGGGTGAGAGTAGGCGGTGCTCATCGTAAACATCACTACCGAGAGGATGAATATGGGCACGTTGATGAGCAGTACCAGCCCCAGGCCAATGGCCTGGATCGCCAATGAGAAGACGAGCAAAGCGCGGGTGGGCCTGGGGGGATCCCACAACCCGCCGATGGGCCCTTCGTCCTGGTCGTAGTACGAGTTAAAGGACACCGAGCCGCCGTAGAACAAAACGTGGAAAACGAATAACCCCAGCCAGAACTTGGGGCCGACGCGGCCCCCGGAGAGGAAGAACCCCCACAGGAAGATGGGCATCAATATAAAATGCCAGTTGAGCCGCAAGTGCAGAAAGAGGGACTTGGCGCTCATGGCCTCACCTTCCCGGTGGGAACGTGAGCCTGGCCCCCAGCCAGCCCAAGGCAGTCACCACGGCGACCATGACCACGACCAACAGGGCATAAAGCCAACCTGGTCCCTCACGGTTCACCAAAGCGGCTGGATTCGTCGTTCTTAGTGCCAGAGTTATGGCTCCCAACGCCAGCAATACGATGGACAGGCCGATCTTACCCTTGAACAGCGGCGTGGATGCCCGCCTATAGTTGAACCACCAACTAAGGCTTCCCGTCAGGATGGCGACCGGGGCCATGATGACAGCCATCCACAGCACGTAATAACCGCTGAGCTCAAGCGATTCAGTGCCCGTGAGCAGGTACAGGACCAGGAAAACGGTTGCGGCCGCGGTCAAAGCGACGGGAAAATGCACGGCAATTGGATGTGGGTGCTGGTCTAAGAACCAGCCGAGCAAAGCGGGCAGTTCTTTCTCCGCCGGTTCTTCCCGAGGGGCAGCCAGATCGCCCACCATTGGCACCCGCTCAAAGACGCTCTCGTCGTGCGGAGCGGCGGCCAAAGAGGCGGTCAAATCCTGCCCGGCGTGGTGACGCCGGACGTGGACTCCGCCGCGCCACAAGCGGCTCTCCGATACGTCGTATACTTTCCCTTTGTAGGCCAGGAACGCCGGGCGACCTTCCTGACCATCGCTGGCGTGCAGTTCCTCTTCTTGAACGATTCTATCCAAGTTGGGTTACCTCCGGCCTTGTTACTTTGTTGCCTCTTTCAAGAAAGCGATCAGTGCCTCCAACTCGTCATCCTGCAACGGGATGCCGGGCATCGCCCCGCCGCCGGTGCGTATCCACTCTTTGAGCGCATCGTCGTTGACGGGCTGGCCGTTGGGCAGCTTGTCCCTATCGAACACCCCGGCCAGGCCCGGCCCAACCTTGGTCTCCGCGCCCAGGTCGTGGCAGAAGGAGCAGTTATCGTTGAACAGGTCCGCGCCCTGGTCGGTGGTGGCCGGGGTGGGTGGAGGGGCCTCGGTGGCCGGGGTGGATGGGGGGGTGGCGGTGGGCTGAGGCGGCAGGGTAGCCGGAATCAACGTTGGGATAGGGGTGGGCTTCAGGGACAGGGTTTGAGGGCCGGCGCAACCAGCAGCCAGCAGGAGGAGCACAATTATCAACAGGTTCAGGCCAAAGTTCATTGGAGCGTATCCTTTTCGGTTATCTGGGGTTGAAGGCTGTGCACGTGGTTGATCACGTCCCAGCGCTGTCGTTCGGTCAGATTCTCCCGCAGGGGGGGCATCACCCCCACGCCCTGGCTGATGGTCCGATAGAGAATGCTATCGGGGTATTCAGCGAAGCGCGCCTCAGTCAAATCGACTGGCCGACGAGCGCCCTCCTGCCAGAATTCGACCACGGCCCCCTCGCCCTGACCTGCCTGGCCGTGGCACACCGCGCAATGCAGTTGATACAGGATCTCGCCCCGCTGCAACGAGACCTCGTCGGCAGGCACGGGGTTCGCCAGGGCCTTACTATCGTCGAGGTAGGCCGGCCGGGAAAGGGGCACCGCCTCCTCTGGCGGCAGACGGCGCGGCCCTTCCTGATAGTCAACCGCGGGCTGGTCCTCCATGAGGCTGGGAAAGTCTACCCCAAAGGTTTCGTAAGTGATGGACAGGATCAACAAACCGGCTACGGCGAGGATAGCCAGGGGAATCAGAATACGACGGATCATAGGTCCCTCCGTTCAGGTTCATGGATGTTCTCAGCCCCCTGGGCCTCCAGGATAGCACGAGCCGCCTCTTGCTGCTCAAGCGGACAACGGAACGTCACCCCGATGCGGCCCTTGATCAGCGAGGGGTCGTAATATTGGGGGCCGGAGGATTGGAAAAAGTTCAGCCACAGCACGCCTAAAAAGGTGCCCAGGATCAGAAACAACATCGTGAACTCGTACAGAAGCACGGCCGTAGGGGGCACGGGCACGATGGGATGGACGCCAACTTGAATGACATAGAGATGAGGCGTCACGACCGTGAAGAAAAGGCCCACCAGAAAGCCCACGATGGCGCTTCCCAGGCTTATCATAGGAAGCCTGGTCTTGAGGTGCGGTCGTCCCAGTATTCTGGAGGAATAGGGCAGGCTCGATAAAACCGTGATATCACGATCGGAGATACCGATCTCACGCAGTTGATCGAGTGTATCCGCAGTGCGGTCGATATCTTTGAATAATCCCATCAGAACGGTCGTCGTCGAGTCTTTTGTCGAGAGTGCAGCCATTCGTTGTCCTCCCTACTCTTCCAACTCGGTCAAAGTCACCACCGAAGCCCTGCCGATTCGCCGCAATCCATGGGCCAGTTGTCCCTCCCGTACTTCCCACACCGGTACCATCGGCACCAGGCGGGAGAGAATGGCATATAAAAGAAGGAAAGTGGCTAACGAGCCAACCGAGATGAAAACCTCCACCAGCGAAGGGGTATACGTGCCCCAGTTGAAGGGCAGGTCGTTTCTTCGCAGGAATCCGGTAACGATAACAAAGCGCTCCAGGTACATCCCCACGTTGATGCCCAGGGCGATCAGGAAAAGGGCCACCGGCGATCTCCGGATGCGTCGATTCCACAGGGTCAGCCAGGGCACGACGATGTTAAAGAACA
This sequence comes from uncultured Anaerolineales bacterium, assembly GCA_964646625.1. Taxonomy (GTDB): domain Bacteria; phylum Chloroflexota; class Anaerolineae; order CAZYHC01; family CAZYHC01; genus DAOULT01. The sequence continues at coordinate 171,835 of CAZYHC010000002.1, forward strand.
ACATCGCATACCAGAAGGGAGCCATCTGGCCTTTGGTCTGGATGGCGGTAATGAGGTGCCCGGCGGCGTCGCCGGCATACCATTCGGTCATGAAGTCGGCGAAGAAGAAATAGGTCCAGACGAAGGAAAAGACCAGCATCAGCTTAGCCAGGGTGTCGAAGTGCTCCTTGCGTATAAAGTAGTGCAGCTTCATGGTGGAGCGGGTGATGAACAGCACGTTGACCGCCGCTGACACGCCGGAGAAGATGGCCCCCACCACGAAATATGGTCCAAAAATGGAACTACGCCAGCCAATTATCTTCGTCATGGCGAAGTCCCAGGCCACGATGGTGTGGACGGAAAACATCACCGGGATGATGGCAAAGGCGAACACCTTCATCGCCAGTTGCAGGTTGTGCCATTGGGTTTCGGTGCCCCGCCATCCCAGGGCCAGGAGGCGGTACAATTTCCGGCGCCATCCCGTGGTGTATTCCCGGGCCATAGCCAGGTCGGGGATGAGGGGCAGGAAGAGGTACAGGGTGCTGCCTGTCAGGTAGGAGATGATAGCCATCTCATCCCACAGGAAGGGGGAGCGGAAGTTGGGCCACAGCCCGCGCTGGTTAGGGTAGGGCAGGATCCAGTAGCCCCGCCAGGTACGGCCCACGTGAATGCCGAGGAAGGTGACGGCCACCAGAAGCGAGACCGCGGTCATCGTCTCCGCCGCACGGGTGATGGGCCGCCGAAATTCGGCCTTGAACACGCGCAGGACGGCAGAGATAAAAGTGCCGGAGTGGCTGATGCCGATCCAGAACACGAAATTGGCCAGGTACACCCCCCAGTAGACCGGCCGCCCGATGCCCGCCACGCCCATGCCCACGAAGATCTGGTAGAGCCAGCCCCCGACCAAGCCGCCGAAGGCCAACACGGCCAGCACGGCTACTACAATCCAATAGTCCAGCCCGGTGCGGTACAGCGAGTCTACGACCATGCGGTTCATCTCCTCCTGGGGACGTGGATCCAGGAGCAGGTGTTGGCTATACTCTTCTTTCTCCTCGGGCTGTGCCTGCGCTGGTGGGGAAGCAATTTCAACTGACATACGATTCGCCTCTCTTCAGGTAAGATATTGAGGGCTCTGTCCCCCGCTCTTCCAGTAAGACGAACGCTCGATGGCTGTGGGCCAATTGTGCCACACGGCTCTCCGGGTCGTTCCGGTCGCCAAAGACCAGGGCCTCGGTAGGACAGGTCTGAACGCAGGCGGGCTGCACGTCGCCGTCCTGGAGGGTCAAGCCCTGGGCCATAGCTTCTTCCCTGGCCCGCCGAAGGCGCTGGATGCAGAAAGTGCACTTCTCCATAACCCCCCGGCGGCGCACCGTGACGTCAGGGTTGAGCTGTTCGTTCAGCGGCTCCGGGAAATCATAGTCGAACCAGTTGAACTGCCGCACTTTGTACGGGCAGTTCACGGCGCAATAACGTGTGCCCACACAACGGTTGTAGACCTGGACGTTGAGGTTCTCCTCGTTATGATAGGTGGCATACACGGGGCAGACCGGCTCGCAGGGCGCGTTATGACAGTGCTGGCACAACAGAGGCATGAAGCTGGCCTTCAGATAGGGATACTCGCCCTGCCAGTACCGCACGATCCAGATCCAGTGCAAAGCTCGGCCGTGGATGGCCTCTTCTTCGCCCACGGTGGGCACGTTGTTTTCCGCATGGCAGGCGACCACGCAGGCCTGGCACCCGGTGCAAAGGTCCAGGTCGATCACCATGCCCCATCTGTGTTTGTCCTCGGCCATCGTCACCTCCACTTGTGAGATTATGCACAAAGGTCACAGTGAGTACACAGGCACAAGAATTTCGCGCTCCGCCTTTCGGCGTCCACGAATGGTCTCTTCGATCGTCTTGAGCACATTCGCTGAGTAGTAGCGCGTGCCGCATTCTGTACAGACGCCAGCAGGCACGTTCTCAACTAGCACGTACTTTCCTTCGATCTTCCTGGTCAGATCAACTTTCTTCTCGACGATAAGCCCATCACAATATTCGCAATGTTCGCCTTCCCAAAATCCCATTGCAGTTTCCCTTTCTCTCATTTCCTGGGTCGGTCCTCGTAAACAGTTATGACACGGACCTTTCTCGTTTTGGTTATACGGCATACAATACCGATAGGTCGTCTATCAAGCGCTGAGCCAACTACCTCGTATTTGCTTTCTCGAGGCCATGTTCGACGAATCTTGCCCGTTAGGATGCCATATTCTACGTCGTAATCGACTACGTAAGGCCAAACAATAGCCCAATTCCGCCCAGCGCCACCAGCACGCCCACAATAGCCCTGGGGCTGATCTTTTCTCCTCTCCAGGCGGCAATGGGGAGTACAAACAGCGGGCTGGTGGCCAAAAGGGCCTGAGCCGTTCCCGCGTTTGTCAATTTGAGGGACGTTTGCTGTAGCCAGATAGCCAGGTAGTTGCCGGCAAAGGTGGCAAAAACTATCACTCCCCATAATCGCCTGGAGTGCTGGAGCTTCAGCCAGCGGCCCACTGGCTGCCGCGCCAATGGAATCCAAAAGAGCAGGGTCAGTACCCCGGCTGTTAAGCGCAAAAGTGTGCTCCACAAGGGGCTGATATTTGTCTGTATGAGCGCGGCGTGGGAGATGACCACTCCACTGGCCTGGGCCAGAGCAGCCAACGAGCCAAAGATGATACCTCGCCACAGGTGGGTTGGACCTTCAGATGCATTGGGCACCCGTTCGGTCACCACCCAGGCTACCCCCAACACAGTTAACGTAATGCCAGACCAGGCAACGAGGCTCAGTATTTCCCCTAAAAAGATCAGGGCAATAAGTCCTGCTAACGGTGGAGCTAATGTCTCCAGCAGCAACGTCCGCCGTGCCCCTATGCACTTCAGGGCCTCCAGGTAAGCCGTATCTCCCAGACCAATCCCCACCGCGCCGCTGAGCAGTATCAATCCCAAAGCGGAAGGCTCAATGGTCATTAGTGGATTGCCGCTCAGGATGAGGGTGAGGAGCAACATGATAATGGCAATTAGGCCTTTGACCAGGTTCAATTCCAGCGGGGGGATGTTTTTCCCCACGCGGCTGTACGCTACTGTGGCTAGCGCCCACAAAAAAGCGCCCCCGAGAGCTGCTAACTCACCTCTGAAATTTGCGATTAAGAAAACATTCAATGATGGGATGAGTTATGCCCTCCAAGCTTTCCTGTTAAAAGGCCATTTATACGACTTTGCAACACCCTGTTTCTTGGAGCAGCCCCAACACCTGTTCGGCAGTGGTATCGAGATTTCCTTTGCGGACTTCTATAATCGATACGTTAGGCAAAGATTTGATCGTATCGGTAAAGGGAGTTCTGCGTTTGACAATAGATCCAAACACGACCACGTTGCTCTCCAAGGCGTCCAGCACGGCCTGACGGAACTTCTCAGAGAGCATTTCCATTGGGCCTATCTCGTCAATGACGACAATATCCTTATCGAGAACGGCGTTCCGGATGCAATCCACTGCAATGGAATCCAGGGCCGAGATATCCACTCCATACTTGCCAACGCGAAAAGGGCTGTTAATATCCACGTGGGCTAACGTCGCTTCGCACCCATCGAGCGTGATGAGCTTGAATCCTTTACGCTTACCTTTTTCGCGAATCTCTTGCGTATAAAACCCACCCACCTTACACAAGAGACGTGACACAATTCGCTTGATCAAGGTGGTCTTGCCAGATCCAGGATGGCCTGTCAACAGGATCGCTCTGCCCATTCGCCTTACTCATTCTGATTGGTGTACCTTCCTGTCGCCCCTGCTCTGATTTCCTCAATAATTGCCGAGACTTCTTCTTCCGAGTGGATATGTCGCGCTAAAACCTCGGCTGTCGTTTCGAGCACGCGGTCTGGAAACAGCCTGGTCAGGTCTTGCCGCAGCCCATGCCCGATATACAACTTTATCAAGGCCTGGTAGGACATATCGCGACTCTCGGCCACCTTCTTGAGCGAAGCCAGTGTGTCTGTCGGTATTCGGATGGATATTGTTTGCGACGGGCGGTGGCGGATATGCAGTTCTGGTTCAGGCTTCTTCATACAATTTCCTCTCATGACGTGTTGCCGGGCGTGCGGAGATGATGCGCGTCCGCTTGCCACGTTCCGTATAAACTACCAGCAAAAGGCGTTGTGACAGTGAGTACCCTAAAATGAAGTCGCGTTGCTCGTCATCAATGGAAGCATCGCCAAATTGATAGAACGGATCGAAAAATGATTCCGCTGCTTCTTCGAAGGTTATCCCATGCTTGTCTGCATTGCTACGAGCCTTACGTTCGTCCCACTCGAATTCGATGCCTTGGAGTCGGTAGATGACATCCATTTGCAATCAAGGATACATATAAATCATGAACGTTCGACTAATGCCCCTCGCGCAGATACTCCATTCCTTCAGCGTTTTCCAGGCGAGCCAGGGCGTGTTGACGGCCAGTGGGAACGATCCGCACCCGCGTCGCGGCCCAGGCCAGCGCGCCCGTAGCCTCGTCGGCGGCCGGGGCCAGCAATTTTACGGGGTTGCTCCCCCGTCCCCTGGCGTACCGCCCGTAGCGCTCGTGTCCCTGGCCGAGGGGCATAGCCACCACCTCCTCCCGGATTCCAGGGTAGAGGTACACAATGGCCTCCACCTCGCCGGCCGGCGAGATCACCTTAACGATGTCTTCGTCCTTCACGCCCAATTGATGAGCGGTGTGCGGGTGTATCTCGATCCAGGTCTGCCAGACGACGGTGGTCATGGGGTCCGGGGTTTCCTGCAACCACGACTTGTTGGCCCCGCGTCCATCGAACAGGGAGATGGACGGATACAGGTGCAGGTGGAAAGGATACTCAGCCGGGTCGCCCTCGAAGGTGGGGGTAGCCAGGGTCAATGGCGCGTCGAAGGCTGCGCTGGCCGCCGGAGCTCGTCTATGTTCTCTTGCGGGCCACCAGCCGCCGCGCCGGCGCCAGTTGGTCCAGGATGCTTCATCCGATATCCCTTCATCTCGCCAGGCGCCGGTCATCTCTTTGAGGAATGCAACTTCGTTGGGCCAGGGCAGAGCCTGGCTCAGGTCGCCGCCCCACTGGTCGGCCACCGCCAGCAAAACGTCCACGGTGGCGCGGGTGTCGTGCAGGGGGCGCATGACGGGCTGTTGTCCGCTGATCAGCGACCGGTCGGCGAGGGGGAGGACGTGATAGCCCCAGCCTTCCAGGGTGGTATGGTCTGGCAGAATCAGATCGGCCTGGGCTGTTGTCTCGTCCATAGAGAAGTTGAAGGAGACAACGAAAGGCACATTAGCCAGGGCCTCGGCGAAACCGGCGGCCATCGGCAGTTCGAAGAGGGGATTGGCGCCATGTATGAGCAGCACCTCTACCCGCCCGGCGGCCATGTCCTCGATCAGGGCGCGGACGTGGGCAAAGTTTGAGGGAGGCGACGAGGTGAACCCCTCGGCTGTGATCTCGGGGGGCAGAAAAACGCCGCCCGGCTGCCCCAATTGAGCCAGGATTAGATTGAGAGCCTGCACTGCGGTCAAGGCCGCGGTGCCGTTGTGCTGCGCGGCCAACGCCCCGCCGGGGATGGCTACCTGGCTGGATGCGCCGGCAAAGATTCGGGCCAGGCGTTCCAGTTCCTCGACGGAGATGCCGCTGGCTTCTGATACCTCAGCCACGCTCACCTGCTCGTAGAGCGCGGCCTTATCCTCTTGCCCCGATCCCTGCTCGGTGATAATTTTGCCCAGGGCCAGGGCCACCAGCCCCTCCGTGCCAGGGCGGACAGGCACCCATTCGTCGGCATTGGCCGCGGTGCTGGAGTAGCGGGGTTCGAACTGGACCAGATAGCCCCGCTTTCCGAGCGCCCCCCGGCGCATCTGGGCGTAGGCCCGGCTGTAGCTCACCGGAGAGAGCCAGGTCTCCAAAAAGTTGGCCCCGAAGGAAAAGACCACCTCGGTATTGGCAATGTCGAAGAGGGGCAGGGCCGGTGCGTCGAACAATTGTTGGCCGGCCTGGACTAGCGCCTGGCGGCCTTCCAGTTCATCGCCCAGGGCGTAGATCGCCGGCGGCGGAGCGCCCAGGGCCTCCAGGAAGCGGCTGACCACCACCGACAGGTGAGTGGACAGATTGCCGCCCAGAAAGGCCACGCCCTCCGGGGCGGCAGCTTTCAACTGCTCGATCAGTAATGCGAGCGCATCCTCCCAGGAGAGGGGTTCAAATTGTTGAGAGCCACGCTCCCCCGTCTGCCGAACGGCGTGGCGCAGACGATCAGGATCGTAAAGCTCCTGCAAGGCGGCCTGTCCCCTGGCGCAGAGCTTGCCCCGATTTAGAGGGTGCAGGGGATTGCCCTCGATCTTGCGCGCCCGCCCGTTGCTGAGGCGCACGATGATGCCGCACCCGGCTGAGCACTGGCGGCAGGTGCTGGCGTACCACAGATTCTCGCCGGGCAGTCCTTCTTCGGGGGGTCTGGCGTAGGATTCCAGGTACTCGGTCTGCTGCAAGTTGACGGTACAGCCGCTGACGACGGAAGCAGCGGCGGTCAGGGCACTGACCTTTAAGAATTTCCGTCGCGTCCATTTTTGTGACATCTACATCCTCATTTGTGACAGGTGCTACAACTTATCAGGCGCTCCACCTTCTCAGCCTCCTGTTGACGATGGCAGTAGAGACAGAAGCCCATGTTAACGCGATAGGCCTGCCGAACGACGTTCATCCTGCTGACGTCACCGTGGCAGGCCTCACAACTCACTCCGGCGGTCACGTGGGGACGGTGGCTGAAGTACACGAAATCGGGTTGATCGTAGGTCTTGGTCCAGCGCAGGGGCTGGCCTTCGTTCCAGAGCTCGGTCAGTAAGTTTACATAATTTTGACCTTCTGTGCTCGTGACCTGGACGTTCTGATGGCAGCCCATACATTTCTGCACGGAGGGCACGCCAGCCACCGCGCCGTTGATCACACCAGGATGGCAGAAGACGCACGGCACGCCGGCCGCCACGTGCTTCTGATGGCTAAAACGCAAGCTGTCGCCGCTGGTGGTTCGCGCCGCCGCCCAGCCTTGCCAGGCGAGAATGAGGGCCACGAGGAATAACACAAACAGGACGGCGACGAACCTCCAACGCAGCTTGCGTCGAACAGGGTGAGTTTCTGTCATAGATAACTTTGCTCCTTGGTCACTGCCCCAGAATCGATCTCGCCCATGCAATATTGTTAGTATTATACCATAGAGGTTTCAATTTCGTCAAGGCGTGGACGTTTTGTGAAATTTGTCACTTTTGCTCTTTTTTCACGAACCGGGTCTGTGGAGTCTCGATAATTCCGTTAATTTAGTTCATAGGCCTCAAGTCGTCGGTCAGTGCCCGCGTGCTGAACATCACCTCGGGATTGAGCAGGTCGTCCGGGTCGAAGATTTCCTTCACCCGGCGCATGTAGCCGATCATCGTCTCTCCCCACTCCCGCGCCAGGTAGGGGGTGCGCAGGCGTCCCATGCCGTGTTCGGCGGTGATCGTGCCATCGTAACGCAACACCGCCTCGTACACCTCGTCGGCCACGCGAGTGAGCAGGGCGGGCAGGTCGGGGTCGTTGGGGTCGAAGAGGGGGCGCAGGTGCAGGTTGCCGCTGCCCGCGTGGCCGTAGATGGCCGCCACCAGGCCGTGCCGGGCAAAGATGGCTTCCACATCGCGAATGAAATCAGCCAGGTGGGCCACGTCCACCCCCACATCGTTGACCAGCGACAGGGCCTTGCGGTCGCGGCGGTAACCGAGTATGGCAGGTAACAGCCCTTTGCGCACCTTCCACAGCCACGCCTGTTCCTCTTCATCCTCGACGGTGATCGGCGGCCGGGCCAGGTCGTAACCATTCTCCTTTAGCAGCCTCTCCACCTGGGCGATCTGCTCGTGCCGCTCCGGCCCCTCATACTCGACCAGGAGCAGGTGGGCTTCGCCGTCGGGCACCTCCAGGTCTGGCTGACGCTTCCTGACAATGGTGATGGTTCTGTGGTTGATCACCTCGATGGCGGCCACCTCCAGGGATTTGATGTGCTGCACGGCGTCGCCGGCTTGGTGCAGGTTGCGGAAGTAGAGCATGGTGGTGGCTTTCCCTTCGACGTAAGGCTCAGCCCGCAGAGTCGCCTGGGTGATTACGCCCAGGGTGCCCACGCTGCCCACCATAAGCTGGGCCACGAACTCCCCGACCTGCCGATGGCGCAGGAAGGTGAACAGGTTGTACCCGCTGGCTAATTTCATGTTCTGGCGCGCCTCCAGCCGCCGCACCGCCTGGGCGTCGGCCAGGATCGTATCACGCAGGGCCAGGACGCCCTCACGGATGCGGGGGGGAATGCTTTCCTCGTCGGCGGTGTCCACCACCTGGCCCTCGACGGTGACGAATTGCAGATGGCGCAGGTAGCGGTCGATGGAACCGTGCTTGAGGGCGTGGGGGCCGCTGGCCTTGGTGGCGACGTTTCCCCCCAATAGACAGATAGCCCCGCTCGAAGGGTCGGCCGGCAGGTAGAGGCCCCGTTCCCGCAGAAAGTGTTGCAGATCGTTGTGGAGCAGGCCAGGCTCGACGGTCACCTGAGGCTCGCCGCCCACCTGGTCAAAGCCGAGCACGCGGTTCATCGGCCCGGCCTTGCTAAAGGCCAGGATGATGCCTCGTCCCAGGGAGCTGCCCGTCGTGCTGCTGCCCCCGGCCCGCGGGGTGAGGGGGATGCCTTCCTGGCGGGTGAAACGCACCACCGCCACCACGTCTTCCAGGTCGCGGGGGATGACCACGGCCAGGGGACGGACCTGATACATGCTCTGGTCGGTGGCGTAGCGGGCGAGGGCCTTTTCGTCCACCAGCACTTCGCCGTTTACTCGTGGCCCTAGAGCCTGGCCTATTTTCTCGCTCGATGGTACTTTTAAGGGCATGTCTACAGCGCGGCGATGATGGCGTCGGCCATCTCCTGGGTGCCGACGGCGGTCGGGTCGTCGCGGGAGGGCTTCAGGTCGTAGGTCACGTTCCGGCCCTCGGCGATGACCTTCGCCACCGCCGCCTCCACCCGCTCGGCAGCCTGGCGTTCGCCCAGGTGACGCAGCATCAACGCTCCGGTGAGGATGGTAGCCACCGGGTTGATCTTGTTCTGGCCCGCGTACCTGGGGGCGGAGCCGTGCACCGGCTCGAAGACCGCCAACTCGCGGCCGATGTTCGCTCCAGGGGCCACCCCCAACCCCCCCACCAACCCCGAACACAGATCGCTGATGATGTCTCCGAACAGATTGGGCATCACCAGCACGTCGTAGTCGTGGGGCCGCTGGACCAATTGCATACACATGTTGTCCACGATGCGGTCCTCGAACTCCACGTCGGGGTAGTCCGCCGCCACTTGCTGGGCCACCCGCAGGAACAGCCCATCGGTGGCCTTGAGGATGTTGGCCTTGTGTACGGCCGTCACCTTGCGGCGACCGTTGGCGCGAGCGTAGTCGAAGGCAAAGCGCACGATGCGCTCGCTGGCGGGCCGGGTGATGATGCGGATGGACTCGGCGGCCACGTCGGGGATCACGTCGTGCTCGATGCCCGCATACAGGCCCTCGGTGTTCTCGCGCACCACCACCAGGTCCAGGCCTTCGTAACAGCCGGGGATGCCTTCCATAGAGCGGGCCGGACGCAGGTTAGCGTAGAGGTCCAGCGCCTTGCGGAGGGCTACGTTGACGCTGCGGAAGCCGGTGCCGATGGGCGTGGTGATGGGCCCTTTCAAGGCCACCTTGTTGGCGCGGACGGAGTCGAGCACGGCCTCCGGCAGCGGCGTGCCGTACTTTTCCATCACCTCGGCCCCGGCCTCCTGCACGTCCCACTCAAATTCGACCCCTGTGGCTTCCAGCACCCGGCGCGTGGCGGTGGTGACTTCGGGGCCGATGCCGTCGCCGGGGATCAACGTTACACGATAGGACATTTTACTTCTCTCCTGCATCCAAGGTGCCTGGCACTTCCAAAGTGCCAGGCACCTGACATTTTATTTCTCTCCCGCCTTGATGTAGTTCAGCAACCCACCCGCCAGCAGGATTTTGACCTGGCGCTCGGTCAAATCGTAGGCCGCTTTGAAAGTGGTGTTCCTGGTCAGGTTGCGAACGGTTAATTCCTCTCCGGCCTGGATGGCCGCCTGCACTCCGGCGATCTCCCATTCGTCGCCCTGTTCTATGGTTTCATAGTCCTCCTCGTTGACGAAGGTGAGGGGCAGGATGCCCACGTTGACCAGGTTGGAGTGGTGGATGCGGGCAAAGGACCTGGCGATGACGGCCTTGAGGCCCAGGTACATGGGGGCCAGCGCGGCGTGCTCCCGGCTGGAGCCCTGGCCGTAGTTGACCCCGCCCACCACGAAGCCGCCGCCCCACTCCTTTGACCTCTGGACGAAGTCCGGGTCCACCCGCCAGAAGACGTACTCGGAGATGGCCGGGATGTTGGAGCGCAGCGGTAGAACCTGCGCCCCGGCGGGCATGATGTGGTCGGTGGTGATGTTGTCGCCCACCTTGAGCAGCACCCGGCCGCGCAGCGTGTCGGGGACGGGCTGGGCCGCGGGCACGGTCTTGATGTTGGGCCCCATGATGACCTTCACCGAGGCTGGGTCCTCGGCCGGGGGCACGATCATGTTGTCGTCCACCAGGTATTGGGCCGGGGGTTCGACGGCGATAGGCGCGCCCAACTTGCGCGGGTCGGTTATGCGTCCGTGCAGGGCGGTGGCGGCGCAGGTCTCCGGGCTGGCCAGGTAAACCAGGTCGTCGGGCGTGCCGCTGCGCCCTTTGAAGTTGCGATTGAAGGAGCGCACCGAGGCCGCTCCCGTCGGCGGAGCCTGCCCCATCCCGATGCATGGCCCGCAGGCCGACTCCAGGATGCGCCCTCCGGCGGCGATGAGGTCGGCCAGCGCCCCACTCTGGGCGATCATCGAATACACCTGCTTGCTGCCCGGCGTCACCGTAAAGCTGAGGTGGGGGTGTACCGTCTTGCCCTTGAGGATGGCTGCCACCGTCGTGAGGTCTTCGTAAGACGAGTTGGTGCACGAGCCGACGCACACCTGGGCCACCGGCAGGCCCTCGAGCTCCCGCACCTTGACCACGTTATCCGGGCTGGAAGGTTGCGAGATGAGGGGCTCCAGGGCGCTCTGGTCGATCTCGATGTCCTGGTCGTAGGTGGCGTCGGGGTCGGCGGCCAGGGGTTTCCAGGACTCGCCTCGGCCCTGGGCTTCCAGGTAGGCTTTGGTCCGCTCGTCGCTGGGGAAGAGGGAAGTGGTCGCCCCCAGTTCAGCCCCCATGTTGCACATCGTGCCCCGCTGGGTTACGGTGAGGGTAGCCACGCCGGGGCCGTAGTATTCGACGATTTTGCCCACCCCGCCCTTGACCGTCATCCGGCGCTGGAGTTCGACGATGATGTCCTTGGCCGCCACCCAGGGGCCCAATTCTCCAATCAGCTTGACCCCTACGATCCTGGGCATAGCCAGGTAAAATGGCCCCCCACCCATAGCCACGGCCACGTCCAGCCCTCCGGCGCCAATAGCCAGCATCCCCAGACCGCCCGCGGTGGGGGTGTGGCTGTCGGAGCCCAACATCGTCTTGCCCGGCACCCCGAAGCGTTCCAGGTGTACCTGGTGGCAGATGCCGTTGCCGGGCCGGGAGAAATAAGCCCCGTATTTGGCCGCCACCGATTGCAGGTAGCGGTGGTCGTCGGCGTTGCGGAAATCGGTCTGGAGCATGTTGTGGTCCACGTAACTGACCGATAGCTCGGTGTGCACCCGGGGCAGGCCCATCGCTTCGAATTCCAGCCAGGCCATCGTGCCTGTGGCGTCCTGGGTGAGCGTCTGGTCTATGGCGATGGCGATTTCCCGCCCCGCTGCCATCTCTCCCGCAACCAGATGCTCGGCGATAATCTTACGAGCCAAATTCTGCGCCATCTTTTATTACTCCTTCCTGAACAAGACTGCTATAATATTCGGTTTATAACCACAAAGAGCACCAAGAACACGAGCAGCGAACGTTCGTTGTATACTTTGTGTTCTTTGTGTGCTTCGTGGTCGAAGTTCTCGCTATCGCTCCTCGATGGGCACGTAGGGCCTTTGATCGGGGCCTACGTAATCGGATAGCGGCCGAATCAGGCGGTTATCCTGGTATTGCTCCATGACGTGGGCCGTCCACCCCACCACGCGGCTGAGGGCAAATATGGGGGTGAACAGGTCCAGGGGGATGCCCAGGGTATAGAACAGTGGAGCGGTAAAGAAATCCACGTTGGGGTAGAGGCCCTTTTTCTTCTCCGCGACGGTATCGATGATCTTCAACGACAGGTCGCACCAATTGGGATCCTCGGCCTCCTCTCCCAGCGTACAGACCATACCCCGCAGTTGGATAGCCCGGGGGTCCATAGTCTTGTATACCCGGTGTCCGAAGCCCATAATCCGCGAACCTTTGGCCAGCGTCTCGGTGATGTAGGGTTCGACGTTCTCCTCGTTGCCGATTTCCAGCATCATTTCCATAGCCCGCTGGTTGGCCCCCCCATGCAGCGGCCCTTTGAGGGTGCCGATGGCCGAAGTGATGGCCGAGTACATATCGGACAGGGTAGAGGCGGCGACCCGCGCCGCAAAGGTAGAGGCGTTCAGTTCGTGGTCGGCCATCAGCAACATAGCCATGTCCAGGGCTCGTTCTTCCGGGGCTGTGGGGGGCTCGCCCCGCAGCATAAACAGAAAGTTCGCCGCGTGGCTCAAATTGGGGTCGGGGTGCACGCGCTCCCGGCCTTCTGAGTAGCGGTGGTAATAGGCCACGATGGTGGGCATCTTGGCCGTCAGGTAGAGGGCCTTGTTGACGTTGGCCGCCCGGCTATCGTCTCCGTTGTAGGGGTCGTAGGAGGACAGGGCCGAGACCGCCGTGCGCAGGGCTTCCATAGGCTGCGGCCGGCTGGGCGAGAAGGTGAGCATATTCCACACGCTTTCGTCTATCTCCCTCTCCGCCGCCAGCCGGGCTTTGAACTCCTCCAGTTGGGAGTGGGTGGGGAGTTCGCCAAACCAGAGCAGGTAGGCGGTCTCTTCGTAAGATGAAAACTGGGCCAGTTCACCGATGTCGATGCCCCGGTAGCGAAGACTCCCTTGTTGCCCATCGATGTAGCAAATGGCGCTGTCCGCTACGACGACCCCGGCCAGACCTCTGGCCGCTTTGTTTGACATATCCTTTTCTCCTTTCACGTGGCCTTTTCTTCTACGCTTCCCAGCACCGCATTGCAAAAGGGACAATCATTTCGAGTACTTGTACAGAAATATACCATAGGGGAGTAACTCTGTCAAGTTATGGATTGAGAAAACTTGACAGTGGTGATCTATGCGTTAGTTTGGCACAAAATCAGGCACAAAAGTTTGCCGCCTCTGGTAAAAATCATGCGGGAGGTTCTCGCTATCGCTCTTCGATAGGTACGTAGGGCCTTTGCTCGGGCCCTACGTAATCGGATAGGGGCCGGATCAGACGGTTGTTCTCGTATTGCTCCATGACGTGGGCCGTCCACCCCACCACGCGGCTGAGGGCAAATATGGGGGTGAACAGGTCCAGGGGGATGCCCAGGGTATAGAACAGTGGAGCGGTAAAGAAATCCACGTTGGGGTAGAGGCCCTTTTTCTTCTCCGCGACGGTATCGATGATCTTCAACGACAGGTCGCACCAATTGGGATCCTCGGCCTCCTCTCCCAGCGTACAGACCATACCCCGCAGTTGGATAGCCCGGGGGTCCATAGTCTTGTATACCCGGTGTCCGAAGCCCATAATCCGCGAACCTTTGGCCAGCGTCTCGGTGATGTAGGGTTCGACGTTCTCCTCGTTGCCGATTTCCAGCATCATTTCCATAGCCCGCTGGTTGGCCCCCCCATGCAGCGGCCCTTTGAGGGTGCCGATGGCCGAAGTGATGGCCGAGTACATATCGGACAGGGTAGAGGCGGCGACCCGCGCCGCAAAGGTAGAGGCGTTCAGTTCGTGGTCGGCCATCAGCAACATAGCCATGTCCAGGGCTCGTTCTTCCGGGGCTGTGGGGGGCTCGCCCCGCAGCATAAACAGAAAGTTCGCCGCGTGGCTCAAATTGGGGTCGGGGTGCACGCGCTCCCGGCCTTCTGAGTAGCGGTGGTAATAGGCCACGATGGTGGGCATCTTGGCCGTCAGGTAGAGGGCCTTGTTGACGTTGGCCGCCCGGCTATCGTCTCCGTTGTAGGGGTCGTAGGAGGACAGGGCCGAGACCGCCGTGCGCAGGGCTTCCATAGGCTGCGGCCGGCTGGGCGAGAAGGTGAGCATATTCCACACGCTTTCGTCTATCTCCCTCTCCGCCGCCAGCCGGGCTTTGAACTCCTCCAGTTGGGAGTGGGTGGGGAGTTCGCCGAACCAGAGCAGATAGGTTGTCTCTTCGTAAGATGAAAACTGGATCAGATCACTGATGTCAATGCCCCGGTAGCGGAGAATCCCTTTTTGTCCGTCAATGTAGCAAATGGCGCTATCTGCTACGACGATCCCGGCCAGCCCTCTGGTTACTTTGTCTGACATAATCTCTCCTCCTTTCACGCTGCCTCTTAGTTTGCGCTTCCCAGCTCGCATTGCAAAGGGGACAATCTTGGGGGGTATAGTAGAACTAAATGGCAGAAAATAATAGTCTCCCTATTTGCGTTGATGCGAAGGTCGGTCTACTTTTCACCGCTGAGGCCGCTGGGAGCGTCGAGCAAATTCAAAAGTATCAGCGAACTCTGCGCCCTCTGCGGTGAGACAATACATCAACACTGATAGGGAGACTGCCCAGAAACTAACGGCTACGCTTTATTGGAATGTTACCCCGCCGCACACCTCCTTGCAAAAGGCTTGAACTTTCAGATAAGTGGGAATTTCCCAGGAATATACCATAGAAGGAGTCACTCTGTCAAGTTATGGATTCGACGCCAATATGGGTAAAGTCAAGCAACTCCGTGAATTGACTTCAGGCCTGAGATGCGGTAAAATGGAAGATACAGGAAAATGAATTCTAATTACCAGGCGGCCAAACGATACGGTACGTATCCCATCCAACGTTGAGCACTTCGGTGTCGCTGATTCACGAGGAGAGAGGGGGGATGCGGATGAACTGAAAGACTGATCGTCGTGCTGAGCAGAGTGTGAAATGAGGGGGGAACGGAGAACGTCCTGATTAAGTTCTCTGGCCGTTTCTTACCAAACACTATTTTTATTCAGGAGGAGCATATTATGAAGAAGTACGTTTTGACCTCGTTGCTGGTTTTCTGCCTGCTGTTGCCCCTGGTGGCTACCGCGAGCGCGGCCCCGCCGGCCCAGGAGAAGATCACCATCTCTTTCCACAACTGGATGTCGGCGGAGAAGACGTCGGGAGGCATCAGCGTGCTGCTGGCCGCCGAGGAGAAGTACGAGGAGCTACACCCGGAGATCGCATTGGACGTGGTGCCCCTGCCCTACGAGGAGACCATGAGCCAGTTGACGATCATGACCGCCGCCGGGGAACAGCCTGATATAACCCTCCTCGACGTGGGCTGGCTGCGGGCCGTGGTGGCCATGGGCGGCATTGAGCCCCTGAACGACTACGTCTCCGAGGAGCTCGAGGACGACATGCTGGCCGCCACCTGGGGTGAGGTAACCCTGGGCGACACCATCTGGGCGCTGCCCTGGAACCAGAACCCCAATAACCTGGTCTACAACAAGAACCTGATGGAGCAGGCCGGGTTGGATCCGGACAAGCCCCCGGCCACCATGGAGGAGTTGAACGCGGCCATTGAGGCCATCTCCGGCCTGGGCGACGACATCTACGGCATCGCCCTGGACACCAGCAAGTGGTTCCTGGCCGCCGACTACTTACACATCTGGCTATGGAACTTTGGGGGCACCTTCCTGGACGAGGAGGGCAAGCCTGCCTTCAATAACGAGGCCGGGGTGGAAATGGTGCAGTGGCTCAAGGACCTGGTAGACAAGGGCTACATGCAGGCTGGTCTGAACATCCGAGACCTGCGTGTCCTCTTCGCTCAGGAGAAAGTGGGCTTCATCATCGAGGGCCCCTGGATCAAAGGCATTTTGCAGGGCGAGAGCGGGCGGGGAGAGGAGTTCGACGCCGTGTGGGATGCGACCTTCATCCCCACCGGGCCGGGCACGGCCGACTCTGATCATGGCTTCTGCAACCCCAGCTCTCACATCCTGGTGCTCTCCAACAATTCCGAGCACAAAGAAGAGGCTTTTAAGTTCATGGAGTTCCTCATCTCGGACAAGGAGATTGTGGACGATTACATGGCTAACACCGGCCTGATGCCCGTGCGCCAGTCCCTGCTGACCGACGAATACCGTGAGGATCCGAAGGTCGGTCCGTTCGTGTCCCAGATGGAATACACGCGCGTGCCCAGCGGGTGGGGGCCCAAGTGGGACGCCGTGGCCGAAACTTACATCGCCGCCATCCAGAAGATTCTCATCGAAGACGCAGACATTCAAGATACCCTGGACGAAGCGGCCGATGAGATCGAATGGCTGTTGGAACAACAAGAATAGCGGCCTGACTGGCCTGCACCGGTCAGCAGAGTTTCTTGCTGACCGGTGTTCTTTATATAATTCCACCAGTGCTCAGGTGCCTGGCACTTCCAAAGTGACCTTGTAGTGACGACTTAAGTCGTTACTACAAGCGCTCGATTTGCACACTCCTCGGTTTCAAGTTAGTGCCAGGCACCTAATCTTGACAAAATCTCTCCCTTGCTTTATGATCACCCCGGCAGGTAGACCAGGCGCGGAGAAAAGTTATGACCTACAGCCAACGCAGGATACGGACGGCCATCCTGTTGCTGCTCCCGGCCTTTTTGGCCATGATGGGCACCATAGTTTTCCCCTTGCTCAACGGAGTGCGGCTTTCTTTTTATAAATACAGCCTGACCAATCCGGAGGTTGGAGAAAGGTTCTTCGGCCTGCGCAACTTTCAGAGGTTGCTGACCATCAAAGGGGTAAAGTTAGAGGAAGCTTTCCCCTTCATAAAGGTGCGCTTTGCGGACAAGCTGTTCTGGGAATCGCTGGGCAATACCCTGGTTTACGCCTTCGGGGTGATGATTATCTCTTTCGTCATCGGCTTCGCCCTGGCGCTGCTGTTGAATCGTGAGATCAAGTTTAGAGGGGTGTTCCGCACCCTGTTCTTCATCCCCTGGGTGGTGCCCAGTGTGGTTATCTCCCTGCTGGGCATGTGGATGTTCAACCAGAGCTATGGCGTGATCAACTATCTCTTGCAGGCCATGGGCCTTATCGACGAATTCCTGCCCTGGTTGCAGCGCACCGACCTGGCTATGTGGACGGTGATCATTGTCACCGTCTGGAAAACCTTCCCCTTCATGATGATCATGCTCCTTTCCGGGCTCCAGACTGTCCCTAAAGAGCAGATCGAAGCCGCGCGCATTGATGGCGCCAACAAACTCCAGGTTTTCCGCCACGTCACCCTGCCCAACTTGCAGGAGATCATCATGATCGTCACCCTGCTGGACATCATCTGGGAGTTTCAGGACTTCACTTTCATCTGGATTCTGACCAAGGGCGGGCCCGTCAACGCCACCACCACCTGGCCTATCTACGTCTACCGCACCGCGTTCAAGACCTACGAAGTGGGCTATGCCAGCGCCATCGGCACCCTCTGGTTGATCGCCCTGGCTATTTTCAGCGTTTTCTACATCCGAGTCGTCGGCGTGAGAGAGGAGTGAGTCATGGGACACAGAACCGGGAGAAGCCTGGCCAGCGTTCTCACCTATATCGCCATCTTCGTTATGTTGCTTATCCCCCTTTTTCCCCTCTACTGGATGGTTAACACTTCTTTCAAGGACCTGGGAGCGGTTTTCGCCATGCCTCCCCAATGGCTGCCGCTCGAGCCCTCGCTGGTGAATTTTCAAGACGTGCTGGCTTCGGCCAAGGGGGTGCAGCTCAACTTTCTGACCTACTTCAAGAACAGCCTGCTGGTGTGTGCGGGCACCGTGATCTTATCCATCACCATCGCCACCTTCGCCAGTTACGCTTTCTCCCGCTTCCGTTTCGGCGGGCGGCGGTTCATTCTGAACCTGGTCCTTACCTCCCAGATGTTTCCTCTGACCCTGCTTTTGATCTCATTTTACATCTTCTTTGCCAGGATAGGGCTCTTGAACACGCGTACGGGCCTGATCATTATCAACACCAGCTTCGCCTTGCCCTTCTGCATCTGGATGCTCAAGGGTTTCTTCGACCGCATTCCCCAGGAGATCGAGGAAGCGGCCCTGATCGACGGGTGTAGCACCCTTCAGGCTCTTCTACAGGTGGTGTTGCCTATGGCCCTGCCTGGCATTTTCGCCGTGGCCGTCTTCTCCTTCATGGTAGCCTGGGACGAATATCTCTTCGCCCTGACCCTCATCGGCCACGATCCGCTCAGGACCCTGCCGCCGGGCATCGTCCTCTCCTTCGTCGGCCAGTTCGAGATCCGCTGGGGGGACATGATGGCCGCTTCCATTATAGTTACCGTGCCTGTGCTGATCATCTTCCTCTTCTTCCAGAGGTATCTGATCCAGGGCTTAACCGAGGGGGCGGTGAAAGGATAGATTGGAAGTTGGAGGTTGGAGAAGGGAGGAAATCCGTTATGGATCAAATCATTGACGACCTGAAGCAAAAAGTCATCGACGGTGAGATCGAGGAGGTGCCCGTCCTGGCGCAGCAGGCCCTAGAGGCCGGGATCGATCCCCTGAAGGCCGTCAACGAAGGGCTCATCGCCGGTATCCTGGAAGTGGGCCGCCTCTACGAAAGCGGAGAATACTACCTGCCTGAGCTTATGATGTCGGCTGAGGCCCTGAAGGGCGGCCTTGATATCCTGGAGAAAGAGATCGCCGCCGCGGGCCTCAGACGAGAGACGGCCGGCACGGTGGTCATCGGCACGGTCCAGGGCGACATCCACGATATAGGAAAATCCATAGTGGCTACCATGATGAACGCCAGCGGCCTCAGCGTCCACGACCTGGGCGTCGATGTCTCCTCGGAAGCGTTCATCGCCAAAGTCAAAGAGGTTGGAGCCGACATCTTGGCCATGTCTGCCCTGCTGCCCACCACCATGACCTACATGGAGAAAGTGATCCAGGATACCCAGGCTCAAGACTTAAGGGCCAGGATCAAGGTTATGGTCGGCGGCGCGCCGGTCACCCCGGCCTTCGCCCAGAAGATCGGGGCCGACGGCTATGCCGACGACGCCGCCGGCGCAGCCCGGCTGGCGCTACAATGGATGGGCTAGAACAGCGTAGTAACGACTTAAGTCGTTACTACATCGAGGGATCAGAAATTGAAGGAGTGAAAAATGCCAAGAAGAGGACTCCGTGGCGGCCTGCTCAAGTTCATCGACGAGCAGGACCTGGATATGTTCTATTTTGCCATTCTAGAGGCCCTGGAAGAAATGGGGGTTTTTATGGAGTACCGGCCGGCCCTGGAGATGTTTCGCGACCACGGGGCCGGCGTGGACTTCGACCAGAAGATCGTCAAGATCAGCGAGGGCCTGCTCAAGAGGGCGCTATTGACCGCCCCCAGCCGCTTCACCCTCTACGGCAAGACGCCAGAGTGGGACGTCAAAGTCGATCTGGAGCGGGTCTATACCATCAGCGGCTCCTGTGCCCTCTCCGTCCTCGATCTGGATGGGGTGCACCGCCCGGCCACGCGCCGGGACCTGATCGACCTCACCCGCCTGCTGGACACTTTGCCTCACCTGGACATCATGCACCAGATCGTGGTGCCCAGCGACGTGCACGAAATCGGCTACCCGTTGATCAACTTTTCCACCTGTTTCTCTCACACCACCCGTAACTACTATTCCCAGGCCCATAGTGCCGAATCGGTGCGCGATCAAGTCAAGATGGCCGCCGTCTACCAGGGCAGCGAGGAGGAAGCCTGCCGCAAGCCGATGTTCACCGAGGTGGTCTGCATGGTCAGTCCCCTCAAGCACGAAAAGACGGGATCGGAGGTCTTGATGGAATCGGCCAGGTGGGGCATCCCTATCTACATCGAGGTCGATGCCCTGTGCGGCTCCACCACCCCGGTGCCCATCGCCGGCACGCTGGTGGAGCAGGCCGCCAACGTCCTGGCCGGGGTGGTGCTGGCCCAATTGGTCAACCCGGGCGTGCCCTGCATTTTTGCCATCGCGTCGGGCATCATGGATATGCGTAGCGGGGCCTACGCCGGTTCGGCTCCCGAATCCAACCTCATCCACGCCGCCACGGCCCAGATCGCCCACTATTTCGGTTTGCCCTATCAGGGCGGCACGGGCATTGAGGCCAAGGTGCCCGACGCCCAGGCCGGCTACGAGCGGGCCTTGCACGTCCTGACCAACATCCTGGCTGGCACCAACTTCGTGCACCTCATTTACGGCATGATGGAGCAGATGTTGCTGGCTAGCTACGAACAGTGTCTCATCGACGAGGAGATCATCGCCGCCGCCTTCTGCATCGCCAGGGGCTTCGAGGTCAACGATTACACCCTGTCGGTGGACCTTTTGAGCCGGGTCGGCCCCCTGGGCAAGCACTTCCTGACCCAGAAGGAAACCCGTGAGTATTACCGTAAGGTCCGTTGGGAGCCGACCCTCACCGACCGCACCACCTGGGATACCTGGGAGCGGGCCGGGGCTAAAAGTATGCGTCAGCGGGCCAACGACCTGGCCCGCAAAATCCTGGCCGAAGAGCGCCCTATGCCCGTTGCCAAAGAACAGGCCGCGGAGATCGAGCGCATCGCCCAGGATGGGGTCAAACGGGCTATAGAGCGGGTGAAGAGGTTGGAGGTTGGAGGTTAGAAGTTGGAGGTTAGAAGTTGGAAGTTGGAGACTGGAGACTGGAGACCTAAACATGGCTAAAACACGTATCGACACCGACTGGAGCTACCGGGGATTAAAAGCTATCGTCCTGGAAAACGAGCTTTTGCGTCTCGATATTTTCCCGGAGGTAGGAGCCAAGATATACAACCTCGTCTACAAGCCCCTGGATCGCAATCTCCTCTTTCACCACCCCCGCATCCCACTGCGCAAGGTGCCCTTCGGAGCCAAATTCGACGACTGGTGGGCCGGGGGATGGGACGAGATGTTTCCCAACGACGTCCCCTGCGTCCATGAGGGCGAGTTCTACGTGGACCACGGCGAGGTGTGGGCCCAAACCTGGGACTGGCAGGTGGTGAAGGACGAGGCGCAGGAAGTATGTGTTTATCTCCGCTGTTACACTCCTGTCACTCCGGCCTTGATGGAGAAGTGGATATCGCTGAGGGCCGACGAGGCCCTGATCCATCTCCGTTACAGGATCACGAACGTGGGCTACGGGCCGTTCGACTTCCTGTGGACTATGCATCCGGCCGTGAACGTCGATCCTCACACCCGCATCGATATGCCAGCCACTACGGTGCACATCGATGAGAACTACCGCCAGCGTTTTCATCCCGACCACTATACCTATCGCTGGCCCTTCGCCGTAGACCGGGAGGGACAACGGGTGGACATGCGTCTTGTATTGCCGCCGGAGGCGAGGATTTGTGACGGCCAATACGCCACCGGGCTACGCCAGGGCTGGTGCGCGGTGACCGACACCCGCCGGAAGATAGGTCTGGCCTGGCTCTTCCCCCTGGAAGTGTTCAACACGGTGTGGATGTTCCTGGTGTATGGCGGCTGGCGAGGGTTATACACCCTGCTTCTGGAGCCCTCTACGGGGTATCCCGGCCAGTTGGAGGTGGCGGCCACTGCGGGTCGTTGCGCTTGTCTGGAAGCAGGAGAGAAATTGGAGTGTGAGGTCACGGCCCTGGTGTATACCGGCCTGAGCTCTGTGGGCAAGATACATCCCGATGGCCGGGTAGAGGCCCAGGACTGACTCCAAACGCATCCGTTTACCACTTTGCTTTCAAAATTAACCATCAGGACACAAAGGCTCGAAGGAAATCTTGGTGTCTTCGGGTCTTTGTGGTAGAAGGCATGTTGACTTATAAGGATTTTTTCCGTATAATCTTTGTAAGAAAAGGTTAATCTTGTTGGAAAGAGGATAACAAAATCGTGACCGATAATGCTTCAGTGGCCCTCAAGGCCGATTTATCAGGCTTAGATGCCCATTCCCTGTTGGTGGGATTTGCCTATAGCCTTACCCCTGATGGATTTCCAGGGAAATATAACGAGAAAATCGCTGATAGGATGAAAGACGCGATAAATAAGGTCAAAGAGCGTGATAAACCAGAAGACAGACCGTGGATTGGAATGCAATGGGAAATTTTCGATGCGCTCGAAAGCAAGGTAAAAGAGCAAAAAGATGACAACCTGCTGGATCTGCTGCGTGAATTAGTACCTTTTACTCACGTTGCTGGACCGCCGCTTTTCGACCGTGATGACATCAAAAACCCTGAGGTCATAGTGGCCCAATTGAAAGCAGCCCTAAGCGACTCGGAAAAAGAAAAGGCAGGCCAACCATTGACAAAGGCTTCCACCAAGGCAGCTCGCATTCTTGCTAAAAGAATAGCTCAGGATCTCAAGAAAATTGGGTATAGAAAAGACCCCGAAGGTGACATTTTTGACGCTGCCATGTTCGACAATGTAAAGCTGATACAATATTTCAATCGGCTACTTGACGACCCGTATTTTTACAATAACTTCTATGTAGAACTATTTTATTACGTAGAGCTGTTTCCTGTTGTAGAACTGCACGACCTCTATCGAACGAACCTCGGCTCCATAGGCGTTGAGAGACGACAGTTGCCTGAATTTAAACCCGATTCGCCGCTAGGCCGATTCCAAAAGCTAAGAGTAAATAGACTCATTCTAGAAGCAATTTTTCCCGACGAGGAGGTTCTCAAACGCGGGGAGTACCTCAGCACCAGAGGCGTTCTGGAAAAACTCCTCCCCAAAGCTAAAAGGGACAAAGACATCAAATACGCGTACGTCTTTGGCCATCCTAAGCATAGTCCGAGATGTCGGAGACAACTTATCGAGTCCGCGTGGGAGGCGGGTTTGAGACTTAACCCTAATAACGTGCTGGATGTTATGAAGTTGGATGCTATGAAGGGCAGGGTTTGGGATTGGGATACTACAACTGCTCAAATGTGGTGTAGGACGGACCAAAACTGGAAGGATTATGAAAGGATGGGCCGAGCACGCTTGCACTAAACTGGCTGTTTTGTACCCTTCCGAATCATTGGTGCTCCCGAACTGTACCATCGCCATCTAACAAGTCGCTGGTGTGCCCTGCAAAGCTGTCGTCTGCTAGCCAGTGAGAGTCCGGTCGTGGTAACTACCAGGAGGCCACGTAGCAAGCTCCCAGTGCTTCCGGGTGACCGGTTGTGGTGAAGCGGAGTATCCCCCTGTTACCACCCTGCTTTCAAGATTAACCACCAGGACACAAAGGCCCGAAAGGAGTCAATTTATGCGGTTGGTCATAGATTATCCACCCTCTTTACCTGATGCGCTCCAGTGCAGCCGGGAGCAATTTGAACAGGAAGCCAAAATGGCAATGGCGGTCAAGTTGTTTGAAATGAAGCGACTTTCTTCAGGCATGGCGGCCAAATTGGTCGGTATGGACAGGGTTTCATTCTTGCTCAGCCTGCATCGTTACGGAGTGGCTATGATAGATTTGGACGAAGAAGAGTTGCAATCGGATATGGACCATGCATAGGACTGAGGAAATCGTAATCAACACCGGTCCAGTCATTGCGATTATGGCTGCTCTGGGTAGCCTGAATGCCCTGCAGATTTATCGCCGGGTATGGGTACCCTGGGCGGTTTGCCAGGAAATGCTGGCAGGTGGCCCCAGTGGGTTTGCGGTAGCAGAATTTGAAGCAGCACACTGGTTGCAGAAGGATTCAACCCCCCTGGAAATTGCTCCCATTCTTATCAATTCACTCGACCGAGGGGAAGCGGCTGTTATCCAGTTGGCACTGAACCAAAACGTCCAGACTGTTTGCATTGATGAGATGGCGGGAAGGCGTATTGCCAAACTGAGTGGCCTTTTGGTCACTGGTTCTATCGGCGTTCTGCTTCGTGCCAGACGAGAAGGTTATCAGTTTTCAATGCGAGACGCTATTCAGCGCATGAGACAAAGAGGTGTTTGGTTAAGTGAACGCGTGGTCACCTTTGCGCTTGCCCAGGCTGGTGAAGAATCTGAGTAGCTGATCAGCTCTCTATATGTGTGCAGGGGATGGAAAAGTATTCTGAGTTATTATGTGCAAGCGGTGCCCGATCAAAGGGGGGTGCACTTCACACACACGCGCGGCATGTGATGCGCGGTCCATTAGGCGGACACGTCGCGTTAGCTTCATTTCATGGAAAGGGATGAATGACAAAAAGACAAAAGAGGTGGGTTTACAGCCCATCCAAAGCTCCCAAACCCAAAGTACCAGAGAGCGTCAAGAGAGAGTTGGAAAAGAAGGCCGAGGAACTCGTGGAGACGGTTCTCAAACCGCAGCACATCCAGCCTCCACCCGAAGAAGCGCTCTTCAACTACATTGTGGACATTTATGCCAAGTGGTACCGCAGTTACTTTTACTTCTGTTCCAAGTATCACTGCCCTGGCCCTAATGCTATCTCGCCATACTTTGAGGACAGGTTTGCTCGGCTGGAGTATGTTGGGAACGATCGTTTCAATCTCTCGTTTATGAGGTACACGGGAAAGTGGGTGGAGATCTACACGGATTTGACGCTGGACGAGAGTTTAGAGGCTGTCCGAGATGATCCGTGGTTTCACCCATGACGAGTTTGCTCAAGCCGTCGCTGCAACCGACGGTGCTTTCCAGCCTGCCATGCGCCCTGTGAGTTCAATTTAGGAAGGGGGCATAGCTATGCCGACAAATCTTCCTCCAGAGTACTTTGAAGCGGAAACGCGATATCGGGCCGCCCAATCGACGGCGGAGAAAATCGCCTGCCTCGAAGAGTTAATTAGCACCATTCCTAAACACAAGGGCACGGACAAACTGAGGGCGGATTTTCGCAGGCGCCTCTCCAAGTTAAAAGCCGCGTCCCAGACCCGAAAACGCGCCAGCAGGCAACACTCCGCCTTCCTTATCAGAAAAGAAGGCGCGGGGCAGGTGGTGGTAGTCGGTCCTACCAATGTGGGAAAATCCGCGCTGGTAGCAGTTCTGACCAACGCCTCCCCCGAAGTGGCGGATGCCCCTTACACCACCTGGCAACCCACTCCCGGCATGATGCCGGTGGAAAACATCCAAATCCAGTTGGTAGATACCCCCCCGCTGGACAGGGACTTTGTAGAGCCGGAACTAATGGATCTGATCCGAAGATCAGACCTCATCCTGTTAGTGGTGGATCTGCAAACGTACCCAGTACAGCAGCTTGAGGATACGATCGCTTTGCTGCAAGAACACCGTATCGGGCCTTATCATCTGAAAGATCGTTACCCCCAACAGAGAGGTATGACCTTCATACCGCTGCTGGTGCTGGCTAACAAGAGCGATGACGAGAGTTTAGATGAGGTTTTCGAGATTTTTTGCGAACTGCTTGAGGATGACTGGCCTTTGCTCCCTGTCTCGGCGGCTACCGGTCGCAACCTTGAACGTTTGAAGTGGGTTGTGTTCGAGCGGTTGGGAATCATCCGCGTTTACTCCAAAGCTCCCGGCAAGGAGCCCGATCTCAGCGCGCCGTTCGTATTGCAGAAAGGGAGCACCGTAGCGGAGTTTGCAAGAGAGGTCCATCAAGATTTCTTCAAGAAACTTAAGGCGGCTCGAGTCTGGGGCAGTGGCGTATATGACGGTCAGATGGTACAGCGAGACCACGTCCTTCATGACAGCGACGTGGTAGAACTGCGCATTTAGATCGTGCCCTATCAAGTGATGGCGTGGTTAAATGGCAATGAAAAATCAGACAAGGTGGCAGTTAGCACAGGATTATGAGTTAAGTTGGTGGAGAGGCTATAATAAAGAGATTGAGTGGTATTATAGAATATGCTCACAAGAAGTTGAAGATTTTACTAAGCCTTTCCTGGCAATAAATCAAGCAACAACCATCTTGGAAATAGGTTCCGGTCCAGTAGGGGCTTTGACATTTTTAAAATCAAACAACAAGTATGCGATTGATCCCTTAGAAGATTTTTTTTCAAATAAAGAAGAATGGGTACGGCTCCGAGACCCCGAGGTAAAATACCAAAAAGGTAAAGGCGAAAATCTTCCCTATAAAGAAGAATTTTTTGATCTGATTATTTTAGATAACGTTCTGGATCATTGCGAAAATCCAGTATTGGTGTTGGACGAAGTGCATCGTGTGTTAAAAAAAGTGGTATCATTTTCTTGAGACAAAATTTATACAGTTGGTGGGGTAGCCAGATACGTAGCATTATGGAACTGGCGACGATTGATAAGGCGCATCTGTTTACATTTAGTAAAAAGCAGTTACTTGATTGCTTTATGCAAAGGTCCTGGGAAATTAAAATGCATAAAGGCTATGGCCACTCAAGCACGTGGCTTGATGATTTGAGTACGCTAACAGTTAAAGGATTGGTAAAGGCGATTTTATCAATTGCCCGAAGTAGGACACTATTTATTCTGGAAAAACGATGAGGTCTAAATGCTAGACAACATTACCTGGGACGCGCAAGAGATCGAGCGCCGCAAGCAGACCATGCGTGATCTGTGGGCCTACAGACGGGTGGACCACATCCCCGTCGTGATCTGGCTGGTCTGTAATCCTCACGGCTATACCGCCAGGGAGCTGCTGCTGGACGGAGAGAAACAACTGGAGGCCAACCTGGTGGCGGTCGAGCGTTGTCTGAGGACGCTGCCCGACGATTACATCCCCTGGCTCAGGCCCGACGTAGGCTACATGACTATAGCCACCGTCTACGGCTGCAAGGTCTACTGGAACGAGAGTGACCCCGATCAGATGCCGGGCGTGGAGGGGCCCATCATCCACGACATGGCCCGGGTCTATGAACTGGAGCGGATCGAGCCGGCCACGGCCGGCCTGATGCCCGAATGCCTGCGGCGTATCCGCCTCTTCGTGGAGCGGACCAAAGGGCAGATCCCCCTGTCGGGCCTTGATCTGGGTGGGCCGCTGAACACCTGCAAGGACCTGATAGAGACCAACCTGATGTACACCGCCTTCTACGACAGCCCGGAGGAGTTTCACTATCTCCTGAACCACATCGCCGAGACCCTGATCGCCTGCTACGACCTGATCATTCAGGCCGCCGGTGGTCTCGATAAAATGACCACCACCGACTTCGATCCCACCTGGGCCCCGGAAGGGCACAAGGGCTTTTGCAGCGACGACGTGTGTGCCACCATTCACCCCCGGCTGTTTGAGACCTTCGGTCAGCCTTACAACAGCCGCCTCTACGCCCGCTATGGCGGCGGCCTGCTGCACAACTGCGGCCCCCATCCGGCGGCTGACCTGTACCTGGATCACGCCCCGTCCATTAAGGGCCTCAACTGCTCCTGGCGTTACACCCGGAACGATATGGAGAAATTGAGGCGAGCCTTCGCCGGGAGGGGGCTGGTATTCGCCATGTTCGACAACGACGAGACCCCTGAGCAGATGATGGCCGGCTACGCAGAAATGGCCGAGACCCTGGCCCCTGATACCATCGGGGTGCCGGTCTGCGTTATGGACGGCGAGGGATATTCCGATGAAGACATCCTGGAGACCTATCTGGGGTTGAGGAAGATCGGCGAGGAGTATGCAGCTAACATACGGTGGTCCGAGAACAATTCGTGAGAAAGGGGTATCACCAAGTATGTCCGAGAAACAGAAAAGCGAATTTTTTCGTGAATATAGCCTGATTGCTGCTCGCAAACAGTTATCTACGAAAACTCCAGCAGTCCATCAGAAAAAGGCTCTAAATGACTTGGATAAATGGTTTAAGAGCAAACCCCTCTCCCCCATACCGGAGGTATTCTCGTTTGTTAAGGAAGGTGGAGATGCCCAGCCGTCGTAAAGAAATCGCTTTCTATCTATTCGATAGTATGTGGCAAACGATGGCCCTGCTCGTCTGTGGGACGCTGGCCTCGATGTGCCTCAGCGCCTACCTGCCTCCAGACCTGGTTCGCGATGTCTTATCAAGAGAAATGAACGTGGGATTGATCGTTCTGGCCGTCATCATCGGTTTTTTAACCCCCGGCCCCAGGTACATCGTCTACCCGCTGATGGCCCTGCTGGTCAGTCAAGGAATGGATGTAGGACTGGTGGTCGCCTATCTTTCCGGTGATGTTTTGACAGAACCCTCGGTTGTCTTCCTGGAAATTGACCGGCTGGGCATAGGGTTTTTCTTCAGAAGGCTTTTTATCTCTGTAGTTATAGCCACTCTGGCCGGTCTGATGGCCTCTTTCGTTTTCAGCTATTTGGGGATGAGATTAAGATGAAGGATGGAGAAAAGATGGAAAAGACAAAGAAAAGGGCAAACGAGGGAGCAACCCTTTCTCCACGTTCAACGCTGTTTATATGCGCGATCCTTTTGCTTTTTTCCCTGGGGCTGTATCTCTTCAAGCCGACCGAGATACAAGAGATATTTATTGCCGAGGTGAGTGTCTTTATCAAGATCGCCGTTATCACCTTTTTCGCCGTTCTGATCTCTGCTGTGATTCATTTCCTGGTGCCGGATACCTATGTCAAGGACAGGCTGGGCTTGGGAAAGAATATGAGAGGCCGGTCGCCGTTAATCGCCATTGTGGGGATCATCACGCCGGGGCCTATTTATGCCATCTACCCGCTGGTGTTTGTTTTAAAAGAGAAAGGGATGAGCGAGGAAAATATCGTGACCTTTATGACGGCTCAGATGATGACCGGCCCGGCCAGAGCGCCGCTAGAGATTGGCTTTTTTGGTCTGCATTTTTATCTTTTAAGGGTTATTCTGGCTTTTTTTTTGAGCATCCTGGCCGGTTTCATGTACAGGTTGCTCCTATGGCGAGCTCCTCGCAAAGGCAGATTATGATTTTGGTGCACCAGACCCAGAATGGCAGGCTCAGCTCGTGCTCTTTGTGATAATAAACTGGATGATATACATAATCATAAAAGGAGGTTGATTAATGAAAGAGAAATTAGCCATTGAAGGCGGCACGCCAGTCAAGACCACACCCAACCCGCCCATGTACCCCGGCGGGCTGGCAGTTGGCGAGGAAGAGAAGAAAGAAGTGCTGGAGGTTCTGGAGCGCCAGTATCTCTTCCGCTACTACGGGCCGAAGGA
>CAZYHC010000003.1:0-191662 GCA_964646625.1 uncultured Anaerolineales bacterium
ACGATCTTCGCTCCCAGGGCGTCCATCTCCCCGCCGATGTAGGCCGGCATGTAGAGCGTCAGTCCTTCGTACCGGGCGGCGGGCACGCCCAGCCGGACGGGCAACTCAACCGTCCCGGCGTGGTGCTGTCTGAAAGCTCCTTCCAGGGCTTCAATGGTTTTGTCCATGGTGAGAACGGCTTCCACGTCTTCTCTGGTCAACAAGAGTGGCATGTCTCTTTCCCCTCTCTAGGTGTGAATCGTCCTACGTCGCCGGCAGTTCAGAGGTACAATAGGCGCAGCGGGTGGCCTTGATCGAGATGGTGGACAGGCAGTATGGACACTCTTTGGTTGTCGGCTCGGCAGGCGGTGCTTCCTCCTTCCGCTTCAGCCGGTTGACGCCGCGAATGAGAAGGAACAACGCAAAGGCGACGATGAGGAAGCTGACGACGGCGTTGATGAACACGCCGTAGTTAATCGTCACCGCCCCTGCCGTCTGCACGTCGGCCAGCGACGTGTAAGGCCCAGGAGAGGAACCCGCCTTTAGCAAAATGAAGAAGTTGGAAAAATCCACCCCACCCAGCAACAAGCCGATGGGCGGCATGATTATATCATCGACCAGCGACTTGACGATAGTGCCGAAGGCCACACCGATGATAATGCCTACGGCCATATCGAGCACATTCCCACGCAGGACGAATTCTTTAAACTCTTTTAACACGTTATCCTCCTTTTATGGTTAGAGATTCACTGAGGCCAGGCTGATCACGCCCGCTTGCCACCCTTGAGCCCACTTTGCATAGTCTCAAGTGCATCCCACTGACCAGCAGCCGCCAGTTTAGCCTGCTCAGGCCAGGTGCCGGGATTCGCCAGCCTGACGTTAGCCGCCCGGAGAATCTGCTCCAGTTGACCCACATCGGTTGCCGCCAGTTGGGCAAAGGTCGTGATGCCGGCTTCCTGAAGCACGCTGGATATCTTGGGCCCGATCCCCTCAATGCGCTTCAGATCATCGGGGGTTGGCGGCGCGAGCTCTTCCACAGGCGCCGGAGCCTCGACGACGGGCGGTGGGGCCTCTACCTCAGCAACGGGGGGCGGGGCTTCTGCTTCGACGATGAGCGGTGGAGCCTCCACCTTAGTGACGGGGGGCGGAGCCTCCGCCTCAATCTTGGCTACCGGGGCTGCCTCTTCCTCAGAGGGGCGGCGGCGCAGCCACCACCCAAGCGCCAGCAACACGAGAATTATCAGCGCCCAACCCCACCAGGGGATGCCATTATTCTGCCCGGCCGCCTGAAACGGGTTGGAGAAGGCCGTCAGGGTCAGGCTGACTACCAGTAAACCGACCAAGATACTACACTTGCGGAACATAACTTTTTCCCTCCTTTGATTGAAACTATACTAAAGTACGTCTGTTATCCTCTCACCTCAAATGCCACCACCTCCCTCTCCATTTTAATGAATGATGGTGGGGCATCACAGTGGCAAAAATTCCACTGTAAAAAGCACACGCTGCAACTGGCTGGCGCGATCCAGTAATTCCTGGTCAGGCATTCCATCGGCGTTGTCTTCTTGAGCGGTAATAACATCAACGCCACGCATTCTAAGAGCAATGGTGATAGCTCTCGGAACGTGTTCATCCATGTAAAGGGCTATAGGCATCAAAGCAGCCCTTTAGCCTTTAGCTTAGCAACCAGGGGTGAAGGGCCAGTCATTTGCCGCAACTGATCAACGTATTGCAGTCGCCGCTCAATGTCACGGTCCAATTCTTTCTGGTGGTCCCAATAATACGCCAGGGCAGAGTGTATTTGACCAGGGGTCAGATATGGATGCTGAAAGTGTAGCTCCTCTGGGCTCCAGCCGTGCGCTATTTTTTCGACCACAAGCTCAACCACTTTCATGGTCGTACCAGTGATAAAGGGCACGTTATTCTCATCGAGGGAAATGTGCTTATAGCTGGTTTCGGTCAACAGCATCCGGGAAACTCCTGTTCTACAAGCGTCAGAAAATCAGCCCAGTCCAAGCTCATGCAAACTCCAGGCTAAAATTGCACTGCTTTTGCCAGGCGCTCTCAGATTTCCACCACCGAATCCTCGCTCCCGAACTCGTTGGGTACGTGGCCGTCGGCGGCCGGGTCGTTCTCCCAACGCTCGCCATCCAGCAGATAGCGGAAGCGGTATTGTCGGCCCGGCTTGAGAGAGATGGTCAGCTTAAAACTCCCATCCTTGTGGCGTTTCATCGGGTGAGAAGTTTGGTTCCACTCGTTGAACTCACCGCACAGGTGGGCAGTCTGAGCGTTGACCTCCGGCGGGAGTTCAAAAGTTACCCGGCATGAACGACCAGTTTTGGTATAGTCTTTTTCGATCATAAGATTTCCTCTCTTCTCGCTAAATATTACAAGTTGTCTTCTTCTCACAGGGATTCGGTCAGAGAATCGGGTTAAGTTCCGTTTCAATCCCCAATCGGAATTCTGACACAATATTACCATAGCATCGAGAGGTTGTCAACAGCAGGGACAGCACCTGGGTGCATCCCAGATTTTAGGCGAGTCTCTTTTCGCCCGCTCCCAGTCCCCGTCTCGGGGACATATTGGATAGCGTCACGGTGTTTCACGATCACCGCCCCCGGGGACGGGGGCTGGAGCAATTGTCACCTCCCAAAAATTTGGGATAGACCCCAGCACCTCAACTCCTTGACAAAAGCTGACCCTTATGTTAAAGTTGGGCCATTCTTCAAGGAGAAAGTGAGAGGTAAAGAGGTTAAAAATGTCAACCAATTCCGACCCACCACCGCCGTTATCCTCCCGCAAATGGTGGGCCATGCTGGGCATCGGACTGGGCGTGCTCATGTCTACGCTCGACTCCAGCATCGTCAACGTCTCGCTGCCCACGCTGGTCGCACAACTCCACACGGACTTCGCCACCATTCAGTGGATTATCCTGAGCTACCTGCTGGTGATTACGTCCTTGATGTTGGGAGTGGCCCGGTTGGGCGATATGCACGGCAAGAAAAAGCTGTACACCGCCGGCCTGGCGCTGTTCACGTTTGGCTCGCTCTTGTGCGGCGTGTCTCCCAGCGTAGGCTGGCTGATTGGCTTCCGGGCTTTGCAAGGGCTTGGGGCGGTGATGATGCAAGCGCTGGGCACCGCCATTATCACCGAAGTCTTCCCCTCGTCTGAGCGCGGGCGGGCGCTGGGCATCATCGGGGGCATCGTCTCAGTGGGGATTGCGCTTGGCCCGGCCATTGGGGGCATATTGATCGGGCTGGTGGGCTGGCGTTCGGTCTTCCTGGTCAACGTGCCCGTGGGCCTGATCACGGCTTTGGTGGTGGCGCGCTTTGTGCCTTCATCCGTTCCCGGGCGGGCCGACCAACGCTTTGACGCCACGGGCGCGCTGATCCTGCTGGTGACGCTCATTTGCTACGCGCTGGGCATGACTCTGGGGCAGCGTTGGGGCTTTAGCGACGGGCGCACCCTGACTCTGCTGGGCGTGACGGCGGTTGGTCTGGTGGCATTTCTGATCGTTGAAGCGCGCGTCAGCCAGCCCATGATTGACCTGCGACTGTTTGGCAACGTGCTGTTTAGCCTCAACCTGCTGATGGGTTTTTTGGTGTTTATCATGTTGGCGGGCACGTTCATCCTGCCCTTTTTCCTCGAATTGGTCCAGGGCTACCCCACAGAGCAGGTGGGGCTGTTCATGATGGTCATGCCGGTGAGCATGGGCTTGGTGGCCCCAGGGGCCGGCGCACTTTCAGACCGGTTTGGTTCGCGCGGCATCAGCCTGACAGGGCTGCTCATCGTGATAGGCGGGTGCCTGTCCATCAGCACCCTACACGCCGAAGCCACCCCGTTGGGCTACGTGCTCCGGCTGGTGCCCCTCGGCATTGGGTTTGGGATGTTCCAATCGCCTAACAACAGCGCCATCATGGGCACAGCCCCGCGCCAGCAGTTGGGGGTGGCTTCGGGGCTGCTTTCGCTCTCGCGCACCCTGGGGCAGACCTCCGGCCTGCCGCTGATGGGCGCGATTTTTACCGCGCAAGTGCTGCGCGTGGAGAACCTGGCCGCCGGCGCAGACATCACCGACACTTCGGCAGCGGCGCTGGTTGGCGGCGTGACCAGCACCTTCCGCCTCGCGGCGTTTATCATCCTGGCGGCGACGGTGTTGGCTGCCCTGGCCCTGTGGATCGACGGTCGGCGGAACAAGATCGCCGCCGAGCACGCTACCGGCCAGGCCACGACCATCATTCACAACATTGGGGACAGCAAAGGCTAGAACCAATGATGTACGCAAAATCACAAAAGCATGTTGACAAAACCTGTTGACAGGAATGACATAGTGTGGTATAATATTGGTGTTTGAGAAAAGGCTCCTCAGCGCCCACCCCTGAGGAACAAGAACATCCTCTCCACACTGAGCGGTATTCGCCGTATTTACAAGGAGGTAAAGCATGCCAGAAGATAACAGGCCCGTCTACACTATTGGCACAGCCGCCGAGCTTTTGAGTGTACATCCACGCACCCTGCGTCTTTACGAGCAGGGTGGGTTGCTGAAACCCGCTCGTCGGAACAACCGTCGTTTTTACTCCAACAACGACCTGAGATGGATCAAAACCATCCGCTATCTGATCCACGAACGGGGGTTGAACCAGGAGGGGCTGAGAAGGTTGCTCGCTCTGATCCCTTGTTGGGAGATAAAGGGATGCCAACCGGACGAAAGCAATTGCAAAGCCTACTCTAACAGAAGTGCTCCTTGCTGGGAAATTGCAGGTACGACTGACTCCTCTGATGGCCTGCAATGCTACCAGTGCGAAGTTTATATATCGGCCAGAGGGCAAATCTGCTCCGATGAGGAGCTGGAGGTCATCGAAAATTACGAGATCTGAGCACTGTGATCTTTCCACAAAAACACAATAGATAAATGTACGCCATCACAACGAAGTACCTGGGCCAGGCTAAGGCCCTGGTGGATGCTGGTAGGTGGACTTTCACCGTCGATCAAAGGACGAATATCTGGCGGCAGGGGGCTACTCTGTGTCCTGTTGAGTTGATTCTGGCCTCCCTGGGAGCCTGAATGGTTCTGACTATGGCAGCGGTCGCTGCTAATAAAGGCATCAGTCTGGACAAACTGGAGGTTCACGTCAAAACCACCATCGAGACAAGCGATGGTCAGACCCGCACGATTTTCTCCAGTTCCATTGACTTGGGCCAGGGATTGACAGACCGGGAACGCAGAATCCTTTTTAATGCTGCACGCCGCTGCGAGGTTCACAGATTGCTACGTGGCCCCCTCGAGTTTAAAGAGATCTTGGCTGAAAGCTAAGACCTCTTCCTCTTTTTTCGAGCTTTTTCGGGCAGCTTCATGATAATTTGATTATGTAAACAATTCTACTCCACACCACTCGCAGGCTGTGATGTCCTCGCCGTCCGCCGGTCTGGGGGCTTTGCATTTGGGACACTCGTGGGCCATCTCCTCACTGCGTAAGGCGCATACCAATCCCTCATCCCAATCGACATAGCCGGTGAAAAGACCGGCGGAGGATATCCTGTGCATGTACTCTTTGAACTCCTCGCCAGACATCTTCAGGACCCCCGCCAGGGCCAGCACCCGCATCTGCTTCTGAACCTCCATGATGTTGAGGAAGCGTTTTTCCCGCCAGGATAAGATAGCGCCCTCTTCTTCCAACAATTGGTCCTCAAATCCCTCCCGCATTTGAAGCCCCCGCTCCAATCCCTTCCTTTCTTCGACCGGCTCTGGAAGGGGCTTCACTTCCTTTTCTCTTTCCTTTTCTTTTTCCTCCAGGGGCGCTTTCTCCACAGAGGAGGCCAGCCTCTCTTCAAGAGCCTGTTGGGCCAGATACTCATTGACCTCACTTTCCACCAACCACATCTCGTCTTCTTTCAGGCCCAGGGCGTGCATCAATTCCACCCCATAGGCCCGTTCGGCCGGACTGGGCTCACCCTCCAGGTGAGAGATGAGGAGGGCATAGAAGAGAACCGTCCGTCTGGCGTTATCGTCCCCAAGTCCAGAAGCCAATTCCAGCGGAGAGATAGGCTCCTCAGACAGGAGAGGTTCGATATCAAAGCCGCCGTCGGCCAGCAGCGGGGTCTGTTCGACCTGCTCCTGGATGGCTAGCATGTGTCTCTCACTTACTGTGCCCTCGACCTGGGCCATGCCCACCATAGCCCATATGACAGCCTCTTCGAAAGGGATCTCCTCCACAACTTCTTCGACGCTCTCCTCTTCCGGTTCCAGGACAGCCAGGTCAGCGACCTCTTCCTCTTCTTCCTCCAACCAGGCTTCGTCCTCCTGTTGGGCCAAGTACTCTTCGAGGTCCATCTGTACCCGCCGCACGTCGCTCTGGCCCAGATCAAGGGCGGCGATCAATTCATCCAGATATTCTTGCTTTTTGGGATTATCTTCACTATCAATTTGGGCCGTGAGCAGCGCGTAAAACAGGATAGCCTGTTTATCCTCATCGCTGCGAGCGCAGCGGGCCACCTCGGAGGCCGGGAGGGGGGCAAATAAATTCCGCTCGATTTCCAGACGGCGTCGAGGCGGCAGGTTAGCCAGCTCGATCTGTCCCACAATCTCGGCCCGTTCTCTGTCGCTCACCCAATCATCGGCATTAGCCACGCCGACCATAGCGTAGATAAAGGCTTCCTCGGTAGTTTCAACCGCGATCTCCTCGATGACTTCTTGCTCTTTGCTCAGTCTGAGAGCGGGCTTCCTCGAAGGGAGAGGCTCTCCCTCTATACTGGCCTGCACCCGATCCTGAGCCTCCCGGCCTCGCTGGCGCAGATACTGTTCGACATCGCCCTTGATCTCTTGTTCGTCCCCTGGTTCCAGCCCCAAAGCAACCATCAATTCGTCCAGATAGGCCCGTTCCTGGGAGTCACAATCTCCGTCGAGGTGAGCCACCAGCAGCGCGTAAAACATGATAGTGCGCCTGACATCGTCATCGCGAATGCCCCGGCCCACATCGACAGCCAGGACGGAAGTATACAGTTGGTTTTTCAGTTCCGTCTTGCGGAGCGGAGATAAATTGGAGGCTTTAATCTGCTGTTCGATGTCCACCGCCTGTTCGGCACTGACCTCCCCGTTCGCGTTGGCCACCCCGATCATGGCCTGGATGATAGCCTCCTGGGCAACTACCACGGAGGGTCTCTCTATCGTTTCTGTGGTGGTCTCCAGCGCCACCTCTGGAGGGGGTTGGTCGGGCGGCGGAGCGGTTGGGTGGCGCAGGGGCTCGGGGGCTACTGTCTTCCTAAATGGCCG
This sequence comes from uncultured Anaerolineales bacterium, assembly GCA_964646625.1. GTDB lineage: Bacteria > Chloroflexota > Anaerolineae > CAZYHC01 > CAZYHC01 > DAOULT01. Next base: position 7,247 of record CAZYHC010000003.1, read on the forward strand.
TCTTACGACCAGGGTGACGGTATCCCTATCCTGAGCTTGAGGTGGCTCGACCGCTTCCGGCTCCTCCTGAGCAGGCTCGGAGGGACGTGGCTGCCTGACCGCCGGCCCAGGGCCAGACGGCTCAGGTACAGGCTCTACGACAGATGGCTTCTCGGGTTCCTCGGCCCCTTCCCCCTCCAACACCGTCTCAGGCGGTCCCTGTGGGGGCATGAACAGTGGAGGAGGGGCTTGTTCCCTGGCTGGCTCCCTGGCTGGCAGCGGTCGGTCAAGGATGAGGGTGGTCTCATCGCCGGCGGGCCTCCTGGTCTTCATCATCCCTGGCTCTTCCCTGGCGGCAGGCTCCTCTCTCATCCGTGTGGGGCTAAGCTGAACACCCAATCGGGTCAGATGTTCAGTGACCTCAGTTTCGGCCTGGCGCACATCGCTGGGCCGCAGATCAAGGGTCTCGATCAGTTCGTCGCGGTACGCTCTCTCCTGGGAACTGTAGTCGCCATCCATACGGGCCATAAGCAGGGCATGAAACAACACCTTGCGCTTGACATCGTCATCCTCCTGGATACTCCTGGGGGCGGAAGTACGGCCGGGAGCCTGTGCCCCGACCGGCCCGCCAGGCGGTTCCAACACCGTCTCAGGCGGCCCCGGTAGGGGTGGAGCAAAAGACAGCGGAGCAGGTTGTGGTCGAGGCTGGGTGATCTCTACAGACGGAGCGGGAATTACCTCGCCAGGAGCGGGAGACATCCCAGCCGGTTCCAGCACGGTTTCAGGTGGCCCCTGCGGAGGGGGAGCAGGCGGCATTTGGGGAGGCGGAGGGGGGGACGGCTGGGGGAGAGACACAGGTGGCGGCGGGCTTTCCGCTTCCCGCTCAAGGATGGCGGGGTGGGTAGGACTCTCCTCCACTCCTTCCAACTCCACCTTGCCAGGGCTGCGGACCGCCCCCAGCAGTCTGAGCTCCCACTCACGTTGGGCTTTAAAATGTCTACCCGGCGCAGTGATCTGGATATATAATAGCCTGAAGCCATAGAGCCCTAAAGTGCAAATGACGAAAAACAGTTGACGCCAGAGGTTAGGATCGGGGGCTTCTATAGAACTTTGTCGAGTTAAAGGTGATTCGAGCAACCCCAACCTGAGCAGGGCCATGTTGATCGGTTTCAGTAACTTCTCTTCATCTTCATCGTGCTGGCTGAAGTCGAGGATCAGATAGTAAAGGAAAAGAGAGATGAAAGCCACCTCGATCAGAATACACATGAAAGAGGTGGAAAGAAACAGGGAATGTAGCGGCTCCCAGGGGATGCCAACCTCCGTGGGGGGAGAGAGGGCAATGAGAGAGAAAAGAGCCACCACCGCCACATACATCAGGGCTGGCAGGAGTAACCGCAATATGCTGGTTCTCTTTCTTCTACCCTGGGCTGCCTTCCTGGCCATATACTCCAGAGCGGCAATCTGATCGCGGATATCGACTCTGGACAAACGCACCCGGACCTGTAAATACTTGATCAGATCAAGCAACAATCTGTTCTGACGGACGAAATGCCTGTTTCGACGCACCACAGATTTATCCAAGACGGCCAGGCAAGCCAAAAACCCGGCTAAAAAAATCAGTCCGTAAATGGGAGCAGGCAGCCATCCCCAGCCATATGGCGCTTCGGTAAGCCACATCAAGACAGGCACGAAGAAAATGGCAGCCAGGGCCAGAGCGGGCAGCAGATAGCCAAGTTGCTGGTCGGTTTGGTTAGCCTGGCGGACATCGTTTTCCATGCGCTGCACCAGCCTGAACAACTCAGCCCGGCGGTCGATGCCATCTACCTGCAAAGAGGTTTTGAGCTGGGTGCCACACCGACGGCAAAACCTGGCTATAAAGTGGTTAGAGAGACCACAGTTATGGCACAAAACAGTATTATCAACGTTCATTTTCATCTTCATCCCCAGTTAAACGGTCACCCTCTGAGGAAGGTGGAGTTTCCTGCGGCGGGAGAGCCGTCCCGCACCAGGTACAGAAAAGACTATCCTCCCAGATCAAGGCTCCGCACGTAGAGCAGGTGGTCCTTTTTTCCTGGTTCACGTCTCAGCCTCCACTGAAGAAATATAACCCTGCCAGTCCCAACAAGCACAGGCAACCACACAGCAGAGCCAGCACCAGAACGACAATCGCCACTATAAACAGGGAACTCCCCTGCTCCTGCTTGGCATTTCTTTGAGAAGGAGAAGCTCTCCTGACCTCACGTTTGAGGCCCCTGGGAGGCGAGAGCTCAGCCTCAGCATCCACAAAATCTGGGCTGAGCAGCGGGCATTCAAAATAGTTTGCTCCCAGACAAAGCTCCCTTTGGTCCAAGAGACCGACGGGCTGGGGCTCTTCCAGAGCATAACACAAGTTCCAACGACTCGGATGGTTGGTGTGTTTGTCCTCACCATTTACCGAACCCAGGTAAGGACAGAAATCGTCTGCCATATCCCCCTTTCCTCAGAACAAGACCTGGTTCTGTATTATACACTGATTCCGACGAATAAGCAATTTGGGGCCGGGGGGGTGTTCACCTGTCATTTGTCATCGAAGGGCGATCATGATATAATTAAACAAACTAATCTTGACCCCAGATCAGGTGAAAATCGTCATGGATGACAAAAAACCTTACCCCAATCGCGGCAACCAGAAACAGGCTGTCATAGAGCATCTGGTCAAAATCATTGCTGACGCCTCCCAGCCATCACCCGAACGTCATCTGGCTAAACGGGCTTTGTGCCGGATAGGTGGTGATAGCGCCGTTACCCTCCTGGAACAAACCCTGGAACAGAGTAACGACATCACCGTTCTGACCGACGCCATCGAGATACTGAACGAGTTACCCACCTCCGAGGCCGTTATCGTGGCTATCCTCAAAATGGTCTGGCACGATTCCTCCATGATGCGCCGGAAGGCCATGCAGGCTCTACAAAATAAGGGCGACGACAGGGTCCTCCGTCTTCTAGAGCAGGTCATTCTAGAAAGCGAGGACCCCAAAAGCATGTTCGACTCCGAAGATGGCCAACTCGCTCGCCAGACCTGTAAGCGAATCGCCGAGAGACTAGAGCAGACTTGAGGCTTACTCGCTTTCACGGCGCCCCCACAGGATTTTATCGGGCCAGCCTGCCAGCGGGCCTGGGCCTCGTGAAAGCAAAAGCCGCCGTGTTCTACAAGATCATCGTCCGAGGAACGATGCCCAGCGCAGACGGCGGCCAATAGCTCACACTCTGCCCCTCTTCGATGGGGATGAGCGACGATTCTATCCCCTCCGATGGTAAACCACTTTTTCTTCTCCCTCTTCCTCCTCCCCCAGCAGCAGGTTAAGAACAAAACTCACCACGCTGATAATGAGAGCGCCCCACAAAGCGGACCAAAAACCATCGACGTAGAAACCCAGCCCCAGTTGTTGCCCCAGCCAGAAGGCCAGTTGCAGGGTCAAGGCGTTGATGATCAGAGTAAAAAGCCCCAGGGTGATTATGATCAGGGGACAGGTTAGCAGTTTGAGGACAGGCCGGATAATGGCGTTGACCAGGCCCAAAACAAGGCCCATGACAATCCACGCCAGCCAGCCGCTACTATCGACATAGATGCCCGGCACAAACCAGGCCGCCGCGTACAGGGCTAAGGCATTGCCCACCAAGCGCAAAAGCAGTTTCATCGAAACGACTCACCTCCCGATTCCTGAAAGATTAACCGATCGGACCATACTCCTGGTACTGACGTTGGAGCAGTAGCGTTATTACCATCGCCTGGTCAGGTCCAGCCGCATTTGAGTCAGGGCTCTACCCTCCACGAAGCCATAGCGTTTAAGCACCTCGATGGCCTGGGGATGATCGGTGGTCTGAGTGACGGATACTGCCCGGCGGGGATAATTGCCCAGAATGACCAGCGCCGTAGTAACCAGCATTTCTTCCAGACGGCCCCGATAATCGGGATGAACCGCCAGGGACAGCCGGTGATCGGCTTCGCCCCCTGAGACCTGGATGACAAGGCGAGCAATGAACCCCTCCTGGCTCTCCACCGCCAGCCGATAGAGCTCCCGACCGCTGAGAAAATCGCCGATGGCGCTCCACAGCCGCCGACCGAGACCGAGCCTGAAATCCCATTCGCGGATCGACTTGATCCATTGCGCGCCTGCGGAAGTGGCCGCTTTGACCAACCTGTATTCCTGAATCCATTCCCCGTAGCCGTATGGATGTAAGGTAAACCCCTCTGTGGAGATGATGGGTACCGGTCTCACTTTCCCCAGCCGCAGTTCCATAGTGGTGGTCAACTCCTCGAAGCCCAATCCCCGGTAAAGCCGGCGCGCCGGTTCGTTATCGGCGCGCACCTGTAGGACGGCCCATTCTCCACCTTGCTGGCGGGCCCAGTCGAGGGTCGCTTCCATAAGCTGCCGGGCGAGGCCCTGTCGCCGGTACGCGCCTTGCACGGCCACGTTGCTGATGAGCCACCGGCGTGAAGCCAGCTTTCCCCTGTTGACGGTCACGTTAGCCACGATCTGACCGTTTTCCACCCAGACAAACCCGGAAAAAGTGTTCCGAAATTCGGGACTGATACGTTCTAAGAGCCAAAGCAGAAACCCCATATAGCTCATGAACCTGAGTTCTTGCAGGGCCTCTTTACCGCCTGGCTCCAACTCGTGGCCGAAAGCCTCTTCAATCAGGTCAGCCACCTGGGCCAGATCGGAACTGGGCCGCATGGGCCTCAATCCGCTAAAGCTTCTCCCGCCTTCTACCACTCCTACTGCCATTCCATCTCCTCTATGCACCAGCACCAGGCTGTTCCCCCAACGGTCACTCTTCTTCACCGGCTTTTTCGAATAAGAAAACCGTGACGCCAATCTGAATCTCGTCGCCGTCTTCCAGGACGTGCTGTTCCACCCGTTGGCCATTGACCAATGTTCCATTGGTGCTCTTCAGATCGTAGAGGAAACATTTAGGCCCCATGCGCACGATTTTGGTGTGGTGACGGGAGACCACGGCCTCGGCCACAATGATGTCACAGTCTTCGCCCCGGCCCAGGATGGTCGTTTTTTTATCCACCATGAACCGTGCTCCCTTCCCCACCCCTCTGGTGACCGTCAGGGTAGCCTGGGTGGTGAGCACAGGCAGGGCAGGCACCATGAGAGTGGAATCACCTGCCTCAGAAGCCCGGAACTCAGGTAAAGTGGCGTCTTCCGTTACCTCCGCTTTGGGATGGCTGAAGGGAATGGTCTCCGACGACGAAGAAGGAGAAAGAGCACGTTTTGCTTCCACAGGGGAAGAAGGGCGAGCCCGGGCCGGAGCAGGTCTATTCCGGGCCACAATCATAAAGACGGAAAAGGCCAAAAGAGCCAACCCTAAAGCGGTGGCCAAGGCCAGGCCAATGAACAGCAAGGGAGAGGTGCCAGCAGGAGGAGTCGGGGTGGGCGGAGGAGCGACGGTGGGCGCGACCGTAGAGGTAGGGAGAGGGGTGGATGTCTCTACCTGAGGTACGACGGTCGGTCTGAACGGGGTCGGGATTTCCCGCAGGAGAAAGGTGCAACTGGCCTCGTTTCCCGTCTCATCGCTGGCGATGATCTCGTATTCGCCTACAGGGAAGCTGCTTTCATCGGTGGGCGCAAAGGTAATGACCCTAAAACTCCCCTTACCGTCAGTCCTGGAGGCCAGGGTCAGGTCAAAACCCTCGATACTCACCACGCTGTCAGGTTCGAAACTTTCGCCCACGATGTAAAACTGAAGTCCGTACTCTCCTTCGTTGGGCTGACAGATCAGAGTCGATTCACCCTGGGCCAGCACCAGCGGAGCGATGAGCAGGAACAAAACAAAAAAATATAAACATAATAGCGTCCCCTTCGCACACAATCCAGCTTTCATCATCCTCTCCCCCTCATCCGAAACACAAAAACTGGCCTCGACCCTCCGCGTACCTTTCGCGCCAGCTATCGACAGCATTATACTCCAAAGATAAAGGATTGTCAAATCTTCTACCGCATCTCCATCCCCACACACCAAAAACGGCTTTGGAAAGCGATTGCGTTGTACGCCATACGTATTATTGACGGGTTGGGCAGTGACATTGTAGACAGGAAGGTCACAATTGTCAACAGAACAGTCGATTTATCCTTTGTCAGGAGGTATCACATGAGCACAATGGACATTTGCCCAACCTGTCACTCCCCGTTAGACTACTCAGGCCTTTGCCCACATTGTCAGCCCCAGGCCGAGGCTCCAAACTCGACCGACCACTCCACGCGGGAGCCGACCACCGCCCGGGCTCTCCTTTCTTCTCAGTACTACTATTCACAATCGACAAAACGCCATCTCCCACCATACAGCGCACGTAGACAACCTTATCCCCGTCCTCCACCGCCAGCGTCGCCCGCACATCCAGGGTGTCTATGATCTGCCGCCGGCTCTCAAAGTCCTCGTCGGCGTGCTCCAGCCCTCCGGCCACCTCCGCTGCAAAATCCTTCAGGCTCTGTATTTGTTCCTCGGTCAACGTCTGCGCTTCTAGTCGAGCGGTCAGGCCGGCCCGTTCTTTCTCCAGTGCTTCCATCGTCGTTTCCAACCGGTTTTTGCGCTCCATCAGCATCTCTTTGGGGAAATCGCCTGCCAGATACAGATCCAACAGGCGCTTCAGTTGCGCCCGGTTGTCGGCCAGCAAATCCTCTACCACCTTCAGCCGCTCCCGGATCGGTACATTCTCCCGTTCACGTTCGGCCTGGTATGCGTTCAACCCACCCTGCAAGGCTGTGGGGTCAGACAAAAACGACTTCACCCAATTCCAGACAGCCGTGTCCACATAATCAGCCCTGAAATTTGGAATGTCGCAGTTTTGCCCTACTATTTTCCCGAGCTTCGCTGCACAGGTGTAGTACAGGTATGTATATTTGCTGCTTCTCCAAGACGATCTGCCATACATCCTGTGGCCGCATCGCCCGCAAGTTACGCGCCGACTAATCAGGTAGTTGTACTTCGTATTGCGCTTTGCCATCTCTTTATTGCGTTCTTTTTTCGCTACGTAAGAGAGAGCTATCCCTCTATCTGGCAGAGATGGACATCGATGACCTCGAATCTCTCCTCAAGGTCGGCTTCCAAGTCCACCAGCGCCTGCTCCGAGGCAGGCACGGGCGAGGAACCCCGAAACGCCTTCTCGACGTCGTAGGGATCCTTGAACTTGAGACAATGATAGATGTGTCTGGCCAACGCAGCACAGACGAACGGCATCGCTTCATACCAGGCTCGCCCTTCGGCCTTCTTGCGCTCGTACAACTCTTTGTACGGGTTGTCACTCCGGTCAAACCAGACCAGGGGAGCGGCAATCTGAAATAGCGCTCGTTTCAGGTCTCGATTGCCCTTCTTGGACATCCGAGTGCGATCAATGGTCTGCGAGGTCTCCAACCCGGCGAAGTAGCCTGTGTAGGCCACGTACTTACGATAGTTCCGAAAGCGGCTGATGTCACCACTGACAGCCAGGATTACCCCCAACGTAGTAGGGCCAGAATAGGGCATGCCAGCCAGCAACGAATAGCCCTCTCGTTTGGTGACCAACTCCGCTATCCGCTTCTCCAGGGCAGCCTGGTGCTGGTAGTTGGTCAGCAGGAAGTCAGTCACCCACTTCAGCCGCCAGGCGCGGCCAGGATCGGGCAGAAGGCCACAACTGTTGCGGGCCAGCTTCTGAAGTTCGTTCACCCGATGGGCATGGTGATAGCCTCTGGCTTGCCACAGCACGGCACGTACTTCTTCAGCCGAGGCCGCGGCCAGCATGGCTGGCGTGGGGTAGGCGGCCATCAAACTGACAGGCACCACCGTAGAAACACTGCTGGTGAAAAAGGTCTTCAACTCAGGAAAGATGACCGCCATCAGTTGGGCAAACTGGTTGCGCGCCCGGGTGATCATGGTCTTCAGCTTCCAGCTATCTCGACACAGGGCCAAAAGATCTGCATCCTCTGGCCTGGGCAATTCCAGAGGGCGGAGAGTGAACTCTTCGCCTACCGCTTCGTGCAGATAGCCAATACGGGCCATTACCCGCGCGTCCATCTCGTCCGTCTTGGGCACGTTGGGAAAGATCTTTTCCCGCATATGTCGGGTAGTTGCATTCTCCACCAGCCACATCTGGTAGTCCTCGTCAAGCAAGTATTGGAACATTACTGCTCCGTAGAAACCTCCCGTCGGCTCGCACAGCCCCAGGAAGGTGCTCGGATCGGTACAGAAGCGGTCTAGATACTTCTGCAACTTGTCCAGACCAGCACGAGTGCTGGGAAAGTGCACACACCGAGCACGTTTCCAGCGGTCATCTCCACGCACGAACGTCTGCAAACTGATGACCACTGCCACATGCTCCTTGTAGCCCACGTCAATGCCTAGATAATAGCGCAGGGGCAATGTAGCCCCTAATTGGGCCAGTAATGTCATGGTCTCTGTCCTCCTTGCCATTCAGGTCGGGGCCGTGACCATCCAGCCTAAGTTACGTACAGTGGTCGCTCAGATGCGCACACAATGGTTTGTAGCAAGGCTTGCATGACCCGTGCCCCGTCGATGATCGCTCATCTGAACGCCACCGAGACATTCTACCTGAGTTTCGCAAGAGGCCCAAAGTGACAGCGACCGCCAACCTCCCACATCTTACGTACAAGGGTCACTGCGTGCCCTACTGGTCTTCAGCAGTGGTCTGAGCCGGGCTCTGAGGTTGGCGACGCCCTACATTTGAAATATGGATCACTGCGTGCCCAAAGCGAAAAACAAGGGTCGTCGCCGCCACTTCCAGGAAAGCGTGCAATGCTGGTCTGACAAGCGCTATTCATTCTGTTAAGGTACCAGACACATCTGAGTTAGTGAGATGATACCACCAACCGCGACATTCCGCAACTCCCTTGCCAAGATAAAGAGAGAACCTCCCTCTAGACCATTTGTACCTTCTCCCACAGTTCACGGCTGATAATCGCTGGCACCTCAATTGTTAGCCATTGTGAACGCGGGTTTAGTTTTCCCCTATTTTGTCGCCCATAGTGCCAGAGACCGATATACGTCTCGTTGTTCAGGATACCCGTAATTGTCCCATGCGCCCATTGACCAAACCCACGCTTCTTAGGCGCGCGCTTGTGGATGTCCTGCCAGGTTGGTATACCCATTTCAGTCAACCTTTGAGCTATAGCCCTAAAGCCCAGCTCCTTGCCATTCTCATCCCCCTCGACGTACCAGGTGAAGATCAGGCGAACAATACGGGCTTCCGGCTCATAGATCACCAATGTCTTACCATCGTCTGACACACGATAGCCATACGGAGGCTGGTCTCCGTGCAGCATCACGGCCCCAGACTTCACAACCTGTCGTAGACCCCTGCTCATCCGCTCTTTGATTTTCTCCCGTTCATACTCGGCAATCGTGGCCCTGATGTTCTTCATCAGGCTGCCCTCCGGCGTGTCGGGGTACTTCCCCATCACATACTCGATTTGAACGCCATGGCGCTTCAGCTCTTCCTCAACGATCAACTGTTTAGCCAAGCTTCGACTAAGCCGGTCTATCTCCCGTACCACCAAGATGTCGAACTCACCATTTCGTGCCATTTCGCGCACCCGGTTCAGTTGCGGCAGTTCAAACGACGCGCCACTGGCCCCCCGGTCGTCCTCGGCCAGTTCCGTCACAACGCGCCAGCCATGGGACTGGGCATACTCCCGGCACATTTCCAACTGGCCATCCAAATTGCGGCCGTCTTTTCGCGTGTCGTCTTTGCTCACTCTGGCGTATAACACCGCTCGTTTACTCATCGTTTCCTCCTTGTCTTGCTGTGGGTTTCGTCTTCAGTTTTGTCCTTCCACCAAACAATGGTATAATTACGGCTGGGAGAGAGTCCCAGGGCTAGCAAACCATAAGACTCTCCCCCAGTCTGGGGCTTCAGGTCAAGCCTGAAGCCTCTTCATTCAGGCGTCTGCGCTGCGCCTCCTCCAGGTGTTTCCGGCCGGGCATGATGATGCCGTCCGTTATGCCCTCCTCCTCAGTAGCCAGCCGGGTAGCCTCCACCCAGAGCCAGTCGAATTCCGAGTCATCGAAGGCGCAGGGCGCGAGAGGATATCCCATACAATACCCCGCCGGGTATTTGCCGGGCTCCCTGCGCGCTCCTGGGTCCCCCACTCGGTCGCTGCACACCTCTGGCCTCACCCCCGCAAAGACGTGCCGGCAACACTTCCTCTCATCAAACCAGCGAACAGACTCGATGGGGACGTTTACGACCACTCCACCTGTCGCAATCTGTAGCTCATCCGGCTGAACACGTGGGTCTGATGCTATGGTCTCCAGAACTTCCGGTGGGAGTATCTCATCCATGACAACTCCAGTAAGCTGCTCTGCCAGTGTACAGCCTGCTTTTTCTTTCATATCCTCCCAGCCTTCTTCGTCGAGAATGATGGCCTCGCGCTCCTCGGAGCGCACTTGGCCGCTATCCTTCGCTACGCCTACAAGTACTTTTTCACTCATCGTTTGTGTCCTCCTTTCTCGATTTTACCCGGTCGGTATTGAGCATAGCTGCTCTTCGCCAACAGGGTGGCTGTGGAGGATGGTCCCTGCTGGGCTATCCTCTGTTTCGAGTACGTGCTGCATCCCCCTTTCCCCCAGGATCAGGATTGTCTCCCGGCTCTCCAGGCCGATGGCCTTGCAGACGTCAGACAACAGCAGTACGGCGTTTAGCTCGACGTGCGGCCATAGTTCTTCGTCGCACCCTGTCTCTAACTCCTTACGCAGCACCACAAGCCCTTCCACAGCTTTCCTACGAGCTTCAAGATCAAGCTCAGCCATTCTGGCACTCTCCTTTCTGTTCTCACTAATCGGTACTCAATTGGTTTGTAGTCTATGGGCATTTTAACTTAACCTCCTCCGCATAATATGTGGTGTGTGGGGTGCCAACCCACCGTCAATTTGACACTTTTGGTAAGCGTTTCACCTCCCGTCCAAAACTTCAACCCCTTGTCCATCGTTTCGTCTAATCAGGCCCTCAGTTTCCAACTCGGCCAGATAGTTGTAGACAGTTTGCCTGGCACAACCAATTTTCTTCGCCAAATCACTTACTTTGTAAAGAGGATCCTGTGAAAAAGCATCCAATATAGCGCGCCGGGTCTCCTCTTTGGACTTCCGCCTGGACACAGGTTTGGACTCTTTATTGGACTGTCCATTAGACACCTGTTGTCCATTTTGTCCATTGGACACCTGGTTGGACAGACGTTTGGACAGTCTATTTTGACGCCTCTTCTCTTTCTCTCGTTTCCGCTCTTCAAAGAAGAGAGCAGTGGCAATCTTCTCCCCTTCGCCGAAGGCGAAAACAGCGGTGAGGCAGGGAGCGATGATACCCAACACTACGGAGATAGCCAGCACACCCCAGACTCCAGACCAGGCCAGCAACTTAACCGGCTGCCCTCTCTCGAAGAAATAGGCGATGTTTCCCAGAGCAGACACCGAACCCAGGGCCAGCACCACAATCCACAGGTACAGGGTCGGTTGCTGATAGATATTTTCCTCTTTAGTCCCTCTTTTCCTGGCCTCATGGCGTTCCCTGGCGTTTTCGGTCACGCGCCTGATAAGCTCGTAGGTTTTGACTCCCAGGCCGATTTCCACCACGGCAGTCATCAGGTGAGCGGTGAAATCCCCTGTGTAACGGGCGATGAGCCATTGGAGGTGCGCATAGTTGGAAGCCAGGATGAGCCAGAAGAGGATTTTGGCCCATATTCCATAAAGGGCACTTTCAAACTGAGCGTAACTGGGAAGTTTCATTTCAACTTTCCTTTCCTCTCAATCGATCCCTCGGTTATCTCCTTATAAAAACGAAAACGGCCTTTCCGCTGACTGAGCAGAAAGGCCCCAAAGTTGCGCTACTACTGGTCTGATGATATAATGTGTATAGCCTGATCCGCTGTGGATCTTTGATGCGTCAGCGGGTTGGGTTAGGCCCATTGTCCTGTGTCCGCAGGACTTTGGGCCGATAGCTTTATCTAAGCTTGCTGCAAGCCTTGAAGAAATTCTTTAATTGTAATGAGTCTGCCAAGCTCCTCGTGAGGATAAACATCTACTGGAAGTTGCCCTTCTTCCTCATAGACAAGAAGAGCGGGCACCCCCTTGCCAAAGAAAGCCCCACTCTGTCTTCTACTCCCGAATATCTGCCGAACTCTATACCCCATACGCCCTTTCACTATTGAAGGAGTACAAGCTTCTGTATAGACCTTGTAAATCTCCCCTGGAGACATTACATTTGTGTCTATTTCCTCGCACTCAATGCCCTTCTCCTTTAGAGAGGTTAAAAGCCCTGGAACCTCACTAAATCCCTTATTGGCCGGGACGCTGAGTACTTGCTCATCAGGATTATAATACAGCTTGAGCAGCATATTCCTGTTGTTCTCCTTCTATCTCTTACCTCTCCCCCCCTACCTCCCCTACCCTCCCCTATATGATAGCACACCTTCGATTTTTTGTCAAATCGACCCTTGCCCCCCTGGCCGTCGGACACCGCCCAAGAGGAACTGGGTTAACTGAGGTGATCAAGGCATCTCGCCCTTCTCTTGCTCACCGGGCTTCTCCTGGTCATCGCTCCTGTCTGGCTCATCAGATCTTCTCCGAGCAGCAAGCCGCAACAGGAGACTGTAGACTCTCCCCAAACGGGCGCGATACTCTTCTTCTGAAACACCATCAGCCTTCTGCCAGATGATTTTGTTTTCGGACGATTGGTCACTCATTTCACCGCCCTCCTTCCCGGCAAACCTGCTAACCTTTCTTCAATTTGTTCAGTTCAGTTACGATCCACGAAATGTAAGCACCCACCAGAACCTGTCTCTCGCGGGCATCCAACCCCTGGTTGAAAAGCTTCTCAGGAAACGGAGGAATCAACTCCCCCTCTTCCAGCTTCCGAGGAGCGAAGTTGGAGAGATCGCCTTCCGGCTGGCACTCAGTCACACATTTCTCTTTGAGATGGTTTGCGCACCGGCTGCATACCGGCAGCGACGTTCCGCCAATGGCGTCCACGAATTCTCTCTCTTTCATGAAGCTCCTGACTATGAAGGGAGTTACTCCACCAGGCAGTATTCCCCTTCATAGCCAGCTACCTGCCAGACCGGTTCAGTCAAGACTTTCTCAGGAGTAGCCTGAGCGAAGGTAGTGAACCAGAAAGTCCTCCCTCCTCCAGCCTTTTCGGTGGTCTTCTTGAGGTTAGCCAGGCGCTTTTCGCCTGTAGTCACGGTCAACACTCTCAAACTCCGCGTCCTGTACCTGGCCTGGTATTTGCCACTCTGGTAATACTCGTGGTAAGCTCGAATCTTCTGCATCCAACGCTTGTTGGCGATGGTAGCTCGATCTACCTCCATAAAGAAGTGCGCCCTCCTGCCCGGCCAGTGGAGGACGAAATAGCCGTCGGCTATCACCGCCACCCGCTGCTTTCTCCCCCCAGCTCCGGGGATATAGACAAGTTCTTGCTTCTTGCCATGCTCTCTCTTCAGCTCTCGCTCATCAACCCATTCCTGAAGCTGGCAACCTGTCCCCCGACAGGCCAGCACCAAGGCGATCCTGACGCCGTTCACCGCCAGGGTATGCTCCAGAAACTGCCAGCCTGCCCTGTTGTCTTTTCTCTTCCAACTCACTGCGTCTCGATCAACCCCCAGCTCGGAAGCCACCAGGTCTGCTCCTCTCTCGTCCAGGCAGTAGACCAGCTTCCCTCTCCCAAACTGCACCGCAGTGAAAACCCGGTCGAGATAACCATGCTGATAGAGCCTGACCAGGCGGTATTGAGCCACCCACCTGCTGGGGAAAAAAAGAGCCTGTATCTGATCCTGGCGCAGAAAGCGGTATTCATACACCGCCTTGACCACCTCTCTATCCCTTGCGGTCAACTTCATCGACGGCGGGTCAGCCACCCGTTTGTGTCTGGGAAGTCTGGTCTTCTTCATAGTAGACTGGCTCCTTTCTGTCCTTGGCCCTGGCCGCTCTCCCTCGTATGGCCTTCTCTACCTCCGCTCTGGGCCGGCCATAGACCTGTCTCGACCTCTCCCTTATTCGCTCGGCGATAGCCCTGCCCCTCCTGGGCAGAAAATCGGCGGCCGGGAGGGTTCTGATCGTATACTCAAACAAATCCTGTCCTCTTACCAGCTTACACCTTGCTTGATAGTTGGGCAAGAGGGTCAATTCGTTGACCCTTTCGGCCTCCACGTCGCTGTACAGCCGGGGCTTGTCGTAGACAGGTTCAGACTGGCCGCTGGGCACCATACAGGGGTCTTCAGCCAAAAAAAGCCCCAGCGGTGTCAGAATAATCCGCAGGTCACTTCTATCAAACCCTGCGGCCTCCAGTTCCGAATAACTACCAAATTTACCGAAGATTCGCTGCAAACATTCGCTTTTCCGGTGGGATCTTTCATCAGGGTTAAACATGTCAGAGGTCATCAGATAGTACAGACAGCTCTCTATTTCCTCTTCAATGGCTTTCATCCGCGCCTGTGGCGGCAAGGTCAAAGAGCTAAACTTTCGGTATTGGTCCTGGTAGAATCTTTCCAGAGAGAAAAGAAAGCTGTCCAGATGTCTGAGAAGGGTTATAACCCGGGGGTCAGAATGACCCGCCCGCCGCAAATGCTCCACAGGCCTGGGGGCATAGGTCATGATGGGCTTTTCGCCGATCACCAGGGGCGGGGGCGGAGTGCAATCGAACTCCCTGGCTAGCGCCAGGGCATCGTCGGGCGTCACTCGAAAGACGATTTTGTTAGCCACGTTCAGGGTGGAGCCCTGGTTGAGCCTGTCGAGCTGGCCTCGAAATTGATGGGCCACCAGGCAGTCGATGCCGAACTTCCGGGCCTCGACCTGGAGCACGGGAAAAGCGGAGGACACAAAGCGCTGGTATTCGTCGGCAATCAGGTGAAAAGGCCGATAGCTCCTGGTCGTTTCATCTGCGCGGGAAAAGGCGGCGTCAAGGATCTGGCCCACGATGATCGAGCCTAAGAACTCAGCGTTTTCCTCCCCCAGCAAACCCACCGGCAGCTTGATCAGCAGCACCTTTCCCTGGTCCATGATTTGGCGGAAGTCGAGGCTACTCTTCGCCTGGCCGAAGATGTTCCTGAGCAGGGTGTTGGTCAGAAAACGGTCTAACTTGTTCAGGCTGGAGGCCGCGATTTCGTCCTGGATGCGGGGAGACTTGCGGTTGAAATCCTGCCAGAAGTCCCGGGCCTGGGGGTTGGTCACCCTGGACAGCAGAGGCTCTCGATACTCTCTATCGGTCAAGAAGCGCCAGGTTTCGGCCAGGGTGTAGCCCTGGTTTTCGATGAACACGATAGCCAGGTTGCGCAGCAGGTCAGACATGCGGGGGGCGACTCTGAAGGACTCCGGGAAAACCCTTTCCAGGGCCTTGTAGAACACGTCCGACATGCGGTCCACCACGGCGGGATTGCACACCTCGGTACACTCGAAAAGGTTGAGTCCAAAAGGCCGCTCCACGTCCAGCGGATCCCACAGAATCACGTCCTGTTCCCGCTCCTGGGGGATGCAACGCAAGATCTGTTCCGTCACCCCGCCGTGAGGATCCAGAAAGCAGAGCCCGTCGTCGCTCCTGACGTCGGCCAGGGCGATGTTTAAAAGCAGAGTGGTCTTCCCCACCCCGGTGGTGCCAAGTATGTAGAGGTGTTGCTTTCTCTCCTCAACTGAAAGGGTCACCCATTGGCCGGTCTCCAGATCCTCCCCTAATATGATTCCTTTCTCAGCCATGGTCTGATTCCTCCCCTAAGAAAGTTTTGCAGGCCCATCGAGCAGACTGTGATGGGCCTGCAAGCTTCTCAAGCCTTTACCACCACTCGCTGCCGAGATAAACCAGGCTGGTGCCGATGTCGCCATACCCCCAACTGGCCAGGATGGCCTTTTTAGCCTCGTTCAATTCCTTAAACTCACAGGGCCCCCAGCCAGGAACTTCAGAGGCCCAGGATTCCAGGTTAACCTTCACCTGGTAGCTCACCCCTTCAGGCAGGGCGCCCAATTTGCGGCAAAACTCTCTCAGCTTCTCCACGTTGAGCTTCTCCACTTCCTGGAGAGGATCGGTGCGGTAGATGAAGTCGAATTGAAAAACCTCCAGCGCTTTGTCACTCTCCGGCCTGGAGACTTCCAGGAGCAGGAATTGAAGCGATTCCTCGGACAGCCAGACAAACAGACCCTTCTCAATACATTCACGCTCATTTGTCAGGTAGTATAAGCCAAGTCCCCTTTCCCTGGCGATTTCCAGGAGAGCTTTGAACACCATGTTGACCGTAAAATTAACACTGGCGGTCAACAGATCAACCCCTACTTTCTCCACAGTGTGCACCGTCATGATAAAACACTCCTTTCTTTTTGGTTTGAGCTTTTGATCGGTTATTCCGATTTGAAGACTACGCTGGTCAATGATTCATGCTGTCGACAAATCACCTCCTGCTTTCCAGCAGCACCGATTTTGATAACTACGTCCACCTTAATGCCGAAGAAAATCAGCGTCGTTTTCCATAACAGATAGAGGTTGGAGCAATCGTTTTTCGATCCCCGATCGGCTGGAATCGGCGCTCCTGCTCCTGCTTTCTTCACGGTTTTGGTCATGAGAAAAGCCTCCTTCCTTCTTCAGGCCGCTCTTCCAGGCAGCGATCCTGGTGAGGTGCTACGGAGAACTTCAAGCCTGGCATAGAGAGTTCTTCCACTTCCTCGATACCCAGGAAGCGGGCAAACTCAGGCTCGGTGACCCGGAACCTGATCTCCATCTCCTCGGTCTTGAGGGGCGTGTACTGCAAGATGGAAAGGTCCAGGTTATCCTCTCTCCCCTCTGGGTCAGGGAAGTACAGAAAGGTGATGCGCAACACCTCTCCCGCAAAGCAGACCTCGACCGCGTGCAGCAGTTGGGCGGCCAGCATGGTGGTCAGGCATTTCTGCGACCCCAGCAGCGCCTCCCCCAGTTCCTGCCGCCCTGGAAAGGCAGTCAGTTGCGCCAGGCGGTCAAGAGTGTTGACCAGGATTTGAGCCGCCTCTCCCGGCAAATGGGTCCCTCCCAGGCTCAGGTACCGCTCTAAAACGTCTGTTTCCCTCGTAGTGTCTTCCATTGTCATTTCCTCCTTCTCTTTTTGATTCTCCAGTTGCAGCCTCACCTCGGCAATGGCCTGGCAGAAATCGGCAAAGTCCAGGCGGCGAGGTTCCTTGCCGGTGACCATCACTCCCCAGAAAGCCAGCCTGACCAGGTCTCGGCCTGAGAAGCCTGCGGTCAGCCTGGCCAGCTCGGCGTACTGCTCGCCGCTCAGCGGCGGCAGCCAGGCCCGGAGCTTATCAAGGCTGGTCTCGATGATCCTGGCCCGGCTGCTGGCGTCGGGCAGAGCAAAGCGGATGGTCAGGTCGGTGCGGCTGACCAGGGCCTCGTCAATCACTTCTGAAAGGTTGCTGGTGGTCAGCAGCAGTACGCCAGGCAGGTGTCTGATGCGGTCCACCTGGGTGAGCAGGGTGTTCACCCCTCTCACCAGGTCGCTGGGTTCATGAGGGTTGGCCGTCACCGCCTTCCTGGTCAGGGCCAGGGACTCCACTTCGTCGATCAGGATGACAATGGAATGGCGGCGGGCCAGCCAGGGGACGTTGTCGAAGGTTTGCGCTATCGTTTTGGCTGTGGCCCCCAGCAGGTGGCTGAAGAAACCTTCTGCTTTCAGCCGCAGCAGTTTGGTGCTACTATGGTTTCTTCGCCGCCACCTTTTAGCCATTTCGTTGGCGTAACCCAGGGCCAGGGTGGTCTTGCCCGTGCCAGGCGGACCTTGAAAGCTGACGTTCTTGTAGATATTCCAGTCAGGGAGGGAAGTTTCATCCAGGGAGACCATAAAATCGGCGTAGTTTAGCAAGAAGCGGCGATACTTCTCCCAGATGACGATGTCTTCCCAAAACGTCTCCCATCCTGTTTGGGGCAGATCGATGATCTCGAAGAATTGATTCAGACCTTCGGCTTGTTCGACCATTTCGTCCGTACCTCCTTCCTCTTCTTCTCAAACTGGTTGGGGCGCATAGGCTTCGGTTTACCTGTCGCCAGATGCCTGAAGGTGAGCCATTTGACTGATTTCTGCAAATCCGATATACTTCTAAGGCCATTATATACCCAGACACTGAATTGGACAGCGCACAAAACTGACACAAAAGGGCGGTCAAGTGTGATTTGACAGAAGTGGCGAAAACTGTATAATTTGAATAGAGAGAGACCGCAATGTGGCCCAAAAAGCCCATAGCTGTGTTTACCCAAAGCCAGCAGAGGTCTCTTTTTCCAGATGGGGGCGGTGATGGGCAAGATCATCGCCCCTTTGTAACTATTAAAGCACACTTTTTCCTGCCTTTCAACCTCAAGTTAGCCAAAAGTTAGCCATTTTCGAGGTTTGCTGATGCCTGCCAGACTGACAAAAAGACAGAAAGAAGTTCTCGAGTTTATCAAGCAATTTGAAGCGGAAAACGAAAGTGGCCCCTCCCTTACAGACGTAGCCAGCCACTTCGGTATAAAGCTGCCTACTGCCTCTAAACTGGTCTCTACTCTGAACCGCAAGGGCTTTATCCTGAAACACCGTGATTCTTTATTGGGGCTGGTCATTGAGGCGGTAAGCGAGCCCCATAGAGTAGAGACTTTTTTAGAAACCAGAGGATTATTTTTTGCAACAGGCGAGGTCAACTGGTACGATGAGCCTGAATCACTGATCTGGTGCCGCCCTATCCCAACGTCAGTGCGTTTTCTTTTGGATGACCATTTTGCTTTATATGCTATGGAAGATATTCCTGAATTATTTGTTAGAGGAGGCGATCTACTCTTATGTAATACTTTTGAGGCAGCAAGTACCCTTATATTTCCACAAGATATTATTATACTGAAAAATCATGTCACAGGAATATTGGCACGCTATTGGGGAACGACTTTGCAGGACTTGCCCCTTGAGTTGGATTTCATAGACAGGCGTGCTCTAGATCTCTCTGTTTATAAGGAAGATTTTGCTATACTTGTTTCACCGATAATTGGTCAAGAAGAAGTGCGAAGTGTCTTTAATCAATGGTTTCAAGCTTCAGAGGAAATCCCCCATGACGTGGAGATATTAGGTAAAGCCTATGATTTGTTTCGCGCTCGGTTTGCCATTCATCCCGACGAGGAAACGATAGCGGATTTTAGTAACGATTCAGAAGTGTGAAGGCCCGATGAGAGCACAGCACGGACAACAGATTTTGGCTCGTACCCGCGCCAGGTTGGAAAGGGCCTTCACGCCTGTCTTTTCTGGCGGGGCCCACAATCGGCGGTTGACTTTTGAGTAAGAGCCTGGTATAAGTTATCCCACCATGAAATTCGCATCTTTCATTTGCTGGGCCATCTTCTTGCTCGTAGGGCTGCCTTTCCTGCTGGCCTTTTACCTCCCAGAAGATTTCTGGCGAGTGGTTGGCAGGCTCAAGCGCTGGCTCAGAGAGGATTTGGCCAGAAAGTATGGGGCGGAAGAAGCGGATGAAATCCTGGGGCCGCCCTTACCCTACGAGTTCTTTGAGTAGCAAAAAAAGGGCCGGGTTGCCCCGGCCCTCTCTGGCTCAGCTTTTCTGCCTGGGAGGCAACAGCTTTCCTACCAGCCCATAAGTGGCGTAGTAGAAAGCATCCAGGACTTTACCTACGGCCCTATGAGGTAGAGACTCGTGTCTCCGAGGCTTTTGGTATAAGACCTGGGTAAGCTCCTCTATCCTGGCCTCCAGCTTCTGGCGCTGCTGGGGAGTAAGCCACTGGTAGTTCTGGCGGTAGAATGCCTTCGCCTCGGTCAACAGGCTTCTACTCTGTTCATACAAACAATCTATCAGGGTTCGAAGCTCTGACATGGTTTGTCACCTCCTCTCCGAGAACTTAAAGTTGATAGCCTCTCTCACCAGTTCAGTGATGGGCCTGTTCGTTTTCCGCTTCAGAAGCCAGAGCGCCCTCAACTGGTTGGGTTGTATCCTGGGGCGGTACGTCCCTTCCCATGCAGGTTCGTACTCCGGGACTCCAAAAGCGGCGGTTTGAATCTGTCGCATGGGCTGACCTCCTTTCTGGGGCAGGCTTGTTTTGCAGACATTGCTTGCCTGCCCTGCCCATAGAAAACCCGCCGGATTCCTTGCAGTGTCAAGGGCGGCACTGCCGCTGGCGCGGGGGCAGCCCGTAGGGGGAGCGCCACTTGTCCCTTGACACTGGAAGGTGGCGGGTATAATACCGCTGTGCGGGCAGGCAAGCAAAGAAAAAGGAAAAGTTTTGGTTGTCCGAGAAGCTGACGCAGAGGCTTTCTAAAGGCTCTGCGTTAATCGAGAGTGAGAAGGATCCAGAATAGCTCCACCGCTGTGGTTAGTATTCTTCGGGTAGCAGAATAGTGGTGGCACTACGGTCGGCTTCGGTAATAACCCACACTTTGGTCCCGGTATTGAGGGTGTAAGCTGACAGGATTCTCAGTTGGCGGTCAACGCTGAACTCGTTTTCCTCTTTGTCTTCATCCTCCAGCTCGCCCCAATCCCCTACCTGATGGCGGGCCAGGAACTCGTCGGGGAGCTGCTCTGCCTGGCTAAAGGCTTCAAGAGCGCCAGGGGTGGCCAAGATCTGGCCCAGGGGGAAACGAGGTTCGGGGTCAGGGTTGAGTCTTTCCGGGGTGCTCATCATGAAACCAGTATACCAAATCAGAAAGCAGTGAGCAAGACAGGCTGGATAGGAGCGGAAGCAGTTTGGGTAAAAAGGACCGAGTGATAATCGTCTGGGATGGAGAACCATCGTCGGGAGCAGGGTGAAAAATGAACAGGCCCGCCACCGCGGCACGCGGGGCGGGCCTGTTCCAAGGCGGGCGGCGGAAGGGGGTCAAGGGGGAATTCCGCCGCCCGCCCCGGCGTCGGGCGTCAGCCCGACTGCCTTCTTTTAGCGACCCCGCAGAATGCGGGGGAGCGGTCGCCGAACCCCGACGCCTGTCGGGGTGAGGGTACCTGGGCCAGGGGCCCCCATTTTTAGCCCCGATGCAATCGGGGCGGGTCGCAGTCACGACGCTAGTCGTGACAAGACAAAAATGGGGAAAGGCCCAGGCGAAAAAGAAGGCAGTCGGGGTGCGGAGGCTGCTCCGTTTCAGTGGAACGGACAGAGGTTTTACTCATCTTCGATGAGTAAAGACGTCCTCCGAGCCCCGACGCCGCTGGATTGGCGATTGGGGGGCTGAATTTTTTGCTATTTTACGGTATAAAATGGCAAAAAAGATGCCCTCCATGAGCCAATCCAGATTCCCCCTTGCTGGCCGCAAGGGCTCGATGCCCGCAGCGGCCAGTTCTTTTGCCTGCCATTACTGACAATGGTAGGCAAAATGGTAACCGATTTTCGGGATAAATACGGGCCATGAGCAACCCTTTTACCCAGGGTAACTTTCTTACCCACGAGCACACCTGTTACCCAGTTGCTCTGGCTGAGATTCGGCCATAACTCGCAACCGCACTATATACCCGAAGTGCTGGCTTTGCCTCTCAGCAATCACTATCAACGATTTGAAAAAAGTTACTACTGTAAAATCTTTACATTTTAGTTACTACATATCTGGTATACATTGCCTATTTTTCGCTTTTACTGTAAGATTGCACACTGCTTATACACTTGAAAGATTTACACCAACCTGCCAATTGGAAAAGGTTGGTTTTTTCAAAATGAGTCATCCAGAAGCGTGGCACGTACAACGCCCACCGCTATCAGAGACCACGGCCCAGAGAGTCGATCATCCTCATGATCTTAAGGTGGATTCTTTGGCTGAGTGGGAGGAAGTGAAACAGGAGGCTGAACGACCTGCGCTGGAGAGAATTATCAAGGCTTTACCCCACATGTCTCCCTTAGAGCGGGCCGTGGTTCTCACCCCGCTAGTGGCTACCATTGGTGTGCTGGGAGTTGCGGGGTTGGAAGGTGCTCATACACCTCATCATAGAGGAGGGGAAACGGTTTTAGCCGCAGCTTCGGGTGCTGCATCTCCAGAAGCAGCAATAACTGCTCAAGCAGCAGAAGAAACTGTGGCGGTAGCTCCAGGACCAATTGGTTCAGCAAGAGGAAAACCAGGCAAAGTGGCCGGTCTTGCCGCTCCACTTCCTCAAGAACCAGAAGGAGAATCAGAAATTGTTCCTCCAGTAGACTTCTCCGAACCGGTGGATGGCAGTTGGACGGGAAAAGATTCTCCCATAAGGGATGGCAGTGGAGCAGCCAGAACGCTTGAGGAGGGCTTTGAGGCTACTATGGGAGACCTCCCTGTTTCTATTCCTCACGACCAACACAGTGGAACTGTAGGAAATACTTCTGCGCCGGGGGCAACCGTTGTTCCAAGAGGCCCCTATAATTATCTGGATTACAGAGCAAGAAGCTGGTGGGAGATGCAAAGCACTATACCCAAAGGCAGTATCCCAGGAGGCTGGATAGGAGAAGGCAATCCTTACGTTTTGCCAGGCGCAACTCAACGAGGAGGAGTAAGAGAGATACCTTACACTTCTCCAGGCACACAGGGAGGAGTCTCGATTGATAAAGCCCAAAAGGTTCCACCAGGTAGTCTATCGGTAACAGGAGAGATGGCCGCCTGGGCCGATGCGCCTCCCGCGGTTGACCTTTCGGGGATGAGTGATGCAGAGATTAGAAAGTGGGCCGAAGAACATGGCTATGAGCCGGACAAAGTGTTCAAAGACGTCAGACAATGGGAAGAAGCAATGTCACAAATGCAACAAGGGCAAGGAGAAGAAGCGACACCTACCCCTGAGCCACCCCCACCTCCAACTGCCGAAGTCACTCAGCAGGTGGTAGCCTGGAGCAAGCCCGAAGCCGTCCCCGATGGAAAGGAAGTCTTTCTCGACCCGGGAAAGACGTTTGATATCTTAGGCGAATACTCACAGGAGAACGAAGATGGCACCACCACTACCTGGCTATGGGTGGCCTATACTGACGAAAACGGAGAGCAACAACAAGGCTGGGTCTACAAAGATCCAGACCGCATGGCTGTCGGTGAAGGTGAAGCGCCAGAGTTGACCGATGAAGACGTAGAAAAGATCAAAGCTGGTCAGCCTCTTGAAAGTGACGCAGAGCAACCTGGAGAAGGGGAAGAAATCGTTACTCCAGACGCGGAGCAAGAGACCATAAATCCAGACCAGCTTTCTCCAGGGTATACCGATAGACAGGGTAAGATTGAACGAAAGATGCCCTCCATCATCTTTGGCGAGGATCTGCCCATCCCTGCCGAAACGATCAAAGCCTGGCTGTTGGAAACGCTGCCTTACGTGGATTTCAACCTCTCCGCCGTATATGGAATCAAAGAGATTGTCCTGTTACCTGATGAACTGGATCGACAGGGCTGGGTGGCTGGCAACAGAAGAAGCGCCAAAGGTCTGGGGGCTGAGATAGGTTTGGCCAGGAACCTGTGGCAAAATGCGGAAGCTTTCCACGCCCTGCCAATGTCGGGAGAAGAATGGCGGAAGGCATACACCGCCTTGCTCATTTACAAAGAGGCGGTTCAATGGACGGTGGGAAGAGGCGACGAGGACGTGGGAGAGACGGCTGGCTATACGGAGATGGGAATCCGGGCCAGACAGTTGGCTGACGTCGAAGAACAGGTGGGCAACCTGGAGGTAGCTGACAGGTTGAGGCTTTTGGCCGAGCAGGCCGAGGGCCGGGTGGCGACTAAAAACTGGACCGACGCCTGGCAATATTGAAAAACGTTCAATTCTTCTGTGCTTTCATACCTGATTCAATTAAATGAATATTGACTTTTAAATATTCTTCCTTTTAGAATGAAGATGATGATGATGAAAAATAAGCTGCTATTAATCTCGGTGATTTTAGTTATTCTGTTAATCGGGGTAATTGTTTTTGAGCTATTTCTTCTAAACAGAACAACGTCCATTTCCCCCATCGATCTGATCACGGGCAAGGTTCATAAAACGGACCTGGATAGCAAGGTAAGAGTGGAAGAAGGGCAGGAAGCTGCTGTAGGAGAAGGGTATCTCGTGTTCAGCGGTTTGCTGGTAGAAAGGGCCGAAGATAGGCTCAGGGTAAAAAGCATGAAAGGAAAGCCGCCTCTAAACCCGGCTAAGGAGATAGCCTTCATCGTAGATGCAAACACTTCCTTCTACGAAGCAGTTGTGGAAAAAGGGAAAGAGCCGCTGTTTGTCGAGAGAAAGTTCAGTGACTTAGAAGAAGGAGTAAAAGTGTTTGTCAGATATAATGAATCACAAAAAAACGAGAAAAATGAATTAGTAGCATCAAGAATAGGCTTTCAAAGAAATTCTGGAGAAAAATGAAAAAGCTTTTTCAAGTTATTGCTGTTTTCTTTTTATTGGTGATAAGCAATTTGATTTTTGCCCTCCAAACAAAAGGGGCGTGGTGTTCGCATGGAGGGATGGATTGCTGGGACCCGCCGGAGGATTGGACGAAAACCTGCTTTCCTCCTGGCACAGAAATCACAGTAGTTGAAAACCCGCAGGAAATAGACAAAGAATCGCTTTTCTCCAATCTGGAGCAAATGGAAAAGGCGGGGATAAAACTGGGCCAGAAGGCCATTGAGAACGTAGAGCCAGGTGTTGATTACGTTCTCTCTTTTGACGAGCAAAAAGGTAAATATGCAATCAGTTTAGCCACAGACAAAATCGAACACGAGAAAGAAGAAAGAGAGATTCAGAAAATCATTCTAGAAAATGGAACAGAAATTTCTGCCACAGAAGAGCACCTCTTTTTTATCAAAAGAAAAGAAGAAATGAGTTCTGAAGAAGAACAGAATCGGGCAAAGATGGCAGAAAAAACTGAAAAGGAAACTTCCCAGGAAGAGGACGATGCCCAGGAGTTCTTGGAGGCGATGAGGAAGGACGAGAAGATTGAGTCAGTCACTTACGTCATCGAGCAGCCTGATCCCGAAACAGGAGCGGTTTCAAAGATAGAAGTTCCTCTGGAAGAAGGTCTTTTCGTTTTGACCGAAGAAGGCTGGAAGCCTACCCTTGAAATTGACCAGACAGATTCCTTCCTGGCCCTTGATTACGGTGATCATAAAGAGCCAATCTTGATGAGAAAAGGGCCAGCTCCTTCTCCCAATCCTCCCACTCTTTCTTTCTTCAGAAGACTTTTGAGGTTGATTTTCTAATTCCTGAAAGCGGAATGTAGAAAGGCCACCCCTGCTCAAAACAGGCTCTCTCGCTTCGCCAGCGGCCTTCTAAGCGTAGTTTGGTGGCCGTGGGGTATATGATAACCCAGGTAATTTTCTTACCCATGAGCACACTCGTTATTCAGCCGCTACAACTTTTTTGCGATCTCCAGAAAATGTGGTATGATTATTATAGATGCTCCCTAATCCAAGCGATGCACTTCAAGCTTTCTCCATGCTGATTGAGTAGTGCTTGAACCATATAAGGTGCGGGATGCCACAAGGACTTCCGTATAAAATCTCCTGGGAGAGTATTAGTGAGGAAAATATTCCTCTAATCATAGATTAGGCGGCTCTACTACGAGATGTGCTACAATGCAACTGCTTCTACCACAATTTTGCTTTCACTGGTTATAGCCGTGGCTGTTGTCGCCACTTTGCCTCAAGCCATAGCTCAACCAACCACTCTATCAGTTTCGACACAGCCGCAGTCCAGTGACTATTGCTATGGAAAGTGTTGGCAATATGATGACCATTCTCACACCATGACTTGGACAGGTCCAATGGATGGGAGGGAAGATGTTTGGCAAGGAGACGAAGTTGCCTTAGCTAGAATCCGTAGTGGTTGGACAGCTATTTTCGGGCCAATGAGTGTACCAGGAGAGATTGAAGCCTGTGTCTTGACCCTGAATGGTCAGATTGTCAAAGACGCTTGTGATGGCGTTACTTATCAAGTTCCAGCAGGGCAAGTATATCAGGCTACTTCAGCCCATCCCCAGGTAGGCGGCTTCCGCTGGAGGCCAGCTCCTGGATATGGCTACCGACTTTTGTATGACTTGCCAGTCACTCCTCCCCCTGATGGGCATTTTGAGATTCCATTCTGGGTTGTGCCAGGGGAAATGCGTCAGATCAACGTTACCACAGCTTGGAGTTACACCTGCTACACGCCGCTTAACCCCCTAAAGGATGCATTTCAACTCTCGTCATCTCAATGCACCTTAGTGACACAGGATTATGTTCACAAGGGTAATTCTACAGGAATCGAATGGGGGCGTAACTACAATGGTATCTTCACTCTACATGTTGTGAGTGCTTTTGGTTCTGATCGGCTTATCGCCCTTAACGCTGGGGAGAATAAAAACGAGAACATTGGTGGTAACTGCGGGCAGGGTGGCGCTTGCTATCAGAATACAGTCAATACGAACGTCTTATGCTCCCAATGTTCCTCCGGCTACTGTGACGACGTTTATTCTGATTGTTGGAATGCTTACAATGCGCTGATTAATATGTCCTGGCAATATTACGACAGTGCTCACAATTGGGGGATGCAGACGCACAATGATGAGGGACCGATTATTTGGCCTGCTAACGGCTATACTTACAGCGGGATAAAGTCTTCAGGCGGAGTCCGTCATCCACATGGCCTTGTTGACCAAGACTATATTTGGGCTTTCTATGAAGATAACAGCTATGGGGATGGCAGTTTTGGTTATGGAATAAAAGTAGCACGCGCGCCTGTGAGTAGTGGTGGACTGCCGGGAAACTGGCAGACCTATTGTAATGGGTTGTGGGTCAACTCTCTTCCAGCAGGATTTGACCGTAACAACATTTCTAGTTTCTATTCGCAACGGGGAGGTTGCGCCAGCCCAATTTTGCCTGTCGGCGGAACGCAGGTGAGCTTCGCTGTTGCGAAAAGGATACAAGGAGGCTACCTGGGCATTGAGGAGAGAATCAATGACGACGCGGACAGAACGTGGAAACTTAGACTGTGGACTTCATCTGATTTGATAAACTGGAGCTACTTGCGAAGCCTCCTTTCCGTTCCAGGTGATTGGGATGCTGGAGAGATTCACTATCCTGTCTTCTTGTCTGCCGATGGTTGGCATAGTGATCTGGTTGACAGAAATGACTTTTACATCGTTGGCACTAAGAATGGCACATTGAGGGCTATGCGGGTCCATAACTTTATTGTGCTGTTACCGGTCACCGTAAAGTAGACCTTGCTCAAAAATAGACCCTCTGCTTCGCCAGCGCCCTTCTAATCTAAGCGCAGTTTCGAGGCGCAATGTACAATTTATCACCCCTTCTCCTCGATCTACAGCTTGCGGTAAGTATCGGCCACAACACAATAGGTCATCCGCCTGTCGCCATTCTCATCAGTATACTCGGAGACCTCTAACTCCCCCTCGACCAGCACTCGATCCCCCTTCTTGAGCATATCGCAGCTCTCGCCCAGCTTACCAAAAGCCCGCACGGGATAAAAGGTCTTCTCATCCTTGTTGCGGCTTACAGCCACGGTGAAATCCGCGTATCTGGCCTCACTCTCTTTGGCCTGCTTCACCTCGGCATCCCTGGTCAGATTGCCGACGATGATCAGCTTGGTGTAATCCGTAAATGTTCACCTCCCTCCTGCAGCGGTGGTGCTCTTTTTGAGGGTCACCACCGCGCTCAAAATATGCTCTCTCGCTTCGCCAGCGGCCGTCTAAACGCAGTTTCGAAGCGTAAGGTACGATTATCCACTCCTGCTCCTTTGAAGCCACTTCTTAGCCGCCGAAACGAAGACTGCTCCTCGATTCCTTATTCCCTTGCTCTGCTTTATGGCTGACAGGAACTGAAAGATCACCTCATCCGGCAGCGCCGCGGCAATGTCTCGAAACGTCTTGCGGCTGTGGGTATCTTCGGTCACTTTCTCGATCTCCCCTATCAGGTATTCAACCCGGGCGGCGGGTTTTTCACCTTTTTTAGAACCTCTTCGTATAACGTTACAATGACGTTTCCCTTTGGACATGGGTATCTTTGTTCAAACGGACTTTCGGACACTCGGACGGACGTCCGTTCTTCCTAAGCTCCGTTCGAAACAAGCTCCGAAACAAGTTTCGACCTTCCCTTGTTTCTTTTGTAATCCTCGATGAGCAGGTCTAAAGCCAACTGCACCATCGCATTGGCAGGTACTCTCTTTCCATACTTCTTTTCTATTTCCAGCTTGGTCTCCTTCAGCCAGAGCACCTGGTCTTTGTAGAAGTCGTAGGGCCTGCGCTCAATCAAACGTTCCTTCGGACGTTCGGACTTTGGGACGGACGGCCGGACTTTCGGACGTGGGGACGTTCCTTCTTTCCTTCGAACGTTCTTGTCTTTCGCCCCTTCAGGGTGGGGGAGAGAAGCGCTCTTCTTAGCCTTGAGTCTCCGCACAGGTTTAGAGACGCTTTCGGGTTGCGCCTCAACCTTCTGTTTTTCAGCTTCTTTCTGGACGGCCCGCCAAAGGGATTCAGGCATTTTTCTCCTTCTCACTCAAGGTTAAGTCCTCGACAACCATCTTTACCGTTGCTGGGGTAACCTGCCTCTTCTTCCTGGTGAATGCCTGGAGTAGAGCCAGGTCACAAATCTTGCAGATGTCCCTGGGCAATCCCCGCGAGCGGACTAAGATCTCATCCAGCGCTTCCTGGATAAAAGGATGAGGAGCCTTGGGATTGCCAGCAGCTACTCCCCAACGGTAACTGATCAGGTTTTCCATATCCGTGCGGGTGAGAGAGGATAGGGCCGAGGGAAACATCCTCGATTTCAAAGATGGAAAACGGTTGATCTTCTCCGCCAACTCTTCCTGCCCCACCAGGATGATCATCAGCAACACCTTCTCGTTGGTCACGAAGTTGAGCATGTAGTGTATCAGCTTGAGGGCTTCTCGGGGTAGATTCTGGGCCTCGTCGATCAACAGCACGGGAAACT
Source organism: uncultured Anaerolineales bacterium (assembly GCA_964646625.1). Lineage (GTDB taxonomy): Bacteria > Chloroflexota > Anaerolineae > CAZYHC01 > CAZYHC01 > DAOULT01. Next base: position 36,046 of record CAZYHC010000003.1, read on the forward strand.
TGCCCGCTTTATCCTGGTCTAATAAGAACCTGTTGAAGTTCTTGAGGCTGCCTTGATAGGAGCGCTCGGTCTTGACTCCAAACTCCTCGCAAATGGTTCTCAACAGGGCATTGCTGGTTTTGAGGTTGGGGGCGATGATGTAGGCCACATTATTCCTCTTATCATCGGCCAGTTCCTGGGCCATCATGCGCAGCAGGGAAGTCTTGCCGCTGCCAATAGGGCCAGAAAGGTAGATAGAAGCAGAACGCTGATTGAGGAAGTAGAGGCATTTAGCGCGGGCATCTCGATATTGATCGGCCAGGTAGATGTACCTGGGAGAAGGGGTCAGCGAGAAAGGTTTTTCGTTGAGTTGGAAAAAGGTTTCGTACATGGAACTGAAATCAGTGTAGACAAAGGTGAGCCACTTTGTCAAGGCCCAACTGAAAGTGGCTCAACTTTGGCCTTTTTCGGAAAAGTTGGGGCAAAAGGCAAGACAGGAAAAGGGTAGAAACATACACCCTCTTTGGGTAAAATGAAACAATGTTGTTTCCTGCCCGCAAAGCTCATCTCGTCCTGGGCCAGACTGGCCCTTTCTCTTTTTTCCCCAGGTGCAGAGTCCCCCTCAAGGCGAGAGCAGCCCATACCTACGTGGTGGGCATCACCGGCCAGGGCAAAAGCAAGCTCCTGGAGCACATGCTCTTCCAGGACATCACCCAGGGCCGCGGCTGTGGCCTCCTGGATCCTCACTCCGACCTGGCCTCAGATACCCTCCGCTACCTGGCGACCTGGCACGACAAGTCCTGCATGGACAGACCTTACCTCCACCACAGGAAGAACCTGGAGCGCATCATCTACTTCGACCCCAGCCGCACCGATTTCATCCTGCCCTTCAACGTCCTGGCTACTCCCTTTGGCACTTATGAAACCGCCCAGAACGTGGTCGAGGCTTTCCGCCGCACCTGGCCCCAAAGCCTGGCCGAAGCGCCCCAGTTCTCCAACATCGCTCTGGCTGCTCTCATCACCTTGATTGAAAACAACCTTTCCCTGGTGGAGATGCACCACCTCCTGACCGACCAGGATTTCCGGGAGGCGCTGCTTTCAAACGTCTCCAACTCCGAGGTGGTGGCCTTCTTCCACGACCGTTACGACCGCTGGGGGAGAGAAGCGCCCCTCATGCGCGAGTCCACCCTGAACAAGGTGGCTGCTTTCACCTTCAACCCCCAGTTGCGGTTCATCCTGGGCGGCAGGGAAAACGTCCTTGACTTCCGCCGCATCATGGACGAGGGCCAGGTCTTGATCGTTGACCTGGGCCGCTGCGACCCGGAGACCAGGAGACTCCTGGGCAGCCTGATCGTCACCGGCCTGGAACTGGCCGCTCTTTCGAGAAAGGACATAGCCAGAACAGAGGCCCGCCGCCCCTTCTACTTCTACATCGACGAGTTCCAGGACTTCTGCGCCAATGCTGGCTCAATCAAGACCTTTTCTCAAATCCTGTCTGAGTGCCGCAAGTTTGGCCTCCACCTGACGCTGGCCCATCAGACCCTCAGCCAGCTTGACCAGCGGATGATCGGAGCCCTGGGCAACATCCAGCTCAAGCTCGTCTTTGCCGTTGATCGAAACGACGCCGAGATTCTGGCCCGGAAGCTTTTCAGCGTCGATGGCGAGAGAGTCAAACACGTGGTCAACGATGAGCCCCAACAGGATAGAACCCATCCAGTGTTCTACACTCTCCAGGAGGAGTGGGAGAAGTGCATCCAGGCTATCCAGAACCTTCCCCCACGTCACGCCCTGGTAAAGATCCAGGGGAATGGGGTGAGAAGAATCCGCACCATCCAGGTTCAGGACAGGGGTTGTAGCGAAGAGCAGCTTGAGGGCCTCAAGAGGTTTCTGGCTCAAAGGGCTGGTGCCCCCTGCCAGCTTATGCGGCAGACTTTGGAGGGGAGAGATAACGAGAGCAAAGTCAGAGAGGAGCCGGTCTTCTGGGAGCCGGCCGGGTTATAATTAGGGCAATTGCATTTATCCGGTTCTGCGATTGCGTTCCCTAAAAACGGCCCAAAATAGGGCCTGAGTGGATCGAAAGCCCCACCAAAACCCCGGTTTTTGTCCGCAAGTGGGAGACGATTTTATAAATGCAATTGCCCTAGTTATAATTGGCCTAGACAAAAAAGGGAATTAAGGGTATAATAAACTTAAAGAAGACCGCCATTGGTTACACCGTAGCGGCGGAAAACGATAAAGTTTCTCAGTAGCTGCCGAAGGCTTCCTTGCGTTGGCAAGGATTTTGCTTTCGGCTTTTTTCCCTCCGATCAAGAAGATACCCTGTGACCTGACCCTTGTTGCCGTCCTGGGGGAGAGTTCGCCTTATTTCTCTTTTGGAGTGATAGACGAAGGGGGAGGGACCTTGAATCGCGAATGACAACAACGAACGGGAGAATTGAACGAACGTAAGGTAATTCCGCATCCTCTGTGCTCTCCGTGTTTCCGCGATCCAGGGGTTTAGTTTCGGGAGGCTGTCATGTCTGACGAACGACAGCACATTGAAAAATTACTGGAAATACACCGGCGCAACCTCAAGGACCTGGAAGAGCAGCAGGCCAAGTACGGCCTGGATGTACCGCCGGTTATTCTCAATAGGATTAGAGGCGAGGACGAGGCCATTGCTGAACTGGAAAGAAAGCTGCGCATAGCCAGTATGCCCGAACCCCTCCAAGACTTCGTGGTACAGTTACCAGAACATTTGGTGGAACCGGCTTCGGAAGCCTTTAATAAATCTCTGGCGGAGATCAACCGCAAGTTGTTAGAAGTGACTAAGCTACAAAAATGCCTCGATGAGTGGAAAGAAGTGCACAATGCTTTGCATGATTTGCACAAGGACTTTAGCCCCGTCGCCGCGACAGTTTCCCTCTCCCGTCGCCAATCGCTGACTGAGCTGATACCTCAGGATTATCTGCGGGACATAAAAAGTCAATGGGAAACCTGCAAAAGAGCTCTGAGTACAATGCAAGGCATACATAGCGGTATCAAGTACATGGAAGAAGATGAGGCCCACACGATAGGGGAGTGGGTCACCAATATGTCAGCCTCCGAGGAAAGTATCGATGAAGCGATACGCTATCATGATAAGAAAGCGCTAGAGGAGCTTTCCTCTCGCTTCACTCGCGACATAATCCGGTATCTATACCTGGCGGATAAAGCCTTGAGGGATACCATCAAAAGGTTGGAAGCAGCCTTTACGGATATTATGAGGAGGTTGCCACAATGAACAAGCGATTTGAACAGATACAGCGCAAACATACAGAGCTACTGGAGAAGGCTGAGGCGACCGAGAACAAGGCTGACTTGCTGGAAGAGGTCCAAGCCTTCATCACCGAGGTACAAGAGGCCGGTCGGGAGATCCCAGACGTTCTAGAGCGCGACCAGGCGCGTAGCATACTCCACTATTGGGGGGCTTTCGTCCACGAGCAGGTGGGCGAATATCCACCCAGCCAACTGGCTTCGGCCATCACCCCTAAACGGCTACCTAAGGTAATACTGGCTGTCATTGGATTAATGGTAGTCATTATTGTCCTATTTAAGATTCTTGCTACTACCACACCTGCTCCAATTGCCACGCTACCTCCGCCAAGCAGTTCAGTAATTGATTGTCCATTCGCGCCCAAACATCTATCTCTTGCTAGTACACCGGTCAACGTTGAAGCCAGAATAACCACGCCTAAACACTGCGCTGAGCGTCTACCCAAGGGGTCTGGAATCAACATTGCTGGTGTCTATTCCGGCAACTTGGCTGGCTGGGAGCTTTGGATCCTGGTCCGCGATCCAGAGGGCTTGTTCTATCCACAGAGCATGGATGCTTGTGCCGGCGCTTTTATGCAAACTGACCAAGGTCGATGGAGTGCTCGCGCGCGCTTAGATGAAAAAGAGGACACGGGGTTGCAACTGTTTGATATTATTATCGCAACGACGCTGGTCGATAGCCCAGCAAGCGAGTCGTTCAAAAATTGGTTGGATATTGGCTGTCGCACCGGCGATTTTCCCGGCTTCCACTTCGATGATTTGCCCGAAGAATTGACGGAACTGGACAGTGTTACAGTAACAACACAACGCTTTTCGGAAAGCGAGCCCAAATCCAAATGCCCCTTTGCACTACTTCAGCATCCGACCATTGCTGGTTCACAGGTTGCTGTCAGAGCAAGCATCACAGCGCCTCAACGGTGTGCAGACAACTTAACTGCGGGAACCAGAGTTTATGTGAAAGGCTTTTATTCTGGAAATTTGTCTGGTTTGGGCTTTTGGATCCTGGTCTATGATCCGGACGCTCTGTTCTACCCACAAGCTATCAATGCTTGTACAAGACCGTTTGTGGATATACAAGATGATGACAGTGTGTGGAACACATTTATACGCTTAGGCAACGAGGGAGACGTTGGTCTGTTCAACATCATTCTCACTGTAGCTCCAGTCGATAGCCCGGCGAGTCAGATATTCACGAAGTGGTTGGATACCGGTTGTAATACAGGAAGGTTCCGAGGCTTCGATGCATTGCCTGAAGGGTTGACAGAGTTAGATGCTATTACGGTAAAGGTACAACAATAATGTCCGGCAAAGAACTATCCTTAAAGTTGGAAAATTGACGTAAACATGCTATTTGAATCGCTATTGCAAAATTGGTTCCACTGGATGTCGGCAATTGCTGCCATCCTATCGGTGCTGTTGCTTGGTTTGGCTATAGACTCACTTCGTCAGAGCGAAAACAGATTAGTTGGTTGCGCTGCGCAGCCACACGTCAATTCTATTCCCATCTCCATAATTGTCCCTGCTTACAATGAACAATCCATCATTTGTAAAACGATTCAAGCTCTTTTACATATCCAATATGACACCTATGAGTTGATTGTGGTAAATGATGGTTCAACGGATCAAACGCTCGATGTTCTTAGAAGAACGCTACAACTCCGCGAAATTCCCAAGAATCTTTCAATCAATCTCCCCTGTCAGCCCATTAATCACTTGTTCGAATCAGGAATAGATCCGCGTATCCGTGTTGTAGATAAGTGTAATGGTGGAAAATTTGACGCCCTAAATGCAGGTATTTCTATATCGCAATACCCATGGTTCTGTTGCGTCGATGCCGATACTATCCTGATGCCAGATGCGCTTTGGCGAATGAGCGAACAAGTCCAGAGGAATCCTTCTATCATTGCTGCTGCGGGACAAGTGCGAGTAGGCTATAGCGATTCAGTTGGCCGTGTATTGGTTATGGCACAAGTAGTTGAGTATATTCGTTCGTTTGTTGTTGAGCGTATTGGATGGAGCAAGCTCAACGGGCTGGTAATCGTGCCAGGAGCATTCAGTCTCTTCAACAAGCAAGCTGTCTGTGAAGTTGGTGGCTACAGTTCAGATATGCCAAGTGAAGATGTTGAGCTGGTCCTTAAGCTGCACCAGCACAGCTTATTTCAAAAGCGAGCATATAAAGTTCTCTATGTTCCTGATGCGATTGCTTGGACAGAGACCCCGGCAAACTTCTCAAGCCTGGCTAAGCAACGTAAAAGATGGTATCGTGGTCTCTGGGCTGCTATTAATCGTCACCGCTGTATGTTATTCAATCCTGGTTATGGATTTATCGGTTTGTTTGTGCTTCCGTATCTTTTGCTATTCGAGTGTCTGTGGCCAGTATTTGGAGTTGCAGTACTTGCACTTACTTTGTTGACTCTCGACTTGAACATCCAAAACAGCATGGCGCTCCTTTTACCCTTATGTCTGAACTTTGTTGGCCAATGTTTGATATCAGCAGCGATTATTCTCATTGACTGGAGCAATTTTCGTCGATGCTATTCATCTCTCAGTGTATTGCGTCACACACTAGCTTCTATTCTAATTGAGCGAAGTATCTATGCTTGCTTGCTCACTATGCTCAAGATTCAGGCATTTATCGTGTTTGTCCAGCCATTTACTCAAGGGTGTGGTAGGTGGCAAACATTGACCAGGAGGGGTTTCAAATCCCCAGTAACTGGACATTCTACATCAGAAGAGAGAGCAGCAACTGCCACCTAACAAGTCGCTGGTGTGCCCTGTAAAGCTGTCGTCCGCTAGTCGGTGAGAGTCCGGTCGTGGTAACTGCCAGAAGGCCACGTAGCAGGCTCTCGGAATTTCCCCAGGGAAGGTACATCACCCCCAGGCCATCTGGCTCACATTCTGCAACTGTAGATAGCTGATAAAAAAAGAGCCAGCGCTGCGGACAACGAATCTCTCAACAAGAGATTGTGTTCGCCTTACTGGCTCAGTGGGGACAGCTTCTCCCCGCAGCGGGGGCAGGCATACATCTTATGCCCCTGCCAGGTGCGCCAGGCCCAGGCCCCCGTCCAGCCGCTGCCCAGCTTGGCTATGCTCTTGGGGATGATCAGCACGCACAGCGTAGTGCGGCCCATGCAGGCTGTTTTCCTTACGAAGGTGGCGACCTCTCCCGGCCGGCGGGCGATGGCCGCGTAGCTCATGGGCACGGTCTGTTTGACTTCCCGAAGCCACTTTTCCGGCAGGTGCTCCTCGGTCATGACCACCACGGCGTAGGGTTTGCGTTCGAGGGGATACCATTCCATCCATTGTCTGCTACTCATGTTTATCTCCTTCTGACACCTCCAGTGGGGGCAGGTCTGGGTTGAAAAGCTGTTTGTGTTTTTCCAGCTCCCATTCCTCCCACTCCACGGGACTGCTCTCGGCTGGCACGGCCCCGGCCTGGTGTAAAGCGTTACCTTTTATCACGTAGAACCACGCCTCTCCTCCGTCATCGGGCACGACCAGCACGTTACAGGGCTGGAGATAGCCTGCTTCCGAGAACTTCTTGAGCATGGCTTCCACCCCGTCTATGTCCCACCACTGGTGAAGATACAGGCAGGTGTCCATACAACCGAAGTCCACGAATTCCGTGAACCCGCTGTTGGTCAAAGACTCCCTGATTGCATCCCTTGCTTCTGGCCGAAACAGGATGGCGTCCGTTACCATAATCTCAAGTGACATTTTCTTGCCCCTTTCTTCTTATATGACTTTAGCTTTCCTCAGATAGTCGGCCTGGAGCAGCCGGGCGATGCCCAGGCTGGTGGCCGTCTTGCCTGTGCCGGTAGCCATCACCAGGGTGACCGATCCGTAGCGTTTGACTGCCTTGTATCCGGCCACCGCCGCCTGTTTCTGCACTGGCAGGAGGCCCGTCTCGCGACGGCCCGCCAGATGCTTGTGCCTGAGCAGGGGGGCCAGGATGGTCTCCTCCCCATCGTCGATGTGCAGATCGTGCAACGGCGGGTAGGCATCGATCACTGCCCGTGAGAGCTCCCTTTGCCAGCAATCGACGAAGGTGGTCAGTTCGTGGGGATCGTTCAGGTGGCGAGATTCCCCTGAGAGCAGGTGCAGCACCCAGCAGATGGTGGTGCGGAACTCCTCCACCGTGCGGGTCACCCCTTGCTCCTTTTCTTCGGGCGTGGTCACGTCCACCTGGACTTTCTGGGTGTGCCCTTTGACCAGCAGACGCTCGCCATCCCGCGAAAGCTCGACGTTGTTGAGCAGTCCTGCGGCCAGGAAGAGGGCCAGGTGGCCCAGGCGCAGGGGCATGAGCGGGCGTTCGTCGGGCAACTGGTCGGGCGACTGCCGTTCCAGCCACCAACGGTTGCGCCACACGCCGTTAGCCAAAGCTTCAGTCTGTATCTCTTCAGCAGAGATGTACTTCGAGCGAAAGCGCCAGGGCGTTTTGGGTGCGCGCACGGGCAGGACGTAAGGTGGTCTGTCGGGTACTTCCGGCAGTTCGGGCAGCCTGGCCTTGGCTGCCTGGAGCAGGCGCAGACACGTCTTGTCGTCCTCCGTGGCCCTGGCTCGCCTGACTCCCAGAATGACCACCTGCTGATAATCACCGTACTCTTCTTCAGGGAAGCGGTAGACGCTGAGGTCCTCGAACCAGGTGGACAGCCTTCGCGAGACGTGGTCGCTGAGGTGTACCTGGCGGATGATGTAGACCAGCACCCCTCCAGGTCTGAGCCAGTCCTGGGTTTCGCGCAGGAAGGTCAGTTCCAGACGGCCGCCTGCTTTGGTGTCAGTGGAGTAGGGGGGATTGAGCCAGAGTAGTTCTGCTCCCTCATGGCCTTTGCTGACCAAGGCCTGTTCGTAACTGCCGCCCAGGACGTGATCCAGGACTTCGGCTGCGGCCTGGCTGCGTGCCACGTCCAACTCGATGCCGAAGGTGGTGCCGTGTCCCAGCAAGTCACGCAGTTGGGCCAGGGCTTCGCCAGTGCCACAACCTACGTCAAGAAGATGGCATGGCCCCTCAGCACGTAAGAAAGCCGCCACCCGTTGGACGACGAGCGGCGGCGTGGGTACGTAACCCATCTTTACCAGGTTCATAAAACGAGACATTTGTTGTCTTCCTCCTCTCTTAATGTTGTTTCTTGCGATTTCGGCTCCCTCAGTTTGATCGGCCGCCTGGGATTGGCTTGCGGGAAGCGCCGCAAGGCGCAGTCCAGGCACAGGAAAACCTGAGCCACACTCCATCCCCCTCGATAGTTCTTGTGCACCGGCGGGTAGTGGTAGAGCCGCAGGATAACCTTAACCAGGTATGCGTCAGGCTGGCTGCACTCGCTGCAAACGTTCATCGCAGTATCTCACTCTCGATCCCCTGGCGGATGATCTCCACCCAGGGTTCGGTCTGGGGTTCGATAGCCCAGGCATGACAGCCCCCGGCCTCGATGGGTCGGAGACATCCTTGCCGTAGACCTTCCCGCCACAGATAAGCCGCCCATTCCTGCCTGGCAGGTAAGGGCACGATGCGGTTCCACAGGGCAAAGAAGCGCCCAGGGTCGCCTTCTGCTTGAGCGGCCAGGAGATACCCGGTCTGGCCTGGCTCGACCATCAGGGTAGCTGGTTCAGCCACCATGACCAGGTGTCCCTGTTCCAGTTGCGGGAAACGGACGATGGTATGATGATAGCGCACCTTGTACTCGCCTTTGTCAGCCTCTCCCTCAGAGTAGGCAACCTGGTGTTGGCGGTGGAGGAAGGTCTCACCTTCCAGTTCGACGTAGTGCCCGGCCACCAGGTGTCCCCAAATGGCCTGGAGGACGGTGACTGGCCCCAGGAAGGAAGCCAGCACCAGCCCCGCTTCGTCCTGGGCCCAGGCGTCGCACCAGCCTCGGTGTCCGCCTACGGCCACTGGAGTGGTAGGTGATACTCCAACGATGGGTACAGTCATAACTCCTCACCTCCCTCCCTGGCCTGCAGGAGTTCCCAGGCTTCCACGCTCCAGGCCGCCCACTCGGAATCATCCATCAGGACCAGGAGCATCGTAGCCTGATGTTCGGCAGGTAGCCTTCTCCAGCGCGCCACGATCTCGTCCTTGAGCTTCAGGATGCGCGCCGGTTCCTGTTCAACTTTCCTTTCCTTTTCCTGATAGTCATGCATGAGTGACACGAGCTTCTTTCTAAGAAATTCCAGGTCGCAGACCGCCGCCTCCACCCGGTCATCATAAAGTTCGGCCCTGATCCCATCGACCAGGCCCAATAGCTCCTCTATGACGGCCATTTCATCACCATGCCAGTCAATCTTGCCTTCCAAGTCGTCCATGACGACCTCCTTTCGTTTTTCGTGCCTTTCGTGTTTTGGTCAATACTCGACGAAGCCGCACAGACAATGGAGTCTGACCCCGGCATAGCAGTCGCCTTCTTCCAATGGGAAGTAGACAAACTCGCCGTCCAAGGTACGGCTGCATCTGGGGCAGGGAAGTTCGCCCCGCCGGGCTCGCTCCAATAGCTCCATGTCCTTGCGGCTCAGCACGTCCCCCGGCCCTGGCTCGATGACCTTCTTCGGGCCTGGGGAGAGCGCCCCCTCCACCTGGGCTTCCTCCAGCCTCAAGCCTTCCAGGACTTTACACAGCTTCCTTGCTTCCTGGAGAGCTTTGTCCCTGGCTGCGGGAGTACTTTCTGACAATAGAGCCTGGATCATGAAGTCCAGGACAATGAGACGGTTGTTAACCATCTCCTGCCAGGTTTCCATAGCTTGCACCTCCTTCTTGATCGCAAACAGAGAAGCCAGCCACACAATGTGTAGCTGGCTTCATGCCTCATTATTCAATTTTCGGGATATGGGATTGTCAAAGAGCAGATACTCGCTATGATCTTACAAACCAATCACTGTTCCAAAAGCTCGTTTTCAGTCAGTGATACTCGATAGAGTAGTTGTAAGTAGCGGGTATGGCTCTACTCTAATACATAGGGGTGCTATGTCAAGGGGGAAAATCGTGACACTTTGCGCTTTTTCTTCAATAATGGTATAATTACTGTGTTCGCATAGAAGCGCCTCGAGGCAGGAGGCCCAAGGCATGACCTCGGCGCGGCGCGGGCACCGATGAAGGTAACATAGGATAGAAGCCCGCCCAACGCAAAGGACGGGCCTTCGTTTTATCTTCGACCAACTCTCCCTCCACGTTTAGGGTGGAGTCTGATGATAACTCTATAGGCGGCAATGGACGGCTGTCTGTTAGTCCAGGAGCAGGATTGTGGCAGATTACCCTCTTGATGACCCGTCGCAGGATAATGAAGAAACCGGCAAAGCCCTCGCCAGCGATCAACTCTACGACTTTGTCACCAATCAACCGGTAAAGGACACTCCCAAGGAAAGGGCCCTTCAGTCCGTGGCCCGTTCGCTGGTATACGAGTACGGCTTTGATCACACCCAACTCGAACGTAATGTGACAGTGACCTACGAGGTCACCGACCCCCACGGCCGCACCCGACGCACTCGCAGAAAGGTAGACCTGGTCATCTACCCGGAGGGTAAGCCCAAAGAACTGGACCACATTGTCCGCGTAGCCATCGTGCAGCCGCCAGGCACCAAGGCACGGGATCGCAAAAAGGGCGTCGAGTTGCTGGAGGAGGTAATGGGAGCACTGCCGGAGTGCGACTACGGCCTGTGGACCAACGGCATCGACCTGGAGTTTCGCCAGAAGGTGATGGGTGGAGGCCGCATCCAACCCGAGTACATAGAGCTTTATGACCTGCCCGGCGAAGGTGAGACTGTCGCTGACCTGGACAACCCTCGCCGTCAGGTGATGCGCATCGCCACCGGTGACAACCTGAAGCGCACCTTTGCCCGCGTTCACGACTACATTTATGGCAATCAAGGCCTCAAAAAGGACGCTGCTTTCTGGCAAGTGCTGAATCTGATCTTTTGCAAGATCCACGACGAAAAAACTGGTGGCCGACCTCGCTTCTACATCAAGGGCACGGAGCGAAACACACCAGAGGGCCGAGTAGCCATCGCAGCGCGGATTGAAGAGCTCTTTGAGGAAGTCAAGAACCACCCTGACTATGAAGCTGTGTTCACCGAGCGGGACACCATCACCTTGAACAACCGGGTACTGGCCTACGCTGTGGGCGAACTGAGCCGCTACAACCTGCTGGACAGCGACGTGGATGTCAAGGGCGCGGCCTACGAAGAGATCACCGCCAGCACGCTCAAGGCACAGCGGGGGCAGTTCTTTACACCGGAGAACGTCATCCGCTTGATGGTGGACATCCTGGACCCTGGGGGAGACAGTCACGACCTGGCCGATCCGGCAACCTGGCCGCGCATCATTGACCCGGCTTGCGGTAGTGGTCGCTTTCTCACCTATGCGCTAGACCATGTACGGCGCAAACTGGCTGATCAGCTCTTCCCTGAAGAGCATCTTTTGCTGCGCGTTCATCGGCTGAACGAGGACCCAGAGGCCAGAGAGTTAATCCGCCGCTTTGCGGCCAAGTGCTTGTACGGCATTGATTTCGACCCTGACCTGCAACGCGCTGCCCAGATGAACATGATCCTCAACAACGACGGCCACGGCAACATCCTGTCCTTCAACTCCCTGGAGTTTCCCTTGATGCTGGACCGCACTACCGTGGCCAGGCTTCGGCGGGAATATGGAGGCCAACCCAAGAGTCAATGGCCCGATCCGGTGCGCGCCCGCCTGGATGCCGACTTGGGCACCTTCGATTATGTGTTCACCAATCCACCTTTTGGCGCCAAGATCCCGGTGGACGACCCGCACATCCTGGAGCAGTTTGATCTGGGCCATCGTTGGAGTCAGCAAGGCGACAACTGGGTGCGCGAGGGAAAGCTTCAGAGCCGGGTTGCGCCGGAAGTGCTCTTTGTTGAGCGATGCGTGCAGTGGGCCAGGCCGGGTACTGGCAAAGTGGCCATTGTGCTGCCTGATGGCATCCTGGGCAACCCCGACGCTGAGCACATCCGCTATTGGATTCTGACCCACTGTCAGGTATTAGCCAGCGTGGACCTGCCAGTAGAGGCCTTCCTGCCCCAGGTGGGCGTACAGGCCAGCCTGCTCTTTCTACGGCGCAAGAGCCAGGCTGAAATGGACGCCGAGGCGATGGGGCATGTGGAGGACTACCCGGTCTTTATGGCTATCGCCGAGACCGTGGGCCACGACCGGCGAGGCAATACCCTGTATATGCGCGACCCGGATGGAGCCGAGACCGTCTTTACGGAGACGCGTGACGAGGTGCGGCGTTTACCCAGCGGCCGGCTGGTGGTCAAGTCCATCACGGTGCGGGAAAAGCGGGAAGATGATGACCTGCCGCGCATCGCCGAGACATACCGACGGTGTGTGACAACCGGGCAGGTGCCAACATGAAGGCAGTGACCACGACAGCAAAGCAATTGTACGAAAGTGGCCGCCGCCTGGACGCCAGCTACCACGCCAGCGACGGCATTAAGGCCTTGCAGTTCATCCGGAAGTGGGCTGACCAAACAACGCGGCCCGCAAACCCAACGGTCAGGAAAACCCGCGAGAGGAGTCGTACAGTATATGACACCCAGCGGTTGGATTCTCTGGAAGAGGTCTGTGTGTCAGGGGGCATTTTCATGGCCGGCAGATTCAAACGCATTTATGTGGATGATCCTGAGCACGGTGAACCGTGGCTTTCTCCTTCAGATATGCTAAAGGCCGATTTGAGTGGCCTGCGCTTGATTTCTCGCAAATTCACACCTGGCATCGAAACACTGCGAATCCACCAAGACTGGATACTGCTCTCCCGTTCTGGGACGATTGGCAATCTCGTCTATGTCCGCAAAGACATGAATGGGCTGATAGGCTCTGACGACATCATTCGCATCGTAGCTGACCCTGACAAGATTCCACCCGGTTACCTTTACGCCTTTCTCAGCACTCCGTTGGGCAAAGCGCTCATCGAACAGAACACCTATGGTGCGGTGGTGCCGCACATCGAAGCGCATCACGTTACCGATCTACCCATTCCCCGCCTTGAACCTGCCGCCGAGAAGCAAATCCACGATTTGATCGAGCGAGCAGCGACATTGCGAGTGGAGGCACAAGAGGAGTTTGATCGTTTGGTGCAACAACTCAACGAGGAAATCTTAGTTAGGCATACCCAAAGGATACAGGACTCGTTGGCCGAATGAGTGGTCTTACGATGTAAGGGTAGTGCACCGCAATGACAGCCTGCGCTTGGACCCTTTCCACTATGTGGGGCACGCAGTCGAATATCGTCAATATCTCAAACCTGGTCCTCGCCTTGGTGACGTAGCGACGGTGCAGCTACCAGGGCAATTCAAGCGGATGTATGTTGGGCCGCAGGGGGTCCCATATCTGAGCGGCGTAGATATTTATCAACTGAAGGTTGAACCGCGCCTGTGGCTGTCACGCCGACAGCCAGAACTACCTGAACTGATTGTCTCTGAAGAGGGGACAATCCTTGTTCAGGCAGATGGACAGCGATATGGATTGCTCGGACGACCTGCTTATGTTGACGAGTCGATAGTTGGTGCTGCGGTCTCAAATCACTTAGTACGGATTCGTGCTTATGATTCAGACATTGGCGGGTACGTGTACTTGTTTTTGTCCACAGAAGCGGGGCGACGTGAGCTAATTCGGCACTCGTACGGTACATCAATTCCTACGATACCTGTTCAGGCGTTTGAAGAGCTATGTATTTCGCAAGCTGATACAGACATAGCAAGGCAAATAGGCCGACAGGCAGTGACAGCGCTCAGAAAGCGCACCCAGGCAAACCAATTGGAAGACGAAGCCCAAATGCAATTAGTTGAGGCGTTGGTGGAAAAAGACTTGTAGTTGAAAGTGCGAGGGAAGTGAGATGTCATTATTAACGCTTAAGGATGCAGTAAAAGATTTGGCACAATCACTGCAAGCTTCCACCATATTACCTGCCGCCGTGTTTGTGTTGATCAATGCTTTCTTTGTGTGTCCACAGGTCTGGCCTGATTTGGATTTAACAGCCACGACTACGTTGACGTTGATCACTGCTTTTACAGTGACCTTGAGCTACACATTGTATGCGCTCAATATTCCCTTGATTCGCCTCGCTGAAGGTTACATTGGGGCAGATGATGTCATCGTGCAATTGTTTAAGAATGGTCAACTGCGCAAATACAAGCGGTTGAGAGATTGGGAAATCACCTGTAATACGCGCCTTAAAGATATAGAGGACGATTTGACCCTGCTGCGTTTGAAAACCGAGATGACCAATGAACAACTCGCAGAGGTTCAGAATCCCGAGTACATGGAACTGTATAAGCAGAAGGAAGTCTGGATTACAGAGCAGATAAAGGTACATCAAAGACTGGATTCACGCTTCCCCAGCAGACAGAGCGACATCTTAGCCATGCCTCTAGGGAATGTCATCGCGGCGTTTGAAGACTATTCTTTCACAAGGTATGGAATGGATTCAGTGGTTTTGTGGCCACGCATGGTTCCCATTCTAAAAGAAAAGGGATTTCTTGATTTTGTTGCTCAAGAGAAAAGTGTGTTCGATTTTCTGTTGAATTTGGCTTTGGTGGCTGTATTGATTGGATTAGAGTTGTTTTACATTGCTCTTTATAATCATCAGCCACTAAATGCGGCACTGTCCCTCGTTGTGATGATTATATTCGTTGTGATTTTATACCAGGGATGCATATTTGGCGCTGAACTGTGGGGTTCCACTGTACGTGTAGCCTTTGACCTCTACCGTGACGATTTGCACAAGGCATTGCGTTTGAAGCCTTGTACTTCTTTTAGGGAAGAGTACTCGCAATGGGAGCGGGTGTCGCAGTTTATACATTACGGTAACCGTAAGTTTAGCGATATCCTCTATCGGCCGGAGAAAAGCACCTCTTTAGAAATAGAGATTACCGAGGAGTTCACACGCAGTTTGCGGATGGGAGGGGCGAGCGATGAAGGCACATGAAGTGTTGAAATGGGTGGGGACAACACTCGTTTTAGGAGTCAGTCTTCTTCTCTCCATAGTACTCCAGCCCGGAAGCGGGCGTGTGCTACCACCCCAAGAAGATGACGGGTTATATGGTGTAGAAGATCTGCAAAATGAATTTGCTGGTATCAAGCGACTTCCACTGGAGGTATTTCAGGTTTTTGGTGAGGCGCTCAGCCTTCATCGGCAGGGAAATCTAAAACGTTCTCTGAATGAGGGTTCGGAACTTGCGCCTAATGAATATTTTCAAGAAGCGCTTAAGCGATACCAGCAACTGCAAAATGTATTGGTTGACGGAGAGCCGGTCAATCTCGTGGAGATTTCCGTAGTTGTTGCACACAATGTAGCGATGTTGTACAGGAGCGTGGGAGAGGTAGAGTTGGCTCGGCAATTCATGGAATGGTCAGAGTATCTAAATAGTTTGCGTGAGTCCTGACTGCTATGAAGAAAACCTCTGAGCCCCCGCCAGTGCCGGTTATGAAGGATTTTCCTTCCCAAACGTCGCCTTCTAAAGCACAGTCAGAGGCGGGACACAAAAAACAGTCACGTAAGCTCTTGGGACTTATCTTGATAACCCTACTTCTGCTTTTTGCAATTGTGGCTTGGGTTTTGAGAGGGCTTAACCTGCATGACATTTTGTTTTTTTGGGGGAGCATCACCGGGAATACTGTTGATTATGAGCTTGTTGACGTCAGGAATAATACGGTTCTCCTTGTTACATGTCAAGGTAATCAATCTGCTGTCAAAGTAAGGTTGGCGGGACAACCCAATTGGATTGAGATATCCACAGGCGATGGTACAGTTTCCAATCCTGCGCTTTCGCCAAGTGGTAAACTTGTGGCTTATCTCTCTGAGCAGGATGAACGGCACATCGTCGTAGCCCCCGTTATTACAGGCACACGACAGATAGTAGATGCTTCTCTTGTTCAAAAAGGCTGCGTTCTGGTTAGGAATGCAGAGTGGGATATATGTCCCTGGAGTCCAATCCATTGGGCACCAAATGAGCGTTACTTGGGATTCTTTGCATGTGTTAAGGATGCCAAGATCTCATACGTCGCAATTGCTGATCTAAAAAGCGCGCCAATTAGCGTTACTTGTTTGGATAAAGAGCACAGCAAATCCTCAATACCTGGCGAACGGACGTTGATTTGGCAAGATGACGAACAACTGATAGTCACTACATTTGGCGACAATGAAACCGATATTCGCATTGAGTTTTTAGATTTCCCCTAATTCTTGATCATTTTGAGGAAATAGGTTATGGTGAAGCTCCTGGTATTCCCTGGAACACATCCGGTAAATGAAGGAGAGATTCTAGTTATCAATTACCTCGAAGACCATCTCCCCGACACCTACACCCTCATCCCTAACGTCGAGATCGTTGAGCGCGGGCGGCCGCCCTTTGAATACGACCTCATCGTCGTCGCGCCCCACGCCGTCTACGTGGTCGAGGTCAAACGCTGGCGTGGCGGCATCTGGGGCGACGATCACACCTGGCTAGTGGCCGGCCGGCACCGCCGCCAGAATCCGTGGCCCACGACCAACAACAAGGCCCGCGTGCTCAAGAGTCAGATCCAGCGCCGCCAGCCGGCCTGCGATCCGCTGTGGGTGGAAGCGGTCGTAGCCATTGTCGACGATCAGGGCGAACTTGACCTGAGAGGTGATTGCCGTGACCGGGTTTTCCGCTACACCGATCTGCCCCCTTTCCTCACCGATGCCTCGGCGCTGGGTGAGTTGGCGGGCGACCTGCGCCCCAAGCGCGCCTATATTGAAAGGGCCATCCAGGAAGCGGCACAAGGACGCCCATCCGGCCCACTGCGCTTCGGTGATTACGAGGTGCTGGAGACCCTCTCCCGCCGGGATCATGTGGCCGAATACCTGGCTTGCAACATCTTACTGAGGAGCGAAGAGCAGGTGCGCCTACGCGTCTTTACCTACGATCCCTATCTACCTCCTGGCGAACTCACCCACCGCCAGAAAACTATCTGCCGCGAGGCGGAGGCACTGCAAGCCATCGGTCACCACCCCAACCTGATCGGCCTGCGGGGGTTCTTCAGCGACCCGCGCGACCCCAACCTCCTGATCGAGGTTACCGACTGGTCGGAGCAGGGGACGCTGCAGGCGCTCTTGAGCAGCGAGGCCCCTCTCACTCTGGAGCGCAAGCTGGAATTGGCCCAGGGCATTGCGGCCGGGCTCAAGGCCGCCCACGACGCGGGTGTGGTGCATCGCGACGTGCGACCCGATAACGTCCTCATTGGAAGCGATGGGCAGCCCCGGCTGATGAACTTTGACCACGCCCGGATGCCGGCCTCAGCGGCCGGCACGATCAGCCCTATTCAGCGGGATCCGAACGATCCCCGTGCTTACCTGGCCCCGGAGCTGTTGGACCCGACTCACCGTGCCACTCCGGCTGCCGACCTGTACGGACTGGGGGTGATACTCTTTGAGATGTTGGCCGGCGCGCCCCTCTACGATTCGCCTGAAGAGGCGCTGCGAGAGGATACCAGCGCCGGAGGCCCGGCTGCCTGGGGCGCCCCTGACGTGCCCGAACAACTCAATGAACTGATCCGCCGCCTGGCTAAGCCTCGGCCTGAGGATCGGCCTCAATCGGCCGACGAGGTCTTGACCGAACTGCAGGCCATCCGCGAAAGGCCGTCCGGTACTGTTGTGGAAGAGACGCCTTCAACCTCGCCTTCCGAACCGCTTGAAGAGGAACCGGTCACCTTTAAAGTCGGCGATGTGATCGACCACAAATACCAGATCCAGGCCGTGCTCCCGGCCGGCGGGTCCGGGCGGGTGTATAAGGTATACGACAGCGTCTTTGACCGAGTCTACGCCCTCAAGGTTTTCAATGACACAGCGCTCTCCCTGGATTGGCTCAAGAAAGAGGCCCGTACCCTGCTCGAATTTGACCATCCCCACATTGTCCGGGTTCACACCTGGGGCCGGCTGCGTTCTGGGCGGCTGTACCTGGTATCCGAATTCGTGGAGGGTGAAGACCTGACTGTCTACACCTCTGGGGCCAGGCGGATGCCGGTGCGCCAGGCGGTCACCTGCATCGATCAACTCCTCCTGGCCCTGGAAACCATGCACCCCGACGTGGACCGCATTGAGGCTCTACGGGCTAAAATGGGGGCGGACGAGATCGAAGCTGAGGAATACGACGAGTGGGGCCATCTTCAAGAAAAGGGCTGGCTCCACCGGGACATCAAACCGGCCAACCTGATGCTGGCCGGCGAGACGCTCAAGTTGATTGATTTTAACATTGCCGCCCATGCGCGGCAGGCTGACCGCACCTACACCGGCACACCCGGCTACATGCCGCCCGACGTGGGCATGATCCGCTGGGACACCAGTTGCGACCTGTTCGCGGTGGGCATTGTGCTCTACGAACTGATCACCGGCCATCATCCCTATCCTGACCGCACACCTAACGCCGAGGACCCGCCCACCGATCCACGCGAGTATGTGCCCAATCTCACCCCGGCGCTGACCAACATCCTGCTGCGCGCCGTTTCGGTGGACCGGGGAGTTCGCTACCATAGTGCCCGTCGCTTCCGCCAGGATCTACTCGACCTGGACGGCATGTACCTGCGGACTGTGTCGGTGTCTTGGTCGCCACCCGATCTGCAGCTTGAACTAAACGAAGTGGGCAAGCCCGACTATAACCCCTACGTCACCCGCTTTCTGACTATGTACAGCCAGGCTCGCCGCGACAACAGCGGCACCCGGGGCCTGGGTGACGTGGCCCGCCTCACCTACATCGAAACGCGCCTGGATCGGCTACTGCGGCCGGCCATCCTGGACGGCCAATACCGGCTGGTGATCATAACCGGCAACGCCGGCGACGGCAAGACGGCTTTCATCAAGAATCTGGAAGCCGAGGTCGTCCGGCAAGGGGCTCACGTGGAGCAGGTCACCGCCAATTCCAGCACGTTCGTGCATCGGGGGTTGCGTTTCATCACCAACTATGACGGCTCTCAAGACGAGGGAGCTGAGCGGGCTAATGACCAGGTGCTGACTGAGTTCTTTGCCCCCTTTGCCGATGGGGCCTCGCTCGAGGCGGGCCGTGTCCATCTCATCGCTATTAACGAGGGGCGGTTGATTGACTTTTTCGGTGGCACCATCGGCACAGCCCAGTTTGAACGCCTGGGCGACCAGATTCTAAGATTCTTTGAGCAAGACGGTGTTGACCTTCCTCCCTGGCTGTTGATCGTGGACCTAAACCAGCGCTCCGTGGTGGCCGACGATCCTGATGGGCCAGGCGGCTCGATCCTTGAACGCCAGCTTCAAGCCTTACTGTGCCCTGAGTTCTGGGCGCCGTGTGCCGACTGTCAGTGGCGAAGCCGCTGTTTCATCAAGTTCAACGCCGACACGCTGACCGACCCGGTCTCTGGCCCGGCGGTGCGTGAGCGCCTGCGCACCTTGTTCGAGGTGGTGCATTTGCGCCGCCAACTGCACATCACCATGCGGGATCTGCGCTCAGCACTGTCTTGGCTCATTTTCCGCGACCATACCTGCGATGACGCGGCCGCGCGCTTGGCTGGCAATCCGTCGCCGGATGAACTGATACCCCTCTTCTACTACAATGCCTACGCCAGCGATGGGCAATCACCTGAGGGTCGTGCCGACGATCGGCTGGTGGCCCTCCTGCGCCAGATCGATCCGGCCGAGATCGCCAATCCTACCACCGACCGGCAGCTCTACTTCCAGAGAACGGCCGGGCTCCAGATGCTGACCTTTGAAGGACGTTCGCCCGCCGATGAGCCGTTGCTCACGGCTATGCGCCGTGATCTGCGTGATGGTTGGGAATCGGTGCAAAGCGCGGAAGCGGTCGCCCAACGCCGGGCCTACCATGCAGTGCTGCGGCGCAAGGCCTTCTTCGAGCGGCGGGACGATAGCTGGCAGGCCATGCTCCCGTACCGCAACCTGACGCGCTTCCGCGACGCAACCCAGGAAAAAGAAGACCTGGCTGAACTGAAAACACTGTTGGTGCAAGGCGTCTCCATGGCCGAAGGGGCGCGCAACGAGCACCTGGCCCAATGTTACATCTGCCTGCGGGCTGGGCAGGAGCCCAAGGCCAAGATCAAGTCCTTCCGCCTCTTTCCCGCCAGTGACTTTGGGGTGGAGGTGCCGCCCTTGCGCACGGCAGGCGCCCGCTACCTGGAACACACGCCCGACCGGTTGATTCTCTACCACGATCCCCAGGACAAGTCACACCTCTTGCCCGGTGCACGGCGGGCCGAACTACACGTCTCGCTGGATGTCTTGGAGCTCCTGGCCCAGATCAGAGACGGTTTTGTACCCTCGCCCAATGACATCCGAGGCTATTTCATCAACCTAATCATCTTCAAAAACGCCCTGACCCATCTGCCTTACCGCCGGGTTCTCCTTACCCGAGATGATCAGACGTTCTATGAACTGGCCTTGCAGGACGTCGCCACCGCCGTCCTGCGCCGGGCCGAGGAAGGGTTATGAGCCTATGAAGCTGAATCGCAAGGATTACGAATTCAACAACCCACGCATCTGTCACATCATGCCCAAGCACATTGACCTGGACCGGGTGATGATCGGTCTGTACATGTTGCTTAAATACGACGGCCGCCGTCCGGTATCCCGAGTGGGCCGCATTGAGGTAGACGTAGACTACCTGGCCGATCAGTTGATCCAACAACATGGCGCCACGCTCAAAGGCTTTCAGGCCTACCGCGATGTAATAGAAGATTGGGTTCACAGTGACCTGGTGGATATGGTTTACCGGGGGCATCCCGATAAGGAGCGGATAGCCTCACCCCGGCCCCTGCACCTGAATGCCTACAAACTGCGCAATCCCCGCTATTCCAAGGACTACCGGGGGCCGGAGCACCTGTACAGCATGATCCTTACCGGCGACCCGGGCCTGGTGGGCAGACTGGCGGCCTACCTCGGCCAGGGTATGGATGCAGCCAACCGGGACACCTACGACGAGCAGACGCCTCTTGATCTGAATACATTGATCATCGTGCGGATGGTGGACAACCCTCACCTGCAGGAAAGGCCCAGCAGCGAAGGTGGCAAACCAGTGCCCCCCCTTTGTTTGGGCCAGGCCAGGCTGTTGTGCAGTGATTTACGTCGGCTGCTGGCCTACGAGAACTTTATCCCACGTCCAGTGCTAATTGACTACCTACGCACCGCTTTTGGTCTGCACCTGGGACTCTACCTGCTACGCCTTTTTCACCAACTGGCAGGTTGGGTGGCTGACAAAGCGGCTCATCCCACTTGTCTGCGCTGTCCGGTAAAGCCTGAACAAGAGGAGGCTCCATTCGCTGTCTGCCCCTTTGCGTTCCAGAACCCGGAGGGCAACGGTGCGTACCGGCAGAGCGAGTTAGTAGTAGACATGGGTGAGGATTACACCAGCCACATGGCTATGCTCTCCCGTGACAACTGTGCCCGTCACTATAGCCGCATCAATGATTACATTCATGCCGTCTTTACCGTCAATCAACTCTTCCAGTTTGCCAAGAGCTACGCGGGACAGCGCCATCTCCGCCGCCGACCTGAAACCGTAGCAGGTGTGCTGGAGATCCTGACCGCACCACCACAGGGCCTTGAGTACTACTTCGGTGAGCGGATTGACAACATCTTGCCGCCTAGCGAGCTTGAGGACGAGCGGGCTGAGGTATTGGCTATTAGGAAAATGCAGAGCTTGTCGCCTCTAGAGACCTTTGTCGAGCTAGTCGCGCTGGAACGCACCCGCTACTACCGCAAGTACCTCACTGAGCAACTCGATTCGGTCCTAATGAAGAACCAAGAGACCGGCCTGCTCCGCCAGGGCAAAGGCAGACGAAACGAACGCCGCTGGCACCTAGGCAGCCGCCTGCTGGAGATGTTGGTGCAGATCGCCGTGCTGGAACCGGTAGGCCACGGTGCAAGCACAGGTTTCCGCTCTCGCCCTATCTTGGTGGAAGACTTTGTGGCCTGGCTGCGGGCGCGCTATGGATTGGTGTTGGCCCCTCAGTGGCAGGACGCTACCATCCAGGATTATGAGGCCTTTAACGCTAACCTGCGCTACCTGCAAGATCGGCTGCGCGAGATCGGCTTTTACACCAACCTGAGCGATGCCTATAACGCCCAGGTAATCCGCCCCCGCTATACCATGGAGTACGAGGCACTATGACAAACTTGCAAGATTTGCCCCCAGAACAAGTCCGTCGCGTGCTGGCCGAGGCTGTGCGCGAAACCATCACCCATCGTCTGGCCGAAGCCCAGCCCGGTCACTGCTTGAGGATCAGCACTTTACCCGAAGCCGTAATGAACGATCTTTGCGCCGACTTCAATGCAAACCATCCTGGCGCGGACATCGTTCTGCTTCTGGGACCGTGGCAGCAGCCCAGAGAACCCTGGCAGGTATCCGCGACACGGCTGATTGAGCTACGTAACGCCGGCCAGCGTCCTCTGCTGGTTTTTGTCCCACCAGGGATCAAGACTGCTGCCGAAGACTCTTTCGACGTCAGTACCTTCGTCGAGATGGATCTGGGAGACATCCCGGCTCAACTCCGATGCCGCTTGCGCGCTCGACTGCCTGAGGAGTTGCAGTGGCTCACCGACCGGGCCATTGATTACCTGGGTGACATTGAGCGCCTCATCACCGACGACGACGTGGTGTGCTACTACCTGACGATACTACACAACGAGCTGACTCCCGAAGCTGCCGGAGGGGCGATCTACCAACTCCATCTGGTGCCCGACTTTGAGTTGTACCATGTTGCCGACCGGATCAAGCAACGCCTGAACCGCAATGCAGATGCCCTACGTATCCTGATCGGGAGCGCGAACCCTCTCTTGGGTCGCATCCATGAATTGAAACTCAAGGCCAACACTATCCAGGCTGATCTCTACGCTTTTCTGCGCAATCAGACCCTCGATGCTGTCTCCACCTGGGGTGCATCCATCGCCACCGACCCAGCTCTGCGACACCTAGCCTTCGACCAGTGGCAGTTCGAGGGCGAAGCTCAGAAGTGGGATCGTCTGTTGCTCTACGTGGACGACCTGAATCTGCCGGCGCGGGATCGCGAGGCCCCCATTGGCCCGGATAACCCACGCTACCTGGATTTGAAAAGGGCTGCCAAAGTGCGGATCAAGTGGACCACTGATCCCAAGCCAGCGGCTGTAGATGGTCTGGCTTACTTTCGTATCGAGATCGTCAGTACCGACTCCGTCGGTGGCGCCATCGCCTGGGAGAGCAAGAACATTCCGGTAGGCAAGAGTGCCCGGGCTTACCGTTTCAAAAACCTTAAGGTTGCTGATTTCTGCGACCAATTCAGCGAGCCAGAGGCAGATGGGCTGTACTTCTTCCGGGTGCGTGCTTACTCGGCTAACGGTGACATACTAAATGAAGAGAATGTTGAAGCGTACCCTGAAGAAATCCTGCGCGACCCCCGCAACCCGGAGGGCAAGCGCCACTATGAAAGCGAGGACGTCTGGTTCTGGGTAGATCCCCAGGAAGAGCCACCACCTGCAGAGCCGCCCCGCAACGTAAGCGTTGAATCCTTCCTGGAAGCCCAAATCCTGGCTCGCTTGGCAGCGATAGACCGGGGTGACAATCCCTTCAGCGAGAAGCTCGTACCCCAGCTCGAGCGGACCGGCTGGGCCACTGCCAAAGGCAGACGCGCCGAGGCGATGTACAATATTGTCTACGACGCTCAAACGCGCTTTACCCTGGCCGTCAGCAATCGCCTGCGACAGATCGAGAGTGAAACTCTGCGGAGTCCCCAAACACTGGGGCGCTGGCGGCTCAACCTGGCTGGCGAGCGCGACCGTCAGAACGTCGAACCGACGCTGCGCCCCTACCACGCCCCTGAGCGAGTGCCAGATACCTTTCTCCAGGCTCGCGCTGCCCTGTTTGCAGCGATCCAGGACGGTGGGGCCGACCAACTGACGGCTACGGTGGATCTGACAGCCTTTGCCGATCTGATCCTGGCTTATGCCCAGGCCTACGCCGATTGGCTCGAACAGGTGCAAGCCGACTTTGCCGGACATGCCTTCCGTGACGAGGATGGCCGCAAGCGCACCGACCCCCTTTTCCTGGATCTGGGCGTGGTCGAGGTTCTGTTGCCAGGTGACGGCCCCGCGCCCGATCGCCTGTACCTGATGGCGCCGACACATCCCCTTCGGTTGCTCTGGCACTTGCAGCGAGCCAATCTGGTCACCGCCTGGTTGCGCACCGCGCTAGATATGGGCCACGCCAGCCAGGCGCTCAACGCCAATGCGCGCGCCTATCTGCGTCGCGGGCTGATTCCAGTTAACCTACCGCCGGTGCTCCGGGCCAGTCACGAGGGGTATCCCGAAGCAGTGTCGCATTTCTATGTGGAACACGGTCCGCTCACCCCCTTCTGGGGATTGTATCTGCGGGAAGATGTCAAAGACAGCCGGACTTTGGAAGCACGGGTGCAGTCAGCGCTGGGGATCTCTCGCCAGGTGTCCGCCCCAGGCGAGATTGGCTACGAAGTGCTAACTCACAATTTACTGCGCTACTTGGTTCAACACCCCTACGTGTACACGATCAAGATCAACGTCTTCAACCCGGGCGACGCCAGCCTAGTGGTGGATGCCATCCTGGGCGTGGAGCAAGCGCGGCTCAAGGCCCGCTTGCCCGAGTTACGCTATGAGTTGCGCCTCTTTACTCACAGCGACCGAGTGGATGACGTGGGCAACGCCGTGGACGAGCTTTTGAACCCGGAGCGCCAAGTCAGCGCCGAGGCAGACGCCTTTGTCGTCGCTAGCCGGAACCCCCTTTACCCCAAATTGCACTTTAGTCGCAACAGCCTGAAAGACTTTCTCGCCCGTCCGAACGCCTACGAAGCGCACCTCTCAATGCTATATGACTTGTTCCCGGTCGAGGTGACACTACACCCCTTGGGCAGAGGACGGTCCAGTTTCCTACACGGCCTGATCCAGGAGCAGGTAACCCACTTTGCTGGCAACGAGACGTACTATGCCTGGCAGCGCCAACTGGTGTCTGCGCCCTGCCGGGAGCTAGCCGGTGACATACATGCCATCAGCGCGCGCCTGGCAGGGCTGCTGTCCCAGATGGCGAACCTGCAAGCCTCAGTGGCGGCAGGTAAGGAGGTATCGGCAGTACCGACCTTGCGACTCAACCTGGGTCTGCAAGATAAGAACCTGCTTTATCAGATCCATGCCGTATCCGATTGGGTATTAACCGTGGACCGGCATCTGGGGCTCGACTACTTTGACAGTGACACATCGGACGACCGGCCGATCTACCTGCTCGACTTCCGTCCAGAGTTTGGCGGCACCGATACGGAGCGGCTGCTGCTTACCACTCGCTCCGTAGATGAGATCCGCCGGCTCATCCGCCCGGTGCTGGAAGAACATGACCTGCTGGTGGGCGAAGACATCGAAGTCGAAGTCTATTTCCTGCGCCTGCTCCGCTCCCTCAGCGGCCGGCTGGCCCTCAAACTGCTGTCGGCGCCTACCCAGGTGTCCGAGGCGTTGGGATTGGCTCTGGCCCGGCTTTTCCTGGAGCAGTACAATCTGCTGGACGACCGGATCGTGCTGCCGCTGGACGCCCACAGCGACCTGTTTGCTGAGGCCAGTCGCGAGGATCCGCTGCGCGAAGAGGTCTCGCTGCAACGGGGGGACTTGCTTCTGGTCTCTTGCGACCCAGCGACCCGCACCCTACGCTTTCAGATCGTTGAGGTCAAGTTCCAGGCCGATCTGGGCGGCTTTAGCGCCTACGTGACGCTCCAGCAGCGTATCGAGGACCAGATTACCAACAGCGAAAAGGTGCTGCGGCAGCACTTTGACCCCCACCTTATGCCGATGGACCGGTTGGATCGCCAAGTCAAGGTCAAGGAGCTGGTTTCACTGCTGAGCTTTTACCTGGCGCGCTCACACCGCTACGGCATGGTAAGTGATGCTGCTGCTGACCCATTGCACACCTTCATCGAGAGCCTGGATGAGGGTTACAAGCTGGAATGCACCGGTGCTGGTCTAATCTTTGACCTGGGCCATCAAGGCCTGGAACTGCACGAGGAGCATCCTGGTCTGGTCTTTTACCGAGTGGGGCAGGACTACGTGCACCGGCTGCTAAACAACGGCTTGCGGCGCCGGGCCTTGCTCCAGCAACAGGCCCAGGAGAAACCGGCGACCATTGAGGAGGCAGAGCGTCAGGCCGAGACGCGCCAGCACATCGTGGATGATACGACCCTGCGCGGCGATTCCACTTACGAGCAAGTGCGCACTCACTTTGACCTAACCCCTTTGCCCGACATCGGGCCGATCCCAAAGCCTGCAGGGCCAGCGCCCCCGTCTCCTCCTAAGCTGGAGCCTCAACCTATCCCCATTGCGCCGGTCGCTCAGCCCCCGGCCGAGTCAGCACCAGTAGTTGTCCCTAAACCACCAGAGGTGCCGGAAGAGCAACTGCAAGAGCCGGTAGCGCCCACCGAGACAGAGGAAGTGAGGGTCAGCCCGAGCTACGACGTGCTGCTAGGCGATACGGACGAGTCGCGCCAGTGCGGTCTGTTGGGCGTGGCCACCGGCAGGCGGGTAGCGCTGGACCTGAACGGCACCAACACCATTAGCCTGTTTGGGGTGCAGGGCAGCGGCAAATCGTACACCGTGGGCAGCATCGTCGAGATGGCTACCCAACCATTCCCTGGCATTAACCTGCTCCCCTCGCCACTGGCCTCGGTCATTTTCCACTACCACGAGAGCCAGGACTACCCACCCGAGTTCGTCTCGATGGTGAAGCCGAACAGCACCGAGGCAGAGGTAGAGGCCCTGGCGCAGGAGTACGGCGCTCGTCCGGCACGGTTGGAAGATGTGCTCATCCTGACCTCAGCGGACAAGTTGGCGTTGCGGCAGGCCGAGTTCCCCTCGGTGCGCGTTGAGCCGATCCTATTCAGCTCCAACGAACTCTCTTTCAAAGACTGGCGTTTCCTGATGGGTGTGGTCGGCAACCAGATGTACATGAAGCAGATCAATCTGGTCATGCGCCAGTTGCGGGAGCGGATGACGCTGGAGACGCTGCGGCACGAGATCGAGGCTTCGGAACTGAGCGACGGGCAAAAAACCATCGCCCGCATTCGGCTCAACTTTGCCGCCCAATTCGTGGACGACAGCCGACGGTTGGCTGACGTATTACGCCCCGGCCGGCTGATCATCGTGGACCTGCGCGACGAGTTCATTGACAAGGACGAGGCGCTGGGTCTCTTTGTGGTGATGCTCGACATCTTTGCCAATGCCGGCCGCTACGAAGGCTTCAACAAGCTTATCGTCTTTGACGAGGCGCATAAGTACATGGACAGCCCCGACCTGACGGGTCACATTGTGGACGTGATCCGCCAGATGCGCCACCAGGGCGTGTCGGTACTGATCGCCTCGCAGGATCCACCCTCGCTGCCCAATGCTATCATCGAGTTGTCGTCGCTGGTCATCCTGCACCGCTTCAACTCGCCGCAGTGGCTCAAACACGTGCAGCGCTCGATCACCGCCTTAGCCGGCCTGACGCCAGCACAGATGGCTGCTCTGCGTCCCGGTGACGCCTACGTCTGGGCAACGAAGGCAACGGAGCGGGTGTTCACGCAAAAGGCGGTCAAGATGCGCTTCCGGCCCCGGCTGACACAGCATGGAGGGGAAACGAAGAAGGCCATTAGCTGAGACGGTCTGTATTTGACCGCAATCACCTATGAACTGTGGGAGGTTGAGCTAACGAGCGTATCGGGTACAGCCTGAAAACATACCAATTGATACGGGGTAACGGGTCATGTTTCGGATTTTGCACTGTTCCGACTTGCATCTTGAGGCATCCTTCGCCAATGGGGGTCTGCCTGCCACTGTCGGCGCGTGGCGTCGCGCCGACCTGAACGCCACCCTGGGGCGCATCCTCTCCCTGGCCCGCGAGCGGAAGGTGGATGTCGTCACTATCGCTGGAGACCTTTACGAGCAAGAGTACGCCTTGCCGGACACCATCGACTTCTTGGTACAGCAGTTCGCCAAGCTGGCCCCCATCCGCGTGTTCATTGCCCCTGGCGAACACGACCCCTACACAAGTGACTCCCTCTACGCCCTCACCTGCTGGCCGGAGAACGTTGTGATCTTTTCGGAGGGCAGGCTCACGGCGGCAAAACTAACTCCAGGCATCCACCTGTGGGGCGCCGCTTATCCCCCCGAGCGGGGCCACAAAACGCTGGACAAGTTTCGTGCACCCCGCGCAGGCGTCAACCTGCTTCTGCTACATGCCGCTGATGCTGAGCAGCGCGCATCGGGAGACAGAGAGCTGTTCAGAGTGGACGCGGCTGCTGTGCGCACTGCTGGCTTTGATTTTGCTTTGCTGGGCCACCAACACAGCGGGCATCTCTGGCCGGAGGATGCGCCTTGCTGCGTTTACCCTGGCAGTCCGGAGCCTCTGACTTCAGAGGAGACAAACGTCGCTCACCAAGTTGTACTGTTGACTATTCAGGATGGAATCTGCACACCGAAACCGATCCCCATCAGCCAGTGGCGTTACCGGTCGCTGCGCGTGGATCTGACTGGCTGCGAATCAACCGACGAAGCAGTAAGGCATGTCAAGCAGTTGCTGCAGACTGACTCAGGTGGCGATGATGAGCGCTCAATATGCCATATCACGCTGATCGGCCGACCAGAGTTTGACCTGGATCTCGAGGCTCTGGTCGGGGAGGTGGAGACGAAGGCACATGTTCGCTACGAGGCTCGTCCATCATTGCCCTACGACCTTGAGCAATTGGCCCAAGAGCAAACCGTCCGCGGGTTGTTGGTACGCCGATTCCAAGCACGCTTCGAGGCAGCAAGAAGCCTTCACGAACGCGCCCTGGCTGAGAGCGCTTTGTTTTGTGCATTGCGAGCACTGGATGGAAAGCAGGTAGGACTCGATGAAGTTCATTAAGCTCCATCTGGATGGCTTTGGTAAATTAGTGGACCGCACGTTTGCCTTCGCACCCGGCCTCAACCTGATCTTTGGCCCCAACGAGGCCGGCAAGTCTACGCTCCAGCAGGCGCTGCTCACCCTGCTCTACGGCTTTTACGACGAAGGCTCTGTCACCAAGGCCAAGCGGGAGACTGTCAAAGCCTTCACCCCCTGGATGCCTGGCGCTGACTTTGCCGGCTCGTTGATCTACCAATTGGGTGATGGCCGGACCTTCCGCGTCGTCCGCTCCTTTTCCGGCCAGCCAACCATCCGATTGGATTCCTTTCCTGATGGCCAAGACGCTTCGTTCGAGTATCGGTCGGCGTCGCACGGTCGGCTCTTTTTCGCTGACGTACAGCTAGGCATGAGCAAAGGGGTGTTCGAGAACACCTGTGTCGTACGCCAGGCCGAGCTGGTCGCGCTAGAAGAGTCGGCCATGGCCATTACTGATACACTCATGCGTCTGTCAGCTTCGGCTTCGCAAGACACCACTACGGCCGACGCTCTGGCCTTGCTAGACAAAACCTTGCGCGATGAGATCGGCACAGACCGTGCCTGGACCAAACCGCTCGCTCAGACGCGAAAACGCCTAGACGAGTTACAGGCGGCCCAGCAAAAGGCAATGAAGACTCGTCGTGAGGTGTTTGCCCTCATCGCTGAGTTGAACCAAGAGCGGGCTCAGCTCGAAGCGCTCGATGAGGAAATTGAACGGCTACAGTATTTGGCGGCTCTGGCCGAGCAGCAGACCATACAAGCGCAGATCGACGCTTCTGTCCAGGCCGACGCCGAGGCGGAACGCCTGGCAGTCGAGGTGGAACGCTGGAAAACCCGGGCCGACTTCCCAGCCCATCTGCGCGATCAAGTGGTTCGGTTGGATGGCGAGTGCACTCGCCTGACCGGGGAGCTTGAGGAACATGCCTCCCGCGTGGCAGAGGTTCGCCAACAACGCGCCGCGTTGGCAAACAGGCTCAATGCTGCTGAGGCAAAGGTGGCTGCCCTGACCGATGTAAAGGATGTGCCGGCAGACCGACTGTCCCAGATACAGCGGTTGACAGCCCAATGGGAATCGGCTCGGACGGCAGAGCAGACAGCCCAAACTCGTCTCAAGGTGGCCGAGGAACGGCTGGCACAGCTTGAACAAAGCCTGGCTGCCGAACGAGCAGTGCTAGGCAACGTTGTGGATTTAGGGCCAGTGGGCATGGCTCAACTCCGGCAACGGTGGATCGCCGCCCGGCAGCGGATAGAGCAGACGCAGGCGGCACTCCAGCAGACATGGGCTGAATGGAACCGGGTCGGCCTGTCCGACGAACAGTTTCAAGCTATGGCTGAGATGGCGCGTCAGGTTCAGGCCGGTACCTACGTAGAAGAGCGCCCTCGAAATGGCTGTCGCTTTTGGAGCCGCCTCAAGGCTCCGCCAGGCCCGCCACCGGAGATTGCCATCTATACCCAGGTCAAGCCGATTCGGGACAAGTTGGATGAGGCGCGGGCAGAAGACCGAACGGCGAAAGACGGGTTCGCTACTGTAGGAATGGAGGCAAGACAACATCTGGGCCTAGAACCCGAACAGGAACTCGATCAGGCCCAGTTCGAGGCTGCCAACCAGCGATTAGCCGGATGCACTCGTCTCGCGTCCGAAGTGGATGTGCAGCGACAGGCCGTGACCGTCGCTCGGACGGAAGCCGAAGACACACGGCGACAGGCTGAGACAGCCAGAAACGCGCTTGTCCATGCTATAGATGCTGTGGGGTACACCGCCGCCGATCTTCAGACAGCCGTTCATGCCTTTGAAAAAGCCTGTGAGCGCAAGGAACAGTACGACCGGGCAGCGGCCGAACTTCAGCAGCTACGCGCTGAGGATCGTCTGCTAGCACAAGAGGAGCAGGCCCAGGCGCGGCGACAGGAAGCTTTGCACACAGCTTGCCAGTCGCTCCAAACCACACTGACGCAAGCCGGTATCGCCGTTGTAGGAGATGCCCTATCAGACGCGGTGGCCGACTTTGAGAAAAGGCACCGCAACCACCAGCGCTGGCGCCGCGCCCAGGACAACTATCAGGCTGCCCTGGTTCGACCAGCCAGCGGCTTAACCCAGCACGAGCGGGACGCGGCGCGTAGACGACTAGCCGGTTTGAAGCGTCAGCTTAAGGCTTGGCAGGCCGATCATCCTGACTGGGGTAAGCTTGAGGCCGACCACGACGCTCATGAGTATCGGGCTCGGTCTCGCAAACTGGAGGCATCGCGCCAGGCCAAGCAGGAGCGATGTACTCAGCTCCGAGAGTCGAAACAGCGGATTACGAGAGATCTTCCTCACCCTGCAGAACTGGCCGAGGAGATCACTGCCGCTCAAGCGCGAGTTCGTCGTCTAGAGCACCTGCGGGATGTGCTCACCCTGGCTAGAGATGAGCTGGAAGCAGCTACCCAGGAGTTTCAGCGGATCTTTGCACCACGCCTGGAGCAACTCGTCGCTGATGGACTGACACGAGTGACACAAGGTCGCTACTCTCAAGTAACTATCGATCCTGCTACCCTGGCGATCACGTTGGCTGCACCGGAGCAAAGCGCGCCGGTTGAGGCTGCGCTTCTCAGTACTGGCACACGAGACCTGATTTACCTGTTGCTCCGTATCGGTATCGGGCAAATGATGAGCCGGACAGGGGAAATGCTACCACTATTGCTCGACGATCCGCTGGTGCAGTTTGATCGCGACCGTCAGGAGCACGCACTCCGGCTCCTTGCTGACCTAGCCGAGGAGACGCAGATCATCCTGTTCACCAAGGATGGCGACATCCTGAGGTGGTTTCAAGAGGAGCTCGCCGGGAATAAGAGACATCACCTGCAGATGCTGGGAGACTACATCGCGTGATAACGTCATGACTTTGCTTTATAGGATCTCAATCTTAGTTGCTTAGTATATGAACAACATCCTTTCACTGTCCCTTACTCCACCACCCAGGGCTTTCTGGGTCAGGGTGGTAGTCAAGGCGGCTTAAAAACTCTGTGTAGTCTCCCTCAAAGGCTGGTTCATGGGGTTGGGTGAAAATCTTCCCCACCTCCATATTTTTTTCTACTGTCTGCCAGATTTCATAAAGCATCTCCTGCCAGTCGGCCTTTCTTCTCGTCGTTTCATGCGCATAGCACTCCCAAAGCACCCCGTAGTTTGGACCGCACCAGGTTTGAGCCTGACCTAAAGGCTGAAGCTGAACCGTGAGAGGCCCACCTCCCACAACCTGGCCCTTCCCAGCAGCCTTGTCCCAGGCCACGGTGAAGCTGGGCATAGGCCAGGGCTGAAAGAACCTGTACAGCCGGTAGGTGGTCAGTTCCAGATTGATCTCAGGTGACAGGCCGTGAAAATGCTCTGGGTCAGCCTTCTCTTCGCTCGGCGGCCAGGCGGCGATATAAAGGGGTGTGCCCTCCCGTTTCATCTGGCATATTAACTCCCACTTATCTGGGAAACTCACCAGGATCCCGGAGGCCGCCGGATAGTCAATGGATACGGCCACCCTCAACTTTGGTCTTAAAGGGAGAGGTTCTCTTTCCATGGTGCTATAGCTTACCGGCTGGGTCCATTCACCGCTGCTGAATCTCAATCCTTCCCCCCTACGCCCTGCTCAAAGCCATCGCCCGCCACACCGGTTTATCCGATGCCGACCTTATCACCCTGCTCTCCATCACCTGACGAATCCGTGTCAGCCCATGCAAACCTTATCCGAAACCCTTACCAATCACCAGAAAACCAAAGGCCCCTGGCAGCCCCACGTCGAACTCTACGTGGACGACCGCCACGTCGGCGTCCCCCGCCTCCGCTGGACCAGCAAATACTCCGGCGCCGAAGACGCCCGCCACACCGCCATCGCCGCCTGCGCTAACTACGTCGTCCGCGCCTACATCGACGCCTCCGGCAACGTCCAGGTAGCCCGCGCCGCCTACGACAGCGCCAGCTATTGGGGCACCTGGACCCAGGTGGCCACCGGCGCCTCCACCACCGCCCAACTCGCCCTGGTCTCCGACGGCGGCGTAAACTGCTGGCTCTTCTACCTGGCCTCCGATGACCGCACCATCTACGTCCGCGCCTCCGGCGACGCCGGGATCACCTTCGGCTCCGCCACCCAGGTCGCCCAGATCGCCGCCAGCCACAAGTGTACCTCCCTGGCCGGAGCCTACGCCTACACCGGCCCCTTCAAACTCACCATCGTCTACTCCGACTCCGATGAGGTCTCCGGCCCCGACGACTCCATCTGGACGGCCTACTCCAACAACGGCACCTCCTGGACCACCGCCGAATGGGGCCGCTCCAGCGGTGACCACGCTCAGGGACTCGCCCTCCACTACGAAACCGGCACCGCCACCTACCAGGACCTTTACTTCTTTCTCTGCGGCCAGTTCGAAGATACCAACTTCTACTCCGTCCGCATGTATTACGTCCAGATTCCCAACGCCGGAGCCCCCACCTGGGCCTTCGTCGGCACGCCATTGATAGCCGACAACACCACCTGGAACTGGAAATGGCCCGCCATCGCCCGCTGCCCCGCCGACGCCGAACACCCCGAAGACCGCGCCCGCGTGTTCGTGGTCGAAGACGACGGCACCGACCACCGCCTCACCTGGTTCTTCGTCCACGACCTCATCACCACTTTCCCCCATACCTTCAGCGACCCCGTACCCTTCAACTACACCAACAACACCTTCGAGTGCGGCCTGGCCCTCTGCGTGGTCACCACCACCGCCACCGGCCACCCCGACCGCTACTTCCTGGCCAACGCCCCCAAAGTCTGGTACGCCCTGGTCTACGAACCCTCCACCGCCCAACAAGCGGACGTCTCCGCCGACCTGGTGGCCTACAGCTACCGCATGGCCCACCGCAGTCCCACCACCTCCATCTTCATCCTCCGCAACGACGACAACCGCTACGACAACCTGGGAGTCAGCGGCCCCTACGAAGCCATCAAACGCGGCAGCCAGGTCAGCCTCCGAGAAGGTTACAAAACCGCCGCCGGGAACGAAGTCGCCTACCAGCCCCCCGTCTGGATCGAGTCCATCATCCGCATCGCCCAACCCACCCGCCTGCCCATCGCCACGACCAGCCACAACATCACCCGCCACTTCGGCCAGTTCGTGGCCCTGATCTGCTACGACGCCTGGACTATTCTCCACCGCACCCCCGCCACCCGCTCCTACTCCTGGCACACGTCGCCCCAGGCCGTCCTCAAAGAAGCCTTCGGTAAGTTCGGCTTCTATTACTCCGATGACGACTCCCCCTCTCTGGCTGTGTCCGGCACCGCCCCTGTCTTCTCCCTCAACGCCGGTACGTCCTGGGCCACCCTCATCAAAAAAGTCCTGGACTACTGCGGCTGTGAGGTAAAGTTCTACGTGGAAGCCTCCGAAGAAGCCACCTGGCCCTCCGCCCGCGCCCACGTCTTCACCCCCGCCGACGACAGTACCTATATCTACGGCTTCGGCACCGTATCTGTTGAACACCTCATCTACTCCGGCTCCTACGCCGACAACGACCAGCGCGCTGGCCACTTCCAGGTCTATGGAGACGGCGATACCTTCGCCCAGGACTTCGACTTCGACGAGATAGACGACCTGGGATTCTGCTTCACCCAGAAAATCCACGACCCCCGCTATACCGGGGTCGAGGAAGTCAAAGTCGCCGACCGCGCCGGGTATAACAAAAAGCGCGCCCAATGGGGACGCTACGGCGGCCAGATCGTGGTGCCCAACAACGTCGGCCAGGAACTCCTCGACGTGGTGACCATCACCGACACCCGCGTCGGCCTGGCCGCCGTCACCCGCCGCATCACCTCCATCCGCAAAGACTACGACACCCGCCGCCCCCGCCCCATCTACGAAGCCTACCTGACCCTGGGCCTCAAACCCCCCGCCCCCGCTTTCTCCGCCTATATGTGGTGGGCCGAACAACTCAACGACATTGCCGACACCATCCCCCAGGAACCCATCGAGCCATCCCTGCCCCCCGAAGAAGCGCCAGGCCCCGCCCCCAGCGGTGCCATTGTCTTCTATTGACTTTAGACCCAACTTAATCTACAGCTCATATCCTCTTTCGTCTGTCTCGCAGGGTAAGGGTTAAGGCCAGCGCCACCCCACCTATCAACACGGCTTCGGCCAGAGTCAGAAGAGCGTATTTCAACGCGGCATCGATCCAGAACTGAGGGGGGAAGAGTTGGATGAGGGTATCGGTGGTGAGGAAAAGCCACGAATCGCCCTCGAAGAAGAGGTGATGGAAGGTGATAAAGAACCACTCGAAGTCCAGGTAGACCACCAGAGCGGTCAAAAGGAGTGCACTAGCGAGGAGAGCACAGGCCAGAAAAACGTAGAAAGGCGCCCGCTTTCTGGTTTCGGTTCTCAGGCAGAGCAGGACGAGGGCCACCGTAACGGCCAGCGCCGAGAAGGCGTGAATGACGAAGGCTCCTTTCATCACCCTTTTGACATCGGCCAGGTGGGCCAGTTCCTTGTCGTTGAAAACCCCCAGCGTCTCCAGGAGTTCGATGCCCGCCCCGGAACGGAGGTAGCGGACGACTATCTGGGCGATAGCCAGCCTCTCCTCATTGTCGAGGCTCAGAGCAGGGGGCAGATTTTTTTTGGCGTACTCGTGGCGCAGAAAAACGGGCGAGACGAACAGGTAGAGATTGCCGAGCAGCAAAAATAAAGGCAGCGCGACGATGAGCACTGCCTTCGCCACCCCTTCTGTCATTCCCTGCCCCCTGGTCGTTTGCCGCTTCATCTCATCAGGTACCTCAGGATAAGCTGGTGGGTAGCCTGCTCGATGGGCGCAAGGTCGTCGGTAAAAACTACGGTGGAAGCCTTCACCTCCTGGATGCGATCCACCGAGCGGTGGGCCACATCCAACAGCAGGGGGTCGTTCATCAAAGCCACGTTCGCCTCGAAATTTTCGGCCTTTGTTGGCTTTTGAGTGGCTACTACCA
Source organism: uncultured Anaerolineales bacterium (assembly GCA_964646625.1). Lineage (GTDB taxonomy): Bacteria > Chloroflexota > Anaerolineae > CAZYHC01 > CAZYHC01 > DAOULT01. The sequence goes on from CAZYHC010000003.1 coordinate 72,138, forward strand.
GGCTATTGGCCAGCTCGCTGCCGTAGTCGAAAGGATCGATGACGTAGACACTGGGAAACACATCCCGCATCGTGCCAGATATGATCCGGACCAGACTATAATCCCAATCCGTGCGCCCCACGTTGACCGCCACCACCCCCTCGTCAGTCAGATGTTCGCGCACCAGGCTGAAGAATTCCCGCGTGGTCAGGTGGAAGGGGATGTAGGGCGGGCGATAGGCATCGATGACTACCACGTCGTATTTTTTGTGGCTGTGGGCCAGAAAATAACGACCATCCTGGGCCACAGCGTTCAGGTTGGGCTCGTTCATGGCGAAAAAGCGGCGGCCCACCTCCATGATCTCGGGATCGATTTCTACTCCATCGATGGGGATGGAGCCATATACCACTGTATATTGCCTGGCGATAGTGCCTGCGGCCAGACCGATCAAACACAGGCTGTCCACCTGCTCGGCAGTGTGAGGTGGAGAGTTGAAAAAAGGGGCCACCAGAAAATAATCCCACGTGCTGGCGGTCAAGACCTGTTGGGGGTTATAGGCAGAGTGGATGCCCTCGCCCTCGTTGAGGTAAAGGAAGAACCAGCCCTCTTCCTGCACTACCTGGATGTAGTTATAGGCCGACTCAATCTCGTAGACCATGCCCGGCAGAGGTTTAATAGCGCCGCCGGGCCAGAGCAGAGTCAGGAAAATGATAACCACGATCATCAAAGCATACAACCATATCCAGTAGTCACGACTTAAGTGGCGACCACGCGCCCGCGCCAGGCCAACGATAGAGATAGCCAGAAGCACCAGGGAAAACAGGATAAAAGTGCGTTTGGTGCCGATGTTGGGGATGAGAACCAGGACCGGAGCGAAAGTGCCGATGATGCTGCCCAGAGTAGAAAGAGCGTAGATGCCACCGGCCACGTTGCCCGCCGAATGCACGTTACGCACCGCCAGCCGAATGGCGAAAGGAGAAACACAACCCAGCAAAGTGACAGGCACCGAGAGCAGCAAGACCACGGCCAGAAAAGAGCTCAACAGCAGCCCCAGATTGTACCCAACAAAGCTCAGGCCGGAATAACGCAGCACCGGCTGGGCGATGAAGGGCACCAGACCAATGGCGAAGCCTGCCCAGGCCGTGAGCTGATAGAGGGTGCGCTCACGAGGAGAACGGTCGGCCAGCCGCCCCCCCAGAAAGTAACCAATGGTCAGGTAGATCAGCATCAGCCCGATAAGCACCGACCAGATGAGCAGCGAAGTGCCAAAGTGAGGGGCCAGCAGCCGCGAAGCGCTCATTTCCACCGCCATAACGGTCATGCCGCTGACGAAAACGACCAGAAGCAAAAAGGCTCTCACGCTCTTCCTCGATCTCCTTTCTAGCAGCAGGTCTCTGCCGCGAGCAGCAACACGAATGCCCCAAATCTGGCTTGAGTTCCATTCATTCCATTCGCCACCTGCGCGTCATTCTCGTTGCCCGTCTGTGCTGCTCATTATACTTTATTTGCTTGCGGCTGGCAACCCAAACTTGACGGAAATCGCGTTAGCGTGTATGATGTATCTAATTCGGACCACCGAAGAACAACAACTAAAGAACACCAACGAAAGAGAAAGTGTACATGAGACGAGCCTTCCTGATCGTCTGTCTTTTAACGATGGGCCTTACGGCCTGTAGCAAAGAAGTAAGCAACTCCCAGTCGGTCGGTGAGCCGCCCGCCACCATTGTGGTCAAGGCTTCGGCCTCACCGACTTTCTCCCCGACCTGGACGCCGACCGCAAAACCCTCGTCAACGGCGACGACTACCCTTACACCAACCGCAAATCCTCTCCCCACAGTGAGGAGCGCACCCACTCGCCATTCGCCAACGCTGACCCTGCTCTATTTCTACGCCGACTGGTGACCGTACTGCCTCAAGATGAACCCCATCGTGGATGGGTTAGAGGAATCGTATAAGGGCAAGATCGAAGTCAGGTGGCTGAACGTGGCAGAACCGGCCTCAGAAGAAGCAGCCCTAAAGTACGGGGTGCGCGCTATCCCCTTTTTCCTGCTGGTGGATGGCTCGGGTACACCACAGGCGCAGTGGGTTGGAGTGGTATCGCAGCGCGTGTTCGAAGACACTTTTGATCGCTTGCTGGCAGAAAGATAGCTGGCAGACTTCCACCAGACTCTAAACAAGCCGCCCTGGCCGGTGGGGCGGCTTGTTGTTACTCCCTGGCTATTGGTTATGTAACCTTGACAGAAAAGAGGCGAAAGAATATAATGAAGAGGCGAGAAATGAGAGAAGAGATAAAGGGAAGAGATGCCTACCTCCCACTTATCAGGTAGTAATTTCGCTCATTCGCGATTCGGTTTGGAGGTTTTATGTCCACGCGTTCCATCGTACGAGCTGATAATCCACAGTTGCGGAAGAAGTCGAGGAAGATCAAGCGTTTTGGCGAATCTCTACAGGCTTTAATTGACGCTATGCTGGAGACCATGCACGCTAACAACGGTCTGGGGCTGGCTGCCCCTCAGATCGGCGTGCGACAGCGGGTCATCGTGATTCAGATGCCTGAGAATCCTGAGAATGAGGAAGACCCCCAGAGCGGCAAGCTATATGTCCTCTGTAACCCGGAGATCGTGCGCTCACACGGCGAAGAAGAGGCGGAAGAAGGCTGCCTCTCGGTGCCGGGCTACTATGGCCTGGTGAAACGGGCCACGACGGTAACTGTCAAGGGTCGCGACATCAATGGCAAGGAAGTACGTCTTAAAGCTGAAGGGCTGCTGGCTCGTGCCTTCCAACACGAGATAGATCATCTAAACGGGACCCTCTTCATCGACAGAGTGGAGAGCCCCGATAAGCTACATTTCGTCGAACCGGGCGGCGCACCGGGCAGCGTACAAGAGGCTGGTCCAGAAGAGACGATGGGGTGACAGCCTCCCCGCCCGAGGCCGCCAGGTTTATGTTAACTTTAAAATTTAGCTGCGATTGCCCTAAAGGGGTTGACAAATTTCGGGATTCGTGGTAATATATAGACGTATATAAATCCTTCTATTTGACCGGGACAGGCGATGACCATCAATTGCGTCGATTTCTGCAAGGCCCTGGGCGATGAGACCAGGCAAAAGATATTGCAGATGCTCCGCGAAGAGGAGATGTGCGTCAGCGACATCGTGGAAGCCTTTGAGATGTCGCAGCCGACCATCTCCCATCATCTGGGCATCCTGAAAAACCTGGGATTGGTGCACGCTCGCAAAGAGGGCAAACAAATCTACTACTCTATCAACCAGGAGAACGTGACAGAGTGCTGCGGCATGTTGATGGCCAGGTTCAGCCCTCAGTTTTGCCAGGAGCAATTGTAGGCTCTCTTTTTTTGAACAGACGCATAGAGATATTTAAATAGGTAAATGTATGAGAAGTGGAAAGAACGTCGGATTACAGGATACATTCCTGCCGTCCGTGTTTAGAATAAAAAATGCAGGAGGTTGTAGAAAATGAGCGTCGATGAGAAGAAGATCAAAGAGGGTGTGCGTCAGCGTTATGGGGGCATCGCCGAGCGTTATGGACAGGCGGCCAGACCGGCCAGTTGCTGCCCTGCCCCGGCGGGCTCTGGCTGCTGTGGCCCCCAAGCGGTCACGGTGGAATCCAACGCCGAGCGGCTATACTCTGCCGAAGAAGTGGCCGAACTGCCGGACAGCGTGACGAACTTCTCCCTGGGCTGCGGCAACCCCACCGCCCTGGCCGCGCTTCGGCCCGGCGAGGTGGTGCTCGATCTGGGGTCAGGCGGCGGACTGGACTGCTTCCTGGCCGCCAGGAACGTGGGGCCTACGGGCCGCGTCATCGGCCTGGACATGACGCCACAGATGATCGACCTGGCCCGTCGGAATGCGGCCAGGATCGGGGCCGACAACGTGGAGTTTCGCCTGGGCGAGATGGAAGATATGCCCGTAGAAGATGGCACGGTGGACGTGATCATCTCTAATTGTGTCATCAACCTTTCGCCGGACAAGGGCCGCGTCTTCTCCGAAGCCTACCGCGTTTTGAAGCCCGGCGGTCGGCTGACCGTATCTGACATCGTGCTCGACGGGCAGTTGCCGCCGGTGGTGGCCCAAAACATCGCGGCCTGGGCAGCCTGTATAGCCGGCGCCTGGCAGGAAGCGGATTACCTGGAGGAGATCAGGCGGGCCGGCTTTGTCGATGTCGAAGTCACCGGCCGTACCTACGCCGACCTGGAAACTTTCGCTGATTCACCGGACGCCCAGGAACTCGTCCAGGACCTCACCCGGCATACGTCTCTGGAAGACCTGAAGAAGAGCTTGTCCAAAAAGGTGGTCAGCATCGAGGTCGCGGCTCGCAAACCGGCGTAGGAGAAACCCGCTCAAAGCCCCAGAAAGCATGGAGAGCGCCTGGATCCCTGGCCCGTGCTCCAGCGCCGCTCTCCGCGCCAAAACCGCTTCATATCAGAGATTTGCGTAATTGCTCAAAAAATGGTAAACTAAATCTAGAGGTGAGCAGATGAAACCGAAGGTTAATGATACCACTTTCGGCTCGATCACCATCGAAGGCCACGAGATTCAAAATGACGTGATCGTGCGATTGAGCGGGGCGGTGAAAAAACGGAAGAAAAAGCTATCTAAAAAGGTTTATGGCTCATCTCACACCATTTCTTTGGACGAAATCAAGCACGTCTACGAAGAAGGGGCTGAGTTGCTCATCATCGGCACGGGGCAATACGATAGCGTGCGGCTCTCGGACGAGGCCAGGCAATACCTCCAGAAACGTGGTTGTAAAACGAAGGCGCTTTCAACCCCGGAGGCCATCCAAGCCTGGAACAAAGCCAGAGGTAAGGTCATTGGGCTTTTTCACGTGACCTGTTGAGCCGCGTCGTTCAGCCCAGGGAGGGGGGATATCATGGCTAAATTACCGGACGGACGGGCCCTACCGGGCAAGCTCTTCATTGTAGAGGGTATCGATGGCTCCGGCAAGAGCACTCAATTGGATCTGCTGCGCAAATGGCTTGTCGGGCAGGGCTATTGTGTGGCCTTCAGCGAATGGAACTCGTCGCCGCTGGTGGGCCAGACCACGCGGCGGGGCAAAAAGAAAAAGCTGCTGTCCCCTACTTCCTTCAGTTTGATCCACGCCGCCGATTTTGCCGACCGCATGGAACGCCAGATGTTACCGGCCCTCAAGGCCGGAGCCATCGTGCTGGCCGACCGCTACATTTACACGGCCTTCGCCCGCGACGTGGCCCGCGGCGTGCATCCCGAGTGGGTGCGGCAGGTCTACGCCTTCGCCATCCAGCCCACCGTAGCCTTTTATTTCCGGGTGCCGTTGAAGGAATCGCTCAAGCGTATCCTGGCCGGACGACCGCAGCTCAAATACTACGAAGCCGGGCTGGACGCCGGCTTGAGCGACGATTCAAATGAGAGCTTCGCTCTTTTCCAGGGTCGTATTCTGGAAGAGTATGACCAGATGGTCGAGGAATTTGGCCTGACGGTCATCGATGCCAAGCTGCCCCTGGTAGAGCAACAGGAGATAGTGCGGGAGATAATCATCCCCCATCTGAGCGGGATTCTGCGGGTCGAGCCTAGCGCCTGGCGGGAGGTACTGACCTCCGAAACCCTTTATGGCCGCTACATCGACGAAGTTCTGCCCCGAAAGGACGAGACATGACTCAAGTACGTTTCTATAGTCACGAACTGCCTGGCTTTGAAAAGGAGAGTCTGCCGGGCCACCTGATCGTGTTGGAGGGCACCGACGGGGTGGGACGTTCCACCCAGATTGCCCTGCTGCGAGAATGGCTGGAATCCAGCGGTTATGCAGTGGCCGCCACCGGCCTGAAACGCTCCAAACTGGCCGGTAAGGGTATTAAGGCCGCCATGGAAGGCCACACCCTGAGCGACATCACCATGAACCTTTTCTACGCCACCGATCTCGTTGATCGGCTGGAACGGGACATCATCCCTGCTCTGCGGGCTGGTTTCGTGGTACTGACTGATCGCTACATTTACTCCATCATCTGTCGAGCCGTGGTGCGGGGTGTGGACCCCAACTGGATCCGCAATGTCTTCGGTTTCGCCCTGGTGCCGGACGTGGTCTTCTACCTTCAGGCTGATCTGGCTCACCTGGTCCCTCGGGTGCTGAACGTCCGGGGCTTCGGTTACTGGGAGTCGGGCATGGATTTCCTGCCCCACCGGGACTATTACGAAAGTTACATCGACTACCAGGGTCGTCTTCTGGCCCAGTTTGATGCTATGGCCGAAGAATTCAATTTTCATCGCATCGATGCTACCCAGAACATCCGCCAGGTTTTTCAGACTCTTCAAACAGAGATCAAGGAGCTGATCAAGGACACGAAGCCCGCCGCCCTGCCAGTAGAAGAGAAGGGGAAGAAAGAGGAGAAAAAAGAGGAAGAGGAAGAAAAAACCGGCAAGAAGCAGGAGGAAAATAAAAAGAAGAAGAAAAAGTGAGCAAAAGCCCCCAGCAAGAGATCATCTGGGGGCTAATATAGGTTAGAGCTATTTCTTCTTCTTTTTTGATTGTTTTGGCTTCTTGCCCTTATTCTTTTTCTGTCCTTTATCTTGATCTTTCTTTTTGGCCATCGGATTAATCCTTTCTGCTACCTGTTGAATATTCCTGACACCAATTTGCCGATCTGCGTTTTATTTTTCCTTTTTCTTCCCTCCTTTCTTATTGCCCTGCTTCTTTTTCCTCCTGGGCAGTTCTACGTCAACCGGCCCAAGCTCATGGCTGAGAACCTCGACCATCGTTTTGAGAACTCTCACCCGTGACCAGTACTTGTCGTTGCCCTCGATGATGGTCCAGGGAGCAGTCAAAGTGCTGGTTTTCAGCAGCATGTCCTCTACCGCTTCGAGGTATTGATCCCACTTCTCGCGGTTGCGCCAATCCTCGTCGGTCAGTTTCCAGGCTTTGTAAGGGGTCTGCTCTCGCTGCTGGAAGCGTCGCAGTTGTTCATCCCGGCCGATGTGGATCCAGAATTTGACCAGAATGGTGCCAAAATCGACCAGTTGGCGCTCGAAGTGATTGATCTCTCGATAGGCCCGTTTCCATTCTTCTTCGGTGCAGAAGCCTTCAACGCGTTCTACCATCACCCGCCCATACCAACTGCGGTCGAAGATGGCGATCTGGCCCCGTTCCGGCAGCCGCCGCCAGAAACGCCACATGTAATGATGCGTCTTATCGTCGCCCTGGGGAGCGGCGATAGGATAGACCACGTACCCCCGCGGGTCCAGCTTCTCGGTCAGGCGTTTGATGGTCCCTCCCTTACCTCCAGCATCCCAGCCCTCGAAAACGATGACCGCCGGCCGTTTCTGCACGTAAACCTGATAACCCAAAGTGTGCAACTGCACCTGACAGTTGATCAGGTCTCGCGTGTATTCTTCTTTGGTCAGTTTCTTGCTCAGGTCGATGGTCTCCAGCATGATTTTTTGCCCCCTTATCTTATGATGGATTCGTAGTGGCGACTTCAACAACGAACGTTCGCTGTTCTTCCGCTTCAACAACGACTAAAGTCGTTACTACAAGCCATCAAAATCTGTGTGATGGAGAGCTATGTTCTCCGGGGTCAGGTGGCCGCAGTTGGTTCCAGTTCGGTCCGGTATTCGAATTCCTCATCTTCTTCGTCTACGAACCCTATCTCTACCTCGAAGCCCGGCTGGGGGTCGGCTGGAACAGAAAACTCCAACCCCAACCGCTCTTCCATAGCGCGGATGATGGTATTGAAAATCTTGAGCCGGGCCCAGTGGCGGTCGGTGGCTTCGATGATAGTCCAGGGAGCCCATTCTGCCTCGGTGCGCTCCAGCATCTCCTCGACGGCCACCAGGTAGGCGTCGTACTGGCGATGATGCTCCCAGTCTTCGGGCGTCACGTGCCAGCTTTTGAGGGGGTCCTTTTCCAGGAACTTGAAGCGGCGCTTTTGCTCCTCTTTACTGATGTGCAGCCAGAACTTGATCAGGGTGTAGCCATCGTCGGCGATGGTGCGCTCGAAATCGACGATGTCGCGATAACCCTTTTTCCACTCCTCTTCGGGGGTAAGTCCCTCCACCCGTTCGACCAGCACCCGACCGTACCAACTGCGGTCGAAGATGGCGATCTCGCCGTAGTTGGGAAGCTTCAGCCAGAAACGCCACAGCCAGGGATGCATTTTCTCGTAGGTGCGCGCCTCCCGAACAGGGTAGAGCTTGAACCCTCTGGGGTCCAGCCTTTCGGTTAGTTTGCCGATGGCCGTGCCTTTGCCGGCCGCATCCCAACCCTCGAAGAGTATAATGGTGGGCACGCCTGCGTCCCAGGTCGCCTTCTCCAGATCGTACAGGCGGCGCTGCAACCTGGGGAGTTGTCTTTTGTATTCCTTTTTGCTCAATTTCCTGGTCAGGTCGATTTTCTCCAGCATGGAGGGTTGCTCCTTTCCAGCTTATTTCCCAAGATTAGAGAATGGAGACGGCCAGGGCCAGGTTGCGGCGCACTTCTGGACGGTTGAGTCGTTGCCAGGCGGCGGGAAAGGTATCCAGCAATTCTTTGAGCTCGGTCTGCTTGACGGTCAGGTAGGCCGCCACGCCTGGGGCCACGATGCGTTTGGGTTCTGGTTTGGCAGGGCCGACGCCTGGGAACAGCCCCATACCGCCGGCCAGAAAATCGCGCAACAAATTATCGGCCACGTCGGCGTCGTGCAGGTCGCCCAGATGGTCCTGCATGATCACCACTTCCCGGATCACGTCCCCGGCTTCAGAACCCAGCACCTCGTGGAAGAATTCCAGGGTATAGCGCAACCGTTTGCAATCGATGCGCAGGGCGTGAAGCGTTTCGATGGGAGCCCCGTCCAGCACCGTCTCGTAGGCCCGCACCGCTTCATAACGGGTATAGATCAGGCGGGGCGCCACGTGACGCACCAGATAGGGCTCCGGATGGCCCCCGGCCAGGGGAAGGGCGCCGGCCCCCGGCCTATCCAGGAACTCCCCGAAGTCCTGCCCGAAACGCTGGTATTTCTCCCCATTGAGATAGCTTAACATCTGCTCCCGGGCTGTCTCCCGCTGCGTCTGCCAGGAAATCAACAGCAGGTCGAGACTATCCTGCCGGCCTTCCGGCAGGGTCTTCAGGTAACGTTGCGCCTTTTCCATGAAAACGTCCAGATCGCGCACCCCGCCCAGCGCACGGGCGGTACGCTTCAGACCTTTCAGGAAAGGGGCAATGGCCTGCGGTTCGAAGTAAGGGCCAAAGACGCGGAAGGCAGAACGCATCCGGCGGGTGGCTACCCGCATGTCGTGCAAAGCCTCGATGTCTTCGCCCAGGCGTGTGCCTGGCTCGTGCTCCAGCATACGTTTGAAGTGAAAGCGCAAGACCTTGCGTCCGGCCTCGCTCATGGGGTCGTCGGCCAGGATGCCCGGCTGCTTAGGCTCCTCGACCTCTTCAACCTCACCTTCAACTGGTGCAAGCACGGCGTTCGTCGGGGAGACATTATGTTCTGGGGCGAAGGGATCCTCGCTCTCGAAACGCAGTTGAACGTCGAAGAGACGATGCCACAGGTCGGCTTTTTGCTGAGCGCGGGCGGCGTCTTCGTCGGCGTAGAAGCCGCTGACGGGGATCTCAATGGCCTGGGACGAGATGGTAGCCTGGCCTATGCCTGCACTCTGGCTCTGAGAATAGTCCAGGCCGTCGGCGATGCGGACCAGCGCGGCCAGCACCAGAGTATCGTCCTGGACTTCAGGAGGCAGCGTGACCAGCACCTCGGCCTTGAACTTCTTGTCTTTGATCTTCTTGCGATGCAGAAAAGTAGTGCAGGCCACCATCTGCCGCTCAGTATCGTTAAGCTCAACCAGGGGATGGGCCAGGATGATATCGCGGCCTACGGTGTGGTGCCTGAAGGGGTCTGTTTCCAGTCCAACGTTGTGCAGGATGGCCGCCGTTTCCAGCAAGGGGCCACGTTCCGGGGGTAGATCGTGCACGTCGGCGGTCAGATCGAACAAAGCCAGAGCCAGGTCAGCCACGTGGCGGGCGTGGGCCATATCTACGTCGTAGAGGCGACATAGTTCGGCTATGGTCAGGGTTTCTTTTTCCGGTAACGGTTCTGGCACGGGGGGCGGAGCTTCTTCGAGAGGGGCGGTCGTCTCCCTGGAAGAGGGGGCCGGGGGGGCTCTCGTAGTGGATGCAGCGGAGACCGCTTCGGTCGGAAAGATTCCCAGGCGCCGCTGTTTGAAGGCTCGCAGCCAGTGGTAAACCCGGCTCCTGGACAGGGTGGCTCTCTCTTCCATCTGGTCGAGAGTAGCCCCTTCGTCCCAGGCCAGCAGAAGCCGGGCACGGCGTTGAAGGGCGAGATCTTCCTGGGTGGCGATCCGTTCCAGGATAGTGCATTCCTCGGAGGTCAATCGTGTTTCTTCCACCCTTACCTCTTCTCTCCTTCCCTTCTCCAGGTCGGCCAAACCCCGCTCGAACTTAGACCGTGGCTCCGGCAACAGTCCCCAGCGTTCCTGCACCTCGTCGCACAGGACACGCAGGTCCTCCAGCCTGCCAGCGGGGAGCAACTCGGCCTCCAGTTCAAAGTAAATCTGATCGAGGCTCGTATTTTCTACCCGATCCAGGCTTAGTTCGGCTACAACCCGTGCATGGTCATACAACGTACGGATATGGCGCACTTGTCGCAGCGCAAACAGATCGTGCAGGGGAGCACCCTGGCCGAGCCGCAAGGCCAGGTCACGGGCCGGGCCGGGCGGCCAATCCAGGGGGCCGTCTCCTTTATCGGTATCGGTCAAAATTACTTCGTATTCAGCCCGCTGGTGAATGGCCCCTTCGGCTCCTCCCAACCCTTTCAGGGTGACTATCCGCTTTTCTCCCTTCAGGCGCAGACGACAGGCATAGTTCCCTCTAAGGATATCTCGCTCCAGGGTATCACGATAGCGGTCGTACACCTCCTGGGTCGGTCCCACCTCCAAACGGAAGGGCCCTAACTCCCCAACCTCCAGCAAACGCCGAAAGGTTGGTTCATCAGGGATGGCGAATTTGGCTTCAATTTCCTTTGCCCCCTCCGTTGCCCCCATAGCTTTATTATATCAGATTTTCAGCCCGATTACAACCGGAAGTACAAAGGTAATAAGGCTTGCACAGCGATTGCACATAGTCTACAACGTTTTGCGACATTCTTCTGCTGCGCAAGCTCAAGAGATAAGCGAAGGGCGGGGCAGACAAAGCGCCGGCCCCAGCTCTTCGGTCAGCGATCTTTGAACTGTGGCGGACGCTTCTCCAGGAAGGCCGCTACTCCCTCGTGCATGTCCTCGGTCTCGAACATGGCCCCGAACTTTTCAGCCTCCAGCTTAAGCCCTTCCTCCAGACCACGGTTCAGGCCCACCTCAATCGCCTCCAGACAGGCCGCAATGGCCCGCGCCCCCTTGGAGGCGATTTGGGCGGCCAGCTTTTTGGCCTCCTCCAACGCCTGACCAGGCCCCGCCAGGCGATTCACCAGGCCGAGCCGATGGGCCTCCAGGGCGTTGATCATATCGCCAGTCAACATAAATTCGAGGGCTTTGCCCCGTCCCACCAGGCGCGGTAGACGCTGAGTGCCCCCCCAGCCAGGGAAGATGCCCAGGTTGATCTCCGGCTGGCCCAGACGCGCTCCTCTCTGCGCCTCCTCGTCCCACTCAGCGATCCGGAGGTGACAGGCCATAGCCAGTTCACAGCCGCCCCCCAGGGCCACCCCGTTGAGGGCGGCGATGACCGGTTTGCGGCTGGCCTCGATCTGGCTAAAGAGCGCCTGCCCCTTCAAGCTGAACTCTTTGCCTTCGGCCCTGGTCATAGCCTGAAACCCCCCGATGTCTGCTCCGGCTACAAATGCTTTCTGGCCCGCCCCGGTGATGACTACGACCTTGACCTCGGGGGCGGCGGACACTTCGTCGAACGCCGCTCCCAACTCGTCGAGCACCTGGGCACTAAGGGCGTTGACCGGCGGGCGGTCGATGGTCAGAACGGCAACCCGCTCCTCGACCGAAACTTTAACGTGCTGATAATCTGCCATAGATTTTCGCTCCTTTCGTTAATAATCTATTACCTTCTCCTAACAATCATACATCGTCGATCACCTCTCGTTTGATGCAAGCCAGACCTCGCCCAGATGACTCAGATCGTCGAAGACGAAATCGGGCTTGACCTCGGAGCCATCCAGGTCTTGACGGGTGCTGACGCCGGAGGTGACCAGGATGGTGATCAAATTGGCCCTGTACCCTCCCAGGATGTCGGTATCCAGACGGTCCCCCACGACGGCTGTTCCTTCTTTGCCTACGCCGAGTTTAGCCAGAGCCAGGTCAAAAATGGCGGTTTGTGGTTTGCCGATGACGGTAGGCGTCACGTTAGTCGCGGCCTCCACCGCGGCCAGCATCGAGCCCGCCCCGGGATGCATCCCTGCTTCGGTAGGCAAGGTCTTATCGGGATTTGTCCCAATAAAACGCGCCCCTCGCCGGATGGCTAGGGTTGCTATTCTCAGCTTGTCGTAGGTCAGGTGGCGATCCAGCCCGACCACCACCACGTCGGCTTCCTCTTCTACCAGGCGATATCCCTTCTCCAGCACGGCGGCCTGCAAGCCATCCTCCCCAATGACGTAAACTCCGGCCCCGGCCGGCACCACCTGCTCCAGATAAAGGGCGGTCGCCTGCGAGGAGGTCAGGATATCATCCTCGGCCACCGCGATGCCCATGCCGTGCAGCCTGGTCACGTATTGGACCGGGGTGCGGGTGGAATTGTTGGTCAAAAGCAGAAAAGGGATTTTCCTCTCTTGCAGCATCCTGACGAACTGCCCGGCCCCCGGCACAGCCTGGTGACCACGATACAGAACGCCGTCCATATCCAGTATCAGGTTTTTGATGGAAGCTAAAGTGGACATGAATTTTTTCCCCTTCTAACGTATTTGAATCGCGAATGACCCGAATGGGGCGAGAGTCAGGCAGTCTCTTGCTTATCCCTGCCTTTCGAGAACCCGGATGACCTGGGTGGCAGTGACGCGGGGAAGCTTCGGGTTCACACCGTCACCTCCAGGGTGGTCAGACTGACCATCTCTGAGTCGGGAACAGGTTCCCCACTCGCCAGCCGATCCTCAATGTGCAGCCTGGCAGCATCCCGGATATTGTCCAACGCTTCCTCAAAAGTATCGCCCTGGGTGTAGCAACCCTGAAGCTGGGGACAATACGCAAAGTAACCGTCTTCGTCTTTTTCGATCACCACTGCGACTTTCATTTCCTGCCCTCCTTACCTCCTCAAATCTCGTAGACAAAGCCCAACTGTTTAAGCTTCTCGTGCCTGCCCTCGCGGAGTTCACGGCGCAGCCTTTGAAACTCTTCCTGGGTTTCTTTGTCGTAAATCCTTTCGCCGCACTTCAGGCACACCCCGGCCAAAACCCTGACGACAACCACGTCGTTGCCGCCCCGAATGAGCTTTTCGACTTCTTTCAAAACAACTTCCCCGCCGCAGATGGGGCAAATGGGTACAATGTCAATACTCATTGTTTTCTCCTTTCCCTAAAGTCAATCCATCGTGTCGGATCAGGAATATAAGCGGTGATAAGTATAGCCTTTCGGTAAACCTCAGCATAGGCCCAAACCGAATGAATAGGTTTACCGTCAGGGGCTTTTCCATAAATCAGACAACTTGGAAAGGGAAAATCATCAGGGTAATCTTCGATGATTTCCCCCTCTCTGACTGAGTGGTATAATTCTTCGTTGGAAATGCTGTCGGCGGCCAGTTCCTCATCAGCATGTTCGGTAATATTTATTCTGCCTTCATCTATAGCCCTGATAATGTCCTGCAAGTCCAATAGGCTTGACCTCCCCTTGCCATCTTACGCTCTGTTTCGCTGGCTTCGCGATTCCACCAGCCCTATCTCCTCCTCCGTCAGTCCGTACAGTTCGTACACCAGCGCATCTATTCGCTTTTCAGCCTTTCCTCAATCTCGGCCAGGATGGTTATAGTATCCGGCACATCGAACACAGGCCGCGGAGGGCCTTCCTTTCCTTAAAATGAAGGTGATGGGGCGCATTCGGCAACTCCGGGTAGTGTTTGACGTTATCCCAGCGGCAAATAAGCTCTCCTCTGGCATCCTGCCAGTGAAAGCTATACTTTCGCAAGACTATCCGTTCTTTTTCCTCTGCCACGTATTCAAAGAGTTCAAGGAGGCTGCCATCAACCAGCGTGGCCCGAACGCGAAGTTTACCCCTGGTAAGCGTTACTTCCCGCCTGACTTGTTCATAGGAAGCAACAACCGGGCTTTCTATCAACCGCAGCTCGATTTCATAAAAATAGCTAACGATGAGTGAGTTCATATCTTATCCCTTGAGATACCTGGCGACACCTTAGTGGCGCCGAACGGCCTAGCGGACCGAATAGCCGAGGCAATACGCACAGTTGTCGTATCCTTGCCGATGCGCTTCTTCAAGTGTATCGGGATTGAAAGTGACCGCGTGTCCAGCCCGAATGATCTCGTCGATCTGGCACAGCACTTTCTCATTGTCCAGGTCATGCACTTCTATATGGTTCCGATTGCCGACAAACCGCCTACCATAGATCGGTGGACCAGGTCGTCTTCCCATGTGTATCACCTCCTTTCCATGAATTATATTTTTCTGATTACCAACAAACCGCCTGCGAACTAGCTGCCATTCCAGTTCCTTGACCATCTCATACGTTGCCGACCATTCGATGAAATCCATAGAATCCCCCATTTCGCCTCGTTCAAATCTCTCGTAGAACTCTGCGGAATCAAGGTGGTATTTCCGCTCGAATTCGGCCAGTTGTTGCTCCAACCCGGCTTTTTGCGAAGCCAAATGGGAGGTTTCCCGCCTGAGCAGCTTATCAATCAGCTTTTTGATTTTGCTTAACACTGAAGACATTTTTATCTCTCCTTATTCTCTATCTCCTGTATCCCTACCACGGCTATCTCGTATCCTGGTTGACGACTAGATACGCTATGCTCGTCCTCTGGCAGATGGATTACTGAAAGAACGTATCTTTCTGTGCCTATTGTGACTGCTTTGGATTCGCAGAAACAGTAGCCATAGATGGTTTTTCCTAGGTCAATCCAGTCTATCCCCTTGATCGTTGACCCTAGTTCGTAGACTCGATATATAGAGGTGTCGAGTTCAACGGACTTATCGGGCGGAATAAATGACCCATCCTGTGTACTACAACCCCACTGCACTCGCATCTTTTTAGGTGGCGGTTGCGGCGTATAGTCTTTGAAGAGAGGCAATTGATCAGGGTGTGGCAAGGCTTTTTCCTCGCTTGGTTTCCATGCCAGCTTCCATAACACAAGCGCGTGCTGACCTGGTCCAAATCGCACAGCCCGCAATAGTGCTGAGCTCAATGACACATTGTATAATTTGGCTAGCCGTTGTCCAGTCTCGAGAGACACACCCCACTGGTTTACATATAGGCGGAAGGTCGAAAGAGGCACCAATAGCTCTGCTGCTCCCTTACCACACAATTTCTCCTTCTGTTTGTCTGAGAACAGCTTGCGCCTCTGTCCACTCCAACTCGGAGCGGATGACTGCACAGTGAAAAGTAACTCCATTAACTCGTGGGCCTCGGAAAAACGCTGACGAGTAGCTGGATCGTCGCTATTGATGAATATTATCCCAAGATCGGGTAGAAGAAGACCTGATTGTCCAGACAGTGAAATTCGCCTGGGCATGGGAATGCCGAAGCGGCGAAAGATTGGGACAAGGTCAATAGGCGGCTCGTCACTTAAGCCAGCCTCTCTACGCAAGAACTCTGCATATCGAGCTACACCCGAACCGTCAGTCACTTGACCATACTGAGCTACGAAAAGCTCGCCAGGATGCAAGTAGTCGCTAGAATCGTCCATGGACTATTTCCCCGCTGTTGCTATCTTGATAGCATTTTGATAGCATCATAGAGCAACTCCCACTCCTCGGGAGTATTTGGCTGCTTGCCCCGATACTGAATCCGTGCCAACATCTCTACATCACCGGCTGGCAAATTGGCTCTGCGAGCAAATTCGGCCAAACCGGGCGGCAAATTGCTATGATTCCATTGCTCCTCAAAGACATCTGATGTTCTCAACCCTAATTCGGTTACCAACCGTTCCACAATTTGCCACGATAGATTAGTGGCCGCTCCGCGCTCGATTTGGGACAAGTAGTTGCGCGAGATATCAGTCCTTCTTGCAAGCTCCTCTTGACTCCAACCCTCCTCTAATCGTCTGGCTCGGACTTTTTGTCCAAATGATGACAAATCCATAGGTTGCCTCCCTTCCTCCATTGACCAAGCAGCGATTGTATAGATCGTGTAGGTAAATTATACCACAGACAAATGGCCTCGTCAACTGTGGTTGGCGAGATTTGACAATTACAGAGTTGTGTGCTATAATAAACATAAGATGACCATTGTAGTTGTCAACGAGCATTTTTCAAAAAATAAGTCTAGGAAGGAGGTGATAGACATGGCAAGAAGACCAGGCTCGCCGACTTACGGAAAGCGTTTCGTCGGCAATCGGAACCATATAGAAGTGCATGACCTGGACAATGAGAAAGTGCTGTGCCAGATCGACGAGATCATTCGGGCTGGACACGCGGTCACTTTCAATCCCGATACACTTGAAGAAGCGCATCGGCAAGGATACGACAACTGTGCGTATTGCCTCGGCTATTCGGTCCGTTAGGCCGTTCGGCACCACCAAGGTAGCGATGGCCAGGCATCGCTACCGATTCAGAATATAATAGCATAAGGAGGTAAAAACTCTATGAGCAAAGATAAGCAAAACACATTCAAACCAGGCGAGCCTGCCCCTCGTTCAGGCCAGTATGAAATAATCGGGCCACGAGGCGGAAGGACGGGCATTGAGCGCACTGTCGTTAGGGGTGAACCTCTACCCCCTACGCTCCAGCCCGGTCAACAGTACATCATCGTAGATCCGACTAAGACTAAAGGCAAAAAATGATGGGTGAGGGCACAGAGAGTACACCGATCCTGGCTAGGATGCTCTCTATGCCCTCTCCTGACTTCTCTAACTGTGCAGCACCCCGCGCGTTTCATCTGCTGCCCCTATTGTTCATCAGCCTTTGGTAATCGTCGGGGGTGTCGATATCGACCAGCACTCCTGCCGAAGAAACGGCCACTTCCTCCACTTTGGAGGGGTAGCGGCTGAGGAGGCTGCGCCCTCCCTGGTCGCCCTCCACCTGCATCAGGGCGGGGAAGAGGGCGCGGTCGAAGAGGACGGGATTGCCGCGCCGCCCCCCATAGGTGGGGACCACGATGAGCCCCCTGGTGCGGCGGTAATGCTCTACTATCTGGGCGATGACTTCGGCGGTGAGGGCGGGCTGGTCGGCCAGGACGAAAAGGGCAGCCTGGACCTCGGGAGCGACGGCCCTCAGACCGGCCTGCACCGAGGTGCTCAGGCCGGCCTCCCAGTCCTCGTTGACCACGATCTCAACGTCTCCCTCCTGGAGAGTGGCTTTCATCTCCGAGGCGCGGTGTCCCAGGACTACGATGATCGGGCTGGCCGACGAGGCCCGGACAACGTCCACCAGGTGCTTGAGCATGGTTTTATCGCCCACCGGCAAGAGCTGTTTGGGGCGCCCCATGCGCTGCGAAGCTCCGGCCGCCAGCACGATGGCCGCCACGCGGGGCCGGGCTATCTCCAGGGCCGGCCGAGGCGCCCGCAGCGAGGCGATCACCACCCGCCCAATGCGCTCGTTTTGCAACAAAAGATGGGCCACCTCCCGCGCTCCGGGCGAAGCAACCTCTCCGGCCAGTTGATTCAGGATGGGGATGGCCCGTGCTCCTGGCGGGATGTCTTTTAGACCGCCTTGCGGATGGCCCAGCACCGCAGCCACTACCCTGGGAGTCACGATCTGGCCTGGGGCGGTCCCGCTCAGGGCGGCCACCTGCTGAACGCGATGGACGCGCTCCTCAGTCAGGGGTTGGCCCAGAACGTCGAGGGCGGCCATGGGCACCAGGATGGTGGTGGAAGCCGGCACCACAGGCTCGTAGGGAGCCGGGGCCTTGAGGGAGCGGTGACGGGCTCCGTCGGCTTCGACCAGGATGAGCGTTTCGGGCAGTCGCGCGGCCAGGCGATCCACCACAGCCGGCGAGATGCCCTTGAGTTTATTGGAGCGGACGGGAAAGGGATAAGCCTCATCCTCATGGGGGTCTATCTCTGTCAAACGTCGCCCGGCCAGGATAATCCTGGGGTAGCGACCGAGCAAATGGGGTACGTTTTCCAGAATGGCTTCCTGGCTTTCGCTCAGCAACAGATATTCATCCTGCGCGGGAATGGGTTCCAAAATCCTGGTGGTAGTGGTGAAGATAGCTCCCCGGCCCCATTCCCCGGCCAGACGTAAGGCGGCGGTGGTTTTGCCGCCCGCCCCGACGAAGGCGATAACCTCACCTTTTCCTTTGCGGATATCCAGCGCTTCCAGCAGAGACATAGATCGTGCCATAGCTTATTATACAGTAAAATCACATTACTTACAATTCCTGATCTGGCAAGAGGTCTGTCCAGGATTTCAGGCAGGAGAGCGGGTTTCTTCAGAAAAGCGCCAGGCCCCCGTCTCGGGGGCGACTCAGGGACGAAACAGCTTGTTTGGACCGCCCTCGGGGACGAGGGCGATGAGCAGTCGCCACAATTTCTGGGTGCCCCCCTCTGCAATATGCACCTTTACTAAACGCCCTGATCGTGATATAATATAGAAAAGTAGAGTTTCACTGAGCCCGATTATCAGGTGACGTCCGCCGCAGTCCCGCCGGGAGTTTTCCCGGCGAGCCCCCATGGGCTTAAAACAGAAGAGAGGTAGCACCATGGCCCGCAAGAGTTTTTTTCTGGACGGCAGGGTCCTGTGGCTTGGTGTTCAGTGGGCCTCCTCCCGCACCGACGAATCTATTCTCTGCATCATCAAAAACGATACCATAACCTTCGTAGCTGTGAGCGGTCTGCGTCTGGTCGTGTCCTGGCGGTTCCGGCTAGAGAATAAGCTGGGGGATGGGGCAGTTTTCATGATCCCGCCTATAATTGCCAGTTTCCTTTCGGCAGAGGCGGTGCAAAACCACCTGGAGATCGAGGTAAATAACAGCACGGTGTCGGTTATTACCCGCGATGAGTTTGGGAAGTACGAGTTGAGGTGGAATTCCAATTCCTCCAGTCTCAATCCTCCACAAGAATTCGCTCTGATGTTGCCCCCCCCTGCCCATCTCCTGGAAGTAGATTACGTGAAGATGTCCGATGCAGCGCACAAAGCGGTAGCGAAGCTGGCGGAGATGGAATCCGAAGTGCACCGCGACAAGCTGGCCATCCTGGTCGATTTTGGCCCCGGCCGGCTGGGCATCGACGGCAGGGATATCGAGAGCGGGCCCAGCGCCCAGTATTACTTTGACCCTCGCCTCATCATCCGTGCTCTGGAATTCCTCAAAGCGGAGAGGATCAAGGTCGGCTTTACTGAGCTAACCAATAAAAATAGAGCCATCATGTCCATCGTCGCCGACTACCAGGACTGGCTGGTGCACTGCGCTCTGTTGTCCATTGGCCTCGATACCCAGAAGCTCTATCCCCTGCCGCCGGGCCGAAACCGGTGACGCAGAGGCTTCAGAAGGCGGGAAAGCAACGGCATTACGCGCTAAAGAGAGGATGGTTAGAAGGTCGAGGCTGCTCTGGTGCGGGGAGAAGCCAGCAGAGCATTGATCGACTGCAAAAACTGGTGTTCCTAATTTTTGATTTTACCAGGTGTAGCAAGCGGTCACCACTATCTTGGAACGGATTTAACGGATCGCACCGTATTATATCCGTTAAATCCGTTTTCTAATCCGTTGGCCGCTGGCCCCATCGCTATTGTCAAGAAGAGGGAAAGCTGGTATAATGACTAAATAATGCGTCTATCATGCCGCTTACACCAGAAAGGGGGATGTCAATGCATATCAGGGATTTCGTGCCAGAGGATGCGGAACAGTTGGTGGAAATTCTCAAAGCTAATCAACAGTTTGGGCATCCCGAGATCGATGGCCCGGAAGCCATGCAACGTGTCCTCAATTGTTCGGGAGTGGAGTTCCTTGTGGCCGAAGAGGACGGACGAGCAGTGGGACTGATCCGAGGCATCTACGACGGTTCGCGCGCCATTATCTACATTCTGTCGGTACATCCTCGCTACCAGCACCGTGGGATCGGCACCGCCCTGGTACGCGAGATCGCCGAAAGATTTAAGGCCAGAGGAGCCTCCAGCCTGGCCGCCACCGTGCCCGGCAATCTACCTTTCTGGAAAAAGCTTTCCTTTCGACAGACTACTCGCATCATGTTCGCTTATCCCATTGATGACGTTATCCCCAAAGAATAGGAACCAAACTTTGCGCTGGATGGTCGATATGTTGACGAAGGAAAAGCTCCATGACTTGGCAAATCATGCTGGTTGACGACGACTATGACGTAGTAGAAATGAACAGGTCCTTTCTGGAAGGATTGGGGTACTCCGTTTTGTGCGCCTACGATGGTGAGGAATGTATGGAAAAACTGGCCGAGGAGAAAGTCGATCTGCTTATCCTGGATGTCCGGTTGCCCGGCATAGACGGCTTCGAGGTATGCCGACGCATCCGCGCTAACCCCGACACCAGCCGTCTGGGGGTCATCATGCTGACCGCCAAGAAAGCGGTGCAGGATAAAGTGACGGGCCTGGAGGTCGGGGCCGACGATTATCTGACCAAACCATTCGACATGCCCGAACTGTTGGCCAGGGTCAAAGCCCAGTTGCGTCTCAGGGAACTCCAGGAAAGGTTAATAGAAATGGAAAAAGTGGCTACCATCGGCCAGATGGCTATCACGCTGAGCCACGAGATCAGCAACCCCCTGACCAGCATCATATGGCACACTCGCCTGCTGCAAGAGGAGTTCAAGAACCACCAGAACGTTCCGGAGGGGAGCCTGGTTTCCCTGGAAACCATCATCGAGGATGCCCGGCGTATCGAAAAGGCGCTGAAACGGCTACGCCAGATTAGCAAACCTGTGGTGACTGACTATACCTCAGACGCCAAAATGATCGACCTGCGCCAATCGCTTACTAACGACGAGTGACACTTTAATTATGTAAACTATCCCGACCACCATGTATTCTATGCAAGAGATCGTGCCCAAAGAAGAGGTTAAAATTCTGCTGGTAGACGATGACGAAGGTCTGCTTAAGCTGGTAAGCTTAACCCTTCGTGGCGAGGGTTATCAGGTATACACCGCCTCCAGCGGCCAGAAGGCCCTTCAGGTCATCCTGAAGAAACAAATAGACCTGGTCATTCTCGATGTCATGATGCCAGGCATAGACGGCTGGGAAACCTGTTACCGCATTCGACAGGTATCCGATGTCCCCATCATCATGCTGACCGCCAGAAGCGCTTTGCCGGATAGGCTGCAGGGTCTCTCCACCGGCGCTGACGACTATCTGGCCAAACCTTTTAACATCGAAGAACTGTTGCTGCGGGTGCAGGCCGTACTCAGACGAACCTTTTGGCGCCCTCATATAGAAAAACCCTTGCGTTACGACGATGGCAACCTGATGATCAACATCATCAACCACGAAGTTACACGGCAAGGGCAACCAGTGGAGCTCACCATTCTAGAATTCAAACTGCTGGCTTTTCTGGTCAAAAATATGGGCCACGTGCTGAACAACCAGTCTATATTGTCCGAGGTATGGGGCGAGGAATACGTCAGCGAAAATCATTACGTGAAAGTGCACATCCGTCACCTGCGGCAGAAGCTCGAAGATAACCCCAAAAAACCACGTTACATCGTCACGGTGCGGGGAGTAGGCTATCGTTTCCGGGGATGATCAAACCGCCACCCGTCTGGGACTGCCGGTCAACAGTCCTTCCCGATCCTCAAATCGGTCGCCGACGACCATCCCGCCTGGTTTGATCTCAAAGCGCCTGATCTCCCGATCGTGGGCGCTGCCCCGCATCTTCAAGATCAAAATGGCCCGCTGCATGGTGCTCTCGATCTCCACGTAGCGCATTATTATAACGGTATCGACGGTGAAAGACAGCGCCCCTCTCTCCCTGAACGTCAACCCGGTGGCCCGGTCTTCGCCGGTCAAAATGGTGGTCACCCCCTCCCGCTTCAGACCGTTAACCACGTGATTGTATATCTCCCGTAGTTTGATCGGATCGCCGGTCAGACGGGTAAAATGGGCGATGCTATCCAGCAACACCCTTTTCACCCCCCACTCCCGAATGGTCCGATTGAGAGCACTGGAAGGCGCTTGTAAGTTGGACAGAAAGACCTCCGGCGAGGTAAAGATGATGCGCAACTTGTCCTGGGCCTCCAGTTGTTTCAGGTCCCAACCCAAAGAAAGAGCATCGCGGTGCAGGAAATGAGGAAACTCCTCAAAAGTGATTAACAGCCCCGGCTCATCCTTCTGGACAACCCCGGTGTAAAGAAACTGGACGCCCAGCGTGGTCTTTCCCGTGCCAGATGCCCCCCTAACCAGACAAGTCGAACCCTGGAGCAGACCTCCATTAAGCATCTGATCCAAACCCGTGATCCCTGTTTCTACTCTTTCTCTCTCCATATCCTCACCTATAAATTACGACCCTGCCTCCAGGGCATCGGCGATAAGTTTGGTTTCGGCCACGATGTTCTCGTCAAGGTCGAAGATCGCCACCCCTTGCAGGTCCGCTTCAATGGCCCTGGGAGTGGCCGAGAGGAAACCGAGAACCTGAACGCCCGGCAGGTTCTCGACGATGAATTGCCGGTGGGCCTCGCTCTGTATTTTGTTGCCCACCACGTAGACGCGCTCCAGGCCCAGGTCGCCCGCCAGAGGGAAAATGGCCCGCGCTGTCTGGAGGCTGCGCTGTCCCGGCTCGACGACAACGATCATGGCGTCCACCGAGTCCGCCGTACCCCGCCCCAGATGCTCGATGCCCGCCTCCATGTCCATGATGACCACCTCGGAACGCTGCACCAAAAGATGACGCACCAGGTTCTTGAGCAGGACACTTTCGGGACAGACACATCCCCCCCCACCTCTCTGCACCGTCCCCATCACCAACAGCCTGACGTCCCGATGAGTGACGCAGAAGCGATCGGGGATGTCATCGACGCGGGGATTCATCTTGAAGAACGCGCCGTACCCGCCCGGCTGTGTGCCCGTTCGTTCGGCGATCAGGTCCTCCATTTCGGCGATGGGGGTGATCCTGGCCACCAGGTCGGCCGGAAACCCCAGGGCCGAGGCCAGATTGGGGGAAGGGTCGGCGTCGATAGCCAGCACCGTCTGGCCCCGCTCGGCGTAGATGTAGGCCAGCAGGGCGGCCAGGGTCGTTTTGCCTACTCCGCCCTTACCCGTGATAGCGATTTTGGGCATCTAACACTCTATTGAGGGACCTGGCACTTCCAAAGTGCCAGGCCCCTGACCTCCTTCTCTAAAAGCTTGAACAAAGCTTAGTAAAGATACCTGAGGTAGTCCAGTTCAGCATATTGCACCGACGGATCGTCGTTCAGCGCGGTGGCTACCTCCACCTCCTGGCCCTGCGGCACCTCCAGCACCAGCACATCGATGGGCTCGATCTGGTGGGACACAGTGGCCGAATGGGCAGCCAGCAGGTTATCCACCTCGGCGGCCTGAACCTGAGACTTGAACTTGACCAACACCCGCCCCGGCACGTGGTCGATGGAGGGGTCGATCACCGCCCGCGGAACAGGAGGCGGCGTTTCAGCCGGAACTGCCTGGGCGGTGGCCCGGTAGGTGTCGGCCACAATAGCCGCTCGGTAGACGTCGATCATACCATAGCCGTAGTACTGATCCCAACCGGGCGCCCCTATGTCCCAGGCCGTGGCAGCGATCAGGTACTCCACCTGGTCCACTCTCAGGCCCGGATTAAGCCCCCAGATCAGAGCGGCCAGCCCGGACACGTGAGGACAGGCCATCGAGGTGCCCTGGAGGTAGTCGTAGTTATAGTCATAACCTGAGCCAGCCAACTCGAAGTAGTAGCTGGGCAAAGTGCTATAGATACCCCCAGGGTCATGCAGCGCGGCCATCTCCCCACCCGGCGCAGCCACGTCGATGTAAGAGCCGAAGTTGGAATAGCCGGCCCGCTCGCCGTTGACGTTCGTGGCCGAGACTGCCAGCACCCCAGGGAAAGCGGCCGGATACGAGGCCTGATCGGTAGCATCATTGCCTGCGGCGGCGACCACAAGGGCTCCTCTGGTATAGCGGGCGTACATGACGGCCTCGTATTCGGCATTGGAGAACCCGTAGCCCCCCAGGCTGAGGTTGATGACCCTGGCCTGCCAGTCGGCAGCCTGACCGACGGCCGCCGCCACCA
This sequence comes from uncultured Anaerolineales bacterium, assembly GCA_964646625.1. GTDB lineage: Bacteria > Chloroflexota > Anaerolineae > CAZYHC01 > CAZYHC01 > DAOULT01. The sequence goes on from CAZYHC010000003.1 coordinate 96,399, forward strand.
CCGAGGAGGGGAAAGTCCCGCAATTGTCGCCGGTGATCTTCATGGGCATGATCTGCGGCTCCCAGTAAACGCCGACCACTCCCTTCCGGTTATTGGCTACGGCCGCGCCAATGGTGCCCGCCACGTGAGTGCCGTGTCCACACTTGTCCAGAGGTTGCGAATCCCAATCGTGGAAATCGTAGCCGCTGAGGAAGTGGCCCAGGTCGGGATGGCTATAGTAGTCCACCCCACTATCCACCACGGCCACCGCCACCGGCGTCTTAACCCTAAGCGCCCATGCACAGTCAGCGTTGATGTGCCACATATCCCACTGTTTGGGGTAATCAGGGTCGTTGGGCGTTATACCGGCGCAGCGGAAGTCCTTGACGATGAGAGGCAGATAATAGATCTGATGGCCGGCCACGCCCCCGCCCCTGGTGTAGAAAAGAGAAACATCGTATATGATGGGAGTATGTACATTGATCGTGGTCCAGAAATTGACCCTGTACTGGATGTAGCGGCCTGTGGGCCATTTCTGGTCGCCGGGGCCCTCAATGTACTGTCCTGGCGCGTTGTGGCCCTGCAACGGGATGTACGGTTTGGGGTCGGGCACGTCCTTATTGGGGTAAGCCAGGCGCTCAGGATACCAGTTGGCGCTCAGCACGCTGGCAACGGTGTCCGCCACCCTGGTCTGCACGGAGATGTAAGTTCCTTCCGGGGTCTCGGCGTCCCACCAGACAGAGTACCAGGTGGTTTCCGTCGAGCCGCTGTCGTAGACCGAGGAAAGGTAGCTGCCCGCCCCATAATAACCATCGAGCCAGCCATAGCCGGGATAATTGTAATCGAAGAGAAGCCAATTGGCGAAGAAAGTCAGGTTCGAACGGGAGAAGAAAACATCGCGATGCACGCCGGGCGGACTTGCACGCTGGTCGTCCCAGGCCACGTAGGCGTAGGTATTGGCGACTACGACATTGCCCTTGTGCTCAAGGTTAGTGGCCACCGAAGGCCGCCATTGCTTGGCCGAGGGGGGACTAGATTTGGAGTAGTCCGGGAAGTAAACAGGGTCGTAGTCGTGTATCTTAACATTATCGTTGACGACGTGGTTGTTCTTAACCAGGTAATCCCCCATCTGGTTTTCTTCCACGAACGGATCGTCATCGAACTGCATGTAGATATCGTAGTTACGGTTGTCGTAATTGCGTCCGTCGGCCCAGACGAGATAGATATCAGAGGCGATATCGAGCTCCGGCGGGAGCGACTTCTCATAGCTTTTCACGCGGATCTCAGGGTGTCCCTGCCAGGGCGGCCCGGTCTGCCAGGCACGGAGGTCGTTACTGTTGACCCTATAGTTTCCTGACGACCCGTCCAGTCCTCCACTGGCCTGCCCTATCACCAGGTCGTAAGGGGAGGTGTTGCGTGGTTCGATGGATTCCCAATAGTAATAAATATCAGGGTCGTTGTCTTTACCGGCGTTCGTGCTGTTGCGGTAATCCTGCCACACGGTATGGATCAAGGTGACGGGGACGGGCTCCGGGTCGGAGTAGGCCGTCACCCCAGGGGGGATGTGCAAAGGACAATCGTCACGGGTGACGTGAAAAACGATAGACTTCATCATCTGGCCCACATCCACCGCCGGTTCGGCCTGCATGGCTCCCGCGACATCGTCATTGACGCGTCTGTCGTTGCCAAAGGGAGTCAGGACAGGGTAGGCGACGTTGAGATAGACGTCCGGGTCGGCAGCGCCGTTGCGGAAATCCTGCCAGACGCAGGCCACACTGGGAGAGGGGCCTATGAAATAGCTGACGATCATCTCGATGGTGTGGGTTTCGTCATCGTAGGTCGGACAGTCAGGCGCAACGTTCGCCAACCACGTATCCTGAGCGTTTATGGAGGGAAAGACCTGCTGAGAAGTGCCTGGGTCGTCGCTGATCATGGTATCGGTGTCCCACACCAGGACTCCGCCCACCACCTGGCCTCTGGCGGCGAAGATATCGGAGTTATTGTTACGCTTGTCTTCCCAGGCCAGGTAGAAAACCCCCTCGCCGGTCACGGCGATGTCGGGGTGGATTTGATCGTAGATCTGGTAGGCAGGGTTGGCCATCGTGAATTGCTGGTTGCCGCCCACAGCCGTCAGCACCGCACCTGCTAAATTGTAATGCTGGAAGTAGATGTCGTAGTTGCCGTTGCGGTTATCCTGCCAGACCACCACCACGTCGCCCTTAGAACTGACCGCCACCGCCGGGTGGATCTGGTACCAGTTGGGCCAGGCCGCAGCATCGCTGTTAACCCTGATGTCCACCGCCTGCCAGGTAGCGGCGGCGTCGGTGGCCCAGTTCAGGTAGATATCGGCGTCCTGACAGTCGTTGTTGTGCCAGTCCTCCCAGACTATCACCAGGTTGTTGGTGGTGCTGAGGCCGTCGGTGGCGATAATGGGCGCTACCTGATCACAGGAGATTGCCTTATTGACATTTTTGTCGGGGGACAGAACGTCGTAATCAAGCGGGGCGGCGGTATTGGGAATGTGCCAGTAAGGCGGCTCCTCGAAGAGGCCCAACACCAGGGCGCTGTCGCCTCCCTCGGTGCCGCTGGTCAGAGGGATACCCAACGTGCCAGAGATGGGCAATTCTTCCAGGCTGGAGGCGTACTCGCTCATATAATTGACGTGATCCCGCTCCACTATTCGATCCGGGGCCACCACGATGATCTCTTCCGGGGGCTGGGAAGGGCTGGGGTAGACGTTGTTGTCCTCGTCGTCCTCGCACACGTTGCCGACGCAGGGACAGCCCGCCGTGCCATACTGGCACTCCGGCAGGTCAACCCGGGCATAGAGGTTGTAGTTGGCCGGTTTGGTGAAGATCAGGGTGGTGCTCAGTTCCACAGAGGCGCCGAGCGGAAACCAGAACCCCTGGCAGCCAAAGGGCACGGTCATGGGGGTGGAATAGGCATAGCCCCAGGGATAGACCGCCCCACTGATCGAAGATATGATGCCCCGCAATCCGCTATAAGGGTCAGTATCCACGTAGAGATCGACGTAGAAGTTGTTGGTGCTGCCCATATTCGCCGTGCCTGCGTTCCTGACGGTGACGTACACGATGGCCTCCGCGTTGGCGATGGCGGTGCTGGGTTCGATGCGGATGTCTGTTATCACCAGATCGGGCAGGGCGGCGGCCTCCACGTCCGGTACAGGGACAAAGGGCACGTCAGGCGGGATGGGCGCCGGCGTGGGGGTAGGCCAGGTCGGGTCCCCCAGAGGCGCGGCGGACGTCCCCATCGTCAACAGGGCGAAAGTAGCCACAATACCCGACAGAAAGAGAAAAATGATAAGAAAAAGATATCGGCTTTTCATGGTAATAATGCCTCCTTAATGAAAGACGAATGAAAGGACCTCTTACAACCACAAAGAGCATGAAATACACAAAGGTTTCATACTCTTTCTCCTCTTTCTCCTTGTACGCTTTGTGTGCTTCGTGGTTGAAAAGTTCTGATGGCCGCAGGTGCCAATTTTCTGTGGAGCCACCATCCTGTCAACCGTCGGGCACAACGCCCGACCCACTTTGCGGATAAGCCCTTAATCCAACGTCTCGGCTGGCTTGCTTTCCTTAGCATTTATCAACCTGGTCACTATCAGCAGACCCAACAGGATCACGGCCCAGAAAAGGAGTGAGGTACAGCCGGCCGGTAGCAAGGTCTTTCCATATTCACCGTGAAGGGGCTGCGGAGCTTTGACCTCTTTGCTAAATCCGGACTCATTACCTGCCCGGTCAAAGGCTGTGACCACGTAATAGTAAAATTCGCCATTGGCCACATCTTTGTCCCCGTATTCGGTCAGCCTTTTTCCCAGGTTGGTCAGCCTGACGTACTCGCTGCCCGACCTGTCGGGACGACGATAGATTTTATAGCCTTCCAGATCGTCCTCGGTGTTAGGGTCCCACTCTATGCCCACATCCCCTCCAGGTATGGCCCGCACGTTCCTGGGAGGAGCCGGTGGCTCGGTATCCGGCGAGGTGGTGGGGGTGGGCGTAGGCGTGGTGGTAGGGGTGAGTGTAGGCGTGGGTGTAGGGGTGGACGTATCCGTCGGCGTAGATGTGGAGGTGGACGTTGAAGTGGGAGATGGCGGCACAGGTGCGACCACGGTGGCAGGAACGACCACCACAGGAGCAGGTGTATCGGTAACGTCGTAAATAGGGGTCACCGGGACCAGATCGGGGGTACCGGTTGGTACGGGAGTGTCGGTCGGTTCTTTCTCTTCGGTAGGCTCTTCCGTAGTCGTCGCTTCCCTGGTAGTTGTCGGCGTGTAGTAGACAGGGGTGAAGGTACGAGTCGGCAACACAAAAGGCGGAGCGGTAGCCGTTGGGCTCGGGGAGACCCCTGGCACCACAGTAGACGTTGTTTCAGGCGTAGGCGAAGGTCTGGGTGGAGGCGGGTTCTGGGAAGCAACCGGAGGGGCGGCCATCAGGACCAGCACACCTATTAGACCGAATATCATCACCGAATAGAAAATGACGTAAAAACCGCCTGCCTGACCTGAAGGTTCGTCACGTTTTTTGTTCATTTTTTACCACCTGCCAATAGACCAGACAATCGTACATTTAAATTCTACCATCACCGGGAGGTATAGTCAATAGTACTATATACCTATAGGGATACCCCATCTTCCTAATCTATCTGCAAAGTCATCTTGCCCAACGGTAGCCAAGATGGCCGTCCCCCACTCTTTGGCGCTTAGTGGGTACGTTGCCAATCGACCCTGAACAATTGTTTGCCAGTTTTCTTACATCCGGCCTGGCTGGTCTTGAACCCGATTTTATCCGAGGACGGTTGCCCCCACTCGAAAACCTGCATCCACCACAGACCGTCGCGGGGTTTGCTGTCGATCATGATCTGATACTCCCCGTCGAAGTTTGAAGTTGCGCCGGGCGGAGCGGTGCCGTCTTCGCCCCACACCCTGATCTCGATGCCCGATAAGGGCAGACCGTCGGCGGTGTATATCACGCCAAAGACCCGTGTCGAGTCGCAACGCGGCCCGGCCAGCATCTGACCCAAAGCATAGAGCGGCTCAGGGGTGGGGGGCGGCGGCGGCGGGATGGGCGTAATGGTCGGGGTAGGCGTGACCGAGGGGGTAGGCGTCCTGGTAGGGGTAGGGGTACTGGTCGTGGTCGGTGTCGGAGTAGTGGTTTTTGTCGGAGTAGCCGTCAGGGTCTCGGTTGGGGTCCAGGTCGGCGGAAAGGTGGGCGTGACCTCTTGGGCCAGGGCCACCGTGGCTTCTTCCGTTGCCGTTGCCCCCTTCTGCGGAGGGAAGGGGTTAAAGGGCAGATTAGGGTTCAGGAAGATCGCCGTGTAACAAAGGCAAATAATGATGGTTATGACCGCCACCACCGCGGTAACGAGCCGTAATACTCTTTCGTCCAGTTGATCAAGCATCTGTCCCATGGTCAGAAGTCCTCACCACTCCTCGTATTCATATTCTGCTGCGTACTGTTTCATGAATATAATCTGCACCCACTGTACCGCGCCTGTGGACTTGCAACTGATGCGGTCGGGGTCGATCTGCTCACAACTAACGAAGCCGTCGCCTTCGCACGGGCTGCCGGTGGTTTCGAAATCGACCACGGGCGAGAGGGGGTCACGGTGGCCCCAGTTGCGCACCACCACGGCGTGCCATCTCCCCGCTTTAGGGTGATTATCCAGCACGCCATCCCAATTCTTGTTGTCCAGCCCATCCAGGTATTCATCGTTGGTGAGGCACCAATAACCTTCCTCCATCCCATCGGCCCAGTAGTGTATGGCCACGTCCGAGATCAGCGCTTCCGTCCAGCGGTCCCTGGTGATGCCCATCACGCCTGTGGTGCCACAGTTCGGATACCCCCACACCGTGCCCACACTCCAGGGATATTTAGGTTGGGGGGTGGGCGTCCAGGTGGGGGGAATGGTGGACGAGGGGATAGGCGTTGGCGGCCGCGGGGTGAGGGTGGGCGTTTCGGTGGGCGTTTCGGTGGGCGTGGGCGTCAGCGTAGGAGTGGACGTGGGCGTATGGGTCGGGGTGCGAGTGGGAGTCGGGGTGGAAGTAGGCGTAAACGTCCAGGTAGGGGGAAAAGTGGGCGTGGGTTCCTTACCCTGGGCTTCGGCCTCCGTGGAGACAAGCGTCGCCATCTCCGCGGCTTCCGCTCCATTATCGCTAACTTCCGCAGGCAGGGGCGCCACCTGAGCCACCGCATCAGCGGGCGGGGGATAAGGGTTAAATAATACCCTGGGATTGACAAAGATTGCGGCATAACAGAAACAGACCAGGATCGTCATGATCAGGACGATGATAACAAGAACCCTGACCACTCCCTCACTTAAACGGCCAAGTATCATCATAGCCCTACCCTCCTTCACATCGAAACCCAAAGGTACGGCCAGCTTAGTTCTGAATAACTACTCACCATTGGTGAGGATAAAGGTGGCAGTTCCCTGGTTGAAAATCACCTCAAGGCGCAGGGACTTATCCTGTCCACCAGTTGCCAGACGGGCCGTGGCCTCTCTTAATTCTGCCAGGAGTTGTTCCTGGGGATAATTAGGGTACAATCCTAGCTGACCAATCTCAATCTCTCTTCTTAACACCTCTACCCAAGCACGATCTACACTGCCCGCCTTCGGCAAGGCAATGATCTGCTCCCCGTAGAGAGCAAAAAGCTCCTCATAGGCTTTGCTCAGATCGGATTGGATTTTACCCTTCTGCGTTTCCCACTCTGGAACCAGGCTAAAGCCATAGGCTTTAAGAGCTACAGCATACTTGATGGTCAACCAATCGATCTTGGCCTGGAGAAGGGCGATCTTATCTGCCAACTGCGTGGCCTTAAAGATATAGGCCTCGTAGGTGCCCATCCTGACCGCTTCTTCAACCTGAAGGGCCACCGCCAGATCGTCCGTCAACGTATAGGGCACGTCCCCCACTCTATTGCGGTAGTAATCCAGAAAGTTCTGGGCAGCCTGCTGACGCTCGGCCTCAGCCTCCTGCATTTCGGGTAAAACAGCCTCCTGGACGAACAACCCGCCCAATACCGGCTCCTCGCTTGGCCCGGCCAGAGAGGATTCTCCCTCTTCCAAGGACAAGTATTGTTCCAGTTCCAGCCATTCCGAGCGGTCTGCTCCTATAGCGGTATAGGCCGCTATCAACCTGTCCAGGATGTGTTTACGATGGGCCCTTTTCAGGTAAGGGCTGTATAAGGCGATAGTGCGGGCCTGGTCGTAATGGAATTTGGCCTGGCCCTGGTCGTTCAGGTCGCTCAACCCCTGCCCACTTTGCAGACAGGCGTTGGCACGGTCGAAATCGAACAGGGTCGGGCTCAGGGTGGCGATCATGTACACCAGATAATAGCACAGGCGGGCCCTGTCCTTATCCTGGACGGCGGCGTAACGCTGTCCCAGAAGCAAAAGGCTGCCCGCTCTCTCCTGATCGGTCAGATCGGTGCTGAGAGCGATCAGGGCATAGGCGCTGCCCAGTTCATCCTCGGCCAGAGCTCGATTGATAGCGGTCAGATCGTCTGTGGCCGTGAGGGCCAACAAAGCCACGCCGGGCGATACCTCCGCCAGATCGATCTCGTCTATCGGATCATTCCAATCCACCTTCGGCGGCTCGCTTTGCGTCTGGCGCCCAGAGAGAAAGACAAAAGCCCCTAGCGATAGAAAGCCAATGGCGGCGAAGACAATAACCCCACAACCCAGAAGGCCCAGAAACCAACTTTTAAATCGCATCACCAGGGCCGGCTCCTCTTCGCTCCCAGGTGAAATCTAGGTTTTATTCTATATACCATGATAGCACACATTATAGCCTTTTGTCAAGTCCAGCTTTCAGCCTGTTTCCACGAATCGCTCGATGGTGGCCGCCTCTCGCTGCTCCTGTAGCCAGCGCCTGAAAATCTGGGCCTTGAGACTGTGCAACATCTCCGCCGACAACGGGCGGTCGGCCTCCCTTTCCAGCACCTGGATAATATGATAGCCGAACTGGCTATGAACTACCTCGCTGAGCTGACCAGGCTCGAGGGCAAAGGCCGCTTCCTCCACCTCGGGAGCCAACAGCCCCCGGCAAAACCAACCCATCTCCCCGCCCTGTTCCCTGGTGCTTTCGTCCTGCGAGTACAGCCTGGCCAGGGCCGCGAAGTCGCCTCCTCCCTGTAATTGATGCAGGAGTTCGCGGGCTTCCTCTTCCTTCTCCAGCAAAATGTGACGGACGTGCACCTGCTCGGCTGAGGTGGGCGCCGCCGCGGTCACCTGCTCGAACATGGCGGTGCTCAGAAGTTGAGCACGCACCGTAGCCCGGAACTCCTCCATAGTCATATCGTTAGCCTCAAGCCAGACCTTAAACTCTTCTTCACCTTTAAGGTCAACGTTCGCCTGCACCTCGGCCTCTATTTCCTCTTCCGAGACCGTCACCCCCTCACGGGCGGCCGCCTGCTCGATGAGCACCTGGTCGATCATCGACTCCAGGATTTGGAGACGGGTCTGGGCCATCATTTGCTGGCCCTCCTCGCTCGATAGATCGTAGCCCTGGGCGATCATGGCCGCCTCGAAGCGGGCCACCTCTTTTTCATATTCCTCCAGCAGGATAGGCTGCCCGTTGACCCTGGCCGCCAAAGGTTGATCGGGCGTCGGAGATTCGGCAGGAGCCGGAGTAGGAGTGGGATCAGAAGCGAAGGTAGGGGTCCCTTTTGCCCCCGACCCGAAGCCCACCAGGACCATCAGAAACAGGGAGAAGATGAAAAAGCTTCTTTTTATCATGTTTCGACCTCTCTTTCAAGATGAACGCGGGCGAGAGTTTGCACGCTGCCCGGCTTACTCTCAGCTTAATTATAGCCTATAGCGAACATTTATGCAAACAACTTCCGACACGGATTTTGGTCACGGAGCTAACACGGATTTCTTTCACGGATGGCACGGATTCTTGCCAATCCCCCGAAAATGCGGTATGATTATCGAGAGCCTCTGACGAGGGAGAATGTGTATGATTGAGGCAAAGAAGTATGGGCGCTGCGGAGGTGCGGTGGAGTGGCAGCCTGCGCTGCTGCACGCCGTGCCCGTCTGGCTGTTTATTCTCGGCCTGTTCTACTACTGGTTTGCCATAGCCGACCGATACGCGATTTTTCTGTACGGGCATCTGGGAGCGACGCCCTTCGACGAAGTAACGAGCGGTCGGTATTGGATGGCTGGACTGGTGGCCTCCGGCGCAGTAATGATTATGTATACAACTGCAAATTGGTCGCTGGGCCGGATTGCGGCTTTACGCCATCTGAACTATCGCCCCCCAGCATGGTGGCAGGTATGGGCGCTCTGTGCGCCACCACTGATCGTGGGCATTACAATCATCACCATGACCGCCAACTGGCCGACTCTCCCTCCTCTAAACGCCGCAGCCTGCGTGATCGTGACCCTGAGCGGCCTGGCCCTGGCCCTGGCGCCAGGCTCACTGGCCGCCCAGAGGCCGGTCGATCTCGGCTGGCTGGTGTTCGATGGCCTGGGACTGATGCCCAGTTTGTTGTTACTGCGGGCGATTGAAATACCGGGCAGAGGTCTGGGCGTCAGTGTTGGCACGGCTTATCTGGTAGCTCTTGGAAGTACGATCGCAGGCGCGATCTGGCTGGTCATTATGACCGGCTTGCGCACCTGGCGGCGCAAGTCATCACCCGGAGCAGGGGCGCTATTTGTGACAGGGCTGGGCCTGAGTTACCTATTGATGCCTCTGGTACATCATCTTCTGGCTACGCCTCCAGAATACCGCTACATCAGCGCCGCGTCGAACTTTTTTGCCTTCAACACAGAAGTTCAATTGGTGGTTTTCTTTGCCGCCGCAGCCCTGGCGATAGGCATCACACGATTTCGGCAACACGTACAAGGGAGACACCAAGTGAAATCGCAACCAATGCCGTGAAACTATTTTGGTGAGTCAAAGGAGACCAATACATTATGACTATATACAATGGCTCTGTTCCAGATGAGAATTTAGCTATCTACAAACTCCTATACAACATCGAGGTGGGGCTTCGAGAGTTTATTATCGAAGCTATCGAGACTAGTGGACATTCGTGGAAGGAGCGTTTGCCGGGCGATGTGCTAGAAACCTTCCGCAAAGCGCGCAAGTATGAACTAGACATCAAATGGTGTCAATTAGTATCACATCACCCGATATACTATACCGAGTTCCCTGAGTTGCAGAAAGTAATCGACCGAAGGGACAACTGGAAAGATTTCTTCGAGCCTGTCTTCAAAGACAAAGAGGTATTGAAAGGTACCCTCAGAGAGTTAGAACCGATCCGCAACAAGATAGCTCACAATCGAAAAGCAACGCAGGGAGATTTGCATGTAGTCGAGGCAACCTATCAAAAACTTGTTGCTGCTATTGGTGAAGAACACTTCTCTGAGTTGGTCGAGAGATGCACTTCGGCAACGGACATACCGGAAACTCTTCTACATTTGCAGACGGAAGCTGAATCGGCTTTCAAATGTTGTAAAGCGTGTGAGCCACTGGAGAGACTTGAAGTTTGGGATAAAGTTCAGGCAAACTGGTGGTTTGATGCTGATTACTTGGGCCACGAACTGAGCGCCATAAAAGAATATTTCGAGGCTCTGGTTGCTTATAGCGAATTGCCACGCTTGAGAGGTTATGGACATAAGATCGAAGCATGGGTAAAATCGGAGGGTTTAGAAGAAAAATACATTGAGGCAATACAGGAGTTATCAGCGCTATTAAATGGTATAGGAGGAGTATAAAATGATGGATTTATCTAAATTGCCCAATCCATATGATTTCGCCAATCCTGTTAATGAGCAAGACCTCTTCATAGGCAGAACTACTGAAATGGATGAAATAAAGTATTACCTAGATCATGCCAGCAAGGCATCTCGTGCCATTAACCTGGCAATCATGGGCGCACGCGCTTCAGGCAAGACAAGTATTCTGAATATGATTCAGATTGAGGCAGAGAAAAGGGGATTCTGCGTTGTCAGAGTTGATCTCGATGAAGCAGATGCTGAAACACAGCTAGCATTCTTCTACAAGATATTTGACTCAATTCTGACGACGGCGGCAGACTTATTTGATGCTTATAGTGGCTTAACAGGTAAAACATACGATATTTATCTCAATATAGTTAATGCCTATGAAGTTCCAAATGATAAAACGTTTTGTCCTTTCGTTTTTCCTATCCAATATGCAAAGGCTATGAATAAGGGAAACATAGGCGCCGCATTATCTGATACGGTCTTCAAGCGGGATATCAAAAGTATCCAAAAGGAGTTGGATCGTCCCATTGCTGTGCTTTTCGACGAATGCGATGTTTTAACCAGGAGTAGGGTACATCTCGAGAAACTACGCAATATCTTCATGAATACTCCTGGTTTCATGTTAGTGTTTACAGGCACACCCGCACTCTTTCCACTCATGGACGATATCTTCTCTCCAATTGTTCGCCAATTTAAAAAAATCAACGTCGGCCCTTTTGATGAAGAAGATGAAACGGAGGACTGCATCAGAAAACCCCTTGAGAAGATTGGGATCAGCGATCCTTCAGAGATATTTGACTTTGAAACATATCGCGATGTGTGCGAGATTCATGAGCTGACCGGTGGCCGTCCATACGAGATCCAGTTGATCTGTCATTTTTTGTTCCGCAGAATCCAGGAGGGCCGCGCAAAACGCATGGAGCTTACGATAGATGTTCTCGATGATGTTCTAGAAGAGCTGGAAACTTCCCAGGATGTATCGAGCCGTCCTATTATAACTGCCATTCGGAACTTCAATAAACAGCAACTTTCTGCTCTAAGACTGTTGTGTACATGCAACGGCCGTGCCAACTTCGAGCAGATATGGTTCAGCGAGTATGTTTTATGGGGCGAGAATGAATGGACAAAGGAATTACTTCAAGAGCACCTTCGCAGATTCGAGGAAGTCGGGGTTGTCACCATTGAGGATAACATTATTAATTTCGCAGGCGACGATTTTGACCGAATATATTGCAAATATCTGGCAAGAAAGAGCGGAGTACTTCTATCTATAGATGATCTTCCTTATGAGTTGTTTTTGACCATAAGATTACATTCATTTCTTTTAGAAAAGTCGATAAAGATACAACCATCCTTAACTGCTATCGTAGGTGGGATAGAAAAGCCAGAAATTAAGGACATTGCAATGGCGCTATTGAGTGATAGTAAAAGTGCTGACCCTTTCGAATTAACACCTGATATTGCAGAGGAATTGTATTGGTACAACCTAAACTTCCGCGATAGGGATAGTTTTCAGATTGCTATCGTAATTCTCACTACCCCATGGATAACGATGCACCTATGGTTTAGTCAAGATCCGAATAGGGCTGCCAAAAGTTCTTTAAATGAGCTTACATCTATCCTCGCAGGCCCCTCAGAGCGTGCTGCCGCCGTTGGCGGAGATTTGAAAGTCGAGATCCATACTCTGCCAGTCGTGCCCGTTGAAAAGCTGATAAGAAAAGTTGAGCAATCAGGCAATGTCATGATGAAGAGTCTTCTATCTGAGCAGCATTATAATAAAATGATTAGTGCATATATTAGACGGCATGACATTGAAGAATCTTTCTTCCACGGTGAATTGGCATACCGATATGACCCGAAACCTATTATTATCAGTAATCTTGGGTATCTACATTTGGTTTCGGACAATCTTCAGAAGGCAAGGGAGCTATTAGAGAGAGCAATGAAGGACTATGAGAAGTCAGAAGATTCAACGTTGCCAGACTCAGCGTTACCGAATTACAATCTTGGAGTCGTGGAGGCGAGAGAGGGCAATCTTGAGGGTGCTTTAGCAAGGTTCAAATTGGCAATAGAGCAAATCGAAGCCGCGGAGAAAGAGGATAGGGCATGTGCCTGCCTCGTACTACCGAAGATTGCGGGAGGAGAGAAAAAGTTGGAATTTCAGGAGCTAAGCGGCCCTGATCTGTTAGAAACAGCACGATCTGCTGCTTCTGCTGTGGAGGAGCTCCTAAGCAAAGAATAAGCTGTGGTAAAAAAGGGAATAAGGAAACATTATGTCCAAACACATTTACCTGGTGCTGGCTATTCACAACCATCAACCGGTGGGCAATTTCGATCACGTCTTCGCCGAGGCTTACGACAAAGCCTACGCGCCCATGATCGATATCCTGGAGCGCCATTCTGGCATCCGCCTGGCGCTGCATTACACCGGCCCGCTGCGTGACTGGCTGGTCGAGAACCGGCCCAAGCTCCTGTCCCGCGTTGCGGCCCTGGTGGAGCGCGGGCAGGTGGAGATCATGACCGGCGGCTATTACGAGCCGATCCTGCCTTCCATCCCCGACGCCGACAAGCTGGGACAGATAGTGAAGATGACCCACGCCGTGCAGGAAGATTTCGGCTATCAGCCGCGCGGGGCCTGGCTGGCCGAACGGGTCTGGGAGCCGCACCTGGCCCGACCTCTGGCCCAGGCCGGGGTGGAATACATCATCGTGGACGACACTCATTTCAAGTGGGTGGGATTGGAGGATAAGGACCTGTTCGGCTATTACGTCACCGAGGAACAAGGGGCCACCCTCAAGATTTTACCCACTAGCAAACATCTGCGCTACACCATTCCCTGGGCCAACGTGGAGGAAGTGATGGACTATTTGCGGGACGAGGCCGTCGAGCGCGGACCCGAACATGTAGCCAAAGCAGCCATCATGGGCGACGACGGCGAGAAATTCGGCCTCTGGCCGGGCACCTATCAGCACATCTGGGAGAAAGGCTGGATGGAGCGCTTCTTTCAGGCTTTGGAGGAAAATGCCGACTGGGTGGAGACCATCCCGCCAGGCGAATACGCCCGGCGCTTTCCGGCCCTGGGCCGCATATATCTGCCCACCACCTCCTACGACGAGATGACCGAGTGGGCCCTGCCCCCTGCTCTGTCGGGACAGATCGTGACCCTCAAGCATCGGTTGCAGGACGAGGGGCGGGAGGATATCCTGCGTTTCGTCAGGGGCGGCTTCTGGCGCAATTTCCTGGTCAAGTACCCCGAGGTCAACGACATGCACAAGAAGATGCTGCGCGTCCACGATAAGGTCTACGACTGGATCGCCTCCGCATTGCCGGAGGGGCCTGGCACTTCCCAAAGTGCCAGGCCCCTAACGGTCCTGGATCGCGTTCAGCGTCTTCCCTCCGAGCGGCAGGAGGACGTTTTGCAAGCCCTATCCCACCTGTGGGCCGCCCAATGCAACTGTCCCTACTGGCACGGCGTCTTCGGGGGCATCTACCTGTCTCACATCCGCACCGCCAATTACCAGCACCTCATCGCCGCCGAAAACCTGGCCGACCAGGCCCAACATGGGAAAAAAGCCTGGGTGGAGGTCACGGAAACGGACTTCGACCGCGATAGCCATCCTGAACTGTTGGTCGAGAGCCAGGCCATGAACCTCTATTTCAACCTGCGCCAGGGCGGCTCTCTTTTTGAGTGGGATTGGCGGGCCAAAAACTTCAACCTGCTCAACAACCTGAGCCGCCGCCCGGAAGGCTATCACGCCACCCTGCGGGAGATGGCCCAGAGAGCGGAGTCAGCTCAGGCGGGAGAAGAAGGGGAGGCCGTAACCATTCACGAAATCGCGCAGGCCAAAGAAGAGGGGCTGGACAGGTTCCTACATTATGACTGGTATCGGCGCACGGCCCTCATCGATCACTGCCTGCCTCCCGGTAAGACCGTGGAAGAGTTCCAGCGGGCAGACTACTACGAGGCCGGCGATTTCATCAACCAGCCTTACGTCTACCAGGTGGAAAAACACAGCGAAAGCAGCCTCAGCCTGGCTCTGAGGCGCGACGGTCACTTCTGGTATGGAGAGGCTCTTGTCCCCATGCGGGTGGAAAAGCGCCTGCGCCTCGAAGGCAACCGCACAGAGTTGCCCATCGCCTACACCCTGACCAACACTGGCCCGCATCTCATAAAGACGCGTTTCGGCGTGGAGTTCAATTTTGGTCTGCTCTCCGGCCACGCTCCCGACGCCTTTTACCGCATCCCCGGCCTGGATAACCTGCACCTGGACTCCCAGGGCGAGGTCGAAGACCTGACCGAACTGGCCCTGGTCCACGAGTGGTTTGGCCTGGAGATCGAACTGAGCCTCAGTCGGCCGGCCCTGTTATGGCACATGCCCATCGAAACCATCTCCAGTTCGGAAAGCGGCTTCGAGCGGGTCTACCAGTGCTCCTGCCTCATGCCCCTCTGGGAGGTCGGGCTGGAGCCCGGGGAAAGCTGGCAGGTGGAGATGACATTTACTCTGCGCTGACGCTACTTAATAAAATTGGCGAGTCATAATCAAAATTTGACTTAACAGGACGTTTGCCTTATAATTATTCTCAGGTGTGGGATACCACAAGGATTTTCGTATAACAGGCCGATCGGAATTAGGCGGAACAATTCCGTTTAATATTGATGAGTACAACTATGCCAAATACACAAAGGGGTGGGTGTAAAAAGGCAACGCGCCTGACCCGCGCTTGCAGCCGATACTGTTAAACACTGAGCTTATTTGAGAAAGTTATGCCTTGTATCAGTCAATTTTTCGGCATTGCGATTTACATGTATTACAATGACCACTCACCGCCCCACTTTCATGCGGAGTACAGCGAGAGTGAAGCCCTGTACGAAATCGAGACCCTGCGTGTCTATCGGGGCAAACTTCCGCGCCGTGCCCATAATATGGTTATCGAGTGGGCTGACCTTCATAATAACGAATTGATGGAAAACTGGGTAAGAGCGCGGCAGGGTCAACCTCTGATGGCAATTGAATCACTTGAATAAGGAGGGAGCATGATGAATCCAGAACGGCTTGTCCGTGTCCAATCCGTTGAAGTGCTGGAGGGTTTTTGGGTACGGCTGGAGTTCACCGATGGCACACAAAAGGAAATTGACCTTGAGCCTTACTTGCATGGGCCAATATTCGAGTTGATACGGAATGACCCCCTCATGTTCGGTTCAGTCAAGATTGACAAGCGTATGGGCACAATTGTCTGGGACAATGGCGCGGACATAGACCCGGATGTTCTTTATTATGGTCTAAAGCCAGCATGGATGGAGATGGAACAAGAGAAAATAGTTTCATCGGTGCCTGGCACTTCCCAAGTGCCAGGCACCTGATACGTATTACGCTATCTTCTCCACCCGCACGGCGCAGACTTTGTATTCGGGAATCTTGGCTACCGGGTCGAGGGCGGCGTTGGTCAGTGCGTTGGCCGCCGCTTCCGCAAAGTGGAAGGGCACGAAGACCAATCCGGGCGGCACCCGGCGGGTGATCCAGGCTTTGGTCTCGATCTGGCCCCGGCGGCTGACCAGGCGTACCCGCTCCGACTTGCCGATGTTCAACGCCTCGGCGTCCTGGGGGTGAATTTCCACGTAGCCCTCCGGCACCTCTTTGTCCAGCTTGGCCGAACGACGGGTCATCGTGCCCGTGTGCCAGTGGAACATCATCCGCCCGGTGGTCAGCACCAGCGGATACTCCTCGTCGGGTAACTCGTCGGCCTCCTTGAAAGCAATGGGATGGAACTTGCCCTTGCCCCGCGAAAATTGGCCCTTGTGCAGATAGGGCGTGCCTGGATGCTCAGGGGTCGGGCAGGGCCATTGCAAAAATCCTTCCCGTTCCACCCTCTCCAGGCTGACCCCCCCGTAGATGGGCGTCAGGCGGGCGATCTCGTCCATGACCTCCGCCGCGGAAGCGAATTCAAAGCCCTGAGCGGCCCCCAGGCGATGGGCCAGGTCACAAACGATCTGCCAGTCCACCCGGCTCTCACCTACCGGCTCGATGGCCTTGCGAACCAACTGGATGCGCCGGTCGGTGGCGGTGAAGGTTCCCTCTTTCTCGGCAAAGGAGGCGGCGGGCAGCACCACGTGGGCCAATTCGGCCGTCTCCGAGAGGAAAATGTCCTGGACGGCCAGGAAATCCAACTGCTCCAGGGCGTGGCGCACGTGGTTGATGTCGGGGTCGGCCACCATGGGATTCTCGCCCATCATGTACATGGCTACGATTTTGCCCTCCGCGGCGGCATCGATCATCTCCGTCACCGTCAGCCCCACCTGGCCGGAAAGCTGCACGCCCCAGGCATCTTCAAATTTGCGCTGCACCTCCGGATTGGTCACTGCCTGATAGCCGGGGTAAACGTTGACCAGACCGCCCAGGTCACAGGCCCCCTGTACGTTGTTCTGGCCGCGTAGAGGATTGACCCCGGTGCCCGCTTTGCCCATGTTGCCGGTCAGCATGGTCAGGTTGGCGCAGGACTTGACGTTGTCCGTGCCAGTGACGTGCTGGGTGATGCCCATCGAATAGACGATGGAGGCCCGTTCCGCCTGGCCGTACATCCTGGCGGCGGCGATCAGGTCCCGGGCCGGGATGCCGCTGATCTCCTCCACCCGCTCCGGGGTGTACTCCTCCACCACAGCCCTTAACTCCTCAAATCCTTCCGTTCGCTCCTCGACGAACTCCCGATCTTCCAGCCCCTCTTTTAGAATGACGTTCATGAAGCCGTTCAACCAGGCCACGTCGGTGCCCGGCTTCTGACGCAGATGGATGTCGGCGAAACGGGCCAGGTGAATGTCACGCGGATCGACCACGATCAATTTGGCCCCTTTCTCCACGGCCCGCAGGATGCGCGCCCCGATGAGGGGATGATTTTCGGTGGTGTTCGAACCTGTCACCAGGATGCAGGCTGTCTCTTCCAGTTCAGGGACGGAGTTGGTCATCGCTCCACTGCCGAACGCGGCGGCCAGACCGGCCACGGTAGCGGAGTGTCAGAGACGGGCGCAGTGATCGACGTTGTTGGTGCCGATCACCGCCCGCACGAATTTCTGGAAGACGTAATTGTCCTCGTTGGTGCATTTGGCCGAACACAGGAAGCCCAGGGCATCAGGGCCGTGTTTTTCTTTGGCTTCCCGCAGTTTGTCGGCCACCAGGTTCAGGGCCTCGTCCCAACTGGCTTCCACGAACCGGCCCTCTTTCTTAATCAAGGGTTTCTTCAGGCGGTCCTGGTGGTGAATGAAACTCCAGTTGTTCCAGCCCTTGACGCACAGGCTGCCCTGGCCGATGGGATGGCCCGTATCAGGATAGGTGCCGATCACCTCTCCATCCAGCACCTCCAGGAAAAGGCCGCAGCCTGCGCCGCAGTAGACACAGATGGTTGGTACGTTGCGGTAATCCATAAGTTGGTTTACTCCTTATCTTTCTTTTTTAGTCTTCTTTCAACGGTAAAATAAGTCAATATACTCTTCGTTCGTTAAGCCAGCGTCCCTGATGAGTCCCTTCAAAAGTCCAACATCGAGGTCTTTACCTTTGTGCATGGGAATAGACAAGTGTAACCTGGCATCCTCCCTGACAAGGATGTAATGACTGCCCTCGATGCGATCAAGTACCCAACCAGCTCTTTTGAAAGCAGCTACATGTTTCTTGACTGGTGCCCTGGGCAGTTTAGGCATTAGTCATCGCCAACTGGATTGTCTTGCTTTCGCCCTGGGAGACGGCGACTTTCATGGCATCTTCGATAGCCCATTTCAGGCGTACTTTCAAACAGCCTATAATAGCCTCTTCAATATTGGCAAGCGTTTCCTCCTCAGTATCGCCACACGACCAGCAGCCTTTGAGTTCAGGGCAGTGGGCTATGTAACCACTCTCTTCGCCCGGTTCAATAACTATGGTCAGATTTAAGCCGCCTGTGTACTCGTTCATTTTCCCTATTGCCTCCTACTGATCATCCTCACCTCGCCCTCGCGCCTTGTCAATGATTTGAGAGCTACTGATAATCTGCTCAAAACTTTCCAGCCGCCATTCTCCGTCGTGCACCGAGCCGTGATGGTGATATTTGTACGAAACCATACCCGTGCCGGGGCAGAAGCCGATGTGGGTATCGTCGGGCAGGGTCCATAAGGCCAACTGGTAGCAGTCCGTAAAGCATCCGGCGGGCACGGTGATATTTTCCTGGGCCTCGACGCGCCACACGTAGAAGCCGTCTTTGCGGGCCAGCATGTCGGCGCTGCCCCATTCGTCTCCGACCTGCATGGGAAAGACGTACTCGGGCCACAGGTTCGGGTCTTCGGGGTCTTGCAGGATGCGCTCCACCTGCTCGTCGCCGTAAGCACGATAGACCTTCTGGCCGGCAGCCACGTAGTAGAAGTGGCGGTCAAGCTCCTGCCAGAGCGGGTGTCCGGTCTGATACAGGTGAGCGGTGATGGCGTTGGAGTGCGTTATCACGTCGGTGACCTCGACTGTGATCAGCCCGGTGTAAGTTATGATTTCGGTCATTTCCTGGTAGGCGATTTGGGCCGTGTAGACCCAGGTAACGCCCGGCTGTAAGGGCAGGAAATCGGTGGCTGAGGGCGAGGGCGTGGGTTCTGCCTGTAAGGGGCCAAAAGCCAAAGAACAGGTGTCCCGGCTGCGGGCCACGATCACAACCAGGCTAATGGTCAACAGCGCCAGCACAAAGGCTCTTTTCATCGCTTTGGATTCCTTACCCCGCTTCCGTCAAAGTCGGTTCCCGGCTGAAAACGTACATCTCGCGTAGCCGCTGGCGCAATTCTTGCACAGTCTCCCCTTCGAGGGTATGAATTTCCGAGGAGATACGGTAGTACCTGGCGTACTCTCCTAAAGCCTGTTCGTAGTTTTCTAAAGAGAGTTGATGTTCCTGAACGTATCTGTAAATCTCCCGCCAGATGGGAGGACTGGCCGTATGCTGCAACAAGGGGCGAAGCCCATCCGGCCATAGAACGACGACTCCAACAGTATCCCACTGTCCCTCGGCGTTAATCTCCTCCACGATTCGATATTTCACTTCAATCATCTGTCTGTCTCCTTCAGTTGGAAGAGAAGCTCTTCAGCCTCAACTATATCCTCTTTTCGTGGTTTGTGGAAGGACAAGTCAGTATCGAAACAACCTCATGCAACAAGGCACTGGTACCATAGTAGCCACCCAGAGCGATATCATCCAGCGTATTGGGCGAAAGGTGACCTTGCAAGGCCATCACGTAGCGTTGCACATTCTCCAGGTCTTGCCTGGTGATATTATATTGAGTTACCGCCTCCTGGTCAAACGCTTCCAAGGCAGGGAGTTTATTCACCATCTGCCGCCCAACCCCTTATACTCGCTGTCAAGTATACCACAGGACTGGTCAGATTTCAAGGCTGGACATAGTGGTCAATTGGCTTTATAATATGGGTGAATAAACTCTATCGCCACCAATGATGCGATCATACTTGGGGAGGGAGAAAATGAAAACCCGGTTTGTTCTCGTCCTGTTGTTGATAATTGTCGGCTTTCTGCCCGTGCACACGGGGTTAGCCATGCCCAGGATACACCCGTCCGCGTCGGTCTATGCTGTCGATTTGGGGCAGGTGGCAAATCCCGAGGTTCTGCTGAGCCTGACCGAACCTCAGCAAGCGGCCCTGGAAGCCAACGGCTTTGTAGTGGTGCCGAACCCATACCGCCAGATCCACGACATCTACCAGGCCGCTAAAACGCGTGGGGTGCCCGTCTTCGTTACCACCGATGCCCTGCTCCACGCCTTCCACATCCTCTACGACTACACTCTGCGTACCGCCGAGATAGAACACTTCATCTTCGATCTGAAAAGCCTGAGCAAAACCATGCTGGAGGTGTCCCTGGCCCAGTACCAGGCCGCCCAGGGCCAGACCACAGAGGCAGCCAAACGCAACGTGGCTTACTTCGCCGTAGCCCTCAAACTCCTGGACGAAAGCGCCGCCGTGCCGGAGGTAGTGAGCGGCCTGGTCGGTGAGGAACTGGGCCTCATTGACGCCCACGCAGGCATAAACGATTCTCCCATCTTCGGTTACAAGGAGGATTATAGCCAGTACGTGCCGCGCGGCCATTATACCCGCAACCAGGACTTCGAGCGTTATTTCAAGGCCATGATGTGGTACGGACGCATGATGTTCCGCCTGCGGCCCGGCGGCAGAGAGCAGGACATCGCCGCGGGACGGCTGGAGACCCGTCAGGCCATCCTCGTGGCGACCGCCCTGCGCAGCACCCAGGTAGAAGGACAACCGGCCCTGACCGTCTGGGAACGCATCTACGAACCGACGGTCTTTTTCGTGGGGAGCACCGACGATCTGAACGTCCACGACTACCTCCAGGTCATAGACGAAATCTACGGCCCGGACATCGACCTGGAAGATGAGGCCAGGCTGGACGCCTTCATCGAAAAAGCGCGGACCTTACGTCCCCCGCGCATCATCTCCTCCTTCGTCACCGACCAGGAGGAGCCGGGAGAAGTGACCAAAGGTTTTCGGTTCATGGGCCAGCGTTTCATCCCCGATTCCTACGTCTTCCAACAGTTGGTTTACAACCAGGTGGGATTATATCAGGGACAGGGACAGCCTTTCACCCTGGTACAATCTATCGCCGGGCCTATCCGCGGCTTTCCGCGCGGCCTGGACGTGGCCTCGGTGCTGGGCTCGGCCAGGGCCGCCGAGATCGTCGAGCAGGAGGGCGACGCCGACTACGAGGGCTACCGGGAACAGGCGGCCAAACTGAGAGCCGAGTTTGGAGCTCTGCCGCCGGAGCAATGGACGGAGAACCTTTACTGGAACTGGCTTCATAGCCTGCGCCCCTTGCTGGAGGTGAAAGGCGAAGGGTACCCTACCTTCATGCGTAATCCGGCCTGGGCAGACAGGGACCTGCACACTTTTCTAGGCTCGTGGGCCGAGCTAAGACACGATACCATCCTCTACGCCAAACAAAGCATGACCGTAGGGATCACATCTGTCCAGCCTCAGCCTCAGCCCCAACCGGCTAAAGGCTACGTGGAACCTCAGCCGGAGGTCTACGGCCGCCTGGCCTCTCTGGCCGAGCAGATGCAGCGCGGGCTGGGAGATAGGGGCCTTCTCAACGCCGAGTACGAACATAAACTGAGGCAGATGAAAGATCTGCTCCTGGCCCTCAAAAGCATAGCCGAACGGGAGCTAGCCGCGCAGCCCCTCACCGAAGAGGAATACGGGTTGATCCGCAATTTCGGCGGTATCCTGGAAGGGCTGCTCACCTTCTCGCCCCTGATCAAAGAGGAGGTCGAATCCGAAACCGACGAACGGATGGCCATAGTGGCCGACGTGCACACCGATGCCAACAGCAGCCAGGTGTTAGAGGAAGGGGTGGGCGATGCCTTCCCCATCTACGTGGTCGCTCCCGTGGAAGGGCAATTGGTCGTGGCCGAAGGTGGGGGCTTTTCATACTACGAGTTTTTGCAGCCTATGAGCGACCGTCTGACCGACGAAGCCTGGCAGGCCCTGGAACCCAAACCGGCCCGCCCGGCCTGGACGACCAGTTTCATCGTGGAGTGATCCCAGGGGCCTGGCAACAGCGAACGTTCGTTGTTAGTGCCAGGCCCCTGAACTTGTGCAGCCATTCTGAATGTGGTACAATCAACGAAGTTTGAGGCAGAACGTCACAGAAATTTTCGGAGGGAAACTTTGGAGGTCATGGTTGCATGTCGCAGATCGTGAAACTTTTCGGCACCGATGGCATCCGGGGGGTGGCCAACCGCTGGCCGCTGGACCCCGACTTCGTGGTCCGCTTGGGACGGGCGGTAGGGCAGATCATCGCAGCCGAGGGAGGGCGACCGCTGCTGGCGGTGGGCCGCGACACCCGGCTCTCCGGCCAGATGTTGGAGAGCGCCCTGGCTGCTGGTCTGATGTCGCAGGGGGTGGACACCCTGCACCTGGGGGTGCTGACCACGCCCGGCATCGCCTACCTGACCACCCAGGTAGGGGCACGCCTGGGAGCAGTCATATCCGCTTCTCATAATCCCTGCCAGGACAACGGCATCAAGTTCTTTGGCCCCGACGGCTTCAAAATCCCCGACGAAATGGAGGAGGAGATCGAGAGGATCGCCCAGAGCCAGGCCAGCGACGAGCCTGAACTCGATGGTCCGGCTCTGGGCCGTCGCTTCGAAGGACACGCGCAGGGCTGGGATTACATCGACCACCTCCAGAGCCTGGTGGAAAGCTCTCATCCTTTCCGGGGCCTGCGCCTGGTACTCGATTGCGCTCACGGAGCGACCTCGGAATGGGCGCCGGCCCTTTTCGAACGGTTGGGAGCAGATTTGGTGGTCATGAGTAGCCAACCCGATGGGATAAACATCAACGAAAGCTACGAGTACCTGGAACCCAGATCGGTGCGCCAGGCGGTGCTCAGGGAGAAAGCCGACGTGGGAGTGGCCTTCGACGGCGACGGCGACCGGGTCATCCTGGTCGATGAACGGGGGAATTTCGTCGATGGCGATTGCATCATGGCTATCCTGGCCCGCGAGTTGAAGGCCAGAAAGCGATTGAAAAACGATACCGTAGTGGCTACGGTGATGAGCAACCTGGGCCTGGAGTTGTCGCTCCGTGAAGAGGGGATCGCTCTGGAAAGGACGCGGGTGGGCGACAGGTACGTCACTCAACGCATGATCGAGGGGGATTTCTCGCTGGGCGGGGAGCAGGCAGGGCATGTCGTCATCTTCGGCGAGGGCCATACCACCGGCGACGGGATGTACACCGCGCTGAAGGTGATCGAGACCATGATACGCCGCTCGCTCCCCCTTTCCGAACTGGCTACCTGTATGCGCCAATATCCCCAGGTGTTGATCAACGTGCCGGTGCCGAGCAAGCCGCCCCTGGAGGACATCCCCGAAGTACAGAAACAGGTGCAAAAGACACAAGCTATGCTCGGCGACCAGGGTCGAATTGTGCTCAGGTATTCCGGGACGGAGAACCTGGCCCGGGTCATGATCGAGGGCCCCGACCAGGAAACTATTGAACGGGAGGCCCAGGCTATCGCCCAGGTCATAAAGCAGGAAGTAAAACCGTAACAGGCCGACTTGTAAAAAGGAGGTGCTGCACAATGTTTGTCAGACCTGACACTCGCCATGTCCCGATCCTATGGCGTCCCCTGGTGGAGGAAGGATGCCTGATCACAGTTGCCCCTTATATGACAAAGTATAAGGGAGGAGTCTCGCCAAGAGACGCTATTGCTCTCAGTCTCGTAGCCAGTGCTTTATCTCGTTGTAGTAGTGGGAATATACAAGTGACCGTAAGTGAGAGTCTTCCACCAAAAGATAAAATAGAGCGAAATATTGTCTTCATCGCATCTCCAACGGTAAATGTCCCAACTGCGGAGGTAATAGAGCTACTCTGTAAAGATGACATACCCCCCACCCCCAGTCTCTTCATCTGGGCTGGATGCCTCTATGACGAATCTAGGGATATACATAGGCTTCCTCCACGGGCAATACCTTCCTCCGAAGGGAAGTCTGGTGCTCAGGCAGTGAGATACGTGAAAGATGATATTGGGCTGATTACTTACAGCACTAGCCCTTATGACCGGAGTAAGATCGCTCTAATTGTACAGGGAGTCCATGGCTACGGAACATTGGCCGCCGCGATGGCATTTGCAAGCAAAAAAATGCAGGAGGACATAGAGGAAAAGCTAAAGAAGGAATTGGGTATCGAAATTGACGATGCTAATGAAACGCGTATTCCGCGTGATATGTTGATTGAAGTGCTTCTCCATACGAAAGTAGCTCACAGTCCTGGGGAATTGGGAAAGACGATTCGGTCCATCGAGAAACTGACACTCGAACTGGTTCGCGTGAATGGCAACCCGCAACGGCAGTGGACACGAGAACCAATTTCATTTAGGTGGACTAGCAGATTTCCTCCTCCTCATACTGATGCCAGCCTACAAACAAGTCAACTTATATGGGCTAAAAAACATCCTGCTCCTTGTACCAGCCCACAAACAGGCCAACTTAGAGTCTATTTCGATCAGCCAACCCAAGACGAGCGTGTCCGTACCCTAGTCACTTTGCAGGCTAACATCTCACATATACAATATGTTACACTGCTTTTCTCAGAACGTGACTATGCCGAACATGGTAGACAAACCCGTACTGCATTATCAGACCCCAAGACATGGCAACAACCTATTAAGACAATAGGTGAAAAGTTAGGAGAAAGGCTAGCGCAGGTACACGCCATCGCCGCACAGGCTATGGGAGGCGGTGATCGTCAGGAGCTATTCTGGAACTTTGCTGGCCCCGCGGGATATTTAAGAATTCCTTTCGAGTTTATAAGATGGTCTGGCAGCGATAAACCTTTATGTCTACAGTATCCAGTTACGAGGTCCATATCCGGCCTTATTAGTAGTAATAAACCATTAAACCATGAGATTTTCGATACGCTGCATCTCGATGCGGGCAAAAAACTTCGCCTCCTTCTAATCGCTTCAAACCCAGAAGGCGATTTGGACGGGGTAAAAACCGAAATATCGGAAATCGAGGAAATCTTGGCGCCGTTTTCGCATATACTGAAAGTGGATGCCTTGTATCCCGAACACACCACCCCTGCCAAAGTATCAAATGCTCTTGAGCGCGGTCAATACCACATGTTACATTTTGCCGGGCACAGCCATTGGGAGGAGGATGCACCTAACAGAAGCTACCTCCTGATAGGCATTCCAGGTAATCCCAAGGAGCTCTACATTGACAGGCTAAGCTCGCTGATTGAGCATAAAGAGGTACGCTTTTTCTACCTGAGTGCCTGCAAAGGAATATGTGCAGGATCTGACTATCTAATACTTAAGTATGATTTCCTCGGTCTGGCAGATGCCCTTGTCGGGTCAGGCATACCCTCGGTGTTGGGATTTCGCAACGAAGTGGACGACAATTCCGCAAAAATAATAGCTAAGCAGTTCTATAGAGAGCTATTTAAAATGCCCCAATTTAGCTTACCACGAGCTCTTTTTAGTGCACGGAAAGAAATGCAAGCGAAGGCACCTGACGATCCTTCATACCTAGCACCTATTCTCATCATGCAAGAATAGTTTATATACAAGGGATGAGCAGAAATGGAAAGAACAAAAGAGTCACTGGAGCAAGAACTAACTATCCATAGACAGAATCTCTACGTCTTAGAAGAACAAAAGGCCCGTTATGGCCTCCATGTTCCTCTCCACATTCTACATGGTATTGAATATGAGAGGGAGGCCATTGAGCGTATAAACGGCCTTTTGAGAACACACGGCTACGCGGAGGAGGAAGACGAGGTCCTGCGGACGGCCATCGAATTGGCTATGGTCGGAGGTCGTATGAGTCTTGATCATTCTAGAGCAATAGTGGCTATTAAAGATAAGCAGATAACAACTGAGGCGGATATTGCTATTAACAAAGAAATAAAGCAAGGCATTATAGATACGTTTGGAGACGATCATACCATAATATCAGAAGAAGATATCGAACATAAAAAGCACAATCCCCAAGAATGGCTTGAAATGGCCCAAGCAAAGGGATTTACCTGGGTTATCGATCCGCTGGATGGTACAATTAACTATTATTACGATGTGCCGCTATTGTGCACGGCTATAGGTATATTAAAAGACCGGAAACCATATATAGGTGTAGTATACGATCCGATCAAATGTGAACTTTACTATGCTCGAGAGGGAGAGCCAGCTTTTATAGAATATGTGGATCTGGGAGTGAAGCAGACAATGCATCCCGCGGCGGAGACAAAATTGGCAGAAGCGGTGGTTATGACCCACCTGACAACCAACAGGCAGGAGAGGGAAAAAATGACCTCCTGCTTGCTCGACGCCATAGCCAATGAGGTCAGGCACATCAGAATGCTGGGCAGCGGACAACTGGCCTTAACCTACGTGGCCCACGGGAGATTTCACGTTTTTATGAACAATTACACCTATCCCTGGGATCAGGTAGCCGGGGTGGTCATCGTCCGCTGCGCGGGAGGCACGGTCACCGATTTCAACGGAGGACCCTGGACGCTGGGCTCGACGAGCATTATCGCCTGCAACAACGAAGCCATACATGACAGGCTGTTGGCCCTCGTCACCAAATTCTATCCCAGAAATTAAGCAAAAGCGAAAGGAGACCTTTCAAAATGACCCAAGTGGTTAAAGGGGAAAGTCAATTAATCAGTTATCGTATCGTAGCGGTAGAAGAGGGTGCCTTCTCCTTCGACGGCGAAGGCCCTGGCGTATCCGATATCATCATCACCGACAATGCCGCCAGATACGGTTCTGTCCCCCTTATCCCCTTGCAACCAGAACAAGAGCCGGGCCTGGATACTCTCCAGGTTCAGATCATGGCTCTGGACAGTAGCCGGGATTACTTTTTCAACCACTATCGCATCAGAGGGGAAATCCCTGGTCTGAGCGATAAAGATTACACCGTAACGGTACGAGCCTATACCCCGCCCCCGCCGGGAGAAGACGAGGAACAGGTGGACGTGTTGGAAGAAGTGCCCATCAAGGAAGGGGTGTTCGTGCCTATGGCCGCCAACTTCTTCACCTTTCAGGCCGGTAAGGACGCCGAACTCTTGGATTTCGAAATTCGCCGCGGGGCGACCCCGGTAGCCAGAACGCCCCGCCTGGCCCTGCCCGGCTACAAGCTGGAACTGGCCCGCAAAGCCCTGCCCGCCGGGGTCAAGGGACTGGAGTACAGGGAACAGGAATGGACCGAGATCAAGGCCACCGGCCCGGCCCTGTTCGGCACTTCCGGGGTCAGGGGCAAGATCGGCTACGTGATGACCGCCGAAACGGTCAAGGCTACCAGCCAGGCTATGGTCGAGCACGCGCAAAAAGAAGGCGTCCGTGGCCCCATGATCGTGGGGGGCGATACCCGTTTCCTGTCCGAGGATTACGCCCAAACCGCGGCCGAGGTCTTTGCCGGGAACGCCGAGGTCTTCACCGAAGAGGGGCAGCCCGCGGTCATCTTCATGGATACCGACGGCAAGCCTTTCACGCCCACGCCGCTGATGACCTTCGCCATCCGCAAATTCAAGGCGGCTGGCGGGGTGACCATGACCGCCAGTCACAACTTCTCCGAAGACAACGGCTACAAGTCGTTGCGTGGGGTGTACGGCGGGCTCGCTCCCCAGGAAGTCACCGACGCCTTGCAGGAGAGAGCCAACGCTTTCCTCAAATACAATCCCACCGTTCGCGTCATGCCCTTCGAAAAAGGGGTGGAGAGGGGCCTGATCGAGAAAAGAGACCTGCGCACGGCCTATTTTGAAGAACACCTGATGAAGTGGGTCGATTTCGATATCATCAGACAGTCGCAGCCGGTGGTGGCCGTCGATTTCCTGTACGGCACGGCCATCGGCTTCCTGGATAAAGCCCTGGAGCTGGCCGGGTGCCGCATCGCGCAGCGTTTCCACGACTGGCTCGACCGTGACTTCGGGGGCCGTAGACCGGACTGCGAGGACCCGAACAACATCATGGACATGATCAACTTCGTGGCCGCCGAGCCCGAAGTGGACGTGGGCCTGAGCGTCGATTCCGACAGCGACCGCTTTGGGGTGGTGGGCAAGAAGGGTCTGATCAATGCCAATCATATTATAGCTATGCTTTTCTACTATTTCCATAAAGTAAAGGGCGAGAAGGGCAAGGTCTGCCGCACCATCGTCACCACCCACCTGCTGGACGTAATGGCTCACAAGTGGGGCGTCGAACTGGTGGAGGTGCCCAGGATAGGCTTCAAGTGGATCGGCGATCTGATGAACGACGAGGGGGAATACTTCATCCTGGCGGGCGAGGAGAGCAGCGGCCTGAGCCGGGGCGATTTCCCTGAGAAGGATGGCATCCTGGCCGACCTCTTGGTACTGGAGATGATGTGCAAAATAGGGCAGTTGGAAATGGCCGCCGGCAAACGGAAGCGCCCGGTCAAACCCATCGACGAGATTCTGGCCGAGTTGCAGGCCGAGTTTGGGCCCTGGCATTACCACCGCCTGGACCTCTATGGCATCAGGCGCAAACAAAAGATCATGGACTTCTTCAGGAAAGAATATCAGCCCCAAGAAGGCCCCGACCTGACCATCGCCGGCCTGAAGGTGCAGGCCACCACCGCTACCGATGGGGTCAAGTATTTCCTCGAACCCCACGACCCGCCGCAGGGTATCTTTGCGGGGGCCACCACCCACGTCAGGGAGTCGGGCAACGAACCCGTCATCAGGATTTACACCCAACACCGCACCGACCGGGCGAAATTGGAACAGATCGAGCAGGCCATCGCCGGATTGATCCGCGAGATCGACGCCGAGTAGCCAGGTTTCAGGCCAGATGGGCTCTAAACCCAGCAGAAAGCGAAGCCACGCAAAGTGCTGCCGCTCCGTTCGCTCAAGAGCGCCTTGCAAACTTTTTTAACTCTCGGTTGATCTCATCCAGATCGAACGCTTCCGGATCGAAATCGCCTCCCACCCATTCCAGCATGTCTTCGTGTTCCGGGTGGTCGGGGCTCTGAATTGCCTCCAGAAAATAGGCATAGCCCCAGATTCCGCCGCAATCCTCGGGCGGGCAGGCGCGTCTGCCGGTAAGACAGAGGGGGTAATGTTGCCCTGCTTCCAGCGGCAGAATCTTTTCGATCAGAATATTATGCTCCCAGCTATCGCCAAAATCGTACTCATAGACAAACTTGGTCTTCACCCCAGAAACTACTTGATGCAACTGCACGGGGGCTTCGTCTTCCATTTCGAAGCCATAGTCTGGGTGGGGTTCCCCAAAATATGTTCCTCCAATGGTAAACTGGTGGAGATGGTAATTCTCCCACCCCATGACCACTTGCAGAATGTGGTGAAGTTCGTAGAGACTGGTGTCGCTGGTGACCTGAATTCTTCTCCAGATTGGCGGTTTGCTGCCCTTGAGAGTTACTTTGATTTGATACACGCAAAGGTCGGTCGATTGTTCCCGTGGTGTCATCTTCTTCATCTCCTTTCATCTTATCACGTTCTACCTGAAATCCGCTATAGACAGTACCCCGGCCTCATCGTCGGCCCGTGCCCCCGCATATTGGACAGTTGTCCCCCCAGATGGTCACCCCCTGCCCCCCGCAATATAAACACGTCCCCTGGCCGGTGCCCTTTCTCACGGCTGGCCCGGCGTGTTGGTTTGCTTTCCCCTCCGCCTTTCTCTGAAGCAATATCTCCACGGCGGTCACCAGGGCGAGGCCCACTATCTTGCCCAGAGTGGGTATCCACCTGCTGACCAGACGTTGGACGCGGTCCTCAGAGGCGGCGCTCAGAGCTTCCAGCCGGTCTTTCATCTGGGCGGCCGACGGCCGCTGAGCGGGCTCCTGGGCCAAAGCGGCGGCCACAATTTCTTCCAGCTCTGTCGATAGAGAGGGACGCAAAGAACGCAAGCGAGGGAAGGAAGAGAGCGCCCTTAAAATCTGAAGGTCCAGTTCGGGAAAGGGGTCGAAGCGGTCACGGGGGTCCAGGCCGGCCAACAGATGGTGCATCGTCGCTCCCAGGGCGTAGACGTCCGATTTGGGTTCTGACCGCATCGACCACTGCTCCAGGGGAGTATAGCCCGGCGTGCCCGCCCCCACCGTCTTGCCGTGACCGATCACCACCCACGCCCCGGGCTGCAAAGAAGCCCTGGCTAGCCCAAAATCCACCAGCCATACCTGTTCGCCCTGGTCCACGATGATGTTAGCCGGTTTGATATCACGGTGTACGACCGGCTGGGGTCGCTGGCGGTGCATGTAGGCCAGCGCATCGCACACCTGTAGCGCGTAACAGGTGACCTCTTCTGCCGGGAGCGGATGGCCCAGGCGTTCCAGGCGTTCTTCCAGATTCTCTCCCTGGACGTATTTCATCACCAGGTAATGCCCCTGTCCCTCCACGAAGTAACCGTATATCTCCGGGATACGGGCATGGCCCGGCTCATTAAGTTGGGCCAGAAGTTGGGCTTCACGTCTGAAATCATCTTCAGCTTTTCTCTTCTCCGTCTGGGTGGCGTAGTGGGGCAGCATCTCTTTGACCACACAGGCCCGTCCGAATAATTCCAGATCTTCGGCCAGGTAAACGGCCCCCATGCCGCCCTGCCCCAGCAGCCGGATTATGCGGTATCTCCCGCCCTGTAACAAAGCACCGGGGTGAAGGTTAGGGTTCATAACGTTCTCACTCGAAGCGGGCGATGACGACAGAAATGTTGTCCTCTCCGCCTGCATCGTTGGCCATCCGCACTAACTGCCCACAGGCTTCTGCCGGGTCCGGGACGCTCTTCAGAACCTCGACCATCGGTTGAGGAGAGCGAAGCATCTCCCACAGCCCATCGGAGCAGAGGAGCAGGCCGTCACCGGGCCGCAATTGCATGGGAGAGAAAACGTCCACCTCCACGTGGCCCTGGAGGCCCAGGCAGCGGTAGATGACATGACGCTGCGGATGATCGTAAATGTCCTGGGGGGGAAGGTTGCCGGCGGCGATCAGGCTGGCTGCCAGGGAATGATCCTCGGTTACCTGCCTGAGCTTGCCCCCGCGCCATAGATAGGTGCGGCTATCGCCCACGTTGGCTATGGTCGCTATTCTCTGCTCCACCACCGCCAGGGTAACGGTGGACCCCATGCCCTCCGCTTCGTCCGGCTTCCTTTGGGCGTAGCCTAACACTACGGAATTGGCCCGTTCGATGGCCACGCTGATCAGGCGCTGGGTCTCTGTTTCGGCCAGCGGTTTTGTTGCCTCCTCTCCCGTAAGCATGGCGCGCTTCTGTTTGCCTGTGAACTGCAAGGTTGCCCGGGGGTCCCTGGGCTGAAATAGAAACGATAGTTCTCGTTTAAGGGCCTCCACGGCCCACATGCTGGCTACCTCTCCGGCCAGATGGCCGCCCATCCCATCGGCCACGATGAAAAGCCCCACCGACTCCTCGTCCGAAGCTTGCACCACTTTGTAATAGAAGGAGTCCTCGTTTATCTCTCGCAGCAGGCCGGGGTCTGTCTGACCGGCGACCCTGACTCGCGTCGGCATGTTTGGTTGCCTCCTCTAACTTTGTCAGCGGGCACAGCGGAAGCCCACGGTGGCCTGATCAGAATCAGGCCACATAGAACGGCGTTCGGTGCTGGTGACGGCCTCGTAGTCCCAGGAACCACCACGCACTACCCGTTGTCCTGGTGGGGAGTTTGAATCTGTGCTGGCCGTCCACTCCCACACGTTGCCGATCATGTTCAACGCCCCATAGGGGCTGGCCCCTTCGGGGTAACTGTCTACCGGCACGGTGCCCCCGATGCCGGCCTCTTTGGTGTTACACATCCCAACGTTAAAGGAATCTCCCCAGGGATAGCTCCTTTTCACCGACCCTCCCCCCGGTTTAGTATAATTAGCGGCGGCCTTCTCCCATTCCTCCTCGGTAGGCAGCCGTCTGTCAACCCAGCCACAGTAATCGCTGGCCTCTTTCCAGCTAATGTAGACCACAGGGTGGGGGGCGTACTGAGGCTTGTCATAGCGGTCGGTCTTGGATGGCGGATTACAGGCTCCAGCTTCGACACATTTGCGGTACAGCCCGTTGCTCACCTCGTATTTATCAATTTGGAAAAAAGGCACGTCAACTGAGCTGGCCGGTTCCTGCTCGCTACCACCCATCATGAAACTCCCGGCCGGAACGTCCACCATCTCCTCTGCGGGCACCTGGGGCATCTGAATGACAGGTAGGGGTAGGGTATTGACCGTCCCTGCCTGCAAAATAATGTAGTAGCCGACAAGACCTGCCACAGTCAATAATGAGAAGAAGATCAGCAGCCGGGCGAAGTTCACTGGCCGGCGTCTTTTCGGCACGAGAGAGGGCGGCAATCTCACCTTGACTGCGACCGTCTGCGGCTGGCCGGCAGCCGGCTTAAAAACAAGGACTGCTTTCTGAGGGCCAGGGCCAAGCCCGCTGGTATCCACCTGGATGGATACTTTCTGCGCGGTGCGCGGCCGGCAGCTAAAATGTTCCGGGCTTACCTTCAGCCAGGGAACAGAAGGGCTTATCGCTCCATACAAATGATAGGTTTTGCCGGCATTGCCGACATCCAGGGTAAGGTTTTTGCTCTGGCCCGGCAACATCTGGCCGAAATCCAACTCTTTGGTAAGTATCTTCAGTCTGGGGGCAGGGATAGAAAACTTCAGGGGGCGGGCCAGGGTTCGGATGAAGGTATCCAGGCCCGCGTCGCGGTCTTTGGGATATTTCTTCACCGCGGCCCGAGCCGCGTTGGCGGCCATCGAGCCCCGCAGGGAGTTACGCAACCAGTCCTCGATGGTGCCATCGTATAGAAAGTTTTGGGCATAATCCCAGTGTTTGATACACAACTGCACCAGGCTTTCCGAGGAGGTGGCTTTGCCCTTTTGTGGGAAGGTTAGAGGCTGGACCGCAGGCTGGACCACATGCCGCACCACTTCCTTCTCGGCTTCCAGACAACTCTCCAAAGCCTGACGGAACTCGGTGGCCGTGGGACGCTGCTTGACCTCCGGCTCCAGGGCCTGTTGCAGGATCACTGACAGGACAGGGGGCAGGTCCAATAGACGAGGGAAACGCATAGGATGGTCACGTGGGTCGTCGTCGGTCAGAAGATGATAGGTGGTGGCCGCCAGCGCGTAAACGTCACTGCGGGGCTCGGAGATACCCTGATACAACTCCGGGGGGGCATAGCCTGCCGTGCCGTACACATCGGACTGCTCCCGATCAGGCTGGCCGCCCAACTGAGGAGCGTGACGGGTCCTGGCCGTGCCAAAATCGACCAGCACCGCCCGCCCGCTGTGTTCATCTATGATAATATTGGCCGGTTTGATGTCGTTGTGGACGACTGGCGGATTTTGCCTCTCCATGTATTCCAGCGTCTCGCAAACCTGGATGGCATAGCGCAACCCGTCTTCCAGGGACAGTGGTTTCCCGTCCCGTAAAGGTCCCGAAGTCTCCTCGTCGGTCAGCCCCTCGGCCAGATTATCCCCCTCGATGTATTCCATCGCCAGGTAGTTGTGGCCGCCCTCGGAGAAGTAGCCATACATATCGGGGATGCCGGGATGTTTGAGCTGGGCCAGGGTGCGGGCTTCGGCCTCGAAACGCTGATTGGCCTTGAGCGCCTCCTCTGGATCGGTGGGATCGAAGTAGTCGATCACCTCCTTGATGACGCACAAACGGCCAAAGGCTCTGGGTTGAGCGGCCAGATAGATCGCCCCCATGCCCCCTTTGCCCAGGGGACGGATGATGCGATAGGTGTCTCCGTCCATTATCTGTCCCGGCTGAAGGGCCGAACGTCTGGGCTGAACGCCAGCTAACCACAGACCGCAATTGGCACAGAATTGAGCATCAGATTGATTAAGGTGTCCACAGGTAGGGCATCGCATCTATCTAACGTCTCCACGTCGTCCGGCGTAACCCTTGCAGCATAGCGCCCAGGGCCGCCCCCGTCACGGCACACACCAGAGCTAAAAGAAGATAGAGAGTGGGCACAGTGAGGACCGCCCCCACCAGAAAGACGAAAATATACTTGTACCAGACACTACCCGGCACGAACCACGCCCACAAGAAACAGGCTGTCGCCCCCCCCAACAAAGCCAAAGCTATAACCGCTTCAAAGTGGCGCCAGCGAACGACCAGCACCCTGTTGGCCGTCGTAGTCCAGAGGCGCCATCCTCGCCTGGCGCCCTTCCAGGCGCCGCCCAGCATCCGCCATCCACCACGCCACAATCGCCCCAGAATCTCCCGCAGCAAAGGCGACTTAGCCCTGACCGGCACGGCGATCTCTTTCCCGTGCGAAGGAATACACCTCAGGGTAGCCTTGTGCAGACGACCCAACGGCAAGGCGCTGAGGTCCAGCGTCACGCTCACCGTGACCTTTTTCCCGGCCGGGCACCTGGCCTGGTCAGGCTCGGCAGCCAGCCAGGGCACCGAAGAGGCGAGAGCGAACCGGCAGTAACCACGTCCCCGGTTGGTCAGGGTCAGGGTTTGGCGGATAGGCCCTTTGGCGGTTGACAATCCAAAGGCCAGAGACGGGGGATCGACGACCAGCGCCGGGTTGGGCAGACCCGGATCGAGCGCGTGTAAAAAAGTCTCCAGCGCGGCATCCCGGTCGCCCTTCTGCTGGCGGGCTGTTTCGGCTTTGGCCACCAGATCGTAGCGGTTGAGGTCGCGAAACCAGCGTTCAAAATCTCCTTCGTGAAGGTGCTGGCGGGCCTCTGTCCAGTGCTGGTCGCAGAGAGGCACCAGTTCGTCCACCGTGAGGGCCACCGCGCCATTGCGAAAAGTAAAAGCCTTGGCCGCTTTCAACCACGCTTCCAGAGCCAGCCGCATTTTTCGGGCGGTGCTACGCCGCCCCACCTCGACATGCAAGGCGGAGCGTAACACGGCCGCCAGTTCCGAGGGCAGGGTGTCCAGCCTGGGGAACCGAAAAGGATGGTCCCTCGGATCGTCATCGGTCAGGAGATGATAGACGGTGGCAGCCAGGGCGTAAACGTCGCTACGGGGCTCAGAGCGCCCCCGATACTGTTCTGGAGGAGCATAACCCTCGGTGCCGTACACACTGGACTTCCGGAGGCCCATCCCTCCGCTGCCTGGAAGGCTGTAGCGGGCTTTGGCCGTACCGAAATCGACCAGCCGCACCTCGCCGCTGTTACGATCCAGAATAAGGTTGGCCGGCTTGACATCATGATGGATGACAGGTCTGGGCAATCCGGCCAGATATTCCAGCACCTTGCAGACCTCGATGGCCTGGTATACGATCTCCTCAGTGGGGAGCGGCCGGGCAGGGATGGCATCTCCCTTCTCATCCTGATGCGTGATCCCTCGCTCCAGCGTCTCCCCCTCGATATATTCCATCACGATGTAGTGACGCCCGTTTTCCGAGAAGTAAGTGTATATTCTGGGGATGCCCGGATGGCTGAGAGCGGCCAGGATACGGGCCTCTTCCTCAAATCGTTTTTCGGCTTTGCGCACCTCCGCGGCGTCAGTGGCGTCAAAGTAGTCCAGCAGCTCTTTGATCACACACAGACGGTCGAAAGCCTGGGTATCGTGGGCCAGGTACACAGCCCCCATGCCTCCTCGACCCAGCGGACGAATGATACGATAGGCTCCACTTCGCATGGTCTGACCAGCCAGCAGGGCCGCACCGCCGGGCGAAGCCATCCGCATAAGCCGGCCACAACGAGCGCAAAAACGGGCGCCCGCTCGATTGATCTGACCACAGGAACAGGGCTGCATGATTTAATCAGCCAGCGTGAAAGGTCAATTTCACCCTTCCGCAGCGAATCTCGTCGCCATCTTTCAAGGGGTGGCGCGCCCCTGGCGTCATTTTTTGGCGATTGACGAAGGTGAAGTTAGTGCTCTTGAGGTCCTGGATGAAATACTCTTCGCCCTCGACGATAATTTTGGCGTGTTGGCGGGACACACCACCTTCTTCTCCACCATGAGGCGTCAGGTCAACGTCAGGATAAACACCGCTGACGGGATCCTCTCGACCGATGAGGATCTCCGCCGTCTGCGGCAACGTCATGCGGGCCCCGCTATCAACAACGACCAGGCAGGGCTGCTCTATGGCCGGGGGAGGTGGTGGAGCCTCAACAGACGGCTCTAATGCGGCTCCGCAATGGCTACAGAAGGTATCGTCGGCGGCCATCTCTTCTCCACAAGCCGGACAGGCAGTTATAGCCGGCACTTCAGCCGTTGTTGGCGCCGGTGTTGGCGGCGGTGGCGGTACTTCGACTTCCGGCGTCGGCGTTGGCGGCGGTGGCGGTACTTCGACTTCTGGCGTCGGCGTTGGCGGCGGCGGTGGTACTTCGACTTCCGGCGTTGGCGTTGGCGGCGGTGGCGGTACTTCGACTTCTGACGTTGGCGGGGCAGCAGTTACCGCCGCTCCACAGTTGCTACAAAAGGCATCGCCGGGTTGCAAGGCCGCGCCACAGGCCAGGCAGGTGCCCTCCTCCGTCCCTGGGGCTGCGGGTGCGGCTGCCGCCGGGGTTGGTGGAGCCTCAGCCGGGGCCGGGGTCTCCAGGGGAGCTCCACAGCTCTCGCAGAAGGCTTCGCCCGGCACGTTTGAGGCTCCGCACAAGGGACAGATACCTGCCGCCGGAGCGGGAGTTGGAGCAGCAGCCCCCAACTTTGCGCCGCACTGGTCGCAAAAGACGGTGCCTTCCTCTACCTCGTTCCCACATCGTGGACACTTCATATCCTTCCTCCTTAAACTAGATTAAGACTCAAACTAAAATTAAGATTGAAACTTGCTGCTGGTCACGAGCCATCAACGAGCTTCTGGGTCAGCTTACGGGTCTTATAACGCAGCTTTTTGGTGCCTGTGGAGGTCATTTGTCCTTCACGCTCCAGGTTCTCTGCTTCCTGCAAGGCGGCTTCTGCCAATTCCCCTTCCCCCATCTCCAGCAGACGGGTGGCCGCGGCCCGCAATTTCTGGGTGGCTCCGGCCACGTTGCCCATCCGGGCCTCCTCCAGAGCCCGGGTCTGGAGCTTGAAGGTGGTGACCTTTTCCACGATGTTCATCACTCTGGCGTCGTAGCTTTTGCTGCGAGCCTGGTCGGTGGTGAAGTCGAGCATGATATCGGCCTTGACCTTTTCGCCCTCGAGGCCCATGGCCGGTACGTCATAGGATATCTCCGCCTGGGCCACCCGATAGCGTCCTGCGGGGCGGGGCGCTAAAAGCAGCTCCACCAGCATGGTATAGCTCTGCCCCTCCTCCAGGTCCCCCAGCGAGACCTGGACATCCCGGTCGGAGAGAGGCTGATAGCCCAGATTAGAGATGACAGGCACCACCTGCCATATCTGGCGGGGATGGATGCCCTGTACCAGACGCAAAACCATCTGGGCGTTGCGTACTACGGTAGCCTGCATACTTTGCACCGTAGTCTGGAAGAAGTCCATTATCCTGTCCGGGCTGTCGATAAAATCGGAGAGGCCCTTGCTGGCCTCGGCGATGTCATCCAGCAGGTCCTCATTCCAGTCATCGCCCAGGCCCAGGGCAATGACTGGGATCCCTTTGTTGCCGGCCTCTTTTGCCAGCTTGCGGCACACATCCTCATCGCCAAAGGTCTGACCGTCGGTCAGGAGCAACAGGCGGCTGACCCGCCTGGGGTCCAGTTGTTTATCCAACTCGCCCAGGCCCAGCTTCATCCCTTTGGAGATAGCGGTCCCTCCTCTGTCGAGGATGTCATCGATCTTGCGCTGGAGGGCGGCCCTGTCGGTCACCAACTGGCTGGATATCAGCGTCCTGGCCTGATCGTTGAAGACAGCCACCGAGATGTAATCCTGGTCGCTCAGGCGGTCGATAATCATTTTGGCGGCCTCTCGGAGACGTTTTATCTTCTTCCCCGCCATCGAGCCGCTGCGATCCAGAACCAGGCTGAGGTTGAGAGGCGGCCCCTGTCCATCCACACCGGCTGCGGCGGTTATGGCTTCGCCTGGCACAGCCTCGATGAGCACGTAGACCAACTGCTGGGTGTTTATCACCGGCAGGTACGATTTATTCAGGGAACAGGTCAATATTACTTCGTCGGCCATAATTTTTTTCTCCTTCACTAATTCTTGTTTCTCGCCAGATCGCTAACTCACTTCAAATATAACTACGCCTGACGGCCAGCTAGGTTGCAGTTTCGGCGACACGCAAATCGGCCACCGCTTCCACCTGGACCACGATGACGCTGACGTTATCTTCGCCGCCGGCCTGGTTGGCCCGGCGTACCAGTTCGTCGCAGGCGGCTTGCGGCTCAGTCTCCTGCAACATAACCTCCTCGATGCCCTCGTTCCGAATCATCTCCCACAATCCGTCGCAGCACAGGATAAGGCGGTCGCCGGCTGCCAGGTCCTGGGTAACGAGGTCCACTTCTACGGCGGGTTGATCGCCGATGCAGCGGAGAATGACGCTGCGTTGAGGATGGGTGTAGACCTCCTCGGGCTCCGCCATCCCGCTGGCGACCATGCTGGCTACCAGGGAATGGTCACTCGTCAACTGGCGCAAGCCTCCGCCGCCCCACAGATAGGCCCGGCAATCGCCCACGTGGGCCAGGTAAGCCCGGTCGTCCCTGATCAGAGCGGCGGTCAAGGTGGTGCCCATATCGGTCCCTCTCTTTTGACGAACCAGATAGACCTCATCGTTGACGACGGCCACCGCCTGCTCCAGATGGTGCTTGATCGTTTCCCCCAGACACATTTCCCCCGATAGCTCCGGCAGAAATATGTGTTGCGCCAGGTGGTCGGCCAGGGCGCGCGTAGCTAACTGGCTGGCTACCTCCCCACCTTCGTGCCCGCCCATCCCGTCGGCCACGGCATAGAGCCCCAGCATAGGCCCAATCTGCGACAGGTGGTTACAGGACAGGGTAAGGCTCAGCAGGCTATCCTCATCCAGTTCGCGCACCAGGCCGGGGTCGGAACGCTGTCCCACAACCAGACGCAGACCGACAGGCATCGGTTCGGTCTCTGGCTCCTCAAGGACGGTGTACAGCAGATCGTTCTCCACGAAGCGAGTTAGCACCTGGTCCTCTTCCTTCTCGCCGTCCTCTTCCTCCACCAGAGGACGTTCCCAAAGCAGATAAGATGCCTTGTGCTCTTCCAGCAGGGCTGCGCCGCAGTTTCCACAATAAGCCTCGCCGGGAGCGTTTTCCTCCGAGCCACAGAACTGGCATTTGCGCACGTCGTAGGCTCGGTAGAGCACTTCTCCCTCTTTAATGTCCAGCACCTTGTCCACAACGTAGCGTCCACTCAGGACCGTGCCCGGCGCGACAGGCGTTTTGATCTCCTCGGCTTTCTTCTCAGCTTCGAGAGCTTCGGGCTCTTGCGGTTCTGCCGGGGGGCTGACTGCCTCCGGCCCGGCCTTTTCCTCGTCATCCTCCCTGAATATGG
The DNA here is from genome assembly GCA_964646625.1 of uncultured Anaerolineales bacterium. GTDB lineage: Bacteria > Chloroflexota > Anaerolineae > CAZYHC01 > CAZYHC01 > DAOULT01. Next base: position 135,996 of record CAZYHC010000003.1, read on the forward strand.
AGACAACAGGCTCTTCATCCGCACCAGGAGGTGGTTCAACCTGAGCTTCGGCTTCCTCCCCGGCTGGGGGTGAAGGAGGCGGCGTAACTTCCTCTGCCGCAGGTACGGGGCCGACCGTCTCGCCCTCCGTCGCCGACGCCTCGACGGTATCAGGGAGGGCCGGCGCGTCCGCTGTTTTCATCTCCACGGCCTCCGGCGGTTTCGGTTCTACGGCCAGGGGCAGATCCGCTCCACAGTGGTGACAAAACCTGGCTCCAGGCTTGGTCTCACGGGCGCAGTTTGGACAGTTCATAAGAAACTCACCTCGAATTCGCTCCATACAGTTGAAGCTGGAGCACGACTTTACCGACCTTAACGCGGTCTCCGTTACGCAGGGGATGAGGCTGGTTGGCCGCTAATTTGACATTGTTGACCGTCGTGCCGTTGCTGCTTCCCAGATCAGTAATCAGATAACCATCGCCCTCCCTGGTAACCTGAGCGTGGCGGCGAGAAACGTGACCGTCGGGATCGTAGAAGGAAAGATCAAGGTCAGGGTACAGCTCTTCTGGCTCACTGGTGCGGCCGATGAGCAGAGGCGTGCGGCGGATGGGCATCTCCCAGGCAGCCCGCACCGGCTGTACCACGCGCAGCACGGCGGGCAGAATACCGACAAAGGACTTTCCACACCCGACACAGAAACGAGCCTCTGCCCTGTTCTCGCGCCCACAGCCCGGGCAGCGTTTGGGCGGCGGAGGAGGCGGCGGCTCAGGCTCGACAGCGGCCTTCGGCTCAACGTAGGGTTCGGGCAAACAGTCCAGAATGGCCTGGCGCATCTTCTGCGCCGAACGATAACGCTTCTGCCGGTCCCGTTCCATGGCCTTTTCCACCACCTCAAGAGTCTTCTCCGATAGAGCAGCGTTGTAGGTGCTGAGAGGCAGAGGCGGCGAAGGCAGAAAGGCAGGAGTAGGCGGTACATTGGCCAGCAGATGATACATCGTCGCTCCCAGCGAGTAAACGTCCGAGCGGCCATCGGTCTGTTCTTTGCCCCACTGTTCCGGGGCGGCGTAGTTCTCCGAACCCATAGCCACCGTGTCCTTCTTCTTGCCCACTTTGTAGGTGCGGGCAATGCCAAAATCGATGAGCTTGATTATGCCCTCGTTGGTGACCATGACGTTGCTGGGCTTCAAGTCGCGAAAGATGACAGGCGGGTCCTGATTATGTAAATAGTCCAGGACGTCGCAAAGCTGGATGGCCCAGCGGAGCACCTCGCTTTCGAGCAAGGGAGCGTTGGCGGCCTCAAGGCGCTTTTCCAGGGAGCGGCCCCAGATGAATTCCATCACCAGGAAGGAATCGTTTCCCTCTTCAAAGAAATCGATGACCCTGGGCAGGTTGCGGTGATCCAGATCGGCCAGGATAATGGCCTCCTGCTGGAACAAACGCCAGGCTAAAGCCTGATCCTCGGGATCGGTGGACTGGGGCCTCAGCTCTTTGAGAGCCCAGATGGAATGATCCGAGAGCCTTTCCACCTGGTAGACCCAGGCCATACCTCCACCACCCACCAGGCGGGCGATCTTATATTTGTCTTTCAGAACCGTGCCCACAGACAGAGATTGCTGCATGGCTATCGCCCTCTCAGAATGGCGACACAGGATTATAGTGACTATATTATATCACGAATGGGGCGAAACGGGCAAGATAGTGTATCATTTTGGGTTGAGGTTCAACATAAGGTGCCTGGCACTTCCAAAGTGCCAGGCACCTGCCATCCGTTAAATTCGTTTAGAATGGTGACCGCCATCAAGCTAAGAGGCGAAAATCTCATCCACTGTTACCTCGAGCCCGGCCAGGAGGGCGCTTTTCGCCACCTCCCCCGGCCCCCATTTCCCCAAAAGTTCGTACGCGCCTGCCTGGAGAGTGAAGACCTCAACCGTTCTGTTTTCCGGGTCAACAAGCCAGTATTCCTGTACCCCAGCCTGGGCATACTCAGTGAATTTATCCCGGCGGTCGGTGAGCCTGGTGCTGGGGGAGATGATTTCCACTGCCAGGTCAGGCGGGCCGTAATACTGCTCACCGATACGGTCGGCATGTTCGTGGGAGACGTATAATATGTCCGGCTCGCGGATCTTGTCCGGCCAGAGCCGCACCGGCAGGGGAGCGAAGCACACCGTTCCCAGACCATGCTTATTTACAAATTCGCGCAAAAGTATATAGAATTCACTCAGGGTAAACTGGTGTGAATACGTGGGATGTGGGGGCATGATCAACCTCCCTTCCGAGAGCTCCACAAAACGGTTGGTATCGGGCAGGGCGAAATAATCGTGCTCCGTCCATTGCCCCTGCGGAGGGAAGATCTCGGCCACCTCCACTGTCAGTTCCAGTTCGGCCCCCACCGGATGCTCTCTGACGATTTTCTCCTGCACCTGTTCCTTCACTGACTCACCCATCTTATCTTTCCCCCCTCAACTGGCGAAAATTTTGTCCACTGCCACCTCAAACCCGGCCAGGAGCGCACTTTTCGCTACCTCCCCCGGGCCCCATTTGCTCACCAGTCTGTACTTGCTTTCATGGAGAGTGAAGACCTCAACCGTTCTGTTTTCCGGGTCAACAAGCCAGTATTCTTGTACCCCAGCCTGGGCATACTCAGTGAATTTATCCCGGCGGTCGGTGAGCCTGGTGCTGGGGGAGATGATTTCAACCGCCAGGTCGGGCGGGCCGTAATACTGTTCGCCGATGCGGTCGGCGTGTTCGTGGGAGACGTATAGTATGTCCGGCTCGCGGATCTTATCCGGCCAAAGCCGCACCGGCAGAGGCGAATAGCGCACTACTCCCAGATTGCGTTCATCTACAAAAGACCGTAACGCCAAATACAATTGCCCGGAAGTAAACTGATGTGAATCTGTGGGATGTGGGGGCACGATCAACCTCCCTTCCGAGAGCTCCACAAAACGGTTGGTATCGGGCAGGGCGAAATAATCGTGCTCCGTCCATTGCCCCTGCGGAGGGAAGATCTCGGCCACCTCCACTGTCAGTTCCAGTTCGGCCCCCACCGGATGCTCTCTGACGATTTTCTCCTGCACCTGTTCCTTCACTGACTCGACCATCTTATCTCTCTCCCTTTTATGACGCACGACTCATTAGCATACGTATTGCGAGTTTCAGAGCATTAACAGAAATGCACTTCATTTCCACCGTATAATACCCTATTTTACTCAAAAAGGCAACTCGACTTTACTCAGAAGCGGAAACTATCCACTCATGGATTCAGGCCAGGGCATCGTATATAGCCATGATGCGGCGCCCTGCCTCCTGGCAGGAATATTGGGTGATGGCTCTGGCCCTTAGAGCCTGTCCCAAAGCAACCGCTCTCTTTTCGTCGGCCAGCAGCGATTCAAGGGCCTGGGCCAGCCTCGCTACGTCGCCACGGGGAGCGTAAACTCCCCACGGCCCCAGATACTCACGGCTGACCGGCGTGTCGAAGGCCACGGTGGGCAAAGCCATAGCCATGTAGTTTAACAACTTACCGTTGCTCTCCGTGAGCGACAATTTAGGGGCTACGGCCAGGTCGCCCAGAGCCAGGTAGTGAGGCGCTTCCTGGTAAGAGATCCGCCCGGTAAAGGTGACGTGCCCACCCAGGCCCAGCCGGGCGGCCATCGCCCGATAATGTTCCACGCGAGGGTAGCCCATGATCAAAAAATGAAAGTCGCGGCGCTTTTTTAAAAGAATGGCCGCCGCTTGCAGAAGCAGATCGAGGCCCTGATACTCAGCCAAGAGCCCCAGGTAAATCACCACCTTGCGTCCCAGGGGGATGCCGGGCCACCCTGTCTGGCCCTCGAGGTGGCCGGAACCGTTGCCGCCCGGATTGTCCGGGTTAAAGCGTTCGACGTCCACGCAATCGGGCACAGTATAGATGTGCTGGCAGCGGCAGCCAAACTCCTTTTTCAACAGAGCGGCGGCGTGCCGCGAGCTGGTTATGATGGCCTGGGGCAGATTGTTTATCACCTCTTCCAACTTGCGCAGAGGACGGTGGAGCAGGCCGTGGGGACGCAGAAAACCATGATCGATCATCTCGCCGGTCAGGCTGCCCTGGAAGTCGAAGACCAAAGGAATGCCCCATAGACGGCTGAGCGGATAGCCGATCAGGGCCCCCTCGTGCAGATAGGCGTGGATAAGATCGGGGCGACGCTGGCGACCGATTTCCAGGGCTTTCAGGGATAGAAGGCCGTCGAAGGCGATCTTGTGCCAGGAAGAGCCCATTCGGTAGCTGCCTCCCCAGGGCACAGAGGGCACCCGTTTTATGAGCAGGCCCTCCACGTCCTGTCCCTGGTGGTAGGTGCAGATGGTGACGCGATTGCCCAGCCTGCGTAAGATGGTGGCTTCTTCCAGGATACGCACGTGGCAGCCATAGTCAGAGAAGAACGAGGTGGGCGCGATCATCAAGATTTCTTTTGGCCGCACCCCGCCTTGAGCGGACGGGCGAGAACGGGAGGCGACCGGCACTTCCAGGGTGCCAGTCACCTGCTCTATCGTCTTCATCATTGGCCTCCCCTCTCCAGGGCGTAACAACGCCATTCTACCCAGGGGAAAGTCTGGCTTTCGAGCAGACGGGCGTGATCCTCGAACCAATCTCTAATCATTCCTTTGGAATCCCAATGATGTGTTTCGGCCAGGAAGAGCCAGGCCCGGCCGGCGAGAGGCAAAGTGGTCCCTATGGCCTGGTTTAGCTCCTCCTGGCTCATGGCATCGGTCTGGGGCAGGTCCCTCCACCGAAAATCCTGGCCGTAATAATAGGAGAAATATTTGCGCTGGAAGGGAGCAACGAAAACCAGAACGTCGTGGGGATGGGCACGCTGACGATAATACAGGGCCGCGCTCCGATAGTCGGGCTTGTAGGACTCCTGGGTCAACACCGCAACCAGCCCCAGACCGACCAGAATGGCCGTCGCCGCCAGAGACAGGAGAGGCACTCTTTTCCACAGGGCGTACAGGCCACAGGCCAGGAGCAGGTAATAAGCTGGCGCGACGGTGATCAGGTAACGATCCACGAAGAGAGGGTCGCGCAGCGAGATGAGATACAGGGTGACGATGGGCACAAACAGGTAGCACAAAAGAAGCACGTTGCTCCGCCGGGCGGCGACGAAGCGGGACCAGAATTCACGTTTGCCCGCCTCCGGATTCGAGGCCAGGGCCCCCGGCCCTTTAGCCTGGTAGTAACGACTTAAGTCGTTACTACGTGACGAGTGCGCCGGTAGTAGTTTTGGCTCCTTAGTATCCTCCTCCTCCGCCCGGAAGAGAATGGCCCCTGCCAGGAAGAGAAAGACGAAGAAGCTGAGAGGCAACAGGGCGTAAGAAGCGCTGATGCTCAGGCTAAAGCGCAGGAGCAGGACCTGTAACATATCGGGCAGAGAAAAGAAGGGATAGCGCGGCGCATCGGGCGACACGATGTAGGGCAGTTGCCAGACGGCCAGAGGCAGATAGGGCAAAATCAAAAAAGCCTGGGAGATGAGCCAGCCCTTTAACGCCTCTCGGTGGCGTCGCCAGTTCACCACAAACCAGACCTCCTGAGCGACCAGGATCAGGGCAGCCAGCAGGTGAGCGTAAAAGCACAGGCTGGTGACGACGGTATAGGCCGCCCACAGCCAGAAGCGGTTTTCCTCGACGGCGCGCAACAAAAGGTAGAAGGAAAACATGGTCAGAAAAGTGACCAGGGCATACATCCTGGCTTCCTGGGAATACCAGACGAAGTAGGGCGAAACGATGGTCACTACAGCCGCCAATAGCCCCACCAGCACCCCGCTCTGTACCGCCCGCCGGCCCAGGACGTAGACCAGAGGGATAGCCGCCACTCCCCATAGCAGGGAGAAGAAGCGCAGGGCAAACTCGGTCGTACCTGCGAGCAGCACCCAGTAATGCATGATAAAGAAATAAAAGGGGCCGTTCTCCCCGGCGGCCTGAAAGGTAGCCAGGGTAGCCTGTAGGGGACGTTGAGCGAACAACACCGTATCTATCTCGTCCCGCCACAGGCTTTGAAAGTCGAGATGGTAGATTCTGAGAGCAAAGCCGATCAGGATAAGTATAGTCAGTAACAAAGCCGCCTGGCCTTGTGCTGGCGGCAAGAGGCCCTTCCCTTTAGACATAATAACGCCTCGAAATCTCCGTTTGCTTTCTAAGTATAACACCAAAGGCCGCCAGAAGCAAAGGGCCTTGATCTATCCCCGTCTTTAGAATCGCGGAGGTCGAGGAAAAACGGAGTACGCGGAAGCAGCCTTCCGTGTCCTCCGCGAGCCGAAGGCCAAAATCACAAAAACGGGCGAGGCTCTACAACCCCGCCCGTTGGACGTCTGGAGCAGCCAGACCCGGCTTCTCACGGCGTAATGACGTTGTTCCTCTGGATGGTGGGCAGGTAGAGGTCGTTGGTGGGTGTGGTGGGAACCGTAACAGTGAACACCGTGGTGGTCACCGCGCTGCCCAGGCCAGTGCTCGCCCCCTGGGTGCTGGTCACCACCCGGTAGGCGTCGTTGGTGATGATCGTGCCGCTGAGCACCTGGTTGACCGTCACTACAAAGGTGACGCTGATGCTCTGGCTGTCGCTGGCCGCCAGGCCCGTCCAGAGCACGTCGTTGCCCACCAGCGCGCCGCCGTTGTCGGCCCAGGCAAAAGTGGTGCTGACCGGCACGGTATCGCTGACCACCAGGCCCGTGGCATCGAACAGCCCGCCGGTTTCGGAGATGGTCAGGGTGTAGGTCAGCGTCTCTCCGGCCCAGAGCGGGTCGGGGTTACCCTGCTTGGCGATGGTCAGCGTTGGGTCCCCCCGGCTGCGCATGAAGACGTCGGGCGTAGCGTTGCCGTCGCCGGGCACCAGATCGGTAGCCCAGGACGCGAAAGCCACGTAACGCCCGTCGGGCGAGATGGAAGAGTTCCAGCTCGTGCCATTAGGATCGAGGCCCGTGGTATCCACGCTGACGCGGGTGGTGGTGTTGGTCTGCCGGTCGCGCACGAAGATGTCATTGGCCACGTTGCCGTCGCCGGCCACCAGGTTGCTGGCAAAGGACTCGAAGGCCACATAGCGCCCATCGGCTGAGATGGAGGAGTCCTGACTAAAACTATTAGGGTCGCCGCCCGTGGTATTCACGCTGACGCGGGTGGTGGTGTTGGTCTGCAAGTCGCGCACGAAGACGTCCGTCGTACCGTTGCCGTCGCCGGCCACCAGGTCGCTGGCCGCGGACGTGAAGGTCACGTAGCGCCCGTCGGCCGAGATGGATGCGTACAGGCTCCCACCATTAGAGTCTCCGCCCCCGGTATCTACGCTGGCGCGAACGGTGGTGTTGGTCTGCAAGTCACGCACGAAGATGTCATTGGCCCCGTTGGCGTCTACAGGCACCAGGACCAGGTCGGTGGCGGCGGAGCGGAAGGCCACGTAGCGCCCGTCGGCCGAGATAGATGGTCTCGCGCTCGCGCCATTAGAATCGAGGCCCCCAGTATCCACGCTGACGCGGGTGGTGGTATTGGTCTGCCGGTCGCGCACGAAGATGTCCGCAAGGCCATTGCCGTCGCCGGCCACCAGGTCGCTGGCATCGGACGCGAAGGCCACGTAGCGCCCGTCGGCCGAAATGGAGGGATTCTGGCTCATGCCATTAGAATCGAGGCCCCCGGTATCCACGCTGACGCGGGTGGTGGTGTTGGTCTGGCGGTCACGCACGAAGACGTCACGAAAGCCGTTGCCGTCGCCGACCACCAGGTCGCTGGCATCGGAGTGGAAGGCCACGTAGCGCCCGTCGGCCGAGATAGATGGGCTCTCACTCGCGCCATTAGAATCGAGGCCCCCGGTATCCACGCTGACGCGGGTGGTGATGCTGGTCTGCCGGTCGCGCACGAAGACGTCACGAAAGCCGTTGCCGTCGCCGGCCACCAGGTCGCTGGCATCGGACGAGAAGGCCACGTAGCGCCCGTCGGCCGAGATGGATGGGTCCTGGCTCGGGCCATTAGGGTCGAGGCCGGCGGTGTCCACGCTGATCCGCTCGTTGCCCGGCGGGTCGGCGTAGGCGGCGACCAGGCCCAGCAGCAGCAATACCAGCACCAGGCCCAGCCGCACGATTACTCTTTTCCGTATTCCCTTTCCCATTTTTGTCCTCCTTGCAGAAAGATAGTTGGAGAGGGCAGTAAAAAATCGCTCTCTCTGTCCAAAGAAAAAGAACGGCGCTATATTGAGGCCACATTGCAACCGCCGCTGCGTTGTCATCATCTTTACTGAGTATATCATCAAATTCGGATTTTGTCAAGATAAACGACAAAGGACGTAAAACATTTTATATATACTATCAAGGCGCTTATTTTAACAAAAGCTGCTTCCAAAACAGTCTGAGCTGGAGGGCGTCTTTCTTCCGCGCCCTACGCCTCTCCACGCTTCCATCGTGCAATCTGCGACCGTAATCCGGACCAGCGCAGACTGACAGAGATAGGGGTAAAGTCATGGCAAAGGGCGCTTTTTGGCGATAATGCTCAGGTTATGATATAATAATCTCACCAGAGCAGGAAGACAGGCCGACGACGAAAGATGATGGAAATTCGGTTAGGGGACGTGGTGCGCTTGCGCAAAAAACATCCCTGTGGAGGCTACGAATGGCGGGTGGTGCGCGTGGGAGCCGACATCGGCATCAAGTGTTGCACCTGTGGCCGGCGGGTGCTGCTGCCGCGCCGCGCCTTCGAGCGGCGGGTGAAAACCTTCGTCAGTCGAGGGGAAATCAGGGAAGAGGGAATGGGGAGTGGGGAATAAGGTTCTCTTCTTGATGTCCGAAACCGGCGGAGGGCACCGCAGCGCGGCCCAGGCCATCGTCGCGGCTATAAAGAACCTGGCGGGAGAACGCGATCGGATCGAGATGGTCGATGTTCTGGCCGCAGGCCGTTTCCCGCTCAGCCGCTCTCCTGACCTGTATGCCTTGAGCACGCGCTATTTTCCTCCATCGTGGGGCTGGTTCTTTCACGGGACCAACGGCCGGCTTCGGACCAGGCTCATGGTGGCTGTGCTTGACGTTTTCGTCGGCAAGGGACTGGAGAGCGCGCTCAGAGAACATAAGCCCCAGGTCGTCGTCTCCGTCCATCCGCTGCTCAACCACGTGACCTGTAAAGCCCTGCGGCGCCTGGGCTGGCAAACCCCTTTTTTTGTGGTCGGCACGGAACTGGTCACCATCCATCGGGCCTGGGTCTGTCCCGAGGTAGATCGTCACATCGTACCCACCGAGGAAGCCAGACAGGCCGCCCTGGCGTACGGGATGCCCCCCGATAAGATCGAACTGCTCGGCCCACCAGTGCATCCCAGATTTCTGGAGGAGATGGGAAGCAAACCCCAGGTGCGGCAAGGGTTGAACCTGGCGCCCGATCTCCCCACCCTCCTGCTGGTCAGTGGAGGCGAGGGAACGGGACGGGTTTATGATTTTGCGCTGGCCATCTCGGACCTGGGGTTGCGCCTGCAACTGCTGGTCGTGACCGGCAGGAACAGCAAGCTGAAGGCCAGGTTGGACAGGGTGCACTTCGACGTTCCGGCCAGGGTCTACGGCTTCGTCGATAACATGCCCACCCTGATGCGCGCGGCCGACCTGATCATAACCAGGGCGGGCTCGATAACCATCTCGGAGGCGCTGGTCTGTGGGTTGCCCATTATCTTAAGCGACGCCCTCCCCGGTCAGGAAGAAGGAAATCCCGATTACATAGTAGGCCACCAAGCCGGGGCCTTAGCCAGGACGCCCCGTGAATTGATTAAAATTTTAAGACAGTTGTTGGAGGAAAGAGGGCGAGGTGAGTTGCAGCAGATGGCCCACAATGCCAGCCTTCTGATCAACCCCAGGGCTGCTTACGATATTGCCAGGCTTATCATGGCCGCCTGGCCAATGAAAGAACAGTGAAGAAAGTCGCCTTTCCCCAGGCTACTTCAAAATAAATACATCAGGGGAGTTAGTCTAAGATGAATTTGACCGATTTGGTAGACGTAGAAGTACTTCAGAAGATTCAAGATCAGCTCGGCACGGCCACCGATATCACGGCCGCCACAGTGGACCTGGAAGGCGAAATGATCACCATTCACAGCACTCCCCGCCGTATTTGCCTGGACATCATCCGCAGCGTCAAAGAGGGACGGGAAGGATGTCGTCAGAGCGATTTGGTCGGCGGGAGACAGGCTTTTGAAACCAGGCAGCCGGCCATTTATCGCTGTCACGCCGGGTTCGTCGATTTTGCCGTGCCCATCGAGGTGAATGGCGAATTGGCAGCCTACATGTTTGGCGGTCAGGTTCTGGCCGAGCCGCCCAACCTGGAAGAGCACCGTCGTTACGCCCTCGAACTGGGCCTCGACGCCGAGGAGTATCTCCAGGCTTTGAAGGAGGTGCCTGTCGTACCCTGGCCGCGCATCGAGGCCAGCGCCCACCTCATGCACACCATCGCCAACCTGATCTCGGATATGGCCAGCCAGAAACTTGTCGCCGAAAAACAGGCGGAGACCATGACCACCCTGGCCAGGGAGCTTTCCAGCCCGGTCGTCCCTGTCCTGGAAGGGATCCTGGTTTTGCCCCTGATCGGGAGCATCGATACCAGACGAGCGCAGCAGATCATGGTCAGCTTGCTGGAGGGCATCGTCGCTCACCAGGCCAGGGTAGTGATCATCGACATCACCGGGGTGCCCACCGTAGACACCAAGGTAGCCAGCCACCTGCTCCAGGCCATTCAGGCGGCCAGGCTGCTGGGTGCTGAGTGCCTGCTGGTGGGCATCACCCCTGAAGTGGCGCAAACCATCGTCCAGTTGGGGGTCGATCTGGCGGGCATCATCACCCGCAGCGATTTGCAAAGTGGAGTTGAATACGCCCTGCGCTCCATGGGCCTCCGGGTGACACCTTTCTAGCAAACCACTTTACGGATGCTTCACCGTTTCTTCACCGAACTCACACCGAACCTTTTTGACTTTTATGATATAATAGCTTCTAAGAGGTTCGGCCTGCGAGGACGGGGCCTTCCTGTGGTCTAATTCTTGGGGAAGGAGGGAAGGAACGTGAAAATAGAAGAGCAAAATGAGATCATGGATAGTAGCCGTATTGTCAAAGGGAATACCATTCTGTGTGCTGATGGTCCTCTTGGTGAAGTACACGACGTGCTGATCGATCGGGAGACCCAGGCTCCGACACATATCATCTGGCGTAAAGGAGTTACTTTAATGAAGGAGATAAATATTCCTATTAATTATGTAAGAAAAATAGAAGGAAATAAAATATGGCTGCGAGTCGCAAAGGAAGATATCGAACGGCTACCCCACTTCTGGTGGTGAAGGCTTATCCCGTGTTCATTCTGTGAGGAGAGAAAACGTGTCCAGACGCAAAAAGATGTCCTCCCGCCGTCATTGCGAAGAGTGCGGTAGATTGATCGAAAGCGGGCGTCCAGAAGTTTTCTTGTGCAAGGAGTGTTCCGAGGCCTTAAGCAGACAGAAAGAACGAGCCAGAAAGCACAAGAAAGCTTTCCGAAGGACACAGCGCTTTATCAATGAACAGTGGTCAGGGAACGAATCAGGTTAAGATCAAGTAAATAGGCATAATGGCCTAGACCGTGGAGACAGGGATAGGCCGTTTGCAGGAGACCAAATAGGCAAATTGACAGTTGCGCCCCAGGCCGAATGCTGCTATACTGGTAATACCTGTCCGGCCATTTTGAGTTGCAGGTCGGATCACTTGCAGGATTAAGCCGTGAGGGGTGATGAGAAGGTGGCGGACCAGATCGAGAAATTACTCCAGCAAGGTATAGCAGCAGCCAAAGCTGGCCGTCGGCGGGAAGCACGACGCTACCTCTCGATGGTGCTGGACGAGGACGCCCGGAACGAAACGGCCTGGTTATGGTTAGCCTGGCTGGCCCGGGATCCCCACCATACCTTGATCTACCTGAACCAGCTATTAACCATCAACCCCGAAAACCTCCAGGCTCAGGCTGCTCTGGAGTGGACCAGACAACAGTTGAACGCAAATACCGCCTCCCCCTCTCAGCCCGCTAAGCGGCGGCCGACATCTATCTGGACGTGGGGGCTGATACTGGCTTTCCTGAGCACGGCCCTGGTGGGCCTTTTGCTGGTAGGAACGGTGGCGGTCACCGCCGGCCGGGAGGTCTGGGCCCAGGCCCTGGCCACGTCAACCCCGACCTCCACCCCGACCGCTACATCAACATTTACCGCGACCCCAACTGCTACATCTACGGCCACGCCGATCGCTACAGCTACGTTTACCCCTACGCCGAGCCCTGCCGCTACCTCCACCCCCAGGCCAACCCCAACCCCGACCATCACGCCTACGCCCCAACCTGAAAAGTGGATCGATATCAACCTGACCACTCAGACCCTCGTAGCGTACGACGCAGCGGGGCATCCTGTGTTCAGCACCCTGGTCTCGTCGGGCAAGGCGGGGACGCCCACCGTGCCAGGTGACTTCCGCATCCGGGTGAAAATCCGCCTGGATAAGATGGAGGGCGGGTCGCGGGCCAAGGGCGATTACTATCGCCTGGAGAATGTCCCTTACATCATGTACTACTACAAAGCTTATGCCCTGCACGGCACCTACTGGCACATGAATTTTGGTCAGCCCATGAGCCATGGCTGCGTGAACCTGCAAACGGACGATGCCCAATGGCTTTTCAATTGGACCCGTCCCTCTGTCCCGGAAGGAGTAAACATGGCTTATGCCAGTGAAGAGGACCCCGGCACACGGGTGATAATTCACTACTAAAATTAAAGGGTGGGAGGTACGATGCTGAATTTACTTCTTATCTGCGTGCTGATTGGCATCGTGATCAAGTTGGGATACGACCTGGGTTACCAGGAAAGCGCCAGAATGGTGGATGTCGTAGAGTACGACGAAGCTGCCGATGACTAAAATGAGAAATACCCTGACGGCCTATCCGAAGAGGGATAGGCTCTTTTTTCTTTCGGAGAGGCTTGATGTTCTTGTCAAATTTGTTGGCACTTTATCCATAAAGCTTTCTTGTATAATAGACCGATTTTCTTGACGAATAGATACTGAAGTGCTATAATAAAGGTAGCCTTGAACATCGCCGCGGCCTTTCGGCCAGGCCAAGGCCATATCGAGGAGATAGAAAACAGGAGAAAGCAGACAGGATGAAAAAAAACATCGGCTTCGCCGTAGCCATCGTTTTGACGGCCATGACCATCATGGGATGTAGTTTATGTGCCTGGTTCAACTCGTCCTCCCTCGTTCGCCCTACAGCGACCCTGATGCCCACCCCTACACCGGCAGTAATTATAGCCACGCCCACCCCTCTGGCCATTGATATTTCTGCGGCAGCCGATGCCGAAGAGCAATTGATCATCAACGTTTACGCCAGGGTCAGCCCTTCCGTGGTCTTCATCCAGACCAGCGGTGAAGGGAGCTTTTTGGAGGAAGGCGCGGGCTCTGGCTTTATCTACGATAGAGACGGACACATCGTGACCAATAATCACCTGGTGGAAGGTAGAAACGATATCCTGGTGACCTTAGCGGATGACACCATCGTCCCGGCCAGGGTGATCGGCGCCGATCCAGGCAGCGATCTGGCCGTGCTCCAGGTCGATCTGCCGCCCGAACGACTGCCCCCCGTCGAACTGGGCGATTCCCGCCACCTGCAAGTCGGTCAGCGCGCCATCGTCATTGGCAATCCCTTTGGCCTGGAACGCACCGTGACTACCGGGGTGATAAGTTCGCTGCGACGCACCCTCGACCGCCAGGATAGCGATTTTCGTATCGCCGAGTTGATTCAAACTGACGCGGCCATCAATCCAGGTAATTCGGGGGGCCCTGTCCTCAACTCCAAAGGACAGGTTATTGGCGTCAGCACCGCCATTTTCACCCGCACGGGCAGTTCCTCGGGAGTGGGCCTGGCCGTTCCGGTGGATATGGTCAAGCGCGTGGTGCCGGCCCTCATTGCCACAGGACGTTACGCCCACCCCTGGCTGGGTATCTCCGGCCAGGCCATTACCCCCGACGTACAGCGAGAGCTGGGACTGCCTGCGTATAAGGGAATTTTGGTGTTTGCGGTGGAAAGAGGTGGCCCCGCCGAACGGGCCGGGTTGCGAGGGGGCAACCGGGAAGTAATGGTCGGGGCGCTGCCTATCCGGGCAGGCGGAGATATTATCCTGACCATAAACGGCGTACCGCTCAAAAAATTTGACGATCTCGTCAACTTCCTGGCTCGCGAGACGAGCGTGGGCGATAGGGTACAACTTACCATCCTGCGCGACGGTCGGGAGATGAGCCTTGAGGCGGAGTTGACCGAGCGGCCCGAAGGGAGATAGCATGGTCAGTCGAAAGTCAGTGAAAAATAAAGTCGTAAGGAGGCAAAATGATCACCGAAAAGGAATTGCAGGAATTGGTCGATTTCAAGGGCGAGGGTACGAAGGTTCTCAGTCTCTATCTCAACGTCGATTCGACCCAGTACGGCAAGGACGAATACAAATTAACCTTGAAGAGTTTATTGAAGGAGGTAGCAGGCGAAGTTTCGAGCAGGGATGTGGCCGAGGTGGAAAAATATTTTGATTTTGAGTACGACTGGCAGGGGAAGGGCGTGGTGCTCTTCTCCTGCCTGGAGGACGACTTCTGGCGTGTTTACTCACTGGCTATCCCTGTAGAGAATCAGGTGGTTGTGGCCGATCAACCTTACATCAAACCGCTGACCGATGTCCTCGACGACTACGGGCGCTATGGCGTGGTGCTGGTTGATCGCGAGGGAGCACGTCTTTTTCTGTTCCGACAGGGCGAGCTAGAGGAAACAGAGGGCACCCTGGGCGAGGAGACCAAACGCCACAAACAGGGTGGCTGGGCGGACTCTCGCTACCAACGTCACGAGGATGGCATCGCTCAACGCAATCTCAAGGAGGCTGCCGAGTTGACGGCTAAATTCTGCGAGGGAGGACGATGCAGCCGGATCATCCTGAGCGGCACCGACGAGACGGTGGCCCAGTTCCAGGAGCTGTTACCCAAGGAGATGCAAGAGCAGGTGGTGGGCAGCATGTCCGTCGATATGATGGCCTCCGAGAGCGAAGTGCTAGATCGCTCCCTGGAGGTTATCCAGCGCGTCCAGCAGCAGCGTGAGAAAGAGTTGGTGGAATGGATGATCACCGCCGCAGCCAAAGGCGAACTGGGAGCCATCGGCCTGGCCGATACTATGGCCGCCGTCCAGGAGGGACGAGTCCACATCCTGATAGTGGCCGAAGGCTATCACGCCCCAGGATACCGCTGCGCTAACTGCGGCTATACCACCGCCCAGGAACTCTCAGAATGCGGGTTCTGCGGCGCAGAGATGGCCCGCACAGAAGATGCCGTGGATGCGGTTATTCACCAGGCCGTCGATATGGGAGTGGAGGTGGTAGTGGTTAAAGGGAGCGAAGACCTGGAAAAGGCAGGGAGTATTGGGGCCATATTGCGGTATTGATGAATAGATGAAATGGCCCTGGCGGCCCGAGATGAGTTCTTCCCTGCTCGGTAGGAGCGCGCCGCCGCGATCTCGATTATTTGCCAACAGTCACGATCTGTGGTATAATCCCCCTTCGCGGATAATCAAGAAGGGTGGTATTTAATGTGAACCATCTCATGAAGTCAGTTGAACAGGTGAAGCCTAATCCCAATATTGAACCGTTCAGAGTGGGAGATACGGTGCGGGTGCACAACCGCATCGTGGAAGGTGACCGGGAGCGGATTCAGGTTTTTCAAGGGGTGGTGATGCGTTATCCCAAGGGAGGCATCAACACCAGTTTCACAGTGCGGCGCATCGCCGTCCATGGAGTGGGGGTGGAGAGGACTTTTCTGCTCCATTCCCCTCGCGTGGAGAAAGTCGAAGTAGTACGCCACGCCCACGTGCGGCGGGCCAGGCTTTACTTCCTGCGCGGTCGCCGCGGCAAGGCCGCTCGCCTTAAGGAGAAACGGTACTGATATATGACGGTGGCGCCCGATCTACTACTGGAAGAGACGACCCTCTACGCCCAGGGCCATCGTCTCATCGCCGGCCTGGACGAGGCCGGACGAGGGGCCTGGGCCGGGCCGGTAGTAGCTGGGGCAGTGCTCCTGCCGTTAAACGTCCCCGACCTGCGGAGCAGGCTGGAGGGGGTGCGGGATTCGAAACAGCTTACGCCCGAGGAGCGGGAACGGCTCTACGCCCTCATTCAGGCTACAGCCCTGGCGGTGAACGTCGGCTGTGTCTCTGCGGCTTACATCGATGAGTGGGGTATCGTGCCCGCGACGCAACAGGCCATGTCTCTGGCTGTGGCTGGATTGGGTCTCTGGCCCGACTTCCTGCTCATCGATTTCCTGCGTCTTCCTACCGTAGATATTCCCCAGAAAAGCATTGCTAAAGGCGATGCTCTTTCCCTTTCCATTGCTGCTGCTTCCATCGTGGCTAAGGTCACCCGTGACCGGCGTATGATCGAGTTAGAAGATGGGCATCCAGGCTATGGGTTTGCCCGCCACAAGGGATATGGCACCCCTCAGCATCGGGCCGCCTTAGCCCGGCTGGGGCCTTCGCCTATCCATCGGTTCTCCTACGCTCCCGTCGCCGCTGCTGCCAGGCAGGGCCCCGGCAACAATTGAGATACGAGATGCTTCTATCTTCTCTCCTCTCTTTCTTTGGATAAAGCGATGGTCAGAGAACGAAGGAGGATTGCTAATCTGGTAGTGGCTTTGGCCGCTCTGGGACTGGCTTTTGTGGCCCAGAGCTGTCTGGCCCGACAGAACCTTAGCGACGGCCTGATCCTTTACGGGGTGGCCGTCGTAGTGTTCGTTTACACCTTGCGGCGGCTGAAGGACGACGTCCTCCGGCCTCTGCCCGTACCTTCGGGGGGGAAACAAATTCTGCCCCAAACCCTGCCCCGCATATGGCCCCTTTTTTTACTGCCTCTCCCTGTGCTCCTCGACCTGGTGGCGCTGCGTTATTTTGGCCGCGCGGTTCACCTTTCCAGGGCCTGGAGCCTCTACCTGATCAGCATCATTTCCTTCCCGGCCATCGTGCGCCTGACGGAAAACCGTTCCTCCCACCTCGTAAAGCCGCCTGGTCTTGCAGCGGCGGCCACTGATAGACGCCTGACCGTCCTGGATTGGATTTTGCCAGCCCTCGTCCTGGCGGTGGCGGCCTTCATGCGTCTCTACCACTTCCAGTCTATCCCCTTCGGCACCTGGTACGACGAAGCCGACAACGGCCTGCAAGCCCTCAGAATAATTCGAGAGCCTCACTATCGCCCGGTTTACACCAACCTGCCGACCCATTTCTTTTACGTCATCGCCCTGTCCTTCAAACTTTGGGGGGTAAGCACCCTCTCCATCCGAATCCTTACGGTCATTATGGGCATAGCCACTTCTGTCAGTGCTTATTTCCTGGGTCGGGAGCTATTTAACCGACGGATAGGATTTATCCTGGGCTTCCTCCTGGCCGTCTCTCGCTGGAGCGTAAACTTTAGCCGCATCGGGCTACATGGGATCAGCACTCCCCTTTTCGAGATCCTGGCCCTCTACTTTCTGCTCAAAGGACTGCGTTCCCAACGAGCGTGCGATTTTGCCTGTGGGGGGCTGGCTCTGGGGCTGGGGCTATGTTTTTATAACCCTTTCATCCTCTTCCCCCTGGTCATCGCTTTATTTATCATCTATTACATTCTTATAAAACCCCAAATTGTCAAGATTCACTTTCTCAACTTCACCGTTTTCGTCCTGGCCGCTTTGCTGGTGTTCGCCCCGGTAGGACAGTTCGCCCTGAAAAATCCCCAACTCTTCTGGGCCCGCACCCATAAGGTGTCCATCTTCAAGGCCGTGCCCGGCCCGGCCGCCTGGCAAGCAATGGCGGAAAGCGCCGTCAAACACCTCCTGATGTTCAACTATAAGGGCGACCCCAACGGGCGCCACAATCTGCCCGGCGCGCCCATGCTTGATTTCAGCACCTCTGTACTCTTTGTGCTGGGTCTGGGCTACAGCCTCTACCG
Organism: uncultured Anaerolineales bacterium; assembly: GCA_964646625.1. Classification (GTDB taxonomy): domain Bacteria; phylum Chloroflexota; class Anaerolineae; order CAZYHC01; family CAZYHC01; genus DAOULT01. The sequence continues at coordinate 153,946 of CAZYHC010000003.1, forward strand.
CTGGCGAAGCCCCCGTTACCTGTTGCTGGTGATCTGGTTGGTGGTTATGCTCTGTGGGGGAGTGTTTTCTTTGCCCTTTGAGGCTCCCCAATCCCTGCGGGCCATCGGCACCCTGCCGGTGGTTTACCTCCTGGCCTGCGTGCCTCTGGCTCTGATCGAGGCCGAAAGCAGCCGGGTGCTGAACCTGAAAAGTGCCGTGCACTTCCAAAGTGCGCGGCACTTAGTTCCCCTTATGGCCCTGCTGGCCTTCATCGGCTGGGACAACTACAACGTTTACTTTAACGTCCAGGCCAACGATTTCGCCTCCTGGAGCGCCTTTTCCACCCGCGAGACCATCATCGCCCAGGAAGTCACCCGGCTGGGCGAGGGCTACCGCGTCTACCTGACGCCGGTGCTGACCAGCCATCTGACCACGCGCTTTCTGGCTCCAGACTTCCAGGAACAAAATATCCTCGACCTGACCGACGCCTTGCCTCTGGATCAGTCCGGCACCCAGGGCGTGGCGCTCTTCGTCGATGCCGAAAGCCAGAACGTCCGGGAATTGATCGAGCGTTATTATCCTCAAGCTAATAAGCAGGAATTCCGCCCTCCCCAGGAAGGGCCGACCCTTCTTTATCTTTACACGTTAAGTCCGGAAGATGTGGAGGGCCTTCAGGGTCTCTCCGCCAGATATTACCACGAGGGCGAGATCCTCGACCGCCGGGATGGCCGCCTGGATTTCGAGTGGGGCCACGAAACGCCCCTCCCCCTGCCTTTCCGCGCCGAGTGGAAGGGCACCCTGGTGGTGCCCGAGTATGGCGCTTATACTTTGAGCGTCGAGGTGCCCGGCTGGGCCGAGCTACAACTGGACGGCGCTCCTGTACTGACCGGCTCCGGACGGGCGGCCCAGGAGATAACGCTGGCCAGGGGCAACCACGCCCTGATCCTGCGTGGCCTGATTAACCGCAAAGGGACTTTACGTTTTCTCTGGCGCCCTCCCCACGACGACGCTTTAACGGTTGTTCCCCAGGAGGTGCTCTATGTGTCCCCGGTGACCGGCAACGGTCTGGCAGGAAATTACTACGCCAATGACCAATGGACCGCTCCCCCGGCTTTTTCTCAAATCGATCCGGTTATCGCCATCTATTTTCACCTGATCCCCCTGCCCCGCCCCTACACCGTGGAATGGCAAGGGCAGATCGAAATCCCGATAAGCGGGACCTATAGTCTGGGCACCGAGGTGTTGGACAAATGTTGGCTTTACATCGACGGCGATCTGCTGCTGGAGAACGTGGTGCCCAACTACTACCAGGAAGCAGCCATAGACCTGAGGGCCGGGCGACACGATATCCGGCTGCGCTTCCTGGATCAAACCGACCATTCCCACATCTACCTTAACTGGACGCGCCCCGATGGGGTGAGGGAGATCGTACCCCACGAGCGACTCTTTCCGCTTGCGCCAGGAGAGGAGGCAAATGAGCCAGGAAACGCAAATCGTCAGCCCAATTGAACCGCCGCCCGACGGGGCGGAGAGCCAGCGCAACGACTGGTTCGCCGTGCCGCCCTCTGATCCCGTGGTCGAATACCTGGCGGCGAACCTCTGGGATCGGGCGGAGCAGCCATCGGCCTGGGAAGCGGCACGCCTCTCCAGAGCGGCGTACATATACCGGGAAAAGGCGACGCAGTGGGCCGTCGTAGCCAAGTTCTACGCCGCCAAGACGCGCTCGGCGGAGAAGTACGCCGAGCGCGAGTTCACGCATATCCAGCAGGCGCAGGCGGCTGGCCTGGCCAATGGGCAGGTGCGGGCCATCCGGCCGCTGGCATCCTGGCGGGGGGTGCTGTTCCTGGAGTACGTGGCGGGCCTGAGCCTGGAGAACGTCATCGCCGTCCGCCGAAGCCAGCCGGGAAAGCTGCTCCCCGGCCTGGAGCGCGCGGCGGTGCTCCTGGCGACGCTGCATACCCACAGCACCCGGCCCGACGCGCCGCCTGATTTCCAGCCAGAGGCCGACTACGCCCGCAAATGCGTCGATGACTTGACGAAACACGGCGTGTTGCAGGGAGAACCGCTCGTGCGCGATGGGCTGATCCGCCTGATCGACTACTGGGCGGCGGTTCCAGCGATGGGGAGCTTCGTGCCGGCCTGCACCCACGGCGATGCGACCACCAGCAACTTTATTTTTCCGTGGGATGGCGGGGTCGTTGCCATAGACTGGGAACGGTGCCACGTGGCAGACCCCGCCGCCGACCTGGGCCGCCTGATGGCTGAAGTGTCGCACAGCGTCAAACAATACGGGGGCGACGTTGCCGAGGCCGTGTCCCTTCTCCAACATCTGGCCGAAGCCTATCGCCAGGCCCTGCCCCCCGACCGGAACGCCGAGGCACTCGTGGAGCGGGCACGCTTCTACCAGGCGTCGAGCACGCTGCGCATCGCCCGCAATGGCTGGGTCTCGCGCCTGGACCGCTCCACGTTGGTGGCGCAGGCGCTCGCCCTGCTAGCCTGGAGGTGATGCCAGATCGCGGCCTTTCAAGTTAGAGCAACGACAAAGTTTCTGATCACTCTCCTGGCCCTTGCGCTGGCTGGCCTGGCCCAAACCCTGCTTCTCAGGGACAGCCACCCCGGCTATGCCCTGATCCTGTACCCTCTGGCCGGAGCCTTTTTCGTCTACGGCGTCCACCGGTTTGAAAGAGAAAGGGAGCCGAAGCCGCTGCCGAAAGAGAAGCTATCCAGCCCCCAGGCGCGCGGCACTTCCAAAAGTGCCGTGCACCTTACCAGGTGGTCGGTGTTTGCAGGTGTCGGCGCGGCGTTTTTAAGCGTGGTGGCCGCTTTCCTTTTCTGGCGAGACATCTCCAGCCTGCCAGGGCTTTGTCTGTGGCTGGCGAGTTTACTCCTTCTCCTGGCGGCCAGTAGTAACGACTTAAGTCGTTACTACAAAAAGCGCACCTCTGGCAGTAACAAAGCCGCCTGGCCTTGTGCCAGCGGTTACCTGGAATTTGGTCTGTTGCTGGTCATCATTTTGGGGGGTTGTTTCCTGCGCACTTATGGCCTCGAGGCCATTCCCAATGGCTGCCAGTCCGACGAATGCAACAACGGGCTCGACGCCCTCAAATGGCTCAGCGGCGCGCCCTATACCCCCTACGCCGAAACCAACGAGGGACAGGCCACCCTCTTCACCTACGGTCTGGCTTTGTTTTTCAAACTCTTCGGGAGCAGCGTGCCGACCATGCGCTTTCTGTCCGCCATGGTCGGGGTTTACACCATCGTCGCTTTCTATTTCCTGGCCCGTTACCTTTTCGACGTGCGCACCGCCCTGGTGGGCAGCGCTCTGCTGGCCGCCTCCCGCTGGCACATCACCTTCAGCCGCATCATCTACGAGGCCATTATGGTCCCTCTGTTCGAGATTTTGACTTTCTATTTCCTGTTGAGAGGTTTGCAAGAGGGGCGATGGCGCTACTGGGTCCTGGCCGGCATATCCCTGGGGCTGGGACTCAACACCTATACCGCCTTTCGGGTGGTGCCCCTGGCGGTCATCGTTTTCTGCCTCTACTGGCTGATAGTACGTCGTCGTTCCCTGGGCCGTTACCTGACGGGCCTTATCCTCTTCGTCCTCAGCGCGACCATGACCGTCATGCCCCTGGTCATCTACATCCTTCAGCACTTAAGGATCTTCCTTAGACGCATACGCCACATTTCCATCCAGAGCGACATAGAAGCGGCAGGCAGCCTCTTGCCGCTATGGGACAACGTGCGCAAGTATCTGCTCATGTTCAACTACGAGGGCGACGCGGGAGCCTTGAATAACCTGCCCCATGCTCCTCTTCTGGATTTCGTGGTGGCTGTTCTCTTCGTTCTGGGCCTGGCTTACGCCCTGTATCGTTGGCGGCAGCCCAGATATTTCCTGCTCCTGACCTGGTTCGTCGTGGTGCTTCAGGCCGGGGTCTTCTCTATAGCTCACGAAGCACCCTCAGCGCGGCGCACCATCGGCCTCATCCCGGTGGTTTACCTGTTGGTCTGCGCCGCCCTCGACGGTCTGGGGAGCATCTTCCAACGCACCTTCCAGAGATGGGGGCAGCGGTCTCTGGCCCTGGCCCTGGGCGCGGTGACAATCCTGGTCTCTTTTGTAAACTACAACGCTTATTTCAACGTTCAGGCCAGGCATCCGTCGGTGTGGATAGCTTACAGCGCCTATGAAGCCGCCATTGGAGAATATATGGCCTCGTTGGGGGAAAATTACCGTGTATATCTGGCTCCTATTTTCTGCGGACACTCGGCCATCGAGTTTATCGCCCAGCGTCCCTCCTACATTCCCCTCAACCTCTCCCAACATCTACCCCTCAGAGAAGAGGTGGACCGCGATGTGGTCTACGTTCTGGACCAGATGAGCGCCCGTCTGAGGCCCGTCTTCGAGAGATGCTATCCAGGAGGGAGGTGGGAGGAGCACCGCGATCCCTTTGGGCGACTGCTCTTTTCCACCTGTACGGTCAGTGCCGCCCAGATGGCCGGGGTGCGGGGTCTGATCGGCCGCTACTATCCCAACGACCGCTGGGAAGAACCCGCCGCTTTCGAGCGCCAGGATAAGGTGTTGGCCTTCGACTGGCGGACGGGCCCTCCGCTCCCACCACCTTTCAGCGTCGAGTGGACGGGCTCCCTGTTCGCGCCCCGCTACGGGCGATACGTCTTCGAACTGGAGGCCGCGCAAGAAGGGACGCTGATCATCGACGATCGGACGGTGATTGACAACACCACGGGTGCCCGGCAATTTAATGGACAGGGGCCTGGCACTTTGGAAGAGCCAGGCCCCTTGGGCGAGTGCCTTCTGGCGGGAGGCTTTCACGCCCTGACGGTCACATATAAATATACCGTCCAAGATGGCGGTGGCCGAATTCGCCTGTTGTGGAGTGGTGCCAACCGGGACAAAGAAGTTATTCCTTCGCAGGCTCTCTATACCCTGCCGGCCCCGGCCAACGGCCTGATGGGCTATTACTTCCGGGGGGCCGACTGGCAGGGACTGCCAGCCCTCATTCAGATAGATCATTTCATCCTGCCCAACGATCCATTACCAACCCCTTTCAGCATCGAGTGGCGAGGAGAGATCGAAATCCCCGAGACGGGGCTCTACACTTTCGCCACCTACTCCGACGACGGCTCCTACCTTTACCTAGACGATCAGATGGTGGTCGATAACGGCGGGTCGCACGGCGCGATCTACCGCGAAGGAGAGCGCGAGTTGACGGCCGGCGCGCACGACCTCGTGGTCCGCTATTTCCAGGCCGGAGGCTCGCGAGAGATGGAAGTATGGTGGACCCCTCCCGGTGGGGTCAGAGAATTGCTGCCCCAGGAGGTCCTCTATCCCCGGGTAGACGAGTCGGCCCTGGAGATTGCCCTCGAAGAGCAAGCACCTGTCCCCCAGGACGTAACCGCTCGTTTCCTGGCGGCCTGGGACGATGCAGGGCTCCAGGAACCGCGCGCGGTGGCCGTCGATGGGGAAGGGCGTGTCTACATCGCTGACCTGCAAGCCCCCAGCCTATACGTGTTCGACCAGCAGGGCCATCTTCTGGACCACTGGGGCGATCCTGCCCTCCAGCAGCCGTTCGATCTGGCCGTTGACACAGATGGAGAGGTGTACGTCCTCGATTCCCTGGCTGGCTCGGTGCTGCGTTTTTCGCCCGGCGGGCAGCTCAAGGGCGCAATCAAGGGCCGCGTCAGTTTATACAGCCCCAGAGGTCTGACCCTGGACGCCAGGGGAGACCTCTACATCGCCGATACCGGCCACAACCGGGTGGTGAAACTGTCCGCCCTGGGACATCTGTTATATCAGTTCAGCAGGGCAGGGCTACAGCCGATGGAGATGAACCAGCCCACCGACGTGGCCGTCGATGAGGAAGGCTATCTCTACGTGGTCGATACCCTCAACGCCCGAGTGCAGAAATGGTCAGCCGAGGGTTACTTTGCAGGTTACTGGCCTATTCCCCTGGCCGACACCTACAACAGCCCGCGCCTTGCTCTGGGGAGCGGGGTGGTCTACGTCACCGACCCGCAAGGGAAACGGGTGCTGACCTATAGTCGGGACGGCCAACCCCTGGGCCGCTGGGGGGAAGGATATTTCGAGCGGCCCTCCGGCCTCGCCGTGGACGCCGAAGGCTACATCTACGTGACCGACGCCCTTAGCGGTCTGGTGCAGGTCTTTGCCCCTGTCGCTGAATGATTAGCAGGAGAAGAAACAGAATCGTCATGGTTACAAATGTAGTGGAACTATTATTTTATAAGATATTTGAAACGTATTAATACCGAGACTTGCAAAAGGAATAAAGTTTTGCTATAATATTTTAGAACTTATAATCATCTGCCAGTACACTACAAGAGGACTTAACGATACTGACCTGACCGAGTGGATTAGGGGGTAAATGAGGTGAACGTGTTTGCTTTATCCTCTTTATTGGCTGCTGCGATGGCTACCTTTCTGGGAATCTTTGTCCTCCATAGAAATCCCAAAAAGGCATTGAACCAGGTTTTCTTTTTGTTCTGCCTATCAGCAGCCTACGCGTCTTTTACCGAATTTGGATACCGTCAGACAGAAGACTTTGCTACAGCCTATTTTTGGCTGAGGGCAGGCTTTTTGTGGACCTTTTTAATATCTTTGGAATTGCATTTTGTTCTGCTTTTTGTAGAGAAAACCAGGCTTCTTGAGAACAAATTAACCTACTTTCTATTATATGGCCCGGCGTTCGCCTTTTCGCTCTTGCACCTGATCAACCTGTTTGGAGTAGAGCCCGTAAAGGTTTATTGGGGCTGGACATACAGCCAGCCCGAGAATCCAATAGTGGATAGCTTGTTAGGTATTTGGAGTGTGGGGATAGTCTTTTTATCTTTATATTTATGCTCGCAATATTACCTGAAGACAACCGAACAGAAGAAGAAACGACAAAGTTGGTATGTATTTCTGGGGTTTTTACTATCTACGATTATGGGTTCCTTTACAGAATTGTTACCTTCCTATCTCAGATTCAGTGTGCCAGAATTAACTTCAATTGGCATTGCTTTTGAATGCATTTTCGTGGCCTATGCAATGTGGAAATACGAGCTGTTTGCTCTGACTCCGGCAGCCGTAGCAGAAAGTATCGTAGCCACTATGGCAGATACCCTGCTGCTGGTCAGCCCGGAGGGGAAAATAGCGACGGTTAATCGAGCCACGTTAAGACTCCTTGGATATGAGGGACATGAATTAATCGACCAACCGTTGGAAGTTATCCTGGCGCAGAAAGAGAAAAAATTTCAAGAAATACATCGCGAGCAATTGGTAACAAACGGTTCTATCACTGACATTGAGACGACCTTTCGAACGAAGGATGCCAGAAAGATCGCGATCTCCCTATCCGGGTCCATAATACGAGATGAAGATGGTACTGAGCTGGGGACACTTTACGTTGGTCGGGACTTAACCGAGCGCAAGCGGGCGGAGGAGCAAATCGAGCGGCGCAACCGCGAACTGATGCTGCTCAACCGGGTCATCGCGGCGGCTGCGTCCACGTTGGAGGTCGAAAAGGTGCTGGAGGTGACGTGCCGCGAGCTGTCGCTGGTCTTCGACATGCCCCAGGCCGTAGCCGCACTGCTCGACGACGATCGCACGTCGGCCACTGTCGTAGCCGAGCACCTGGCCGAAGGCCGTCTCAGTGCCATAGGCACCACGATCCCGCTGGGGGACAACCCTGCCGCCCAATATCTCATGGAACGCAAAAAGCCGCTGGCGATAGCCGACGCAGAAAGCGACCTGGTTCTAGGCCCCGAGCGCGAACTGGTGAAGCGGTATGACACTGCTTCGCTGCTGATCTTGCCGCTGGTGGTGCGTGACGAAGTGGCAGGCGTCATAAGTCTGAGCGCGGCCGAGCGGCGCGAGTTCAGCGACGAAGAAATGGAACTGGCCGCCAGCGTGGCCGCTGCGGCGGCCCAGGCGCTGGATAACGCCCGCCTGTTCGAAAGCGAGCAGCAGCAGCGCCAGAGGGCTGAGATGCTGCTGGAGACCAGCGAGGCGGTGGTCTCCACGCTCGACCTGGGCCAGGTGCTGCTGACCCTGGCCCATCAACTGCTGGACATCAGCGGGTTTCACACCTGCACCATCTCCGAGTGGGAGCGGGAAGCAGGGCAGATCCGTACCCTGGTCGAGCACACGCGTGGCATTTGGCCCCGCGACGGCGGAGAGATCTATCGGCTGAGCGACTTTCCCACAACCGTGCGAGTCCTGACCAGCGGCGAGCCTGAAGTAGTCCATGCGGGCATGGACGACCCGGAGTTAACCTGGATGGGTGAAATAGGCCTGAGGACCTTGCTGCTGTTGCCGCTGCGCGCCGGGGAGGAGACAATCGGCCTGGCCGAGATCGCGAGCCCCGAAATCGAGCTCGCATCCGACCAGAAAGCCCTGCTGCGCTGCCAGCAAATCCTGCAAGAAGCAGCCGCGTGGCTGCAATCTCCGTTGTGGGCCAATTCGGGCGCGGCGCTTCTCGCGCTGGCGAACCGACTGGCCGAGGCAGGCGATGGTTCCTGGTGTACTCTCTCGGTCTGGTGTCAGCCAGAAGGGGAAGCACGGACAGTAGCCGAGTACAGCGATTCGATCTGGCCCCCCGGTGAGGGATTGGCCTATCGGCTGGCCGACCATTCGAGTTCGGCTCGCGCCCTGGAAGAGGGCGCATCCACCATGGCGCGGCTTAACGACCCCCTCACCGACCCTGCTGACCGAGACGAGCTGATCGGATGGGGGGCGCGTATGATGGTCGTTCAACCCCTCTCCGTCAAGGGAGTGCCTATCGGGCTGGTAGAGCTTTACAACGTCACTGAAGAGCGGCCCATCAGCGACGATGAACTCCGCTTGTGGCGAGCGGTGGCCGACCAGGCGGCGGCGGCCGTTGAAAACGCCCGTTTGTTCGGAAGCGAGCAGCGTCAGCGCCAGACAGCCGAGACGCTGCTGGAGGCCAGCGCGGCTCTCACCTCCACGCTCGACCTGGGCCAGGTGCTGCTGACGCTGGCCGACCAGGTGACGGAGCTCAGCGGGTTCCACAATTGTCTCATCTCCGAATGGGATCGAGAAGCAGGGCGGACCCGCGTTCTAGCCGAGCATACACGAGCCGTTTGGCCCCGCGACGGTGGAGAGCCCTATCCTCTGAGCGACTTTCCAACCACCGAGCGAGTTCTGACCACCGGCGAGCCTGAAGTGGTCCGCATCGGCATGGACGACCCGGAGTTAACCTGGATGCTTGAAATGGGCCTGGTGGCCTTGCTGATGTTGCCGTTGCGGGCCGGGGAGGAGATAATCGGTTTGGCTGAGATCGGGAGCACCGAAATCGAGCTCACATCCGACGAAAAGGCCATGCTGCGCTGCCAGCAAGTCCTGCAAGAGGCAGCCTCGTGGCTGAGATCTCCATTGTGGTCCAATTCGGGCGCCGTGCTCCTCGAGCTGGCAGGCCGGCTGGTCGAGGTGGGCGGTGGTACATGGTGTTCTCTCTCGGCCTGGTATCAGCCAGAAGGGGAGACGCGTTCAGTGGTCGAATACGGCGATTCGATCTGGCTCCCCGGAGTGGGGCCAGTCCATCGGCTGGCCGACTATCCGAGTGAGACCCGCGCAGTGGAAGAGGGCGAATCCACCATCGTGCGGCTTAGCGACCCCACCATCGATCCTAAGAACCGAGGCGAGTTGGCCGAATGGGGAGCGCGCATGCTGGTTACCCAGCCCATTTCCATCAAAGGGAAGCCCGTTGGGGTGATACAACTTTACGATGTCGCTAAGGAGCGGATCATCAGCGACGACGAACTTCGCTTGTGGCAGACAATGGCAGACCAGGCAGCCGTTGCCCTGGAGAATGTACGGCTGTACGAAGAGGTGCGGCAGGAACTGGCCGAGCGCAAGCGGGCGGAGGAGCAGGTCAGGGCCTCGCTCAAAGAGAAAGAGATGCTCCTGAAGGAGATTCACCACCGGGTCAAGAACAATTTGCAAGTCATCTCCAGTCTGCTCTACCTTCAGTCCGAAAATATCGAGGATGCACCGGCCCTGGAGATGTTTCAGGAAAGCCGCAACCGGGTCAGATCAATGGCCCTCGTCCACAAAAAACTGTATCGCTCCGGAGACCTGGCGAGGGTGGACTTTGCGGAATATATCCGCGACCTGGCAATGCATTTGTTCCGGTCGTATGGAGTCAGTTCGAACGTCATCAAACTGAAGATAAACGTTTATGACGTTTCTGTGGGTATAGATACGGCCGTCCCCTGTGGTTTGATTCTCAATGAATTGATTTCCAATTCCCTGAAGCACGCCTTTCCAAATAGCAGGGAAGGTGAAATCCACATCGAGCTTCGTTCGGATAGTGACGATGAGGTCACCCTGATCGTCGGGGATAACGGCATCGGCTTTCCAAAAGATCTGGACTTCAGAAATACAACATCATTGGGCTTACAATTGGTAAACACCTTAACAAATCAGATCGAGGGCACCGTCGAGCTCGATAGAAGCGGTGGCACGGAAGTCATTATCAGATTTCCGGCTTAGAAGCGGCCAGAAAAGAGACGAATAAAATAGCAGGTGAGCGGAGCCTGGTCGTTACAAAGGAATTTGTGATAGACTTACATGATATTGACTGAACCATCAACACCCTCTGTACAAAAGCAGGAGTGAAGGTTGTTTATCTTTAGATGAAAGAAAATTTGACAACTCGCTGCGTTTTTGGTATACTATGCTAGCGAGTTTTAATCAGAGAAAAACAGGCATGACGAAGATGTGGGCCTACGTTCTAGCTCATTGGGGCGACGGAGAGTCCGTCGCTTTTTTAGCTAATCTGGGAGTGGGGTAGAGCTATGACCATTGTTGTTGAAGCAGGAGAAAAAAGCTACCCCTTAGAGTCCACGGTACAAACAAGCTGAGTTGACAAACTCCCCCCTTCCCCGAGAGGTGAGGAAGGGGGTTCATTCTGGGAGGGGAGGGGACAGGTGAAGCTACACGAATACCAGTCGAAGCGCATTTTCGCCGATTATGGTATGCCCATTCCACAGGGCGACATGGCTACTACATCCGATGAAGCCCGTCACATCGCCGACCGGCTGGGCGGACGGGTGGTAGTCAAAGCCCAGGTATTGGTCGGCGGACGGGGCAAGGCTGGCGGCATCAGACTGGCTGCTGATCCGACCGAAGCCGAACTGGTGGCGGGCGAAATTCTGGGCATGGATATCAAGGGCCTGACCGTCAGAAAAGTGCTGGTTGACCAGGCGGTGGAGATCGCGCAGGAGATCTATCTGGGCATTGTCATCGACCGCGCCGCCAAACGGCCAGTCATGATGGCTTCGGCCGAGGGCGGGGTGGATATCGAAGAAGTGGCCCGCACTGCCTCGGAAAAGATCGGCAAAGTGACCATCGACCCTTTCCTCGGGCTGCGAGACTATCAGGCCCGCACCCTGGCCCTGAGCATTGGGCTGAAGAACGCGCTAGAGCGGGATTTCATCCACATTGCCCGAGCTCTATACAGGGTTTTCGTCAAATCCGACGCTTCTCTGGCCGAGATCAACCCCCTGGTAGTAACCTATGATGGCAAGCTTCTGGCCGTGGACGGCAAGATGCTTCTCGATGACAACGCCCTTTTCCGCCACAAGGACCTGGCCGAACTAAGGGACCTGATAGAAGAAGATCCCTACGAGCAAGAAGCACGTTTGCACGGCCTTAGTTATGTCAAGTTGGAAGGGGAGATAGGCTGTATGGTCAATGGGGCGGGCCTGGCTATGGCCACTATGGACATCGTCAAGCTTTATGGCGGCGCACCGGCTAACTTCCTGGACATCGGGGGTGGCGCCAAAGCCGACAAAGTGGCCGCGGCCTTGCGCATTATCCTGGCCGACGAAAAGGTAAAAGCGGTGCTTTTCAACATTTTCGGCGGCATCACCCGCTGCGACGAGGTGGCGAGCGGCATCCTGGAAGCCCTCGCCGAAGTGAAAACCGAGGTGCCCATGGTGGCCCGCCTGGTGGGCACTAACGAGGAGGAAGGACGGCGGATCCTGGCCGAGGCCCAGATGATAACCGCCGCCTCTCTGGCCGAAGCGGCCGACAAAGCGGTCATGGCCGCCAAAGGAGAGCTAAGGCAATGAGTATCCTGGTCGATAAAGATACCCGGCTATTGGTGCAGGGCATTACCGGGCGAGAGGGCACCTTTCATACCCCACAGATGCTCGAATACGGCACCAACGTGGTGAGTGGGGTGACCCCCGGCAAGGGCGGGGAGTGGGTGTCTGGGGTGCCCGTCTTCGATACGGTTAAAGAAGCGGTGCATACCACAGGAGCCAATACTTCCATTATCTATGTCCCCGCTCGTTTCGCGGCCGAAGCCATCTACGAGGCGGCCGATAATGGCCTCTCGCTCATCGTGTGCATCACCGAAGGGATACCGACTCTCGACATGATAGAAGTGTGTGCCTATCTGGATCAGAAAGGGGTGAGACTGATCGGCCCCAACTGTCCGGGCCTGATCACCCCTGGCGAAGCCAAGGTGGGCATCATGCCCGGCTACATCCACAAGCCGGGCACGATAGGAGTAGTCTCTCGCAGCGGCACCCTGACCTACGAGGTGGTGCATGAGCTGACCAGAAATGGCCTGGGCCAGTCCACCTGTGTCGGTATCGGTGGGGATCCCATTATCGGAACCGACTTTATCGACATACTTCGCCTCTTCGAGGAGGATCCTCAAACCGACCAGGTGGTGCTCATCGGCGAGATTGGCGGCACCGACGAGGAACGGGCCGCCAACTTCATCGCTTCTGAGATGAGCAAGCCCGTCACTGCTTTTGTGGCCGGCCGCACCGCTCCACCGGGCAAACGCATGGGCCACGCCGGAGCAATCATCGAAGGCGGGACAGGCACCGCGGCGGAAAAGATCGCCGCTTTCGAGGCCGCAGGAGTACGGGTCGCCCGTTATCCTGGCGAAATCGCCCAGTTGTTGGCAGGCTAGCTGATGAGGAGGGAGTAGTGAAATATTGGAGAACACCGTTAGACGTAGACAAGCTAAAAGTCCCTCATGGCAAGGTCCAAATCCTGAAAGAAAGGTGTAAGGGTTGTAGTTTCTGCGTGGAGTTCTGTCCTCAGAAAGTGCTGAGCATGTCCGAAGAATTTAACACTAAAGGCTACCATCCTCCCCAGGTCGATGATGGCAGGGCCTGTGTCAGTTGTGGGCTGTGCGCAATGCTCTGCCCTGAGTTCGCCATATACGTATTAGAGGAAGAGATAGAGGTGAGAGACCAATGAGAGGCCCCTTGACAGGAGAGTTCTTCATGAACGGCGACGAAGCCTGCGCCGAAGGAGCTATCAGCGCGGGCTGTCGCTTTTTCGCCGGCTATCCTATTACCCCGGCTACAGAGATCGCGGAACGCATGTCCCAACGGATGCCCCAGGTGGGTGGGGTGTACATCCAGATGGAAGATGAATTGGCCTCTATGAACGCCGTGTTAGGAGCGGCCTGGGGCGGCGCGAAAGCCATGACCGCCACTTCGGGGCCTGGGTTTTCTCTCATGATGGAAAATCTGGGACTGGGGATCATGACCGAAACCCCCTGCGTGTTGGTCAACGTCCAGCGGGGCGGGCCCTCCACCGGGCTGCCCACCCTGGTCGGTCAGGGCGACATGATGCAGGCCCGCTGGGGCTCACATGGCCCCTACGAGATCATCGCCCTCTCCCCCAATTCGCCCCAGGAACTATTCGACCTGACCATCAAAGCCTTCAACCTGGCCGAGAAATATCGCACTCCCGTGCTGGTCATGACCGATGCCGAGGTAGGACACATGACGGAAAAGGTGCGCATCCCCCCGCCGGATGAGATTGAAATCGTGAGCCGCCGTAAAGCGACCGTACCGCCCGAGGAGTACCTGCCCTTCAGGGCCGCCGACGACCTGGTGCCCCCGATGGTCAACTTTGGGGAGGGCTATCGGATCCACATCACCGGCCTGACCCACAACGAGCAAGGGTACCCCGTCATCACCGCCGAGGCCCAGGAGAAAAACGTCACCCGCCTGGTCAACAAGATCAAACTGAACAGGGCTGATATCATCGAGATCGAGGAGAGAGACCTGGCAGAAGCCGAGGTAGTGGTTTGCGCCTACGGTATCTCGGCTCGGACCGCCCTGTGGCCCATGGAGTTGGCCCGTAAAGAAGGAATAAAAGTGGGGCTTTTCAGGATGATCACGGTCTGGCCTTTCCCGGAAGAGCGGATCAGGGCACTGGCCCGTAAAGTGCAGGCTTTCGTCGTGCCGGAAATAAACCTGGGCCAGATCGCTCTGGAAGTGGAACGTTGCGCGGCGGGCCAGGCGGAAGTCATCCTGGTGCCCCACGCCGGGGGCGATATCCACAAGCCAGAGCATATCCTGGCCGCTATCAGGCAGGCCGCCACTCGACACCCAAAACCCGCCACATAAACCCCAGGAGGAAGGATAATGCCTAGAAGAGCGTTCATGAGAAGTCTGCTGAGAGACCTGGAATGGTACGAGACCGAAAGGGTATCTCCACCCGACGGTGACGGCCATCCTATGGACGAGCTTTTGCGTGAGGACCGCCTGCCACACATCTGGTGCCCAGGGTGTGGGCTGGGCACCTCCCTGACCTGCTTCATCAGTGCTTTACGGAAATCGGGCCTTGATCTGGATAAGGTGGCCGTAGTGTCGGGCATCGGATGCACTGGACGGGTAGCGGGCTACGTCAAACTCGACTCCTTTCACACCACTCATGGCCGGGCCATTCCCTTCGCCACGGGCTTAAAGCTGGCTAACCCGGAATTGAAAGTGATCGTCTACAGCGGCGATGGCGATTTGATCGGCATCGGGGGCAACCACTTCATCCACGCCGCCCGACGGAACGTGGATATCACCGTCATCTGCGTCAATAATTTTAACTACGGGATGACCGGCGGACAGGTAGGCCCTACCACTCCGATGCAGGCCAGGACCAGCACCTCGCCCTACGGCAATTTTGAGCATCCATTTAACCTGCCTTACCTGGCGGCTGGTAGCGGAGCGGTTTACGTGGCCCGCTGGACGACCTTGCACGTCAGACGGCTGGAGAAGTCCATCAGTGAGGCTCTGCACAAAAGAGGGTTCAGCTTTTTAGAGGTTGTCTCCCCTTGCCCCACCCTCTACGGTCGTTGGAACCAACAACGCACCGGACTGGAGGTTATGCGCTACTATCGTGACCAGGGGATAATTGATCATAACGCCGATCTGGAAGAGGTGGATATCGATCTGCGGGGTGAGATCGTTGAAGGGGTGTTCGTGAACATCGATAAGCCCACCTTCTCAGATGCCTGGCAGGAAGGTCTGCATGGCAAAGTGGATCACGAATAGGCGAATGGGCGAAAACAGGCGAAAGGATTGGGTGACAACTTTTGGCGGTTATTTTGTCGCTTTGCTGTATTTCCTGGGAATGACCTCCTTCTCTATATATCTGCATAACTCGTTCCGGACCCACGCTATGGACCTGGGCTATTTCGATCAGGTAATCTGGAACACCTCCCAGGGGAGGTTGTTTGCCAACACTTTGAAGTATCCCTATCATTTTCTGGGGGATCACTTCTCGCCTATCCTGGCCCTCCTTGCGCCGCTCTACTGGGTCTGGCCCGACGTGCGGATGCTGCTCCTGGCCCAAAGCCTGGCCCTGGCCCTGGCCGGTCTGCCCCTCTACTGGCTGGCCCGACAGGTGGTTAAGGGGCTGGCGCCCCTGGTGCTGGTTGCTTTCTACCTGAACCCGGAGCTGCACCTGGTCAACCTGAGCGATTTTCACGAGATCGCCCTGGTCACGCCTTTCGTTGCCCTGGCCCTTTACGCCTTGCTCCAGGCCCGTTATCCGCTGCTCTTGCTCAGCCTTTTCCTGGCCCTGTGTTGTAAGGAGGACATGGCTATTGTGGTCATGTCTTTTGGCCTCTATCTCGTCTTGAGAAAGGGGCCTGGCCCCTCCGGCGGCAAAGGAAGATGGTGGGGCGTGGCTTCCCTCGTGCTGGGGGCTGTCTGGCTGGCGGGAGCGGTCTTCGTGGCGATCCCCCATTTCCGCCAGGGAGGAGGATACGGTTCCATAGCGGCCCGCTATAGTTACCTGGGCAACACCCCGCAAGAGGCGCTGACCACGGTGCTCCGGCAGCCTGAGGTCCTGGTGACTCACCTCCTGCAAGGAAAGAAACTGTTGGCCTTTTTAAGGGTGCTGTTGCCCGTCGCTTTTTTGCCCTTTCTCGGCTGGCCGATCTTCTGTCTGTCTTTTCCGCTGTTCGTTTATCTCCAGTTGAGCGATAGGCCGTCGTTGTACACCCTGCGAGAGTGGCACGTGGCCCCTATCATCCCCATTCTGTTGGCGGCGGCCATCGTGGGCCTGCAACGTCTGAAGGACTGGAAAGTCCGTCGTCTGGCTCTGTGCTCTCTCCTTTTGGGCAGCCTGGTGGCCTGTGGGCTGTTCAGCCCCATAGGCCGCGCCCTGGAAACAGAAGGGATGGCGCCGGAAAGAAGGCCATATATCCAGAACGTTCTGAAGCGCATCCCCTCCCAGGCCGTGGTCTCGGCCCAGACGGATATTCTGCCCCACCTCTCCCAGCGCCAGGAGATCTACCTGTTTCCCTCCGTCATCGAGGGGGCAGATTTCATCGTCCTCGATAGAGAGGGCAATACCTATCCGGTGCGAGAAGATTACGACGAGATCGTGGACCAAGAGGTCCTGCCTGATCCTTCTTTTCAGGTTCTTTACCAAGATCACGGCTTTCTGCTGCTGGAGAAGTACGAACCGCCGCTGGCCTCTTCTCCTCTGGCCGTCTTCGGCGGGAGCGTTGCTTTGCGAGGGGTCAGCCTGGCTTCGATGGACGCCGAGGGCTTTTTCGTCGAACAGCCTGGCCCTCCTACCGCCCGCACAAGGCCTGGCGACCTTCCAACACGAGGGTTGGCGGCATTGGCCCCAGGGGACAGGGTGCAGATCAACCTCTACTGGGAATGTCTGTCCAAGATGGAAGTTGATTACACGGTCTTCGTCCACTTCCTGGCCGATGTCTCAGGCAATGCTCTCATGGTCGGCCAGCACGACGGCCTGCCAGCCCTGCCTACCAGCGGTTGGAAGCCGGGGGATATCGTCAAGGATACCCATTACGTCCAGGTCGCCGCCGAGTGGTCTGGAACAGGGCAGATACAGGTCGGTCTGTACGATTGGCAGGTTGGGGACAGGCTCCCCACAGTTGAGGGCCGAACTTACTACGTGGTGACCGATTTTACGGTGGAAGCCAACACGGATTAGGGCCGCGGGTGTCACGGATTGGAGTCGCGGATTGCATAAGAAAATAGGACATTCATAGAGAGGTGCCTGGCACAACGAACGTTCGCTGTTGAAGTGCCAGGCACCTGGTAGGAGGTACTCATGGGGCGTCAGGAACTCAAATTAGCCGGATTCGGAGGTCAAGGGATCATCCTTTCCGGCTACATCATCGGCAAGGCGGCCTCCATTTACGATAACAAGAACGCTACTTTTACCCAGAGCTATGGGCCGGAGTCCCGCGGAGGGGCTTGCAGCGCCCAGTTGATCATCTCCGATGAGCCCGTACACTATCCCCACATCATCAGCCCCTCCATTATGGTTTTCATGTCTCAGGAAGCCTACAACAAATATCACGGCGAGCTACAGGAAGGCGGCTTGATGCTCGTGGATGAAGACCTGGTGGACGTGGGGGGGTTGGACGACGAGGCGCGGGTTCTGAGCATTCCCTCCACGCGCATAGCCGAGGAGTTGGGGCGCACCATTGTGGCTAACATCGTGATGCTGGGATTCTTCTCTGCCGTGACCGAGGTTATCTCTGTGGACGCCGTGCGCCAAGCGGTACGCACTTCGGTGCCATCCAAAACGGTGGAGTTGAATATGCAGGCTTTTCAGCGAGGATATGAATATGGCAAAAAAGCTTGGAGGACATAACCGTGACCAGAGGCGCTTTAATCGTCGGCGGCAGCGTGGCCGGGGTGAGCGCGGCCCTGGATTTAGCCCAGGCCGGCATCGAAGTTTACCTGGTAGAGCGTTCGCCCTTTCTGGGAAGAGAAGGGGCAGATGGCATACCGCCACACATACTAAAATACAAACTGCTGGAGGCGGCCAAACATCCTGACATCCACCTCTTGACCGGGGCCCTGGTAACCCGCCTGGAAGACCACGTAGCCCAGGTGCAACAAATTCCCCGCTACGTGGATCTCTCTAAATGCACGGCCTGCGCCGAGTGCGAGAAAGTTTGCCCGGTGATGGTCATCGACGAAGGCCGGGAACGCCCCGCCATCTACAAGGACGGCCAGGAAACGGTGCCGAATGTCTACGTTATCGAAAAGCGGGGCATCGCTCCCTGTAAGGCGGCCTGTCCGGGCGGCATCCACGTCCAGGGTTACGTGGCCCTCATCCGAGAGGGGAAGTTTGCCGAGGCCCTGAATCTCATCCGGGAGGCTATTCCCTTCCCTGGCATCTGCGGTCGGGTCTGTACTCGCCCTTGTGAGGCTGTCTGTCGGCGGGGAGAATACGACGAACCTATCGCTATTGAGTATTTGAAGCGTTTTGCGGCAGACTATAAGGTGCCTGGCACTTTGGAAGTGCCAGGCACCTCGGTAGCAGTAAACCCCAAGCAGCGAGAGAGGGTGGCTATCGTGGGGGCCGGGCCGGGCGGGTTGACGGCGGCCTGGTGTCTGGCTAAGGAGGGCTACGGCGTGACCGTTTTCGAGGCTCTGCCCGTAGCCGGGGGCATGATGGCGGTGGGCATCCCGGAGTATCGTCTGCCGCGTGAGGTGCTGCAAGGCGAGATCGCGGCCATCGAGCAACTGGGGGTGGAGATTCGGACCAATACGCCCATCGGCCCCGCTAAGCTCAGCCTGGATGATCTACAAGAGGAATACGAGGCCGTCTTTGTAGCGGTGGGGACGCATCTGAGCCGTCGCCTGGCCGTACCGGGCGAGGACCTGGAGGGCGTGTGGCACGGTGTAGAATTCTTGCGCCAGGTAGCCCTGGGCCGCCGTCCCCGGGTGGGTCCCCGGGTGATCGTTGTCGGTGGGGGCAACGTGGCCATCGACTCGGCTATGACCGCCCGCCGCCTGGGAGGGGAACAGGTTACCATTCTATATCGTCGCTCGCGGGAAGAAATGCCCGCCAGCCCCTGGGAAGTGGCGGAGGCCGAAGAAGAAGGGGTTAACATTCACTTCCTGGCCGCCCCAGTCAGGATACTGGGCCAGGACGGAGGCGTGAGCGGCGTGGAGTGTGTGCGCATGGAACTGGGCGAGCCCGACGAGAGCGGTCGTCGCCGTCCCGTTCCCATCGAAGGCTCTGAGTTCGTGATCGAGGCCGACGTGGTCGTTGCCGCTATCGGCCAGGCGGTCGGTACTTCCTTGGCCGGACTGGCTGCCGCGAAAGGCGGAACCTTCGTGGTCGATCCCGTGACCCTGGCTACCAACCGGCCGGGGGTCTTCGCCGGGGGCGATGCGGTCAGCGGGCCGGCCACCGTCATCGAGGCTATCGCCGCTGGTAAGCGGGCGGCCGTCTCCATCGTGCGTTACCTGCGCGGCGAGGACCTGGCCGCCGGACGCACGGCTGAACCACCCCATACGGAGGACATCGATTACCACACGCCGGAGAAGGTCGAGAGAAGGCCCAGAGTGAAGATGCCCAGCCGTCCCCTGTCCAAACGACAGGATTTCGCCGAGATTCACCTGGGCTTCGACCAGGAACAGGCCGTGGCCGAGGCCGAGCGTTGCCTCGACTGCGGGGTCTGCTCCGAGTGCCTGGAGTGTGTGCGCGTCTGCGAACCTGAAGCCATCGATCACCAGGCCCAGGGAGCAACCCTGACCCTGGACATTGGCGCCGTTATTTTAGCAGCAAGTAGCAAGCAGTTGGCAGCAAGTGGCGAGCCAGTGGTGGCAGGTAATGAGCAGGAGGGGATATATCAGGTTGAGCCTGACGACGTGATTCAGGCTTCCGCCGCGGCCGCCAATGCAATGATGAGGATTAAGGGCCACAGGGCCAGCACAACCAAACCCCTGGCGCCTGCTCTCTATCCTTTGGCCCCTCGAATCGGCGTTTTCGTCTGCCGCTGTGGTGACCACATTAGCAGGACGGTCGATGTCAAAGCCGTCGTTGACCGGGCTATCGGTTTGCCCGGAGTCGTTTACGCTCAGGATTTGCTCTTCTCCTGCTCACCAGATCAGGCGACCCTGATCGGACATGCCATCGACGAACACCATCTGGATCGGGTGGTTTTGGCCGCCTGTTCCTGTTGTTCTCTCGACCAGGTATGTTATAGCTGTACCTACCAGCGGGTGCGTTGCAAGGATAACCTCAGCCTGTGGAGTGACAAATGCGGATTCGAGTTCGTCAACATCCGCGAGCAATGCGCCTGGGTTCACGGCGACGCCCCGGACAACGGCCTGGTCACGGCCAAAGCGGCCAGCCTGGTTGCCGCCGCCGTAGCCAGGGCCGCCCGGCTGAAACCCCTGGTGGACGAGATAGTCACTCTCGATGACCGGGTGTTGGTAGTTGGAAATGGGCCGGTCGCCAGAGAAACCATCGCCGCCCTGTCTGCCCAGGGCTTAAACGCCGTTACGCCCAGCCCCAGAGATACAAGGGCCAGAGAGTCTTTGTGGGAAAAGCCCAGGCCGGTGTCGGTCAGCGGTTCGGCGGGCGATTTCAAGGTTACGCTGCGTCAGGGCAGCATGGAGGAACGACTGCGGGTCAGCGCCATCGTTATAAGCGCCACGAACGAGGGCGAGTTGAACAGGCTGCGGTCGGCCTTCGTCGGGCAGGACCTCATTGGGCCGCTCATTGGAGCAGACGAGGCCGCCTGGTCGCCGTTGGAAACCAGACTGCCCGGCGTTTTCCTGTGCCATCCTGCTCTGGACTACGATCCTTCCACGTTGGGTTTGGCCGTAACTGCCAAAGTGACGGCCTTGCTGAACGGCGAGAAGCTGCGTCCTGCTCCTACTATCGCCAGGGTGGAGGCCGATCTTTGTCGGGCCTGCGGCACGTGCCAGAGCCTCTGCGAGTTCCAGGCTATCCAGGTTAGAGAGGATGAGCGAGGAGTATTGGTCGCCCAGGTAGACGTGGCCCTCTGTCGGGGCTGCGGCACCTGTGCGGCCCATTGCCCATCGAGCGCTATCACGGCCGGCTATTCGACTGACGAGCAGTTGGAGGCTATGCTGGAAGCAGTCCTGGCCGGCCCTGAGCCCAAGGGGGTGATCTTTACCTGTAACTGGAATGCCTACCGCGCCCTGGAGACGGCCGGCCTCAATAGATTGAGCTATCCGGCCAGCGTGCGGCCTCTCAAGCTGATGTGCCTGGGACGGCTGCACCCGGGTCTCGTCCTCAAAGCTTTCGAGCTGGGAGCCAGGGGTGTGCTGCTGTTGGGCTGTCCCCCCGGCGAGTGTCACTACGGCTTCGGCAACCAACGGGCCGAAGAACTCTTTGCCCAGACCAGGGCGCTGGCCCACCTGTTGGGCTTGGGGGAAGAACGGTTACACCTGGATTGGATGGCGGCCGAGGAAGGGGAGACCTTTGCCCAAAAGGTCAGGAAGTTCTCCCAAGACATTCAGCGGCAGGATTAGAACACGGATCAATCAGGAGAAACGGGGGATGGATGCCATAGAACAAGCTGTCAGGAATACCCAAGCCTATTACTGCCTGGAATGTGGCAAGTGTACCTCGGTCTGCCCTGTGGCCCGTCGAAATGGAGCCTTCTCCCCACGCCTGATGGTGGAGAAATGTGTCAAGGGACAGGGCCAGGAGTTGTTGACCGAGGGATTAATGTGGGTCTGTTTGACGTGCAGGCGTTGCAGCGAAATTTGCCCTTCGGACGTGTACTATTCTGAGTTCACCCGCGCTCTGCGGACCGAAGCGCGCCAGCTTAACCAGGAAGGCCACTGCTCCCACGGCCAGGCCATCCAAACCCTGATGCGCATCATGACCGCCCCGGAGCTGAAACAGAATCGCCTGGACTGGCTGGACCAGGATTTGAGAACCTCCACCAAATCCGATACCCTGTATTTCGTGGGCTGTCTGCCCTATTACGACGTGCTTTTCAACAAGCTCGGCGCGCAGGGAGTGGATATTGCCAGGAGCGTGGTCAGGGTGCTCAATCGCTTGGGGATCGAGCCCGTTGTTTTGCCCAATGAACGTTGCTGTGGTCACGATCTCCTGTGGGAAGGCGATGTCGAAAACTTCCGTCGCCTGGCCGAAGAGAACGCGGCCATGATCCGGGCGACAGGAGCAAAACGCATCGTCACCGCCTGTCCCGAAGGTTACCGTACCCTCAGCGTGGACTATCCCCACTACGTGGGCAGGCTGGACGTGGAGGTGATGCACGTCTCCGAGCTTCTGGCCGATAGGCTCGAAGAGTTGAAGTTGCGCCCCCTGGAAGGCAAGGTGACTTACCAGGATCCCTGTCGTCTGGGCCGGTACATGGGGGTCTACGACGCGCCTCGAAAGATCATCGAGGCCCTGGGACTGGAGTTGGTGGAGATGGAATACAGCGGCCCCAGAGCTCTATGCTGCGGCACCAGCGCCTGGACCAACTGCGGTCAGGTCTCCAAGGACATCCAGGTGGAGCGTTTGCGCCAGGCCAGGGCCACCGGGGCCGAATTGCTGGTTACGGCCTGCGCCAAGTGCCAGATTCATTTCAGGTGCGCGATGGACGACATCAACCGCAGAGACGAAATAAGCATGGAGGTGCGCGATCTGGTCACCCTGGTGGCCGAGGCGTTGGACTGAATGAGGATTTGTATTCTTGACAAACAGCAGATTCTCTGATATTATTACCTTATCGTGAAAGTAATGACTATACAGAGAGGTATGACGATGAAGGAAATGGAGGAGTATATTCGGACGGTGACGACCAAAGGCCAGGTTACCATTCCGGCGGAGATCAGGCGGTTACTGCAGGTGGCGCCCGGTGACAAGGTCGTGTTTCGGGTAACAGAAGGCGGTGTTGAGCTTCAACCCGCAACCATGACTCTGGAGGATACTTTTGGGGCGGTCACCCCCCTTAAAAAGCCAGAGGATTTTGCCGTCCTTCGAGAGACAGCTATTGAAGAACACGTTCAAAAAGTAGTTGAGGAGATGAAAGAGTAACCATGCAATTCATTGATGCCAATGTCTTTATCCGTCATCTCACCCGCGATGACCCAGAGAAAGCCCAGGCTTGCTTTGAACTGTTTCACAAGGCGCAACGGAGGGAACTCACCCTCATCACCTCAGAGTCGGTGATTGCCGAGGTGGTCTATGTTCTTGCCTCAAAACAGCTCTACAATCTCCCCCGTGAGGAAATTCGGAAACTTCTTTACCCGCTTCTATCGCTTCCTGGGCTGAGACTAACTCATCGGAAGATGTATCTTCGGGCTCTAGACCTTTATGCTACCTATCCGCTTGACTTTGAAGACGCTCTGACAGTGGCCCAGATGGAGCGTCAAAAGATCAGTGAACTTTATAGCTATGACCGAGAGTTTGACCAGGTAGCCGGGATCACCCGCTTAGAACCATAACCTGTAGAGTACAGGCTCAAACTCTGTGTTCTCCGTGTCCTCTGTGGCTTGAATTAGAGTCTCCGGCTAGCTTCTGGAATGGTATGACTGGCTTCAGAAATGTTCTAGTGCGCGAGTACATCGAGATAGACCATCAAACGGTCTACGACATCTTGCAGACCAGGCTAGATGACTTCGAGGAGTTTGCGCAACATGTGATAGACTTTATTGAAAGTGAGGGGGAATGAAATACCTGGTAACGTTGCGAGAAGCTGAAGAAGGCGGTTACACAGTTGAAGTACCGGCCTTACCCGGCTGTGTTTCAGAAGGCGACAGCTACGAAGAAGCTCTGGCAAACATCCGCGAGGCCATAGAACTCTACCTGGAAGAAGTGGGAGACGAACTTAACGTAAATCCCAGGGTGCTTATAACCGAGGTAGAAGTCGAAGAGTTTCTGGATTTATTGAATTGAGGAGGTATCTAAGTGTCCAGGAAAGATTTACGCATCGGCGTTTTCGTTTGTGAGTGCGGGTTAAATATCGCCGGTTCGCTGGACTGCGAAGCGGTGCGCAGTTACGCCGAGACGCTGTCCGACGTGGTGGTGGCCGCCCGCAACAAGTACACCTGCGCCGACCCCGGCCAGCAGGAGATCAAGCGTCTGGTGCAGGAGTATAATCTCAATCGGGTGGTGGTGGCTTCCTGTTCACCCCGCCTGCACGAGCCGACTTTCCGCCACTGCATCGAGGAGGTGGGACTTAACCCCTACCTGCTGGAGATGGCGAACATCAGGGAACACTGTTCCTGGGTGCACCTGCACGACCGGGAGGCAGCCACGGCCAAGGCCAGGGACATCGTCAAGGTGGCGGTGGCCCGCGCCCGCTGGCTTTATGCTCAGAAAGAGGAGCGGGTGCCTGTGACGGACGCCGCCCTGGTCATCGGCGGAGGAGTGGCGGGCATCCAGGCCGCGCTCGATCTGGCCGATGCCGGACACCAGGTCTATCTGGTAGAAAAGAAGCCTTCCATCGGGGGGATCATGGCTATGCTGGACAAAACCTATCCCACCATGGATTGTTCTATATGAATACTCGGCCCCAAAATGATGGATGTCGGTCGGCATCCCAACATCAAGCTGCTAGCCTACAGCGAGGTAGCAGACATCTCCGGTTACGTGGGCAACTTTAAGGTCCGGGTGCGCAAAAAGGCCCGCTTTGTGCACGAAGAAGAGTGTACCGCCTGCGGCGAGTGCGTTGAGGTGTGTCCTATCGTCGTCGC
Organism: uncultured Anaerolineales bacterium; assembly: GCA_964646625.1. Taxonomy (GTDB): domain Bacteria; phylum Chloroflexota; class Anaerolineae; order CAZYHC01; family CAZYHC01; genus DAOULT01. The sequence goes on from CAZYHC010000003.1 coordinate 178,694, forward strand.
CGACGAGTTCCAGATGGGCCTCTCTACCCGGCGGGCCATTTACATCCCTTTCCCTCAGGCCGTTCCCTCCGCTTATCTGATCAACATCGAGGAATGCATGGGCGATAACCCCATCGCCTGTGGCAAGTGCATCGAAAAGTGCGAGAAGCAATGCATTAATTTCGATATGCAGGATGCGATCGTAGAGTTCGAGGTGGGAGCCATCATCGTAGCCACCGGCATGGATGTCTACGACCCTACCGCCCTGGACGAGTATGGCTATACCCGTTACGATAACGTCATCACCAGCCTGGAGTTCGAGCGGCTCATCTCCGCCGGTGGGCCCACCGAGGGTCATTTCATACGCCCCAGCGACTACACCACCCCTAAGCGCATCGGCTTCATTCAATGTGTAGGGTCTCGTTCCGAGAAACGGGGCAACCCCTACTGTTCCAACATCTGTTGTATGAACACCGTTAAAGACAGCCTCCTGCTCAAGGATCACTACCCGGATACCGACATCAAAGTGTTCTACATGGACATTCGGGCCTTCGGCAAAGGCTTCGAAGACCTTTACAAACGCAGCAAGGCCGAGGGGGTCAAATATATTCGTGGCCTGCCGGGCGAGGTGGTAGAGGATGCGGCCACCAAAAACCTGAAGGTCTTTGTGGAAAACACCACGGCCGGTCAACTGGAAGAACACGAGGTGGACACGCTGGTGCTGTCTATTGGGGCCGTGCCTAATCAGGATGCAGACGTTATCCGCCAACTTTTGACCCTGTCTCGCACCAGGGATGGTTTTTACATGGAGTCACACCCCAAGCTCAAGCCGGTGGACACCCCGACCAAAGGGGTCTTTCTGGCCGGTTGCGCCGAAGCGCCCAAGGACGTCAAAGATAGCGTCACCCAGGCCGGAGCAGCAGCAGCCCGGGCCGGTATCCTGCTCAATGCCCCCCAGATCAGGGTGGAGGCCATCACCGCCGTAGTAGACGAAGCCGCCTGCAAAAAATGTGGTCGTTGCGCGGCGGTGTGTCCTTACGCGGCCCTCGTCTGGGAGAAAAAGCAGGTCGCCCAGGTTATCAGCGCCGCTTGTGCCGGGTGCGGCACCTGTGCGGCGGAATGCCCTTACAATGCCATCACCATGCGTCACTTCACCGACCAGCAGATCTACGCCCAGATCGACGCCATGCTGGAGGAAAATCCCCTGGATAAGATCGTGGCTTTTGCCTGCAACTGGTGCTCCTACGCCGGAGCAGACACGGCCGGCACTTCTCGGCTGCAATTCCCGCCCCACGCCCGCCTCATTCGCACCATGTGCTCAGGACGCGTGGCGCCGGATTTCGTATGGTACGCCTTCCAGAAAGGGGCGTCGCTGGTCCTGGTGTCCGGTTGTCACTACGCCGACTGTCACTACATCAATGCCAACCGCAATACGGTGCGCCGCGTGGACGCCCTGTGGGAAGGGTTGGAGGAAAAAGGCCTCCGCCCCCAAAGGTTACAACTCGAATGGTGCAGCGCCGCCGAGGGTCAGAAGTGGGCGGTGATCATGCGTGAGGTGGAGAAGATACGCGCTACGGTCACGGCCCAGGAGATCGCCAAGACCAAAGCCACCCTGGTGGGGGTCAAAGTGCCGACCAGAAGCAAAGTAGCCAGGCTCAAAGAACCGACGCCCGTTACGATGCACTGTATGCGGTGCGGCCATAAATGGGACACGATATACGAGCGGGCTGCTGATGAAGAGCGGATGTGTCCGGCCTGCCGAAGCAACAGCGTGCGGGTTCTGGTCGAGAAGTGAAAAATTTGATAAAAGGGCCAGTTTATGGTATAATGTTATGAAATACATCATTGGCCTGACCGGGAACATCGCCACCGGCAAAAGCGCCGTGCTGAAAATGCTGGCAGACCTGGGGGCCAAAACGATCGACGCTGACGCCCTGGTCCATCGGTTGATGAAGAAAGGGACCCCCATCTGGCAGGCCGTCGTGGAGGATTTTGGCCCGGACATTTTGACCGTCGAGGGCGAAATCGATCGGGCCAGGCTGGGAGCCATCGTCTTTTCCCAACCAGCCGCTTTACGTCGATTAGAAGCAATCGTCCATCCGGCTGTTATGGCCCACACCGAAGAGTTGATCAGCCAGGCTGAGGAAGCGGTGGTGGCGATCGAGGCCATCAAACTCATCGAGGCCGGTATGCATCACAGGTGCGATGCCCTGTGGGTGGTGACCTGTGCCCAGGAGAAACAACTGGCCCGTCTGATAGAACAACGAGGGCTGAGCGAGAAGGAAGCCCGCACCCGTCTGGCCGTCCAGGGATCACAAGCGGACAAATTAGCTTTAGCAGACGTGATTATCGATAACAGCGGCTCTTTACAGGAAACGCGACGACAGGTAGAATTGGAATGGAGAAAAATCCCTATTATCCATTCATGGGAGGTACAGTAGAGAAATAAGGAGGCGATAGCAATGGGGGTTAGAATTCGAGGGGGGACAACTAACGATGCTGAAGGGATAGCGAACGTACTGAACGCGGTCATCGCCGAACGTCGGTACTCGGCCATGAGCGAACCTTTCAGCGTGGAAGCCGAGAGCGACTTCATCGCCTCTATGGATGATCGGGGCGCTATATTCGTGGCCGAGGTGGAAGGCCAGATCGTAGGCTTTCAAACCATCGAACCTTTTGCTACTTACAGTCGAGCTCTGGCCCACGTGGCCGTCATCGGCACTTTCGTTCTTCAAGATTTGCGAGGCCAGGGCATTGGGGCCCAGTTGTTAGAAACTACCCTCGATTTCGCCTACCTGATGGGTTACGAGAAATTTATCGCTTACGTGCGGGCCAGTAACGATGAGGCTCAAGCCTTCTATCAGAAGCTAGGTTTTGTGCCCAAGGGCACTCTAGAGCAGCAAGTGAAGATCGACGGTCAGTATGACGATCAGGTTTTGATGGAGATGTTTATCCCGGAGGTACTGGTTGAAAGAGAACGCCCGGTGGAGGTAGCAGTGGAGGCCCCCATGCCTCCTGCTGAAGTCGAAGAAAAGGTACTGGAGGCAGCACTAACATTTGATGAACCAGAGGCCGCCGAGGCCGAGGTAATAGCTGAGGAGGCGCCACAGGTTGTAACCGCTCCAAAGCCAACGGTGCCCGTCGTGGTGCGACGGGCCAAACGACAAGATACCAAAGTCATCGCCGGCCTGATAAACCAGGTAAAAAAAGGAGCCGAGCTCCTGACCGAGGCCGACATTCTAGAACGCTTTCTCCAGAAAGGATACTGGCTGGCTTTCTCCAAGCGGGCCGCAGGGGTGGCCGGCTGGCAGGCTGAAAACCTGGTGACCTGTATCGACGATTTCTATCTCTATCCCTCAAAATACCGGGAGGACGTGGTTGGCCCTCTGCTGGAAGCGGTGGAAGCGGAGGCTCACCAGCTCCAATGCGAGGCCGCCCTCTTGCTTATAGAGGGAGAGGGCTCTGCCGACGAGATCGAATTTTACCGCCTCTACGGTTATGAACCCGGTAACCTGGCAGATTTATACTGGGTGTGGCGTGAGGTAGCTAACGAATACATGACCGCTGAAAAATTTCTGATGGTCAAACAGTTGCGTAAGGATCGGGTCACTAAACCCATTTAGTCCACTCTACCTGAGGAGAAGGTCTGAATGCCAGTGCGAAAGTTTTTCGAGCAACACCCCCGCTTGCTGGTCTGGTTGATCCTGGCCGTGGGTATGGTTATCATGCTGGTGTGGGCGGCTAAAGACGTGGGATTGCTGCCCGGACAGTGGCTGGCTTTGATCATCAGCACTATCGGCCTGGCCGGTTTATGCGCCTGGATCATTGGCTGGGAGGAAGAGGAAGAAAAAGAAGAGGACACGGCTTAGAGCCGCCGTTTTTTACCACCAGGGGAGGAACGAGGTTTGGGTGGTGACCACCCGCTCGCCATAGGAGACCGTCACGTCGATGATGACGATATAGCCCGGCAGAGGAGCGCCGGTGCTGAAAGTGTGGGCCGCGTGGCCCTCTGCATCGGTGTACAGGGGCAAGAAGTGGCGGTCCTCGGTCGGGTAGCGAACGATAACGTTGACCTCGGCCCCTTCCACGCCCTGCCCCGCCTGGTCGGTCACGTAGACGTGTACGGTCTGGTCGTCGCTCTGCCCGCCGGTGATGGCGTATTGTACCGAGGCCGTAGCATTTAACTCGGTGACCTCCCGCCTGGAGCTGGTAACAGGCACCGGCTGGTCTGAAGTCTCAAGGGGGGTAGGGTCAGGAGCGGATTGAATCTGAGCCGACTCTAAAAGGGACGGGTCCAAACCCATCTTTTCCAGGTATACCTTGCCCAAAGGGGCCAGTTGAATCTGGGCAAAGGGATCGTCCTCGTGCCACTCCAGGCAGGTTCTTTGGAAATACTGGACGATAAGCCCGTTCTCGACCACAAACTCGGTGATAGGATAGCCGAAGATATCCAGCCCCCCGTGCTCGTCGAAGTAAGTCAGGAAGACAAAAGATACGGTGTGTCCCGTTTCCGGGTAATAGCGACGCTGAGGATGATCGGCTGGGGGAATCTCCGAGGCTACTATCGGTGGGTCACGGGGCCGCAGCAGTTCGCCGAGAAGGCCCAACTGTACCCGGTAAGGTTTGGGGTTCTCAGGGTGCCATTCCAGGCGGAATTTCTCGAAATATTGAACCTGCACCCCATCCTCCACAAACTCCTCGGTGAGAGGATAACCAAATAGCTCTACGCCGCCCCTGGTTTCGAAAAATCTCAGAAATTCGCCCCGCACGTTGTGGCCGGTTTCTGGAAAATACCTGACCGCAGGGGTTTGCGCCCGTGCCGGATGGACGGCGACAAAAATCACTACCAGGCCAGCCATTATGATACATACCGCTCTGTTCATTGCCAGCGTGCTCCTCTCACGGGAACTCAGGAAACCCGTCCTTAGTAATTATACTACTTCTTTCAATTTTATGCAATGTCTGACACAGATTCGAGAAGGGCGCGATTGAAATCAGTTCACGATCAAAACCCGTGTGCCCCGCTTGAACTTGAGGCCCTTCGGGCCTTGACAGACTCCCGCCTTTTGTGATATAGTGTGAAACCAGGAGAAGAGTACGTCTTGTTAAAATGGTCATAGGAGCCTGCACCATCGAACTACACATTCCAGGCAACGGTTCCCTTAAGGGCAAACGCCGGGTCATCAAGTCCCTCATAGCCCGGTTGCGCAGGGAATTCAACATCTCCGTCGCCGAGGTGGACTGCCAGGATGTCTGGCAAACAGCCGTGCTGGGGGTGATCTGTGTCTCTACCGGATCGCACTACGTTCACGGCCTGTTGACCAGGGTGGTCAGTTGGATCGAGAATCATCGCCTCGACGTCGAAGTAGTCGATTACCAGATCGAGATATTCTAATAAGCTTATGAATCTGCCCTTTTGGAGGGACGCGGCTTTGGTATTGTCCATCTCCATCGCTCAGGCAGGCGGGGGCTGGCGAGGTCTGGGAGCTATAGTGCGAAAAGAGGAGGAGCGTTAATCAGTTATGGAAGGACGAACCAAAGTTTTGATCGTGGGGGGGGCGATAGGGGCTATCCTGGGCGTGGCTGGGGCCTGGATTTTCTTGAATAGACCCTCTGACGATGAAGAAGGAACAGGAAAAAAGAGGCTCGCCCCTGCCAGCATAGGATGGAAGGATCTGATACAGGTGGGGCTGGCGGTCTTGACCCTGATGCGCCAGATCGCTGATCTGGGCCGGCGACCCAGGGCGGCAGCCCGCGGCGGGCGTAGAGGCTCATAGTCCGGCGCTTCGGGGCAGCCGGTGATGAACTGATAGTTGCAGAAAAAAGCAACCTGTAGTACAATATGGGTGTCAGAATATCCTTCGGCTGGTGGGGGTAATATGCTTAGATTGACACCCAAACAGTGGATTCTGGTCATCTTTCTATTCCTCTTCAATCTGGCCGTTTTAGGGGTTTTGGGGGGACTGCTGCTCAGCGGTTGGCTGGCGCCTGAGAAGTTTTCTGCTCCGGCGGTGGCCCAGCTCACTTCTTCTCCTGTCCCGGAGAGAACGCCGGAAGCCCCAACTCCGCCTGCCGAAACGGCCACCCCCACGGCGACCCTCACCCCAACCCCCTACATCATCTACGTCACAGCCACGCCCCCGCCTACCGAAACGGCCACCCCGACGCCTTACATCATCTACGTCACGGCCACCCCTCCACCGACCGAGACGCCCACGCCGAAACCTACCTCTACACCTTCCCCGACGGCCAGCCCTACGGCCACGCCCACTCCCACCTTTACCTCAACAGCTACGCCGAGTCCTACCGCTACCGCCACCCCAACTCCTACCTTCACCTCAACGGCTACACCGAGTCCTACCGCTACCGCCACATCGACTCCTACCGCTACCGCCATCCCGACTGCTACCGCCACCGCCACATCGACTGCTATCGCTACCGCCACATCGACTGCTACCGCCACCGCCATCCCGACTGCTATCGCCACCGCCACATCGACTGCTACCACTACCGCTATCCCGACTGCTACCGCTACCCCTACGGTCAAACCGACATCGACTGCTGCCCCCCCGTCACGACCGACGCCAACCCGTTCTCCCACCTCCACTGCCACGCCTACGCCGTCCTTAACCCCCACCCCTGTGCCTAGCGCCACGCCGGTCGTATCAGGTCCACAGGGTATGGCAGCCCTGGCAGTAGGTGGCGACCGCATTGATCTGAGCTGGAAGCCGGTCGACGCAGGCGAAGCAGACAGGGTAATCTATCACATCTACTGGGACATGGGTACGGGCCTCGGCCTCTATACCTACAAGACCAGCGTGGAGGAGACGCGCTATAGCGATGTGGGGCTACGCCCAGGCACCACCTATCGATATCGGGTTGTGGCCTACACCGGAGAGAAACAGCAGCCGGCCGGCGAGGTGTTGGTCATGACCAGACCGACGCCCACGAGCGGCGCGGCGGCGAAAAGCGGGGTTCCAACGCCAGCCCCTCGGCCTTCCCTGACCAGCCGCGTGACCAGGGCCACGCCTAACCCTACTGCTCTGCCAGCCGATACCATCCTTCTGGGCCTGATGGGCTACGCCGACTACATGGATGATCTGGATTTCATCCACATCGTGGGCGAGGTGCGCAACGATGCCCACGCTAACGTCACCGGGGCGCGTATAGCCATCACTTTCTACGATGCGCAGGGAGAGGTCATCGAGGAAACTTCCGCGCCTACCCTGCTCGACATCCTCAAACCTAAACAGCGGTCGCCTTTCGTTACTTCTTTGCCCAAGCCCCTCAATATGTGGGAGTACAGCCTGCGAGCCATCGGCCATCCCACCCTGGAACAACCCCAGGAAGGGCTGACCGTGATCGACAGCCGCGCCTACGAGGACGAGGCTGGCTTCTACCACGTCGTGGGCGCGGTGGAAAACTCAGGCAGACGGACGGCCCATTTGGTGCAGGTTGTGGTCGTCCTCTACGATAAATGGGGCAAAATCATCAACGTCGGCTTCGTCTACGGCCAGCCGTCTACCGTCAGGCCGGGCGAGAGGGCGGCCTTCGACTGTTCCTTCACCTACTATCCCCGCGTGCAGGATTACGCGGTGCAGGTGGAGAGGGATTAAACGTCCTCGGGGGGGGTGAGGGCCGTTACAAAACGTGTTGCCGAGGGGAAATCAGGGATGAATTGAAAAAGTCGGGCCTCTATGGGTCCGACTTTGAAGGTTCGGGAGGCGACAAAGCCTTTATCTTATCATCCAGGTCAGCGACAACCTCCATAAGAAACGCCTTTTCCCTGCCGTCTCCTTCACCCATTGTCTGGATGATTGCTCCCAGGCGGCCCTGGAGCTCGGAGAGCTCTCCGCGGTGAGCTTCTCCGAGCCTGGAGAGCTCTCCACAGTGAGCTTCTTCAAGCCTGGAGAGCTCTTTGCAGTACGCTTTTTTTTCCTGGGCCCGGATTTTGTCTTTTTCTTTCCACAATACGAAAAGATCGAACCTTAGCACCTGGATGAAGATGGAGAGTCCGGCCCAGGCCAGGCCGAAAAGAAAAGATTGTGAGAGGAGCAGCTCTTTGCTCGGCGCAGGGAAGAGGCCGCCGGTTAAAGCGGTGGCCCAAAATCCGCCGATTAAGATGTACGAAACAGCGGCCAAAAGAGATTCCCTGAGGGGCAATCTGGCCTTGCCTTCCACAGCGATGACGATGATTCTATACAGGGCATCGAGCAGCGCATCAACCGCCTCCAGCCTTGTATCTGGTTTGGCGGGGCCTTCTTTGATCAGGGCCAGGCGTTCCTGTAGCAAGGTCCGGTAGCTTTCCAGAACTGCTCTTTTTTCCTCCAGCTCTTTCAAAGCCGAAAGCGCGGTGGGCAAGGCCTGACTGAAAGGCGAACAGTAGCCTGCTAAAGTTCCCGCGCAGCCCAGGAGAAAATAAAGTATACCCTCTCTCACCGCGTCTGGGTGCCAGGAAAAAAACACCCAGCCAAGCTCGTGGAGAGCGTATACCAGGCCCATCCCTATTAAGAATAAAATAAGGCCGGGAAGCCAGTACCGTTTTCCCATCTTTGCGCTATCTTTCTCACAACCCGCCGGCCCCAAAAGGCGCAGAACGGATTTTAGAGTTCACGGAGCAAATCCGCCGCCCATTTGATTCTCAAACGTTCTATAGATTCTTTGCTTATCAAACTTTCACTCGAAGTTTCTTTTGTTTCTTTATTGAACTCCTGTTTTCCCTTTTTAATATAGTCGTCCAGGGTAATGTCCCCATTAACATATTGTTCCAATAAATCCTTATTTACGGCCATCTTGTGCACCTCCTTCTTTATTTTTTATAGAGACTTTTGAGTTCTTCCATCCCTGCTCTGAGAACCTCATTGTCCTGTTTGAGAGATTCGTTTTTCTTTTTCAGCTCGACGGCTTCTTCGGCGCGCTGTTCCAGTTCGGCTATTTCCTGAGCCCTGATCCTTTTCACTTCTTCCTGCTGACGGGCCAGACCAAAACGCTCTACTATCGCCGTCCAACTAAAGCCGATCAGTAGCGCCTGCATCATGTTCAGGGCCAGCGCGGCCGCAAAAAAACCTCCCAGCAGGATATACATAGGGAAACCAAGCAGGAAAAGGCGCCAACGGTTTCGGTCCACGCGCCTTTCCAGAAACTCGACGATCTCATTTAAATCATCGCCCAACTTATCGGCGACATCCAGTCGCAGTCGCTCTTGTTGTTGCAGTTCCACGGTTTGCAGTTGCTTTTCGCCCGATACTTCCCTCGTCCGAATCCGTTCAGCCTGTTCGATCCGCGCCAGCAGGATATCTTGACGCATTTTCTTGTGTTGGCGCAATTCGAAATCGTCTTTCACATAGTCCGCCCTGCCCCCCATGGAGGGCAAAAACTCTCCCAGGAAAAGATAGACCATTACCAAGGCCCCTATCGCCCCCAGGAGAAAATGGATGAGGCCCACGGCCCAATTCACTTCTTTAGTGACAGGGTCGTACCAGGGGAAAAGGGCGGCGGAAACCTCCAATGCCGGGGGAGAAATGGCCGCAGGAGCAGGGGTAGCGGTGGCCGCTTGTGCGGGGATAGCGGTGGCGGGAGGGAGAGTGGCTGTCACCGCCTCCTGAGCAGGGAGAACCCCTTCCGCTTCTGTGGGAGGAGCGGTTTCATCAGGAGGGACGAGAGCAGGCGGCGTCTCTCCCTGAGCCAGAGATGGTATAGGCCACATCAGCAACACTGCCAGGCCCAGAAGCACCAGAAAATTTTTCATGCTTCCCCTCCCACTTGTCTTGCGCAAAGTTCCGGCAAGAGAGTCCCTTCTCCCCCAACTTATTTAAGTATAACATGCCTGCTGGTGAAAGTCAAGCTCCGGCGCTTCAAGAGCGGCCTTGCAAGCCCTGTAGTCTGGCGGTTAGCTTCCGTCTCCGCTCGTAGTGTTCTTCCAGCCTTTGGCGCTCGCGCTCCACCACCTCAGCCGGGGCTTTGCCGGTAAACTCCCCGTTGGCCAGCAGTTGCTCGGAGCGGGCGATAGCGTACTCTACATTTTCCACCTCTCTGGCCAGACGTTCCCGTTCAGCCTCCAGATCAACCATACCAGCCAGGGGCAGATAGATTTCCACGCCCCTCACCACCAGGGTGAGAGCCTGGGAGGGTTTGTCGAACATAGTATGGGCCAGTCTCAGCTTGTGGGGGTCGAGACGGGCCAGAGCGACAACCACGTCCTTCTGCTCGTCCAAGAGTTCATATTTCTCGCCGGCGGCGATGATGGCCTCAATGCGGCGGCCCGGTTCCACCTCGTACTCGGCGCGGGCGTTACGGATGGCCCGCACGATCTCCATAAGCCAGCTCATTTCCTGTTCAACGTCTTCTTCTATATCGCCTGGCTCTGGCCAGGGGGCAACGATCAGGGCCTCCACTCCTTCAACGTCAGCCTCGTGGGGCAGGTGTTGCCAGATCTCCTCGGTGATAAAGGGCATGAAGGGGTGCAGAAGCCGCAGGGTGCGTTCCAGCACGTGGACCAGGACACGTCGAGCCGTCATTTGCTGCCGGACATGGGCACCGTAGAGGCGGATCTTGGCGATCTCGATGTACCAGTCGCAGAACTCGCTCCACAGGAAATCATAGATCTGGCGTCCCGCCTCACCGAATTGGTAGGCTTCCATCAACTGGGTGACTCTCTGGATAAGGTGATTGTGGCGGCTGATGATCCAGCGGTCGGCCAGGGTGAGGGCCGCCAGATTCCAGGTGCCGGGCAGGTAGGACGGGCCCAGGTTGGTGAGCACGAAGCGGGCCGCATTCCAGATTTTGTTGGCAAAATTGCGGGCGGCTTCTACCTTTTGCAGGGAGAGTTTGGTATCGTTGCCGGGCGTGCTGGTCGTTACCAGGCTGAAGCGCAAAGCATCGGTGCCGTAATCTTCAATAACCTCAATGGGGTCCAGGGCGTTGCCCAGGGACTTGGAATATTTGCGCCCCATCTCATCCCGCACCAGGCCGTGCAGGTAGACAGTGTCGAAAGGGATGTCACCCGTCAACTCCAGCCCCAGCATGATCATGCGCGCCACCCAGAAGAAGAGGATGTCGTAGGCCGTTTCCATCACGGTGGTGGGGTAGAAATAGGCCAGGTCTGGGGTCTCGTCGGGCCAACCCAGGGTGGAGAAAGGCCACAGCCCTGACGAGAACCAGGTATCCAGCACGTCCTCGTCCTGGCGGATGGCGGTGCTACCACACTGGGCGCAGGTTTCAGGGTCGGTGGTTTCGCAGGTCTGTCCGCCGCAATCGTCGCAGTACCAGACCGGGATGCGGTGTCCCCACCACAGTTGACGGGACACGCACCAATCGCGGATGTTCTCCAGCCAGTTGTAGTACACTTTGGTGAAACGTTCAGGAATGATGCAGATGCGGCCCTCACGCACGGCCTCGATGGCCGGCTCGGCCAGCGGCTTGATCTTGACAAACCATTGGGTGGAGATGCGCGGTTCGACGATGGTATCACAACGCTGGCAATGGCCCAGAGAGTGGGTATAATCCTCAGTCTTGACCAAAAACCCTTCTCGTTCCAGATCGGCTATCAGGTGGCGGCGACATTCGTAGCGGTCTTGACCGGCATAGGGCCCGGCCTTTTCGTTCATCGTACCCTCATCGGTCATGACGTCGAGGGCTGGTAGTTGGTGACGCGCCCCCAGCTCGTAGTCGGTAGGGTCGTGGGCGGGGGTGACCTTGACGGCCCCTGTACCAAACTGCGGGTCCACCACTTCGTCGGCGATGATGGGGATGGGGCGCTTCAAGATGGGCAGAATGGCCGTCCGGCCTATCACGTTCTGGTAACGCTCGTCGTCAGGGTGGACGGCCACGGCCGTATCGCCCAGGATAGTTTCGGGCCGGGTGGTAGCCACTGTGACGTACTCCTGGTCGCCGCCGAGCAGAGGATAGCGGACGTACCAAAGTTTGGTGTCCTCTGCTTGATGGATGACCTCCAGGTCGGAGATGGCCGTTTCGCAGCGAGGACACCAGTTGATCAGGTAAGTGCCCCGGTAGATCAGCCCTTTTTTGTAGAGGCGCACGAAGGCCTCCCGCACCGCCTTGGAAAGCCCCTCGTCCAGGGTAAAGCGTTCCCGGTCCCAGTCGCAGGAAGCACCCAGCCGGCGGTGTTGTTCGGTGATACGGTGGCCATACTCCTCCTTCCAGGCCCACACCCGGTCCAGGAACTTTTCCCGGCCTAAGTGCTGCCGGCTGGTGCCTTCATCTATCAGAGCCCGCTCTACCACGTTCTGGGTGGCGATCCCGGCATGGTCGGACCCAGGCACCCACAAGGTAGGGTCGCCTCTCATGCGATGCCATCGGATCATGATGTCCTCCAGGGCCGCAGTCATGGCGTGCCCGATGTGCAAGGCCCCCGTGATATTAGGGGGAGGCATGGAGATGACGAAAGGCTTTCGTTGGGGATCGATTACGGGCTTGAAATAACCTTGCACCTCCCACCAATCGTAGAGACGCTTTTCCGCGCTATGCGGATCATAGGTTGTGGGTAATTCAATCGACATTGTGGGTACGCTCCTTTCCCGCGAAAGAGGTATTAAAAAGGCCCCTTCTCATCGCCAGGACGAGAGGGGCTGTTCCCCCGCGCGGTACCACCTCGCTTCAGTCAATCGATATATAGGCGGACGCAATTGACTGCACTCCTCGAGCTGTAACGGGCTGCCCCGTACCGATCTACTGCCCTAATGGACCATCAACCAGTCAACTCCCAGGCGACATTCGGCGGGTTTCGTTGTGGGGGCTTTCAGCCAGTGGCCTCCCTTCTCTGTCAACTATCGTCCGCCTACTCCTCCTGTTCATCGTCTTTCATTCATAGTATAGACTATTTTCGATCATATGTCAAGTTGGGCGCATTGGAACGCCCTCGGGGACGAGGGCTATGAGCAGTAGCCAAAATTTCTGGACGCTCCCGGTTCAGATTATGTGAGCGTATCACGTTGGGGACAAAGGTGGAAGGGTGGGTAACCACTCACCTCA